>CAYZNS010000007.1:0-51943 GCA_964479945.1 uncultured Candidatus Saccharibacteria bacterium
CCATTCCCCCATTCCCCATTTCCATTTCCCATGACTAAACCACTGGCACTTTCGTTTTATCTAGTAGAACTGAAGTTCATAAATTTATGAGTGCCGGAGGTTGACAAAATGCGTACAAAGCGAGTAGGCAGAAAAGTAAACGCGCCGCAAGGACCCGCGAGGAGAACTGGCGTAAGGACTAGAAGGATGGCTGATACTAAGGAAATTGCTCTCCAGTTTGCCAACAGGGATGGCCTCTCAAGGTGTCTGGAAATTCTCACAACAGAAAAGCCTCATACGTTCTTTGCTCTACCAGGGAAAGACTGCATCATTTTTCGCGAGGATGATCTCGCATGGTTCAAGAAAAAGCTCTCAGAGGAAGATGTGTCTTTTAAGGAAATATCTGTCGTGTCTGCAAGTGACATAGATCAAAAAAGAATTGCGGAACTCCGATCACAGAGAGGGAAGCCGTTATTGAAAGAGTATGAAAATCTTGATTGGAAAAGGCAGAGAATTGAAGAACTCAAGAAGAAGTTGGACCGCTAGTCTTTTTTGGTAACAGCAGTGGCAGATTTTTTTGGGCTCAAGCCTGACTGGAGCCGTATCAACATCTTCCTCCCTGTCAATGACGCCACCGAGATTCAAGCAGCAGGAGAGTCCATAACACTCCTTTACCTTACTGCGCCCGCATGTTTTCGATGGCTACTGGTTAACTCAACCCTCTAATCGAGGGTTCTTTTTTAACTCTTAGGTCCCTCTCCGGGGGTTTGGAGTTCCCTCGCCTTCAGGCGAAGGCTTCAGCATAGTAAGTTGGAGTCATGACCGGGAATGTCACAACAGAGATGATTCAGGAATATATTAAAAATCATAAGGATGAGGAGGAAGAATTCAAGATAAGCCGGTCTTAGTCCTCCCTTTTCCAGTGAAATTGAAATTGGAAATTGGGGTCAGTCCCCATTAACAAACTATTAACCACATGGTAGTCTGTATACATGGCCCGACTATTACGCGCAGACGTGGGAGAAATTGTATATCATGTAATCAATCGCGCAAATGCCCGTGTGCATATGTTCAATACAGACAAGGAATACAAGCAATTTGAACAGATACTCACAGAAGGGCAGGAACGGCAGGATATGCGCATCCTTGCCTATTGTGTTATGCCCAATCATTGGCATGTGGTACTCTATCCAAAGAAAGATGGTGACATGTCATCATTCATGAGCTGGATAACCAATACGCATACCCGTAGATGGCACACCGTACACAAATCCATAGGATCGGGCCATCTCTATCAAGGCAGATATAAATCATTTCCTGTAGAAACCGATACCTACCCCATTATCATTATCCTGACCCCATTATCCAGTTCATTATGGCGCCTCCTTTCCGTTTAAAATTTCCTCCGAACCCATCCAGTACCGTCACACCATCCACAAAGTTCTTTCTGATTCGACACTTTCACAAATAAACGGCCAAACCCTCCGCAAATCTCACATCGTTCCCTTGGATTAAGCATCTCCTCCTTCTGGTTGTCTTTTGCATTATATTCTTCCCGCCGGTTACTCTTTTTATGCGCGCCATTGGGACCTCCTTTTTTCCAATCCGAATGCTGTTCATTGAGATATTGCAGGAATGAATCATACCGCTTGCGTTTCGCGATATCCATAAGCTCGTCATGAGCTTCTTGAATGAGGTCAAACAACATACGCACGCCCCCGGTTTTATCCGGATGGCATATGCCGGCAAGCCGCCGGTACGCCCTGTGAACATCCTCCGATGACGCATCTCTCTTTACGCCAAGAATTGCATAATAGCTTACGGGCATTTCAATCCTCCTATACCGTCAACATTCCCTGCTCAAGATAACCGTGGGCAATGCCTTTTGCAACCGCTCCATCAGACGAAAGCGAAGTTTTTCGAAGCATTATGTCAAGGATTTCACCTTGAGACAATTTGCCATTCGTGCCCTGCGCAATAATGGCAGCATATCGCTCTTGCCAGTATTCCAACCTACACTGATAATCATTCAGAACATCCTCCTTTCCTTTCATTGTAATAATCCTAAATTTATTAACATTATACTATTAATTTATGGAAAAAGCAAAGCGCTCCGACTTGGGGTCGGAGCGCTTAGTGCTTGTGTCTTACTGACTAGGCCTTGCTGACTTTGACCGCATTCGGCCCTTTCGGGCTGTCGGCGACTTCAAATGTCACCCGATCGCCTTCGCGAAGCTCGTCGAATGTTACACCATCGAGCTCGTTAGAGTGGAAAAAGAGATCTTTTTCCTCACCCTCGCGCTTGATGAACCCGAATCCCTTATCGGTAATAAGACGGGCAATTGTTCCTTTTTGCATAAAGCTATAAGAAGAGTTGATAAAATGAGTCTATCTCATATCAAGCAAAATGCGATGAATATAAAGACTCGATCCATTTCTCCAAATCAACGCTGCATTGATGTTGCCATTCTATCATACTAAATCTATTTTGACAAATATGCGCATCAAATCATCTAAAATGACACCAAGAGGCATATATAGAACGCACAGCATGAAATAGCGCTCTGGCGACCCGAACGCCAATTGGCGGTCGGGTCGCCAAAGCACAATGAGCGCTATTTCATGCTGTGCGTTCTATACAAAGATTTATGCACCGCCCGCAACTTCGTCCTGCAAAATCGCCTCGCCTTTGACGAACCAGGAAATGCCGAACGCCGTGATAGCCAGCGATTCCAGCCAGAAAACCGGCTGCGGCAGCGGTACGAAGCCGGGAAAAAACTTGTGCAACACAATAAGCGCAAGGCATGCGAGCATGGTATAGCCGCACAGCGTATATACCGCGTTGCGAAGGAGTTTCCGGCGCGTCGGCGGCTGGGCCGGATCGGTCTTCCGGAAAAGTTTCAGCGCGAAGAACGAGAGCGTCAGAAAAAAGCACGCCGCAAAAAAAAGGTGCACGCCGCCGATGAACGCTTGGCGCGCTGACACTCCCGCATCCGGCGCCGTCGGAAATACAGCAACGCCGATTGCAAAAACGCAGGCAAGATCGCCCGCAACGTCGTCCGCGCGTTCGTATCCGCGGTACGACAAAAGAAACACGCCGATAGCCCACAAGCTTCCCACGAACACGTCCCCCATTACGCTGTAATAGTAACTGCTGATAGAACTTAAGATGCCCGGCTGTTCCAAGAGCATTCTGCCGGCAACCAGCACAAAGGGCAGCGCAATACCGATAATACCCACCGCCTTGCGCAAGTCAAGGTAGGAAAGCACCAATGAATTATCCCGACCGGCAGCCATAGAATATGTTTAATTTACTTCACGCGCACGACAACTTTGCCGTTATGACGGCCGTCCTGCATGTATTGGAGCGCGTCACACGCCTGTGCCAGCGGGAAGGCGCGCGTGATGCGTACGCTGAGAACGCCACCATCCACCAGCTCCGTGAGCCGGAATAACGGATAACGAGGTCAGGGACGCTTTTTATATTTTTTAAAACAAAACAAAAATCGACCGTAGATATATTATATTAGATAATTACACAAAACTGAAATGATTTTAACGCTGTGAGTAAAATAAGCGTCCCTGATCCCGTTACCCTGCAAAATCCTACTCACAAATTCGGAAGATTGCCGCTGTAGAGCGCCGTGCCGAACCATGCCCAGTTTTGTGTGTAGTAATTGTTGGGATCGTCCCAATAACCGCTCTCAAATGAAAAACTATTTTCAAACACGTTTTCATAAAATTCTTTCGCCATTGGCGGATCCGTAAAAATAAACGCAGAAAGTGCGCCTACATTTGTGCTTATATCACCGGATGCTTTGCGCTTGCTATCAAGAGAATACGCTGTTGCTACAGATTTATTTACGCGCCATTCATCAGCAAAAAATACGGATGTTCCTTTCAGATAATCATATGCCTGCGGCTCCTTAAACCATTGCCAGTCCAGTGCTACGCGCCACATGGTACGAAACGCATCGTATCCGTACATGTCTGATTCACTTTGTATATAATCTGAGGCAGACTGCACAGCCCCGCTTTCTGCGTCAACAAATATCCAGTTAGACGGTAGCCCTACCCTATTCCCTTCCATAGCGGTTACATCGGCAAGCAAAGTATAGCTGTTATCGGCAAGTGTCAGCCACGGATGCGCTGTATCCACTTCCGCGAAAATACGATATGTTGCCGGAGATACATAGGAAGGGTTAACAAGATACCCCTTACCACGGCGCATGTCCACGCCGGCCATAAGATAATAGCGGTCGTTAATTTCCATCACTTCATGCTCCCATATATCGTTGATAATATCTTTTGCATACGACAAGTAAGCCTCATAGTCCCACCGTTTATACGCAAACAGTAGCGCAAGCGCAATATCTTCATCAGCATCAGACGCAGGAGCAGAATCACCAAGTTTGTACGTATCGCCATCTTTGACCCATAACCACGAAATAAGTTTGTCCTGTGATCGGTGTTGCAAATGATCCTGCGTCCATTGCCATACACCATCAAATGTTTCGCGGTCATCTTGCCATACGGCACGTAACATAGCATATGATTGCCCTTCGGAGGTTGTTCTATTATTTTGCTGCGGATCCACGACTTGTCCATAGGATTGAATATATTCCTGTCTGTAATTACGCCAAGCAGTATCCAAAGTAGCTCTATAAGTTTCCTGAACCTTTAGAACCCGCGCCCAATCGCCATTTGTGGAAATATACTTTTCAAAATCAAAATACGAGGTAGAATTTTCTCTCCATTCCATAACTAATACTGATTGATCAAGTGCCGTTCTAATAAATTCCATGTTGCCTTCTTCAATTTGCTTAAGCATTTCATGACTAAGAATGATATATTCAATATTTTTCCAATCGTTCTTATATATGCCATCGCGAATTTCGGGATCTGCTTGCACTTTCCAAAACCAATGTGCATTTTGGAATACCTTATCATTTTCAGAACGTGCATCTCGCAGATCTATGAAAGCATAATAATCAACGACTAAGTTACTATCTGCAGGCAAATTCTTTTTTATCCAATTTACCACCTCAATCTGCGGGGTTGTTTCATCCTTTGTATATTGACCAATAGTATTACTCAATAGCACTACTGGAATTATTATTATAAAAATCGCTGAAAAGACTGAGTAATAAATTATATTAGATTTGCTTACCCATTGTAGAAAAACAGATAGTAAGACACCTATGTTCAATCCTAAAAGTGGTATAAGTGGCGCAACATAAAAATCAATAACAAGTTTGCCACGCAAAAGAAAAACCCAAAAAAGTAAAGCAAAAAATGCAGAAATCCGAAGCGATTTTATTTTTATACTCAACACAGCACCCAATAACGTTGCAATGGCACCTGTTACTATTGTGAAATAATCACGCGAGAGCCATGTTTGTAGTGTGATATAAAAATCGCTTTTTAAATCCCAGAAAGGCAACCCGCTACCACGATTTAATTGCTCCTGTAAAGTTCCTAACAAACTGACATGCGGATCATTTCCACCAAACATACCAACCGGAAAAAACTCACCTTTCAACAAAGCGTAGAGAAAATATAACGATATGATAGAGCCGGATATAATCAGCCATTTCACAATCGCAAAACTTCGGTACGCTGGATTAGAGTGGGAATAAATAGCGTATAAGAATGCTGGTATGAAAAATATGGCATTTTCTTTCGTCAACACGGCTACACCAAACATCATCGCGCTTACAATAATATGCCGTAATTTTAGTTTCTCTTTAAGCAATATTGCCAATGAACCAAGTACCCAAAATATCATAATGTTGTCCAGCAATACGCGGCGTTGGAAATAGATGCCGAGCGGAGAGAGTGAAAATATCAGCACCGCAATAATGCCGGCAAGTTTCGTGCCGCTTAACCGCTTTGCTATGTAATACAGCAAAGCCGATGAAATAAGATGCAACACCAGCATCAAAACCCTGCCGGAATTAACAGACATACCGAATGTAAAGAATCCGCCGGTGAGTTTTGTCCACAGGGCTATGAGCATCCATCCTGCCGGCGCGTGATCGTACCAATATGTGTAAGGCGCCAGCTTCCCTTCCGTTACCAATGACCATGCCTGCGACATATATGTCCCCTCATCATTTTCGTAATATGGAAAATGGAACATATTATAGCCATGCGACACGCCGGAAATAACCAGTAATAGAATTACCAGCAATAACTCTCCTCTTTTTTGAAAAAAGTTCTTGTACATACTCATACCCGTTCTCTTGCTAATACCCGTCTAATATTTGTTTCCGGCACAATGCCACGCGCTTCCCTGTGTGCGTTTATATGCAGGGTTTTCTCCCATGTTATGTTGCCTTTGAGTGTGCGCCATGTAGCGCGAAATGCGCCGATGCTCAAAACTATCTGATACGGGAAAAATACAAGCAACATCTTGAAAGGATGGAATACACTATACCGGAAGCCATACCCCTTAATAAATTCGTAGAGACCGATGTTGTATGTTACGAAGTGCATTATAAGCACATAGAGCGGAAAATTCGCAAGAATTGCCACCCAAACCGGCATTTTTATATTCGCAATCATCCATACGGAAAATGGGATATATAGAAACAACAACGCTTGTATAATCGGCCACGTGAGAACATACACGGCCAGTATTTTCTGTGACACCTTCGGAAGGTGCAGCCAATCGCCCTTAAGCAATATCTGTATAAATCCCTGATTCCAACGCGTGCGTTGCTTTATGAAGCTTGCCGTATCTGGTGGTGTTTCCTCCTGCGTTACATGCAGCTCGTCATACACAACACGAATTTTTGCCCCTGCCACACTCAACCGAATACCAATATCGGCATCTTCTGTGAGTGCATCTTCATCCCAACCGCCAACTTTATTGATCCAATCTCTCTTGAAAAATATGGTATTCCCTCCCAGCGGAATCATGCCGGCGCGAGAAAAATAATGGAGGGATGATTTGAACCAAAAAAAGTATTCCAAAACATTGAGTGTTGAAAACCACTTTGAGTTGTAGTTCATAAGTTGAACGCCGGATTGCACTATATCAACTTCATCGCGCAACATAACCGTGTTTATGATGTTGTATATGTCTTTGTGCGGCTCATCCTCCGCGTCAAAAATAACCACAAGATCATTCTTTGCGTTTTGTAATGCCACGTTAAGGCCGTGCGGTTTATTGATCGGGTAGCCATCAAAAATAGCAACATTAATGTTACTCGTACCAATACGCTTTATGGTTTCCTTAGCCGCCTGAATTGTGCCTTCATCATCTGAGCGACAAACAACAATGATTTCTTTTAGATGTTCCGGGTAATCTATGGCAGCAACCGCCCGCAAAGTTTGCTGTATTACGTTTTCTTCGTGCCGTGCAGGGATGATAGCTGTAATTGAGTACTGCGGTTTAGAATACACTCTGGGTGATTTATCGCCCTCTGCCCGCTCCGGATCCTCCCATGCATAGAGCATAAGAAAGAGAGAAAATATGCCCTGTAAGGTAACCGCTACCGAGAAGATAGGAATAAATATCGTGAGAAAATCGTGAAGTGAATTTGCGGCAAGTGCGGGAACGGCCATCAAAGCAAGCAGTAGGATCAATACAGCAACACGACCTATAAACATGACAGACGGTCGCGTTCTCCATAGAAGCCATACGTGTTTTAAAAACTCCACTCCTTGTTTGAGTGTCGCCTTGCTTAATTCGTACTGACGGGCTTGGAATGCATATGGTACTTCGCTGACTTTTTTATAATCCGTACGGACAAGTAATTCCAGTAATATTTTATAACCACGCGGACGTAGGTTGTAATGCTCACGGATTATATCTTTTTTGAATATGAAGAAACCGCTCCCCGGATCAGATGAATTTCTCGCCTTTTTAAGCAATACATATACAAGATATTTCAACGCGATGGATACGGCACGCCGATATATACTGCCAAGACCTGTCGCACTGCCACCCGTTGTATATCTGCTGGCTACGGTAATGTCCGAGCCGGATTCAATAATATCTGCAAGCATTTCCGGTATTTTCTCCGGCGGATGTTGTAAATCGGAATCCAAACAACATACATATGTTCCATTTGCTTGGCGAAAACCCTCCAAAACGGCTGTGGCCAAACCGCTACGCTCATCTTTCTTCCTGTGAATTAGGCGTATGCGGCAATCTGACAACATTTCGCACTCCACAATGCGTGCTGTTGAATCGGTGCTGTCATCAACAAAAAGCATTTCGTAGAGAAACTTGGTACCCAATGCGCTTCGTATGCCAGTCAAAAGCGGTACAATGTTTTTTGCTTCGTTGTAAGTTGGAATAACGATTGTGAGCAAAGGATAGCATATCATGTTACCACTCTAAAATAGCTTTCTCATAACGCTCAAATGTTCCGCAGTCGTACCAACGGCCGTTGCACTTATACTCGTAAAGCTTTTTCTTCTGCTGCAATTGCGGCAATATCTGCTCTTCAAAAGAAACAACTTCCCCTTGTACGGGAATATGCAAAAGCTTTGGTTCTGCCGCATACAAGCCGGCCATGATTGAATTCGTAGGCGGTTGTACCGGCTTGTACAGAAAATCGGAAATTTGATTCTCTCCATTGCTTACCAGCACGCCATAATCCTGCGCATTCGGTACTTGTACGGATGCGAGCGTTGCCAGTGCGTTTTTGGATGTATGAAAATTGAGCAGACGGGTTATATCCGTCTCTTTCAATTCATCACCATTGGACACGACAAACGTATCTGTAAGCTCATGTTTGAGATAGCGCAAAATACCGCCCCAAGTTCCGAGACGGTTTTCTTCTTGTATGATCTCGACATCTCTATTTCCATTATCTGTATTCCATTTTTGGAAAAGTTCCGCATCCTGCGAGTTTGCGAGCACGAATATTTTCTCCGCGTCGTGTTTACGAAAAAGCTCCACAAGATACTGGATGATGGGTTTGCGCTTTACAGGTAAAAGCGGCTTTGGGATTTCGTAAGTTATGGGACGCAGGCGCGTACCTAAACCGCCTGCTTGAATTATATATTTCATACTCATATTTCGTGGAAAATCGTGGAAATGGAAAAGGCGGTCTCCCGCTTTAACTCTAACGTCTCAAAATAAAAACAATTACAAAAGGCCCGCGCTAGCTAGAGTTTGCGCTACGCCCGTCTCCGGCATCGTGAGAAGCGCCGTTATCTCAGCCGTTTTTAGCATTATTTTACGCTTGATTCTGCTCACTCTAATACCATTTTATTACACTTTATGCAAGAGAGAGTACAAGTTTATCAATCAATTACCGCGCGGCAAGCAGTGCGGCATAGTGATCCATTTCAATCCAAAAACCGCCATGAAAGGCGGCCTTTGGAATCTTGTTGCGGGAGCCGGAACGAGTTTACACCGCTTAATAGCAGAAATCAGCGTGTTTTCGGAGATTTATAGAGATTCTAGAAAATTAGAAAAAGTATCGTAAGACTGTAAAATATTTTGTATAAAACAAAACGCTCCAGATAACTCCAGAGCGTAAAATGGTGGGAAACATGATTTGTGCAGTTGTTAATGAAGTTTTCCCATCATATCAAGAATGGGCAGACTCCAAAGTGCAGCAATCCAGAAAATAACGAGTACCCATGTTATTGGGGTCATTATTTTCTCTATTCTTTGATCTCTTTGAATTTCTTTTTCAATCCAATCCAGCGCGTTGTTAGTCGTAGTCTGTTCCATGCAGTCCTCCTTTTAGATCATAAAAAATAGTAATCCGTGACGAATTGATTCCTCTATCCACAACACAATGACAGCAATACCGATAGTTCCGAATACCAAACGGCTTGCAAACCAACTTTTTCTGGCCTTTTGGAAATCAGCACTGCTGAAAAAAGAAACGCGTACACCATCTTCACTCTCCTTATCAAGATTTTCAAGCTGAACAAGTGTCCTGTCAATAAGATTTGTCCAGCCATTGGCTCGCAAGACTGCATTGAGCAATAATACATGACTTGCTACTCCGACTATACTAATAACCAATTTTACTGCTTCCGACTGATCAGTACCAAACACAATCGGCAAGACTACCGTGTTAAAGACCAAAAACATCTGAACGCGGCTCCACTGCATCTGCATATAGCCGTTTCGTAAGGTGCTAAGACCTATAAACATACCCGGTTCGCCATTGCGCATTATACCCCCTTCTATTCAATGAATCTCGAGAAATTATACAACGTTATAAAAAGAATAACAAGGGCTATGCGCAAACGAAAACAGCCACAATTTACATCAAGGCTGTTTCTGGATAATTGTTGCGGAACTCGGAGCCGGATGGCACCAAGTTTTGCGGGATATTATCGTTTACGGAGAGTTTACAAATCTCCCAACCTTTAGCCAAACTCCAAAACTTCAGAATCCCGAATGAGAATTGTCCTCTTGCATGTATACGTTAACCCCTTATTTGGATTTGTTTCGAAGCCGAGATACATACATTCTACTCCTCGTTTCGTTACTTCCTCAATTGCCGGTTGTAAATCCGAATCGGAGCTTCCGAGTATAATAGTTGATGCTGTCTTATCGCAAGCACAAGCAACCATATCAACTCCTATCCGCACGTCCACCCCCTTTTCCCTAAACACGATAAGTGAATTTGATAAATTCCCTTCCCGTTGACCACGCACCCCTCCCGCAAGAACAATTTCAAATCCTTGGCGCTCTAAACTTGTTTTTAACAAACGCTGCGACTCAATCAATTGTTTCGATTTCACTTTCGTTTCCGGATGCTCTTTTATTTTCGCAAAATAAAAAATCTTCTTATCTCTATTCAATCCTGCCAAAACCTTATCGAGTAAACCTTTAAAGTCATATAAATGCCATTCTGGTTTTTGTTTTTGGCATTCCCTATAAACATTACTTATTTTATGTTTAAAATTTTCGCCGTCTATTAAAAGAAAAGTTTCCCTTTTCTGCTCTTGAATAACCTGATTGCAATTATCACATTTTTTCATAACCTGCGTCTTACAATCAAATACTATCACTTAAAATATCAACAGAAAACCCCAGCGGACCTTACGGCTGGCTGGGGCGTGTATACTGTAATAATACTATACTCTTTGGTAAGGTGTCAATATAGCTGTGGATAAAGGGGTGTTTTGTTGCCTGTATTAACGCTTTTTAGGGATCGGACAGCGAGTCCGACTTTGTTGCGGGGGTTGGAAGATGTTAGAACCGCTATTTTGGCAAGTTCTTCCACAAAGTCTTGGGAATTACCGTCTTTATCGTCTTAATGTCTTGCGGGCAAAGAAACTACCAATCCCGTTCCAAAGTAACAGTTTTATATTTGCAATCTATCGATGCCTTATAATCAAATTTTGTTAAAAACCCTATTCCGGCCAAAGGCATTCCATTTGAAATTAACACCTCTACATAATTAACTGCTCCTTCCATTGCCGCCAGTGCAAGTGCAACGCGAACATGCACTATCTGCCCATTTGCGATCCTTACAGGAGTAACTCCGGTTATCTGCAATCCAAGATCTTTCGCTATGTTTGGTGATACCTGCAAATCTCCTGTAAATCCGGTATCTAAAACAATAGAGGGAGTTTGCACTGCCTGACCCCAAGCTACTACTACCCGTACAAGCGGGGTATTTTCTATGAATACCCCTTGTATCATGGCATATAACTCTTATTGGTAAAAGATTCTGCCAAGGTATCAGCGACATCAAAACCTATCTTCACAACATAGAATATTTTTCCGGGGTGTTCTTTTCTTGCAGATTCCAAAGCTTCGGCACTGGTGTTGCCGATATAAGTCTTTTTGCTTTCCACTTCTAGAGCCAAAAATTTGCCTCGCTGCTGAGGCTCATACTTGACTTTGATTTGCTCGTATATTTTAGCCCCGTCTTCAGCTATCTTTTGAAGATCGGCCTGTTTGAGAAATTCTTCATTATTGGTCATAATTTTATCCCAGTTTTTATTCAACTACCCAGCTATTATACAACAACATAAGCATAATAAGCGATAAACGTGTGTGGATAAATTCGTAACACATATCGTCAAATTTTACTACTCTTGCCAGCATCATTGCATTATTGCATTATTGCATGATATTTCGGGTGTGGGATTTACAAATTATCTAAAATATGCATTAATTCCATAAAATCCAATCGGGAGGGATCTTATGGCTTTAAAAGTCGAAGAGTTCACTATAGAATGCCCATGCGGTGGTAAGATGCACTGGAAAGGCCCAATGATTAGGGCATCAAGTGCTAGAGAGGATTTTTGGGAAATACATCAATCGTGCACTGCTCCACATACCAAAGCACATCCTGATCTGGGAAATCTTGAAAAAAGTACAGAAAAAGAAAACGCTGATCTACCAGCTGTGCGCGTGTCGGATTTACGTCCTAAATAGAGTAACTGCTATCAGTTCATTGTGCGCCGAATAGCGCAAAATCATATGCCGCCTGTAGCATAATATAGGCGGTTTTTATTTATTGCATCGCGATATTTCGGATAAGCAGGTATTAATTTCCTACCCACAAATTCGGGAGATTACCGCTGTAAAGCGCCGCGCTATGTTATCCACAGGCGTTTACATAAACCTATTTACACTACCGGCATCGCCGTTTTGTCGCCTGTATTCACGCTTAATCGCACGTTTACGGGTGCGAAGTCCGATCTTGTTGCGGGGGCCGGAATTGCACCGGCGCCTTCAGGTTCTTTTGCACCTTCTGTTTCTAAAAGGAATGGACTATACCATCTCCGACGTACGTCGGAGTTTCCATTATAGTCTCTGAACCTTCCCTGATACATACGCATCAAGGCTTGGCTGCTGATTACCGAATCGTTTCTTTTTTCGAGCGTTCGCGCTTATCCTTTCGGATTACGCTGTAGCAAGAAAAGCTCTCACGGCTTTCCAGCAATTTCGGAAATTTTTCCATTCCGCATTACTGCGGAAGGTCACAGTTGAACTATGAGCCTGACGAGGTACTACTCCTCCACCCCGCGATGTATTATTGGATTTTCAATTTTGGCATACGCGCAAGATTTTGGAATAACCTCGTCAGGCTCATTCATTGTGGCCTGACGGACGAAACGTCCCCCGGACGTTGCGTCCCACTCCTCCACCCCGCGATGTATTATTGTACTCCTTTATTGTATATCTTTTTCTACAATTTGCAAACAAAAAGCCCGCCATTCAGCACTTGTCCTATCGGATGACAAGATAATGCCAAATGGCGGGAAAAGATACATTGTTCACCTACGCAGTATTGTTCGCAAAAACCAATTTTCCATCCTCTTCCCCAGAGCGGTGTTACCAAACCAGACGGAGAAAAGAGACAGAATTCCCGCTCCAATTCCAATGGGCGCGAAAAACGTGAAAAAAATCTTTTCACCGCCTCCAACGAAGTGGGCAATTATTCCGCTACCAATCAGAAGGATACCATACCCATACCCGACCACCTTGAGCCACCATAAAACCCTTTCGCGCTGGGCGCGCTCTTTTTCAGCGTCCATTTGTTTCTCCTTTTTCAACTCGTCTCCGTCATTCTCACACCAAACAAAGATGTAATTCTTTTGTTCTCCATCCACACTACACGATGCCAACACGGAACTATCCCCGACATTTTAATTCTGTCGAGTGTCCTGCACGCGAGCACCAACAAGGTATGTGGCGGAAAGTCCTCTACCAGCACGGGAATCCAACTGGTATTGAGAAACACTTGGAGCCCCGGTTCTCGCGGGATCGGCATGAGTGTTAGTAATCCGCTGTCGGTATGCTCCTCAACGCGAAATTTAGGTGGGTTGGGGATATCTATTTTTTTATGGCATTCCCATGAACATAGTAAAGGTATTCCGCTATCCACCATATGCCACAACATTTTATCAGGAATCCGCAAAGATCGCTCAATAAGAGCGAGGATACTGTAATACAAATGTTTATACTCCTGAAGAAGCTGAACGGACACCGAAACAAAACTTGGCAGTTCGTTGGGAAAATAATTCCTTTCCGGTTCTTCCACTACCTGCCACAGATGCCGCGTATCGTTCTCATTTGACGAACGATAATAACCACCCCTGTCCCGCGTTTCCGGATCAATGGGATACTTGGCAAGGTCTGGCAGAGAAAAAAGTTGTCTATCTAATTTCTCTTTCTTGTCAAGCAAGTCCGAATCGATTCCGTGATTCACCAAGGCGCAAATTCCATTTTGCCGAAATGCTTCTGTAAACTCAACTTTTGAATGAATAAAGTCTGCGACTGGTATTAGCATAAAATCGCCCCTTTCCTTTGATTTACCACAGAATAGCATGCATTTACTAATTTGTAAATAGCAAGGAGGGGGTAATATTTTCTTACGCTACGGGCGTGTCAAATCATGTAACCATGACACCGAAATCATACCGGTTGCAAGAAGCATAAATCTTTCCTATCATATATTAGGAATGATACCTTGAATAACGAAATGCATTATTTGACATCTGGAATGTGCCGAACCGAGCTATTCACACTTCACTTCGCTTGTGTGCAGAGCTCGGTTAGTCACATTCCCTGCTTCCCTGCAGCATTTTGTTATTCAAAGAATGATAGATATCCTGAAAAATAACAAGGCTGGGTAGCTCAGTTGGTTAGAGCACCACACTCATAAAGTGGGGGTCGTGAGTTCAAATCTCACCCCAGCCACCATTCAGTAAATTTATGGCAAACCATGCCCTCCAAACAAGAACAACTCGCTGAACTCAAAAAAGAAATGGAGGCGGATGCATCGTTGCCGCTGGCCGATGCCGCGCGGTTTGTGTTCGGCGAAGGCGACGCGGATGCGGATATATGCTTTATCGGGGAGGCGCCGGGATTCCATGAGGACCGCTTGGGCCGCCCGTTCGTGGGGCTTGCCGGCCAGCTTCTGGATAAGTTGCTTGCGGAAGTGAGCTGGCCACGGGAATCCGTATATATCACCAACATTGTAAAGCGCCGCCCGCCGGAGAACCGCGATCCCCTGCCGAAAGAAATCAATGCTTACTCTCCCTATTTAAAAAAACAGATAGATATTTTACAGCCAAAAATTATTGCGCCACTGGGCCGTTTCTCCATGAACTATTTTTTGCCGGAAGCAAAAATATCGCGCGACCGCGGACGACTCTTTCGTGCCAACGCGCATTTTATCTATCCTTTGTATCATCCGGCCGCGGCTCTCCGATCTACAAGCGTATTGGAAGAATTGAGAAAAGACTTCCACCACCTCCCAAAAGCGTTAGATCATATAAAAAACGGCGGCATTCCCCGCGAAGAAGAAACCGGCAAAAAGAACGAAACAGCGCAGGCTTCCCTTTTTTGATGCGCGGGCGCTATATACTTTTTATTGCGTATTGGCGGGCGCGACCGGATTTGAACCGGCGATCTTCTCCGTGACAGGGAGACGTGTTAACCGGGCTACACCACGCGCCCTTGCATAAAAACTATTCTATCATATCTTTCGCTTTTTCTCAAGAAAAGCGACTTTTCTTTTTTCCCAGATGTGCCAAACCGGGCTACTCACACCACCCTACGGGTGTGTGCGAAGCCAGGTTAGTCACATCCGCCAGTTTGTGAGTAGTTCCCGCGCAGATCTTCAAACTTCTGTCCTACCTCAAACAGTGTCTCTTCCTCAAGCCACCGTCCCATGAACTGAATGCCTATGGGAAGGCCGCTTTTTGTAGCGCCACACGGCACGGAAAGCGCCGGGATGCCGGCAAGATTCGCGGAAACAGTGTAAATATCCGAGATATACATCTCCACAGGATCGCTTGATTTCTCGCCGAACTTGAACGCAGGCGCGGGCGTGGTAGGCGACACTATCACATCCACGTTTTCAAACGCTTTCTCAAAATCCCGCTTGATAAGCGCGCGCACTTTCTGAGCCTTTGCGTAATAGGCGTCGTAGTAGCCGGCGGATAGCACATACGCGCCCAACAAAATCCGCCTCTGCACTTCTTTGCCGAAACCCGCCCCGCGCGTTTTTGTATAGACTTCCAACAAGTCATCTGATTTTTTAGAAAGCCCGTACCGGATGCCGTCAAACCGCGCCAAGTTTGCCGACACTTCCGCCGGCATTATTATATAGTAGCAAGCAAGGGCATAATCGGTGTGAGGAAGGGAAATATCCTGAAGCCTGAAGCCTGAAGCCTGAAGCGAAAAAATTGCCTTTTTTACGGACGCTTCTATTTCCGGATCAAGACCGCTTGTAAAATACTCTTTAGGCACCCCTATCCGAATTTCTTTTTTGTCTTGTGTTTCAGGTTTCAGGTTTCGGGTTTCAAGAGTGGTGGAATCAAAAGGATCTTTCCCTTTTATAACATCAAAAATTTTCTTTGCATCCGCAACCGTTTTTGTAATAGGACCTAGTACGTCCAGTGAAGACGACATGGCAATAAGCCCGTGCCGGGAGACGGCGCCGTATGTCGGCTTTAAGCCAACCACGCCGCAGAACGCCGCAGGCTGGCGGATAGAGCCGCCCGTATCGGACCCGAGCGCGGCATCGCACATGCCGGCAGCGACCGCTGCCGCCGAGCCGCCGGAAGAGCCGCCGGGCACGCGAGACGTATCACGCGGGTTTTTCGTGGGACCGAATGCAGAATTTTCCGTGGAGGAGCCCATGGCAAATTCGTCCATGTTGGTCCGGCCGATGATAATCGCGCCTGCATCTTTTAACTTGGCGATTACGGTAGCATCATAAGAGGCGACGTACGGCTCCAATGTTTTTGAAGCGGCAGAGACATGTTTCCCCTGCACCAGGATATTATCTTTGACCGCTATGGAAAGACCAGCAAGCGCTCCTTGGCGCTGTGCTGTTTGCGGTTTCGCGTCGTTTTCATACACTTCCAAAAACGCGTGAATTTCTTTGTCACGTTCATGAATTGCTTTAAGAGCGGAAGTTACCGTTTCCATATGGGCGGCACGCTGATAAAATTTTTACGCGAGGTGGGCGCGGCCTCAACAAGTCCAGCCGGTTCTGCATCCATGCGCGGCTCCGGCTCGTCGCCCCGCATCACATTCTCAAGCCCCACCACATGTGCAAGCGGTTCGATGGAACCTGTTTCCGCGCGGTCAAGCTGGGCTACATACGATAAAATTCGTTCCAGGTCTTGTTGAAGATTTTCCGTTTCTTTTTCCGTAACCTCAATACAGACAAGGGCAGCTAATTTTTCTATGTCATATTTGGAAATCATAAATCTGAATTATGAATCAGGAATTATGAATTATGGAAATTGAATTTTTTATATTTTCCCATGATTCATAATTCATACTTCATGATTCATTCTTTATTAAACGCAAAAATTCTTTCTCGTTCAAAATTTTAACTCCTAACTTCTTTGCTTTCTCCAGTTTTGATCCGGGATTCTCTCCTGCTACCACGTAATCCGTCTTCTTGGAAACTGATTCGGTTACATTGCCGCCGATCACACGAACTTTGTTCTTTACCTCATCACGCGCCAATGTCTCTAATTCTCCGGTAAATACAAATGTTTTATTTAGTAACTCGTAACTCGTAACTCGTAACTCGGGTAAGGTTGCTGTTATACCTCTTTTATCAAGCTTTTCCAAAAATGCAAGATTATGCTTATTATGAAACCACGAATAAATGCTTTCTGCAACCTTGGGACCGATATCCGGAATGCGTTGTAGATCATCGATCAACATCTTTTTAAAAATATCAATCAACTCCTTCATTTTGCATTTTTCCGCCAAAGGCGGATCAGCCTCTGGCTGAGATTGCATTTTGAATTTAGCTTGTACTTGCTTTGCAAGTACAAGCGCAGTTTCTTCTCCTACATGAAGAATCCCCAATGCGAATAAAAAACGCTGCAAGGAAACATGCTTGCGCGCATGTATGGCCTGTACCAGATTCAAGGCAGATTTTTCGCCGAACCGCTCCAACGGCACAAGATCTCCCTCCTCCAATTCAAATAAGTCCGCCGCATCCTGAATGAGCCCTTGATCAAGAAGCGCATCCACTGTTTTAGGCCCCAGACCATCTATATCGAATGCTTTCTTTGATACAAAATGGTACAGCCCTTCGCGCTTCAACGCAGGACAGTTTTTGTTGGCGCAGCGATAGGCAACTTCCCCGGCTTTGCGCGCGATGGCGCTGCCGCAGACAGGGCATTCCTTGGGCATGTGAAATGCTTTTTCCTTTCCTGTTCGCAAATCTTTCAATACGGCGCGGACATCCGGAATAACGTCTCCGGCGCGCCCCACCACAACCGTATCTCCGGTTTTGACGCCCAGTCGTTTTATCTCATCCATATTATGAAGCGTGGCGCGGCTGATGGTAACGCCGCCGATATGCACCGGCTCCAGATGCGCCACCGGCGTCAATACCCCCGTACGCCCTACTTGCACTTGAATATCCTGTACGCGCGTTGTTGCTTCTACCGCGGCAAACTTAAACGCAATAGTTCCCCGCGGCGCTTTTCCCACCACGCCGAGCCGCTCAAAAAGCCGCGTGTCATTTACCGTAACCACGATACCGTCTATATGGTACGGCAATTTTTCACGGCGTTTTTCTATTTCTTTGCGATAAGCAAACGCATCTTCCATGGAGGCAAGAATACGCGCCATCCTGTCCGTTTTAAACCCAAGCGCTTCCAATATCAAATGACCTTCGCTATGGTATTTCTGTCCCACGTCCGTTATCAAGTCATACGCTAAAAATACCAGGCGCCGGCTTTGCGTAATAGCCGGATCAAGCTGGCGAATGGAGCCGGCCGCGAGATTTCGCGGATTGGCATACGCGTGCCCGCCATGTTTTTTCTGTGCGCGGTTTATCTCTTCAAATATTTTTTTTGTTATGATAACCTCGCCCCGTACTTCAAATTCTTTTTCCCGCATGGCGCGCTCAATGCGGGGAAACCGCTTTCGGACATCGTTCGCCTGCGCATGAACGCTTAGGGAAAGCGGAATGGATTCTACCGTCGTTAAATTCTGTGTTACATTTTCGCCTAGTATCCCGTCTCCGCGCGTAGAACCTTCCATGAAAATACCTCCCCTATATTTCAAACTCACTGCAAGCCCATCAAATTTCGCCTCGCCGAAAAATTCCCAGTTTCTTTTACCACTGCCTGCATACTTCTTGATACGCTCCACCCACGCATGAAACTCGCTTTCTAAAAACACATCCTCCAAAGATAGCATGGGTGGATCATGGCGCGTTTTTTCAAACTTGTCCAACGGCGCGCCGCCAACCCGCTGCGTGGGCGAATCGGGCGTTATGAGATCGGGAAACTCATGTTCTATATTTTGTAATTCATGCTTGAGAGAATCCAGTGCCGCATCTGAAATCTCCTGCCTGTCTAACACGTGATACAGGTAGCGATGATGGTTGATTGACTTGCGCAGCTTCGCGATACGCTCTTTTGCTTCATTCCTCGTCATGACTATATACTATCCTATAAGAAAATTTATGAAAGTACGGATAGATAGAAAGAAAGCAATTGTTCACCCCACATCCACGCGACGAAACAGCCTGCTGCAAGAAACGGCCCGAATGGGATCTGCATTTTAAGCCCACCGCCGCGCCAGAGTACCAGAGGTACCGCAACCAGCGTGCCAATCCAAAAGGAAAGCACAACTGCAAGCAACGTGAGCCACGGCCCCAGCAGAAACCCAATGCCAAGCGCGAGTTTGGCGTCGCCGAAACCCATCCACCGCCCCGCCGAGAAATACCATAAAGAAGCAAAAAAGCTAAATGCTACAACGCCCGCGAAAATGTGCAAAGCAAGCAAACTTGGCGGGGCGGAAGCTCCAAATCCCAAATCCCAATTTCCAAACAAATTCCAAATTCCAAATTCCAAATTCCCAAACAGAAAGGCAAGAATAATAAACGGATACACAAGCTGGTTTGGTATTATTTTATGGCGGAAATCATATACAGAAATAGCAATGAGAATACTGAAAAGTAGTAAGTAGTAAGTAGTAAGTAGTAAGTACGAAAAATATACTCCTCCATAATTCATAATTCCTGATTCATAATTCATTCCGTTGAACGCAACAAGCACAAACACCATCCCCGTAACAAATTCCACAATCGGATACTGAACGGATATCCGTGATCCGCAGTACCGGCACCTGCCTTTCTGCAGCGCAAAACTCAAAAGCGGTATTAAGTCGTGCCATTGCAGCGTGGTCCCGCAAGAAAAACACCGCGACCGCGAGCGTCCGATCCGCTCCCCCGTCCCCAACCGATATACCACCACATTCAAGAAACTGCCGACTACAGCACCAAAAATGAAAACAAAAAAATAAAAACCTGATCCAATCATCTATACTATAATACAACAAGACATATATTCGGAAGGTTACCTTCCGAATATATAAATTCTATGTTATAAACATAATATGAACAGAGAAAAACCATCTTTGGGGGAAATATATCATGTCTTGAATAGGGGCATAGAAAAAAGAGTTATATTTCAGGAGGAAATTGATTACGTGCGTTTTGTGCATAACTTATTTGAGTTTAATGATACTGCAGCAGCAGGCAAGCCTTATATCCCGCCCAATATAAAAGGAACAATAAAATCTCCGGAAGTTAACCTTCCGAATATTGAAAAGACGCCGCGTAATTTATTAGTTGAAATACTTGCTTTTTGCTTAATGCCAAACCATTTTCACCTTCTCCTGCGACAAAAACAGGAAAACAGTATTCCACGATTTATGCTAAAATTAGGGACAGGATATACTAATTATTTTAATGGCAAGTATTTACGCGAAGGTGCTTTGTTTCAAGGATCTTATAAGCATGTGCACATCATAGAAGAAAGTCATTTTCTCTATATGCCCTATTATATTCATCTAAATCCACTTGATTTAAGATACCCGGAATGGCGGGGTGGAACCATACATAATCCAACTCATGCATTACAATTTCTCGAAACCTACCGATGGTCAAGTTACCTTGATTATATTGGCATAAAAAATTTTCCTTCCGTGACTCAACGAGATTTTTTGAAAGATATGATGGGTTATCCGCAGGAGCAAAAAACAAAAATAATAGAATGGATACAGAGAAACGGTCTTGAGGATATAGAACACCTCATTCTTGAATCTTCGGAAGGTTAACTTCCGAATATTCAAGACACACAAGAAAAAACCGCCCGGGGTTGCCGGAGCGGTTTTCGCTATACAATCAGGTATGGATTATGGACACACACTACCACCAGCAAGATTGGCTGCCTGATTCCTGGCTGTACCCGTACTATCCACACAATAGTTACCACCACCATTCAATGTAATATCTGCTGCCCAAGCTGTACCTGCCGTATTCACAGCACATTCATACCCAGACGTAGCAAGGACACCAGTAGTATTTGCAACAGCGGCATCTCGTAATCGCAAAACATCAGTATTACCACACATACCTGTGTATGTAGGAGAAGTTTGCGAATCATAGAAAATTTCCGCTTGAGCTCGGTGTTGGCTCATGCTGGCACGAACGCTGGCATCACGACCGCGGTCGCGGGCCGTGTTTAGAGATGCAAGCACGATACTTGCCAAGATACCAATAATGGCTATAACGACGAGGAGTTCAATAAGCGTAAACCCTTTTTTGAAGTTTTTTGTCATGAGAAACGTTAATCTAATAAATTAAATGTTGTGCACAACATTCAAGCTTTTTACTTTACGCACAATCGACCTTTCTGATAAATGTTTTTATCCTCCATTCATTATACATAATATAAAAAACTATGTATAATTTAGGTGTGGATAACAAAAATTGAATTATGAATCATGAATTAAGAATTATGGGAGAGAGTATCTCTGATTTACCAAACTTTTTTCCATAATTCTTGATTCAAGTCCCATAATTCATTCTGCACCATAAAGCAAAATATCTCATAAAGAGGAGCCCTAAATACTAAAACTGCGCCGTTATGCTGTATATCGGCATCAAAATTGCCGCCACCAGCAAGCCCACGCCACCTCCGAGGGCCAAAATCAAGATAGGCTCAATCAAATCAACCAAATTGTCCACTAAACTGTCCACCTCGCGCTGATAGAACCGCGCCAAACTTTTTAGGATATAATCCAGCCGCCCCGTCTCCTCCCCGATACGGATCATCTGCGACATAAGCGGCGGTATATCTTTATGTTGGGCCAATGCCGCACTGATAGAACTGCCGCCCTTTACGGACTCTATGGAATCAAGCACCGCGTTGCGATAGACTTCGTTTCCTACGATTTCCGCCGTAATTTCCAACGCGCGCACCACTGGAATGCCGCCCGAAAGGAGCGTTTGCAGATTATCCGCGATACGTGCCATATAAAGCTTTCGATATAAAGAACCGATCAGAGGAATTGCAATCTGGAACCGGTGCACGGCAAGCCGGCCGGGCTGCGTTTGGTAATACCGCCACAGGAACGTCCCCAATAGTCCAAATATGACAAAGAGGAACACCCAAAATTCCTGCATGAAGTTGCTCAAACCGATGATAATGCGCGTATAAATCGGCAGCGTTCCGCCAACCTCCAGAAGTATCGGCGTCAATTGCGGTACAATAACTATCATCATAAGAAGCATTACCGCAACAAAGGCAATTAACACGAATACGGGGTAGATTAATGCATTGCGCGCTTTGGTGGTAAGTTCGTATGTACGCTCTAAATAGTCAGCCAGATAGGCAAATGTCTCATCCAGTTTGCCGGATTCTTCTCCGGAACGCACCATGTTGACGTAAAACAACGAGAACACTTTGGGATGCCGCGCCATGGCTTGCGACATAGCGGCGCCCCCTTGAATATCATCCAACAGGCTTGTAATTTCCCGGCGGAGCACCGGGTTTTCCATCTCGGAGATGATAACTTTGAGCGACTCCACCACCGGCACCTTCGCCTCAAAGAGAGTTGAGAGCTGCCGCGAAAGTATTACGACTTCCTTTTGTTTTACGCGCTCAAGCAGGTGCAATGAAATGCCGGAGACCGAGAATTTTTCCTCTTCCGGATCCAACGAGACCACTATCAGTCCTCTCCGCTGCAGAGACGAGACGGCAATGTCAACGGTTGCCGCTTCAATGGCGCCAATACGAAGTTCTCCTTCTTGAGTTCGTGCTTGATAATTAAATTTCATAATTCGTAGAACGTAGAACGTAGAACGTAGAACGTTAAAATATATTTCTTACGTTCTACGTTACACATTCTACGTTTTATGTTTAAAGTCTTCTTGATAATGTGCGCAACTCTTCAGGATTGAGCGAATGATTAAGAGCAGTCTCCATGGTGATATCACCCACGCGCAGCAGATCTATCAGCGATCTGTTTAAGCTTACCATGCCATCTTGCGAACTGGTATCAATAACCAGGTCAACCTCATGAACTTTGTTTTCGCGGATTAGGTTACGGACGGCGGCGTTTGCAATCATAAGCTCAAACGCCGGTATTACGCCGCCGGACACCCGCGGCAAAAGGCGCTGGGAAAATACGCCTAACAACGTCGCGGACAATTGCGAGCGTATCTGCGGCTGCTGCTCGGCCTGAAAGCTGTCTATAATGCGGTCTATGGTCTGCGCCGCGCTGTTCGTGTGAAGCGAAGAGAAAATTAAATGGCCGGTTTCCGCCGCCGTAACCGCCGTAGAGATGGTTTCCGGATCGCGCATCTCGCCGATCATGGCAACGTTAAAATCCTGCCGGAACGCCGAGCGCATCGCCCGGTGAAACCCCTCCGTATCGGTATGAACCTCACGTTGGTTTACAATGGAACGATCCTGCGTGAAAATATATTCAACCGGATCTTCAATAGTGAGAATATGCTCCGCGCGCTCGTGGTTTATCCTATCCACCAGGGCAGCCAGCGTGGTTGATTTGCCATGCCCCGTAGGCCCCACCACCAAGAAAAATCCTTGCTCTTTATGCGTAAAATCCGCCAAAATAGGCGGCAAATTCAACTCCTCCAGCGTACGGATGGTATAGGGTATCAAACGCAGCGCGCAGCCTATGTGGCCGCGCTGATAATAAGCGTTGCCGCGAAACCGCATCTTATCCTTGTAAGAAAAAGAAAAATCCATCTCCTTGTGGGCATAAAACTCTTCGCGTTCTTTCTCTTCCAGCATGGCGAGCACCAACCCTTCCGTAACTTCCGGGATCAATACCGGTTTTTCCACCAACGGCACCAACTGCCCCGAGATGCGAAGCGTGGGATGCCTTCCTACCGCAAGATGCAAATCGGAGGCATCTTCGCGCGCCACATTTAGTATAAGCTCTTCGAGTTCCTTTTTGTAATCCATGTTCTGCATCAAGTCACTTCTGTTTTTTTTGTAAGTAACTTTTTTACTTTCTCAACCACTTCCGATGGAGTAAAATGCGCTTTTACCACATAGTCGTCCGCACCCAAACGGATACTGCGATCGGTATCATCTTTCTGTCCCAAATTCGTCAACATAACGACCAGTGGAGATGTTTTATTTTTCGGGCTTTTTATTTCCTGCAGCACTTCAAACCCGTCTTTTTCAGGAAGTACGATATCCAGCAACACAACATCCGGCTCCATCTGGCGGGTCTTTTCAATCGCCAGCTGCCCCGTTTGCGCCACATCAACTTCAAACGCCGCTTCCTTAAATTTCAGCGCGTACATTTCCAGCAGAAAATTATCGTCATCCACTATCAAAACTTTTTTGTGCTCATCGCTCATATGTACATTGTAACGTATTATGAAATTACTGCAATGGAGATTCCTTGGCGCCAATCCGAACTGTCTCCCGGTGCAACCGCGGATAAAGCTCTCCGCCAGTTGGCGGATAGCCACCCTCACACGGTCGCTTCCCCGAGTTCCTCAATGCCCACCTCCCCCGCCAGCACTTTCAATATACCATCTTGCCGCATAGTAAGCATCCCCTGCCGATCCGCTTCTTCCAAAATTTTTGCCTCCGACGGCTGCGCTTCTAAAATCAGTTTTTCAATTTGCGGCGTCATGGACAGCACTTCAAACACGCCAATACGCCCGCGCGTGCCTTTGGGGCATATAGCAGATGGAAGCGCTTGAAAAATATGCTCTGGCAATTGTACCTTCGCGCGAATTGCTTCCGGCATGCCGCTTATTTCCTTTTCAACCGCCTCGCGAATGCGGCCTTCTATGGGAATCGGTTTTTTAGAATCCTCGCACAACGTCCGCACCAGCCGCTGTCCTACCGCAAGAATCAATGTAGCCGGTATTAAGAACGGATCCACGCCCATATCAATCAGCCGCGGGATGACGCCGATAGCGGAATTCGTATGCAGCGTAGAGAGAACTAGGTGCCCGGTGAGCGCTGCATGAATGGCAAGCTGAGCGGTTTCTTTATCACGGATTTCACCTACCATAATAATGTCTGGATCCTGCCGCAGTACGCTGCGAAGACCTGTCGCGAACGTGTAATTGATCTCCGGGCGCACTTGTGATTGGTTTACCCCTTCCACATTGTACTCCACCGGATCTTCCAAGCTTACGATATTTGAGCGCTCCTGATTTAATGCCTGCAATACCGCGTAGAGCGTTGTGGTTTTTCCGGAACCGGTAGGGCCCGTAACGAGGATCATGCCATAGGGCCGCTTAATGGCATCCTCCATAAGCTTCAAATTGCGGCCCGCGAGACCGAGAGCCGGCAACGACTTGACGCCCACGGACGAATCAAGAATACGGATAACCACTTTTTCTCCAAAATAGGTAGGAAAGGTGGATACGCGAAAATCAAGCGTGGTTCCCTTAATAGTAGTGCTGAAACGGCCGTCTTGGGGCTTGCGCTTTTCATCAAGCTTCAAGTGCGTGAGAATTTTAATGCGGCTTACCACCGCTTCATGCACGTTCATGGGAAGAAACAAGCTCGTATAGAGCATGCCATCAAGACGAAACCGCACGCGCAGCTTTTCTTTCCCGGGTTCTATATGTATGTCGGACGCGTGCCCTTCCGTAGCATGTTTTAATATAACCGCGACAAGTTTCGTGATCGGCGTATCTTCCACCAAGAGCTTCTGTTGCGAGATCTCCTCATCATCTGCCTTCCCCGAGAACTTTTGTTCAAACTCCTGCTTAAACTCGCCGATCGCGCGCTCCACCTCGCCGCTCAAGCCCTTGTATTGTTCCAGCACTTGTTTAAAATCCGCTTGCGCTATTACATATACTTTATAGGATAACAGGCTATTCGCCGAGATAAACTTAAGCGCTTCCCGCGCCTCTATGTCGTCGGGATATACCATGCCGACGGAAAGGACATCATCCGTAACTTCAAGGGGTACTATCTGATAATGGCGGGCGGATTCTTCGGAGATATATTTCAATACATCGAAAGAAATCTGACGGTCTTGCAGGCGAAACGACGGCACGCCAAACAGCGTAGCCTTCGCAGCAAGAATATCAACTTCCGGAATATGCGCTTCTAATAACAAGCTCTCGATTCGGGCATTGTCCCCCCGCGATTGTTCAGAAATGCGCTCTGCCTCATCTTCCGGAATCGCATCATTGGCAATTAGAATGTCTAATAGCGTTTTACGCGGCATAAGGTTCTTGAAACCTGAAACGTAAAACCTGAAGCCTAAAGCCTGTAGCCGAAAAACAGTTTCAGGTTTCAGGTTTCATGTTACAAGTTTCAGGGTTGAAATGGATTCCGCCGTCCCACTCCAAAAGATGCCCCTTCCCACGGCCGCGGCACTTCTGTCAATGAGCGAAATGCTGGATCGTCCAACACCGTGATATCCAATCGTACCCCTTGCAGTTTCGCAACAGTTCCCAATATTTCGGCGCGCACATCGGCATATTGGCTTGGCTGATCAACAATACCTTCTTCACCGTCAAGGGAATCGCCGCCGCGAGACGTCATCCAATACAAGCCGACGCCGATTATCAAAACTAGTATCATGACAAATATAATATTTTTTTTCAGAGCCTCCATTTATAGAATTGAACGATCCTGGTAATATGTGTTGAGTGTAAGCGTGAAATTCATAAGACTATTGTTTTCCTCGCTCGGCTGCAGCGATATGCCTACAACGTCTATTAAGCGCAAATTCCGTTCCACCAGACTAAGAAGGTCCCGGAAATCTTCGTATGTTCCTTCGATGTCGAGAGTTACCTCAAGTGTTTGCAAGCCCAATTCATCGGCTGACTCGGAGATAGCAAGTTCCGTAAACGCAATGTCTTTCATCTCAATGTCCGCATCCTGGACAAGCGTATCTACCTCAATCAGAAAATTACTCAATGCGGAACCCGCCGGCAGAAACTTTCGAATTTTTTCTATATCTGCCGCCGAGATGCTATTGTACCGCGCCAGCAATGTGTCGCGTAACCGGATAACTTCCCGTGCCTGGCTTATGGTTTCCTCCACTACGTGCTGCTCGGCGCGTATCCGCTCAACCTCTAAAAGTTCCGGTTGTACATACGCCCGCAATAAAAGCACGCCGGCGCCGGCAAGTACCACTGCTATAAGTAAACGCATCATATTCTTAACAAAACTAACTGCGAAAACGAAATACGTTCTCGCTAAGCGTTATATTAATACTAAACGTAACATCGCCATCCTTGTCAAGTTGAACGGTTCGCAGCTCCACGCTTGTTACCAAGGGAAGGGAGCGAAATTGCTCCAGTTGCCGGTGCAGCGTTACAAAACCATCCGCAACGCCGCTTACCATAACCGTGCCGCCTTGTGAAAACCCGTAGGTGAAATCGGTGTAGTACACATCTTGAAGCGTCTGTTCTTCCAGCAAAGCAAACAAATTTGATGAATGGACATGCCGCTGCAAAATCAAGCGTGCCGTGGCTAATCCCTTATCCACGCGCGCAATCTCGTCAATAACCTGCCTGTCCAAACTTTCTTCCAGCTGGGCTAACTCGCGCGTCAGGCCGTCAAGGGTTTCCATTAAACTCTGTTTATAGAAATATACGCCGCCGTATAGTATCCCCACAATCACCAAAAAAATGGACGCTATAAAAGTAAGAACGCCAAGCCCCTTGCCTTTTGAGCGATCAGTTGGCGGGGCGGCATACGCCACTTTAGATTTTGCAATAAGTGATGGATCTGCCATATGAAAAGTTCAAAGTTCAAAGTGTAAAGTGTAAAGTGTAAAGTGTAGGTATCGCGCTTTGCGCGATTATTAATAGTCGCGAAGCGACACCAAAATTTTGAATTTTGCACTTTGAATTTTGCATTATTTTAAACCTCTCAGCGCCAGGCCCACGGCGACAGAGAATGACGGCCCTATTTCTTTTAAAACCGGCTGAAAAAATGCCGGATATTCCAAGCGCGAGAACGGATTGCCTTGAATGACCTCCACGCCGAATTTTTTTACTATGTGATCGGACAATCCCGGAAGCAACGCTCCGCCGCCCGCCAAAAATATCTTGGAAACCGTTTCTTTGTGCTTTCGCGTATGCCCCACCACAAACCGCTCAATTTCAATCAGTATAAAATCAACCTGCGGACCGATAACTTTCATCACTTCCTTGTACTCCGCGCTCGCAGACATGCCGACCTCGCGTTTTAAAATCTCTGCGCGCTCAAACCCGATGCCCAGCGACTCTGAAATAGCGACGGTAACATCCTGCAGGCCTTTATCAAGACTGTGGCTGACGCGCAGCAAGCCCCGATCAAGTATTGCCATTTTCGTGGAAACCGCCCCAAAATCAATCAGCAGCAAACCGGATCGCTCACGGCCTATGACAGAACGGATAGAACTGAAGATTTCAATTTCAAACGCAGCCGCTTTCAGTCCCGCGTCTGTAACAACCATACGGTATTTTTCAAGAACATCTTTCGGAACCGCCACCAATATAACCTGCGTGTATGTTTTTGCAGGTGTCACAACCGTACTCTCTGCATTATAGCCCGCGTCGGGCACCTGCCACCAGTCCATCACCACCTCCGAGATCGGTATGGGAATATAACGGCGCGCTTCGTATTGCATTACAGTAGCGAGATCCTCTGTTGTTCCCGCCCGCGGAATTTCCACCGTGGTTACAAAACTGTTATGGAGAGGCACGGCGATAACTGCTTCTTCTGCCGTAGCTCCCGTCTCACGGATGAGATCCTGCAAAACTTCCTTCATCTTCTCGCCGGAAAGGCGCGCGCCCTGGCCTACCGCTTTGGAGGCATAGGGCCCTGTGGCAAGCTCGCCATATGTTTCCAGAACTGCGCGCTCTTCCGAAAGCCGTACCTGCGCCAACTTTACGGACGAAGCGCCCATATCAATGCCAAGCACGCTCTTTTCTTTTTTGAAAATGGAAAAGTGCGAAGACTGAAGACTTTTAAAAAAAGGGGTGTCCATGCTATTGTAGCATCACGTAAAACAGAATTCTATAATGTTATCCACAGCTATAGAATGCACCGTATGAAATAGCGCTCATTGTGCTTTGGCGACCCGACCGCCAATTGGCGTTCGGGTCGCCAGAGTGCTATAGCCCCCGCAAAACAAAATGATGGATTTTACCTTTTGGCCCTTTGCCATTAAAGTGGCTTAACAAAGGCAAGTTTCCCGTTTACGAGCATACAGAGAAAACGAACATTTTGTTTTGCGCTTGCTATATTTCATAATGTGCATTCTATAATTAATTTCAAATTGCAAATGTCAAATTTCAAATTTGAAATCAGAAATTTGAAATCAGAAATTATGGATGTTCTTTTTCCGCACCACTGTATCGGTTGTAATGTTTTGGGGACACCGTTCTGCGATACCTGTATTGCCAGCGTTCCTTTGCGGGATTTGGGCTGTCTTGCGTGCGGCGCACGCAACCAAACGGGCGTATTTTGCGCCAACTGCAAACGGCATGCCAATTTCTTGACCCGCACGGTGTGGGCAGCATCGTATGAGACGAAAATAATCAATGCCGCGATAACACAACTAAAATATCAGGGCAACCGCGCGCTTGCCGACGCGTTGGGTGTTTGTATCGTAACACTCTTACAAAAACGTGTCCAAGAGCATGCTGTGCATATTCCCGCAAACGCGGCGCTTCTATCAATACCGCTGCATCCGCGCCGGCGCCGGGAACGCGGATTTAACCAATCGGAACTCATTGCCGCGGCCATTGCGCAAAAATTCCCGCTGCCGCTGCTTCCGCAGAACGTATTGGCACGCACGCGCTACACGCAGGCGCAGGCAAAAGTGCGCGGCCGGGAAGCGCGCCTAAAAAATATGAAAGGCGCGTTTCAAGTGCCGCAAAACGCGATATCATTGGTAAAAGAAAAAACAGTTCTTCTGGTGGATGATATAGCAACCACCGGCAGCACGCTCAACGAAGCCGCCCGCGCGCTCAAAGAAGCCGGTGCAAGCCAAGTATGGGGCATCGTGGCGGCTAAAGGGTAAATTGGCGGTGGGGGTGAGATTCGAACTCACGGCGCCATTTCTGACACATTGGTTTTCAAGACCAACGCCTTAAACCGCTCGGCCACCCCACCAAGTAGAGTTATAAGAAATGCTTCTTCAAAAATGCTCGACCTGATCCAGATTTCAAATATCTTTCAAACTCAAAAGCTCTGTATTTATCATTCGTAGCAAAATAGAACTCTAAAGTTATCGGCAGCCGATTTTCTGTTGCTGGGACGTGGCCTTTCCGATGTCTTTCAACTCTATCTTCAATATTGTCCGTACACCCGACATAGAAACCATCTTTACATTTTAAACTGTATACATAATACATGCTTTCCCGCTTTCGCGTGTCTTCGGCGGACTTCGTCACGCCGCAGCCACGCTTCAGCGTGGCGAAGGCGGAGGGAGAGGGATTCGAACCCTCGATACCTTGCGGTATACACGCTTTCCAAGCGTGCGCACTAGGCCACTATGCGACCCCTCCTGTCATTCCACATGGTACCCTTTAGAACGTGATTTTTCAAATAAAAACGATATGGTTTCCCGGCCCATTCGGTGCCGGCATACCCCACGCCAATGCGCGGAGATTTTTGAATTTGCGATTTTGGAACGTCAATTCCTCTGTCCTCCATCCATAAACCGCTTGCATGGACTGCCGGCTTGCCGTTGTACGCGCGCGTGATAGCATACTTGCGCGTAAGCTTGCCGGGACCATCTATCCCTTCCACACCGCGAATCAAAACTGCGGCCGGATATTCTTTTGGACCCGTTACGATATTCAGCATCTCGTACATGCCGTAGACGAAATACACATACCAGATGCCGCCCGCTTCAAACATGGGAGCGTTGCGCGCCGTTCTACCGCGCGATGCATGGGACGCTTTGTCGTCAAATCCGTCATATGCTTCCACTTCGGAAATCTTACAACTCAACAATGCGCCACTTGGCTGGCGCATTACCAAGAATTTGCCAAGTATATCGCGGGCCACTAGAATAGTGGAGCGCATATAAAATTGTTTCGGCAAAATTCGGCGCATACAGTTTATTATCACAGAGCCGCATAAAAAGAAAAGTCCAAAAACACAAAAACATGCGCGACGGACTCTTCCTTTTAATTCCACCGGAAGAAGCATCGTGCATGTTTTTGCGTCCCCCTCCCACAGCAATGCCGCAAGAGAGGGACTTCAGCCCCGTTGAGTAAGACGGAGGCGCTCTATGTTTCTTACAAATTCTCAAAACTATGGGATTGGTTCTATAAGAACCTGCGCAGTTCCGGCATCGTGATAACCAAGAACCCGCGCCGCCTGTTTGGACAGATCTATGCCGCGCTGATATTTTTCAAAATTACCGCGGTCGGTAATGGGGACCTCAATAGATAGGCCATTTGAGACATTCGTAACGCGCACCGTCATGCCAAGCGGCAGATACATGTGCGCGGCGACTATGTCATTTTGGTCGAAAACTTGCGTATTCGCCATCAATTTGCCGTGGAATCCCGGACCGTACCATGATGCTTCCACTAACTGCGGTTCCCATTCAATATGATACAAGGTAAGCGTTGTGCCGGGTTTTACGTAATAATGAGGAGGAACAAGATTATTCCATTCGATGACTTGCTGCGGCTTTATCCACACGCCGCTGCGCTTCATTGCATTGGCAACCGTATAAATATTGTCGCCATCGCGGACCGTGTAGGAAATATTCCCCTTTATCTGGTAATGTTCGCCGAGACCTTTCGGGGAATACGTGTCCCTTACCTCAACGGCAGCAAGTACCTGCCTTACCTCGTTGACGAGATTCGCTAACGCCGGCTCTTGCTGTCCGCTAAAGGACAAAAATAGGGACGAGAAAGCGAAAAACCCTGCCGCAAGGCCATTTTGGAAATCACTTATGCTAAATATTCCAAAAAGTCTTGTAAAATAATGCTTTATAGGCATATACGCCGATCCGAGCATTCCCCGGGAAGCCGGAGAATGGCCTTCGCATCGACAGTAAACTATCATAGCAAATTAACAGGAAAAGTCAATCCCTGCGATACGGGCACTATGCTATACTCAATGCATGGATTCTCAACCGCGGATTACCGTTGTGATACCTACCTATAATGAACGCGGGACAATTACCGAGCTTATAGAGCGCTTGTTTGCGCTACCACTGCCTTTGAACGCGGTTATTGTGGACGATAATTCTCCTGACGGCACCGGAGAAGCGGCGGAAGAATTGGCAAAAAAGTACCCGATCTTTGTTATTCACAATCCAAAGAAAGAAGGGCTTGGGGTGGCGTACACGCGCGCTTTCACCGAACTTTTAGCGCTCCCTCCGAGAGTTCGCCCCGACTATATCATGCAGATGGACGCCGACTTTTCGCATAATCCAGCCGACATACTCCGCTTTTTGGAAAAAATAGAATCGTGCGATGTTGTCTTGGGTTCGCGTTATATCCGCGGCGGCGGCATTGAAAACTGGGACGCGTTCCGGCGCTTTATCAGCTGCCTCGGCAATATCTACGCCTCGCTTGTTCTTGGACTGCCCTATCGCGATCTTACCAGCGGATATAAATGCTTCCGCGCCGAAGTCTTACAATCAATAGACCTCAATTCCATAAGCTCTGTCGGTTATAATTTTCAGATTGAGACAACATATCTCGCGCGCAAAAAAGGTTTCCGCGTGTGCGAAATTCCCATAGTGTTTACAGAACGCAAAACGGGAACTTCTAAGTTTAACATTTGGATCATTATAGAAAGTTTTGTTAAAGTAATACTTTTAAGATTTAGAAAATAATATGGTCAAGAGTGAATTATGAATCTGGAATTATGAATTATGGATACTGTCTTTGCAAACGCTCTCTTTTTCCCATGATTCATAATTCATGCTTCATGATTCAAAAAAAATATACAGGGTAGTACTTCTAAGCATTTTACTGCTCGCCACACTTCTCCGCCTTTGGTCACTCGGTTCTGGCGATACTCTCTCCGACGAAGTGCTCTACTCGTTCCGTGCCATCGGCATGCTGGATTTTGATGAAGCGGGCGATCAGACAACGCCCCTGGAATGGCTTGACCCTTTTATACCATCCTGGACAAAGTATTCTTTCCATGACCATCCGCCGCTTGTCTTCGCGGTGCAGCATGTTTTCATGCGCGTATTCGGCGAGACGCCGTTTGCGTTCCGCCTGCCGTCAGCCCTGCTCGGCATAGCTTCGGTGTATCTCCTGTATCTTATCGGCAAGTACCTCTCCGGCGAACAGGTAGGGTTGATTGCCGCCGCCCTCCTCGGCGTTACGGTTAACCATGTTGTAATCTCGCGGCTGGGACTTCAGGAAGCATACGTCATATTTTTTCTCCTCCTTGCCGTGTTTCTATTTTTTGCAGCGGAACGAAACAAAAAAATGTACGTCTGGCTCGGCGGCGCGGTAGGACTGGCATTGCTAACCAAGTACACAACGGGTGTTCTTATTCCGATATTCCTGACATACATGCTGCTTTTCCGCCGGCGCGATTTTTGCGTGCGATATGTTTGGATTGGCGCTGTGCTTGCAGCGCTCTTATTCAGCCCTGTTCTGTATTACAACCTTAAACTCTATCAAGCCGTCGGGCATTTTGATTTTCAAATCTCATACCTCGTTTGGCAAAATCCGGAAGTGTGGAGCGTCCAGCCCGGTAAGGAAGAGTTCCCGACGCTTGCTGCGCGCGCGGCGGCAATTTTTCCAAACTTGCTGAAATTTAACTCGTGGATATTTTTGGCATTGTTCGCGGGAAGCAGCATCGCGTTCATTGTTTCTCTCGCAAAACACACAAAAGAAACCTTGCGAAGGCATACATTTCTCCTCATAACACTCTTCTGGCTCTTGATAATTATTATCGGCATTATCGGCCCATCCATGCGATTTCTCGCCATGCTCACACCATTTTTGGCGCTTGGCATAGCGGTGACTAGCCGAGCTCTACACACTCCGACCCGGGTCGGAGGTGTGGATAGCTCGGCTCGGCACCGCAACTGGTTCGAAGTTGTGATTGCTGTCTTTTTATTGTTTGAAATTCTCTATTCTAGTAACTCCCAGATTCTCCCCTATCCGAAAGGGCCGCAACTCTGGACATGGTCTGTTGTACGATATGAAAATTATAATTGGGGATATCATGAGCTTGATGAATGGATGCGCGAAAAAACGGACGGCCGCATGCCCGCGCTTGCATTTGAGCCGAAATATCATTTTATCGGAGAGATTCACAAAAAAGCGCTGGCAGAAGCGGAACGCGCCGGGAAAGAGCCGTATCCCGCGCTTTTTGTGTATGACAAAAACATCGCGAGCATACCGCAATTGTGGACGCTTGACCGTCTGCAAATATACCACGCCTGGCCTGTGATTCCTGCGGACACGTACCTTACATTCTTACGCGACAACGGCGCAGATTATTTCGAACGCGCCGGATTCAAAGAAATCTACTACATCTTCCCCACCAAAAACGTCCCATGGAAAAAAACAAACCTCACGGATATCGGCATGAAGCTGGAGGAAGGATTGACAAAAGACGGATTGAAGCCATATACTACATTGGAAAACAAACGGAACGATGAGACGTTCCGGATTTATAGGAGGATAGTTCAATTATGAGCGCCGAACTTTTATTATATGGTTTTATCATTGGATCGTTAGCGTCCCTTGTATTCAGAGGCATCATTGGCATAGTACGCACAAGAATGCCGCGAGAATGAAGCGTTCCGAATGTACCGATTTGAAAATCAAAAAAAGATGCTTACAAAAGTAAGACATCCAAACATCACCGCGAACCACCCAAAATTCATGCGCCGAGCAACACGCAAAAGCGCGTAAATAGTCAAGATGCCGAATACAAACGAAGCAACAAACGCCGCCATATCGGCGCTTTTTATTTCCGTAAAAAACATGGCATTAATTGCAATATTTCCGGCAAATACAATCGGCAGGCTCATCAAAAAGCTCAAACGCAATGCTTCCACATCATCAATTCTTCGCATTAATAATGCTGCGACCGTAATGCCAGATCGCGATATGCCAGGAAGGACTGAAATTCCTTGCGCGAGCCCCAGGAGCACGCCATCATATAATGTGAGATTTTCCCCACGCCGTAAATCTCCGGAAGTCTGACTTCCGGAGATTCTCTGCTTCTTAAGCTGCAGCAAGCCAGTTACTACCAACAATATTCCGACAGCCGCCATAATTCCCCTGGTACCTAGCTTGAACGTTTCCGCAACCTTGCCTACGGCATACAGTAAAACAATGCCAATAATGCCGGATATGCCGGTAGAAATGATGAGGAAACGCGTGGTTTGGCACGTCCACGCATCCGGCGTATGCCAAAACAGTCCCTGCAGTAATTTCCAAACATCGCGCCGCAAGTACACAAGAGCGGCAAAGAATGTGCCGAGGTGCAAAAACAAAGAAAACCGGATAATGTCCGACAAATCAATGACGCCATCAGAAAACCATGCTGACGCCAACACAATCAACCCTTCCGAACTTACCGGAAGCCACTCCGCAATACCTTGGATAGCGCCTAGTATGAAGTGTTCAAAAAAGAGCATTAGAGCATTAGAGCATTAGGTTGTTAGAAAATATTTTTCTGTTTCCTAACGCTCTATAACCTATAACCTAATCCCTAGAGTATGTTCCCATTAATTTTGCATCCGCTAATACATGTCCCTTCATCGCTTCCTCCACATCGTCAACTTCCGACGTAAGCGGGATATTAAGTACGATATCCAACTCATAGATCTTAAAGAAATACCTGTGCATGCCTCTTGGCGGACACGGACCACCGTAACCGCCGCGTCCAAAGCTGGTGCGCCCTTCAATGCCCCCCTCCGGCACACTGCCTTCGGCAACGTCCGAAATTGATGGATGAATATTCCATACAACCCAATGCACCCAAGTGCCGCCGGGGGCATCAGGATCGTCCACAATCAATATCAAGCTTTTGGCATCGGGGTGGACGCCGCTGATATGCAACGGCGGGCTTATATCTTCCCCGTCGCAGGTGTATTTTGAGGGCATAGGCGCGCTATTTTCAAATGCGGGACTTGTGATGTTCATACCAATAATATTAACACATTACTATGTATTCTCAAGTACTTTAAGAAGTAGCCGCACCGGCACCCCCGTTGCCCCTTTTGCAAGATATTCGCCTTCAATGCTGGTCATGCGTGGCGCTATGTCAATATGCGCCCACGGGCACTCAAGTTCTTTCGCGAATACATGGAGAAACTTTGCCGCCGTAATAGCGCCACCGTACCGGGTTTTGCCCACATTTGCGATATCGCCGAATGTCCCTTTAATTTCTTCCTCGTACTCATCCCACAATGGAAGCGGCCATACATAGTCTCCTGATTCTTCGCCGAATCGCTTGAGGTTGCGTTCCAATTTTTGGTCTTCCGTAAAGATGGCAGAGCATCGCTGTCCTAACGCCGCCATTGCTGCTCCCGTAAGCGTCGCCACATCTACCACAAACGCAGGGTTATACCGCTTTGCATACGTAATGGCATCCGCCAAAATTATCCTTCCCTCCGCATCGGTGTTCAATACTTCAATGGTTTTTCCGGAAAGGGAACGCAGAAGATCTCCCGGCCGGTAACTCGTACCTGATGGCATGTTTTCCACCGCGGGGACAAGGCCGATCACGTTTCTTCTAACGCCCAACCGCGCGGCAAGCGCCACGGCATGTATTACTGCGGCGCCCCCCGACATATCCATGTGCATCTCATAAATGGCCTCCGACGGCTTTAAGTTAAGGCCGCCGGTATCAAACGTAACGCCTTTCCCCACCAGCACAACAGGGCGTTCGGTCTGCCGCCGGCTTCCCTCGTACTTCATTATGATAAACTGCGGCGGCTCTACTGATCCGCGCGAGACGCCAAGCACACCGCCCATGCCCAGCTGTTCCATCTTTGCTTTATCCAGCACTGTGACATCAACCGGCAAATCTTTCACCGCGTTCCGCGCTTCTTGGGCAAGAAGGGCAGGCGTCATGTCCCCGCCGGGCGTGTTGGCAAGCGTGCGGCAGGCGTTTACTTCCGCAGCTATAACCTGCCCGCGCCAAATACCCCGTTCCGTATCTTTGGAAACGCGCCCCATCACCGCTACGTCCGTTATCATCTTCCATCCTTCTTCCGGCGGCGTTTTGTATTTGATGAATTCAAAATTCGCAAGTTCAAATTGAACCGCCAGAAGCTCAGCTAGCTCGCGTTCGGAAAGACGCGCGCGGCGGAAAGAAAATTCAGAAAGCGGCACTAATAATGCGGTAGCGCTGTGCGCCTTTGCCGACGATATAACTTTCCGCGCAAGGAGCACAAGCGCGCGGCGCGTTACGTCTTCTTTGGCGCCCCCGATGGCGACTTCCAGCGTGCGGGATACTCCGCCAGCCGGAGGATCATGGCGAATGAGCGCAGACTCTTTGCCGGGCACCAAGCGTACACGGACGACGTTAGCGCCCGCTTCGGTTTTGAGATCTTTTTGTACGCGAAAAGCGATCGGTGGCACCATGATATGCCTTTCTTATCATATTTCGGTACCGAAAGGAAGAGGGCGTGCGATAAGCAGGCCGCCCTTTTCTATTGCCGATTTTTGCGTAGGATTTCATATGGAGCCAGGTGACTAGTGTTCCACCAAGTCACTATTGACGTGTCTCATAACTCAAGAGTGGTTTGACAGATAAATACAAAACAAGAAGTCAATACTAGTCAATAGTGAGTTGTCGGAGTACTAGCCGGGCTCTACACACGCCCGAAGGGCGATGTGGATAGCCCGGCTTGGCACCAGTTAATTAATGCTATTTTTCTACCTCACCGGAACCGGCTTTTCAATGCCGTCTCTTACAGGATACAAATCCGGATCAATCGTGCGCTCAAAACAGGTGCGGCCTGCGCCGTGTTCCCAGTTTGTGCCAAATTCAGCCGCGGGAGCGCGCGGCATCGGCACCACACCGCCGGTTCCCGCATCTTTGCTATCCAACGAGAATACCGCGCAAAGCTCAAATGTCATATTTCCTTCCATCCGATACTCGTAAACATTCCTTGTTTGCGGATCCGCGGGAACGCGAAATCCACTGATATCATCCTCCAATGCGGACAAAGCGGGCGGCAACACTCCTTTTGTCTGCCAGTAATTAACTATTTGCCATTGAATATTCTGCAAGTCACCCACACGCTGTTCGTCAAACCGCCGCTCGCGCTGAGTCTGCGGCGAACCGACTACAAAAAATGCCGCAACAACGCCTGCCGCAACCATACCGATAACCGCCTGTTGGAATATCCGCGCTCCGCCCGGCGGGTCTTTTTCTTTCATATCCCAGTAGTAGTGCCAAAATACCGCGCCGGCAACCAGAAATACGGAAAATATTTTTAACACGAACCGTACTGTAAGCTCGCCGCTCAAAAAACTATTCACCAGCGCCACTAAGTCACCCATAATAATGATACCCGCGGCGAACAAGGTAAAATAGGTAAGCCATTTGCGTATGCGTACCTCCTTGCGTTCCGGATATTCCTTGTATGCGCGCACCAACAACCGCATAACCCACAGATATGCCGGAAAGACGATAACAAGTGATGAGACGGCAAACCGGATAGAGCTATAAGCGCCTGCCAAACTATGAAATCCCAGCGGATCCGGAAAGCGAATATTGATAAATTGAAACAACAACGTCAAAAAAGCAACCGCGCTGCCATACAGCGTTACGATGGCTAATAATTGCAGAAATATGTCTTTTGGACTTGCTTGATGTTTTTCAATCATGGTCGCATGATACCACGCTTTTTCTTAAACTTCAAAAAATCTTTTACTTTGACAGAAAACCCTGCCGCGGCCGGATGACCGCCGCCGCCGTACCGCTCGGCAAGCTTCGCAACATCTACCGCCATGCCATCCGACCGCAGGGAAACCACTACTTTCCCTTCCCGCCGCGACCATATTATCGCAACCGGCATGCCATGCTTTACAATAGAATGACCTATTTCCGAGACGTAAAACGGCGAGTTTACCATAAACGCCTTGTGCCCTTCGAATATCAACTTCTCGCCTAACCCTATAAGGCGCCCAATTCTGCGATCCCTCTGACGGATAAGCACTTTACCTTCTTCTATGTATTTCTTTTCCTTGCCGTGTTCAAAATCGCGCACGATTTTCTCCCATGTGCGAAAGTTCATGTCGTAGAGCGGAAGCGCTTCGGCAAGTTCCCGCGTATGGCGCATGCGGAATTTCCATAAATCGTAATCCTCCACATGGCGAAGCAGTTTTGGAACCGGTTTCTTCGGATGAAAATACCGCCAAGCCAAAACCGCTCCCGAATGCTCCAGGTCAAACAAACCGGAACCGGCCCGCCGCGCGGCCTCCGTGTTGGATGCATGGTGGTCAATAACCGTAAGCGAATTGATTTCTTTTTGTACCCGCTCCAGCGCATCCGCCGGAAACGAATAATCCAGCGTGAAAACCTCCGTGCCCCTGGCGACCTTCGGCAATTCGCGGTTGTTGGGCGGAACTGCAATATACCGCGCCGTAGCGCCCAATTTTTTCCACGCCGCCCATGCAGCGCCAAAACCATCGGGGCAGTCCGCATGATACAAAACCACAATGCGCTTCGGAGAACTTTTTGTGTTTTTTTGCATAATTAAGAGCCGGCCGGACTTGCAACCGTAGAAAATGTTGTCTGCACCACACTGCCTGCCGCCGTCATAAGCGGCTTGTCAGCTTCGTGGTCAAACTTCTTGTCTCCTCCTTCGTCCGTAAAGATAACAACATAATATTCTTCGCCGCCTGTCGTGCCGCGCAATAGCTTGACATCAACATCTGCATGCGTACCTGCCGGAAGCCATTTGGCGCCCAACATATTCCCCGCGTCGCCATTGCCAAGCATTTCGCGCACCACAACCCACCGCGCCAGCGCCAACTCGGCATGCTGTACGCGCACGGTATCACCGGCACGCTGATTTTCCACTTGGATGGTATCGCTTACCGGCGTAGGCGATACCTCCTCCTGTTGCGGCTGACTTACCATCTCGGTATCCTCCTCCGGCACGGGCAATAGCGTATCAATATTTTGTTCCTCCCGATCCTCATGAGGCGCTAATGCAACACCATCGCGCGGGGTTTCCCCAAAAAACGAAGCGGCGCCAAATCCGATAAGAAACGAGGCAATGGCAACCACCAGTAAATCCTTGTTTTCATTCAGTCGTTGAAACATAAAGATATGTTATTCCGATAATCTCCCCCTCTGTCAACCTTTAGCAGCGTGTAAATCCAGATTACAATATTTGTATCATACATGAATTCACCGCAACGTCAAAATTTCACCACGTTACAAGGAACCATTGGGGTACCCTTGAGGAAACAAAATGCATCAGGCATAGATACTGCCCTTGTAACGGGGCTGCGCCGGAAAATCTGGAAATGGTACCGTATGCGCGCACCGAAGCTTCCCTGGCGAGAAACACGCGAACCGTATCATGTGTTCGTGTCGGAAATCATGCTGCAGCAAACCCAGATTCCCCGCGTTCTTGAGAAATATCCTCTCTTTCTAAAACAGTTTCCAACCATTCCCGTGTTGGCGCGCGCGCCGCTTTCGCGGGTACTTGCCGTCTGGCGCGGCATGGGATATAACCGCCGGGCACTGTATCTGAAGCATGCGGCAAAGATCATGACGTCAGAACATGCCGGTACCGTTCCTAAAACGGAAGAGCGGCTTCGCACGCTGCCCGGCGTGGGTCCGTATTCGGCGCGCGCAATTCTTTGCTTCGCGCACAACATTTGCAAACCCTTCATAGAAACGAATATCCGGCGCGTTATTATACATGAATTTTTTCCGCGAAAGAAAAAAATATCCGATAAGGAAATTCTTGCCGTTCTGGAGGAACTACAGCCGGAAAAAAACCAGCGGGAATGGTACTACGCGCTGATGGACTATGGCCGCGATGCGCTAAAGCGTGTCCCTAACCCAAACAGGAACAGCAAACATTATATAAAGCAATCCAAATTTGAGGGTTCCCCGCGTTACATACGGGCAAAAATAATTTCGTACCTCATAGAACATAAAAAAGCGACAGAAGAAGAATTATTCCTGTCGCTGAAAGGAGACCGCCATTTGGATGCGCTCTCGCAGGAAGATATTGCGCGAACATGCGCCAATCTTCAAAAAGAAGAGCTCATCAAGAAGCGGGGGTTGTTTTTCAAAATCAGTTGAGCGTCATGGATGGGAAAATCTTATTACCTGAGCGAAAAATGATGCTACCCTGTGCTTCCACCAGCAATTCTGGCAGATATCGTTGTGACATCTATGGCAGTAGATCATTTTTCCATCGTTATACTGAAACTTGCACCCGCCGCATGTTACAAATTGCACTGCAACCAGAACAGGTTGATCGTCAACCATCGCATTTCCTCCTGTTTGCTTATCCTATATATACCTTTCGCCCATAGCGCAAATGAAATTCTGTGTCTATTTCTTCGTCTGGAATTCCACATAGCCGCGCGCGCCAGATATGCCATGCTGGGCTATCTTCCTCAAATTCCGCCAACGTCAATACGAGACGTTCATATTGAGGCCTGATAATCCAGCTTTCTCCACCATAGGAAGTAGGAAAAAATCGATGAAGAAGGCCGTAGCGACTGGCAACTGTTGGAATATCCGCACGTACCCATTGATGCTTCTCAAAATCAGGCCGGAACATGGCCGCTTTGCATGCTCCCAAGTATACTTTCTCCGCTTCGCCAGCCCAAAAACCACGCATGAAATCTTTCAATCTCTGCGGATCTTGATTTGGATTATAAAAGTCATGCAGCTCCTTGAGAATCACCGAACAACTCACTTTCTTCGAATTGTCACGCGCCATCAGATGCTCCCTTCTATAAAATTTCTTCAACCGTATCACACAATCATCTTATACGCAACCCGCCTCCACCACTCTCTGTATTCCAGACATACACATAAAGATTCCGTTCCCCCACCCGAGCATTGCAACATTATCCTACGATCGTAAAAAAGTGTTGCAAATAATTCCATGTATTACCATGCCATTCTACTCATCTTCGTATGGTAAACTTTTTTAAAAGCTCACGTTCGTTGTACCATGTATCCGCCACCGCGAAATTCACATATTTTCTCACCCCCATACTTTCAATTACATCCGTAAAATTATCAGCAATCTTATAAGGCGTTACCCACACGCTTTTTTGCAGCTGCATAAAACCATATGCGCAAAGTTCTGTACGCAAGAAATCCCTGCGCTTCCGGTATTTTTCCGGCACATCAAAAATAATAATACGCCATTTTCCATCCCACTTCTCTCGTTGGCCCACTTTCAGAAACATGTCACGCAATGCCGCATCCCGACGAATTTTTCCCTTGTGCGTTACATACAACCCTCTTACTCCATTCCGCATAACTTCTTTAATATATCCTTCCCGCTCTAGGCGGTTGATGGTACTTTTAAAAGACCGCCTGCGATGTTCGCAAAATGCATGATAATAGGGATGCGGGTGAAAGCTTTTGAACATTCCCTCCGCCATATCACCCACAATAATAAGAGCAACTTTGCTTAAAGATAGCGCAGTTTTTGCAACCGCCATCACAGGTTCTGCATAATGCGAGTTATGTTCTCGCGCATACTGCTGTTTCCATTTTATGTTTCTCATATGAGATACATGCTACCTCACTAAATTTACGAGCGCAACACTTATTGTCGATCGTAAGAATTTGTTGCATCTTGTTTTTCTGTGTGCTGCCGGGGTACAAAAAAGCGACGGCGGGAGAATTCGCTGCGTCGCTTAAAAAACTTATGCGGCTGCTTCCGCCGTCATTTTTTGAAAGAACGAAGTTTTATAAAACGTGCTAAACTCAATAGCGTTTGCAGACACAAGATCCATCTGCACGCGCTGGCAAAGATATCCTGCATTATCTTTATGGATAAAGAGTTGACTTTCTGGCAGGTTACTTCTTTGGACAAACACTTCAAGACATCTCACGATAATATTTCTGACGACAGGTTCAAGGCATTTTTTGGTAAAACGCTTAAAATCGTCCGTTACACGAAATTAAACCCTCCATTACAAAACGCCAAGTATCGCAAGAGACGCGGTACCAAGAAACAGGGTGAAGATCAATCCGTACCACCATTCGTTTTCGGCTTCCCGTACCTGTTGCCGATACATATACTCCCGATCGCGCGCCGCTCGCCGGCGCGCCGGCGCGAGTACGTGAATCGTGTTGAGCCGTGGCATAGCAACGGCAGCGCCTATAAACATGGCGCACGTATTGCAAAACAAATTTGCGCCTTTCTCTTCAAATGAAGATTGGTCGCAAAAGGGGCACACGGGGAATAGAGCTGCATTAAGAATCTCCATATTCTCCATTTTAACACGTTTAAAAAAATAGTCGAGAAAGTTGGTATTTTTTTCGAAACAGTGAACAAAATTGCATACGAAAAAAGCGACAACGAATTGATATAAGTTATCCACAGGTTTGTGGTTTTTATACTTGACGGGCAAAACAGCTTCTGATAGGATTTAAATAGCAAAGCTCTTTCACTATCCAACTAACGAAAATCTTTGTGTAAATTCTCTGCACCCTCCCCACTAACCCATAAATCTCTTTCCCCGACCACCTCTTCCTTGCAGTCAACTTACACAAATATTTTCACCCCCTTTCCACCCCAAGCTCTCCCTCAACGGAGAGCTTCATTTTTTTAAAAAATATCCCGAAACGTTTTTAGTTAACCTCTTCTACCATATTCTCGTCTTCAACGGGCGGTTGTTTATCAGGCGAAGGATCGGCTTCCTCTCCGGCTTCTTCCGAAACAATCAACTCCTCTGACTGAACTTCTTGTGGCATGGAATCCTCCGTTGCTTCATCCGCCTCCGCGCACAGCTCTTCGCACGGTACGCAGTTTTCACAGCCGGCTTGCGTTACATTCGTGTTGACTTCGTTTTCAACGACTGTCTCCGCTTCCGTATCTCCTGTTGTTACGGTTCCACCTTCACGTACGTCTCCCCAGTCACCTCCCGCGCCGCCTTCATTATTGTCGCCACTGTTTTCAACGCTGCCGCCATCGCCTGCGCTTCCTCCCGTACCGCCCTCTGCGGAGTTTCCTCCCGTCTGCGCCTGTGTTTCAACCTCGGTTACAATTTTCGCATTATTTTCATTACCAACGGTAACATCCCCCAAAACGGGCCGGCACGCGGGAAGATCGCGCGGGTCAAATACGCACTGCGGATGGAACGGATTTTCGTTTTCATAAAACGCGATGATGCGCTCGGCAACGTACGCGGCCCGCCGCGTCTGCGTGAACGATGATGATTCATTTGCCAAAATTGCCTCCAACGTAATAAGCGCCTCGTGCACGGTGGAACTTTCAAACAAATGAAGAATATCAAAAGAAGCGTCGCCGTCATCCGCGCCCGCAAGAAATGCAGCCGGATGCAGCCGTTTTGAAGCAACGTTTAATTCCAGCGCCAGAATTTGGGCCGTCGCCATGCATGCGTATTTGTCTTTGAGAAGTACGGAAGCGCAATCGGCAATGCGCAACGCCGCGCACATGTCCCCGCCGGTAAACGAAGCAAATGCGCCGGAGTACGCGCCGCTCAACGTACGCACGCCGTCCGCGCCGTTGCTGGAACCAGCCCCCTGCGAGCAACCTTCATTGTTCATCCAGTACCCAACCGAACGGGCGTCGCACATCGGCGGCTCAATTTTTGCCGTAACGTTGATGATATGCGCTTCGGATCCGGAAAGCAGAAACCCCGCGCTCGCGGCAACAGCGCCAATGCCCAGGAAGACTATACATGCGTATCGGGTGAATTTCATCAGTAATTTATATGCTTCTGTACCGTTATGGTAACAAACCCCAGATATGGAATACGGAACGGCTTGCCGCGCATCTCCACCGCGCGCCCTACTATATCTTCGTACCGCACGGGCTTGTCTTCGTCAAAGTTGCCGTCTCCTTTGGTAACCAGCGTTTTCTGGTTGAGTGCCACCACGCGGTGAATGGTAAAGCCGCCTTCATGCCGCCAGACCACGATATCGCCTTCCTCCAATTCAGACGGCGCTACTCCTTCAATAAGAATCAAATCCCCCCGGCGCAATGCCGGCCACATGGAAGCGGATGTTACGCCCGCGATGGGATGCGGCGTATCCAGCTTCCACGAAAGAAACGTCGGCAGTCCCCACAGCACGCCGCCCGCAATCACCGCATAGAGCAGAATTTCAAAAATGATGGACAGGGCTTTTTTCATGAACATACTCACGCGCCCGGCAACGGTATCCGAAATACAAATACCCTTCCCGTGTACAGGGCGCCAACTTCCCCGCTTGCCGGCATGTAGGTGGTAAATATAATGGACTCTTGCGTACGCGCAGGCAGGATGAAATAGTTTTTATCGGGATTCATAAGATCCGTAATGGACCCCACGCGCACCACCGCAATCCACATCGGGATGCCGGTATTGTTGCTGATGCTTATTCTGCGCACGGCGGACGTGCCCCGCGAAAGATCGCCGAAATCCAAAAGCTCCGTGGTAGGGTTGACGCCCACGCGCCCGGAACCCTCCACCACGCGCACTTCTGCGCGGTATTTGTTGGCGTCCAGCGTGATATAAAACACGAGCAATACCACGAGACCCAAAACAACAGCGAGCGTTTTTTCGCGCTGTGTCCAGGTTTTACGTTCCCGATATTCCGGAGGGGTGATTGTAGAAATTATGTTGTCTTGCATATAATCCCTCAATTCTGAAGCCGAAGCGCAGCCAAGTTTGACTTGACGCGATGCCTCGGCTCCAGTGGTTAGGGATTAACCATTAAACATTCGGATCTGCAGATTCATCATCATGATCAGGGAGATGATTTCCATTATCATCAACACATTGAGGGTCTTCCGCATCTATTTTACCATCATTATCATTATCAACACCATCACTGCATTCTGCAAGGGTTGTCGGTGGCTGTTCTGGTCGTTCGCTTACTTCACTTACCTCCACCCACAGATCACACCCGAAAATTTTGTGCTCGTTTTCAATCGGCTGAACCCATTGATCGGCAGGAAGAGCCTCAGGATTTATCCTCCTTACAAAATCCTCCCAGTCCTGCGCGCAGTGTCCACCAAAGCAGGGTACCGCAAGGTCAATAGTCCAAAGATCCCGTAAGTCGTTCTCGCTTTTGGCAAGACGACCTTTCGTATCATTCCATACCAACTGACGACCCTCAAAGTGCCATGGTTCGTGAAATGACGCCAGCGAATCATCATTAGCAGGATCGTTATCGGCCTCTTTGGAAATATATTCGCAAAGAGATGGCAGAACGCCCCATATTTCGCCATTCTCAAGCACACGCGGCGGCTCGCCGCAATCAATGACAACTTTATCGTCAGTACCCAAACTCACATGTCCCGTTGCGGTAGGGTCATTCATATTCATTACAGTGCCGTCTTCGCGCGTTATAGCACACTTCGGCTTCTGGCGGATAAAGTATTCTACGTCGTCCACGCGATCTTCCTCCAAGAACGATTGCGAGAGTGCCACTACCAGCGGCTTCTCCAAGTGCTCCTGCGGGAACACGGTGCCGAAATCAATGGCGTCCGTGGTTACCGCAAGCGCGTTTTCAATTTTCGCGGTTACGTTAATTACGTGCGCCTCAAACGCGGCAAAGAGCGGCAACATGGCGGCGGCCGTCCCCAACGCGCCGAGGCTTAACATTATTCTTCGTTTTTTCATATCGTTTATTATTATTATCTTATAATTCTATAATTTCAAAGCGACCTTTTTTTGTTTGTTTACTCTTTCGGATGTGCCGAACCGAGCTACTCACAGCTCGCTTCGCTCGTGTGCGAAGCTCGGTTAGTCACATCCTGACATTTACTCATTCGGGCAAATGGCTAATTCTGTCAGCAAAGTTTCTAAATCTTCAAAATCCGCCGCCGAAAAATAGTGCTGGTGATCATCCGCAATTTCATCCTTCAAATACGCCTCCGTGCTTGCGTTCACGCCAACGCCCACCACAAACACTTCAATGCCTGCCGCGCGCGCCGCATCCGCCGCCGCGGCTCCATCCGCCGCGGCCGTGCCCACCGGCCGCGTGGGCGCGCCGTCGGTGATAATTACCATTACATCGGGGGCTTCCGGACGCTCGTGCGCGTGCGCATCGTCCAACTCGGCGGTGGCAAGCTCAATACCCTCTTTTAAGTTGGTAAACCCACCCGCAACCAGCGCGTCAATTGCCGCATGCGCATCCGCCTCCACGCCCGTCAGATGCAGATCAAGCGAGCCGGTTGTGGAAAAACTGCTTTGCCCGATGTGTACTCCGCCGTCGGTAGGCGTGAGCGCTGTTACAAAGGCATTCGCGGCGTCTTTTAAAGTTTGGAGCTCCGTGCTGTCAATACTGCCGGAACGATCCAGCACCAGCATCAAATCCAGCACTTCGGTACAGCCAATGGGCGGTATCTTTGCCGTAATTTCCAGCCATAAATCGCACCCGAACAGTTTGTGCTCGTTTTCCAGCGGCTGGATATAATCGGCGGGGTTCGCTTGCGGATTGATACCCCGCACAAAATCCTCCCAATCCTGCGCACAGTGACGCGAGAAGCACGGCACTTTCAAATCAATATTCCATGTATCAAACACATCACCCGCGGATTTTATAAGCCGCCCGGTTACTTCCGTAGCGAGCGTTTTGGAAATATCCCACGCGCCGGGTAAACCATGAAACGCGGGAATACCAGAAGAATCGTTCTTGCCGCCATTGTCCGTGCCGTCCGTGGTGATTTCATGCTTGGAGAGATACGGACAGAGTACGGGGAGAATTTCAAACCCGTCATCCACGCAGACAAACCCGCCGTTGTCTTCCACGACCACGCCAAACATTGGATTGTCCGCATTGCCATTCCAGCACTTGGGCTTCTGCCGTATACGGTATTCCAGCGCGTCCATTTCGTCCGAGGCCAGGAACGAGCCGGAAAGCTCCACGTTGAATGTTTTGTCCAGCTTTTCTTGGGGAAACGTTGTTCCAAAATCAATGTCCGGAATGCGCACCAAACAGCCGTTTTCAATCTGCGCTGTCACATTGATAATATGCGCCTCAAAAGCGGAGAACAGCGGCAGCATGGCAAGTGCCGCTCCAAAAATTCCAAATGCAATGAGTACTCTTTTTTTCATGTAAGAAAGCGTATAAAAATAAAAAAGCGCAAGGAACTCTCTTATGTATTGACAAGAGCTTACTACATAAGCGCTTCCCCGGCGCTTTTATATTCTGTAAGAATATGAATTAAAAATACCAATACCGGCAGCTTATAGCAATGATAGTATTCGCTAAACCTGTTGATAAATAAAAATTCCAGGATTATGAATAGATAGACCGATCTGACCGAAAAACATAAGCTCCGATCTCTGCTTTTTTATTCCTAAAAAATATAAACAATATTTCACGGTCGTGAAAATCTGTTTATCAACCCGCTATTTGGAAATTAAGCTTCTAGACGAGTTACGCTTAAAGAATATAACACCCAGGCTTGCTGCGAAAAATACGCCGGCGAGGAGCCAGGTCATAAATTCCTTGTCAAAGCCGCCGATGGTGGAATCAACGGCCGGCATGAGTATGATGAGAACTGCCGCGATGGGAAGGTAGTATTTGGCGAAGCGAAGCCAGGAGTTAAATACGATTCGTTGTGTTTGATAAAGATGAATCAGAATATAAGCAAAAAAGACAATCGGTGCAATAATCGTAAGTAAACCAGCATATAATCTATATTCATCATATTGGTCCCTGCATTCAAAACGATATCCTTCACATATGAAAGATTCGGGAAACAACAAAACAATGCCAATTATAAACAGTAGCGAGCAGACAATGAATACTGTAGTAATTTTTTTCATATTCTCATCCTACCACACCAACTTTTATCTGTTCAACAATATGCATAAGTTCTCGCAGTTCTTCCGCAGTAATTAAACCCTTATGCTCCAACTGTTCAAACGCCCGCCGTACTTCGGCAAACGCGTTATCCACAACCGCCCGCTTTCCAGTACGGTTGCCATATTCTTTTTCCAATTTTCGCTCCAGCCGGTCTATCGTCCCGGCAATCTTTTTATCTTGCCCGCGCGGAAGCTCAAGGGCAGATACAAGGTTGCGCAAAATACTAAACAAATCCTGTATGCTGATAGCGGATCCCGGCGCCACCACAGCGTCTACTTCCCCGTCGCCGTTCATATCAATAGCGAGCACCGTAGAAGAGCCAATATGTTGGATATCCATAGTTACTATGGCACCTTTAAGCACGGGGATATTGGTAAATGTACTAGAAGCCACCACTTCATCGCCGAGCACTTCGTCTATCTCAAACGTGAAAGTCCCGGTGTCCAGTCCGGTTAATACAACTGTTGATGTCGCGAAGGTATCCGCGCCCGCATACTTTGTCTCCCCGAATTCCAGATAATAGCTGTTGGGGATTTGCTGCTCCAGGCGCTGGAGGTCGGAATCAGGGTCCGGGTTTTGGATTAAGCCGGTGTGGTTGCCTTCGGCGTCGTAGAGGTCAAGGGAGACCGGTGAGTGGATGCGGAAACGGAGTTTTTTGTCTTCGTCTTTTACTAGCGGTTTTGTTGTACTTATGAAATCTGAAATGGATTCGGAAATACCACCTATTAGATTCTTAAAAAGTCCGTGTATTTCTTCTACCTCCATAATATCCGCATGATCCCTATTCCTGCGAAATTCACCCAAGCCGTTCACTGATTGCAAATTCACATAATAAGTATCTACCTCCATAGCCACCGCACTCGGAATCACCACCGTGCCGTCGCCGTCGTGCACCATTAACAATTTTCTATCCAGATGATTAAGCGTGTCGGCGCAGAATGGAATGTCGCAGTCGTCGTACCGGATGCCGCGGATGGTGTCCAAGCCCCAGCCCGCGATTTGAGTTACTTTTATGCCAAGCGGGGGTACCCATGCGTCCTGCCACGCTTGCGTACTCGTCGCGCGCGCGAGCAACAGTTTGTTAAGCACGTTCGGCGCATCCGTGTTTCCAAACGCGGGGTCTTGCCATGTACCCTGATGCCCCGTGATAAAATCGTGCAGTTCAAACGCGGTATCTATTGCCTTTGCCGTTCCCACGAAGTCGGCCAATTCCGTAATGTTGGCAACATCAGGATCAAATTCTATAACCGCTTCCAGCACATCTTCAAAATATCGCTCGCTTGGCAAAAGCGTATACGCGCTCGGCATGTTTTCGGCGAGACCCCGCGCCGTGCGCTTGGTGAGCACAATGCCAATTTTGGGCGGAATCGTCTGCTCGTCGCCGTGCAGTAAACTCGCTATTGCTTTGGGCGTGCCCAGTTGCGGCGCGGCTACCATAATTAACTTGTCCACTTTATCCGCGTTGCCTTCTTCTTCCAGTTTTTTGATAAGCGCTTTGGCAATAAGGCCGCCGTTGGAGTGCGCGATGATGCTTGCTTTTCCAGTAGGAGAATATTGGGCGAGCGCCAAAAATTCGTCGTACATGCCATCCGCCAATTCTTCCACACCGTACCGCCAGTCGTATGGGAACGGTTTCCATTCTTCAATAACACCATCCGTTACCAGTGTATCCATAAACGAGATAAAGTTTTTGTAAATATTGAACCCGAACGCTTCGTCAATAATGCCGTTGGGTACTATTCCCGGACTGATCGGATTGCCGTCATTATCCAAAAAAAGTTTTTGAACGTCCGGATTTCCGTTCGGCTCCCAAAGGCGATTCGCGCCAAGCTCCAGCCGCGTGGCTTGCAAACCCGGAATGAATGCTACGTTGGAACAGCAAGCGGGTAGCGGCGGTTCCGGTAAAGGCGGCGCCAGCCCTTCGCGCGGCAATCCCCGCAAAACGATATTGTCTATATACGCGGTATAGGTTACATCCGGCCAGATGGAACCATCGAAGGGGTAGTTGCTCACGCCGAGGTTTTTCATGGACATCGGGAACGAATCGGGCACGAGTGCCATGGAAAAACCGACATTCCGTACGCCGGTCTCTTTGTTTTGAATCACTAAGGTAAGAAAATTATGCGTCGCGTCATAAAACAAAACATTGCGGTACCAGACGCCCTCTTGAGCATAGTTCGATCCGAAATGGTCGCCTCCGCCGGTAAACCCGGTTTGCGTACGCACGTTAAACTGAAAGCCGCCGCTGTGATACATCAAGCTTACTGTGGATTCGTTTAAGGAAAGGTTTTCTTTAAACAGCCCAAATGATACGCGGCCATTGTCGTCTACATCAAATGGCATCTCATCCCATTCCAACAAGAATGATTTGGTCGCGTCCAGCACTGTAGGCGTGAAAGCAGAGCGGTTGGGCGCGTAATCGGGCGGGCGGTTTTCCGAACGCGCGAAGAATACTTCTTGAGATTCGTCCCAATAAAAGTTAAAGGGCTGGTCAGTGATCCAGCCGGGATCGGAAGAAAAATCCGTTTGATAGATAGCCGGCCCGGCATCACGGTTGATAATAAAATAGATATCCTGGCGCGGAAGCGCGATGCGGACGCCACTGTCATAATAGGAAGCGTCTCCCGATTTCCATCCATCGCCCCAGAGATTATTATCCTTGCCTGGTAGGCTTCCACGGAGAAAAAACGAGCCGCCGTCCGATGTAATAACCAAGTGGTAACTAAACTTTGGCAAATTTTGTACCTTGATAGCGCATAGTTACACTTGAAGAAGC
>CAYZNS010000008.1:0-42286 GCA_964479945.1 uncultured Candidatus Saccharibacteria bacterium
GTTCGGGAAATTCTTGCTGGATTTTACGGGATGTTTTACCTTTCAGATATTGGACGATTTTACTAACGGATATATAGGGTGGAATGGATACGTAGATATGGACATAATCTCGTGCTACGCTACCTCGGATGATTTCTACTTGATTTTCTGTGCATACCTGTCCGAATTTCCCAGTCCATTATAGTTCCCGGACCCAACGAGGCGCAGAAACATTCAGTATTTTAGCTTCGGTGCTCCTTTCCCTCTGGTGGAGGAAACCTGTCAATTTCTTTCAGGAGTATGTTGCTTTACAATTTTACTTGGGTTGCCGAGGCTCTGCGAGGCAATGGCAGAACGATACGAGCGTACGATTCAATTTAGGGGACTGTTGCCGAATAGCACTTTTAGCGATTTTTGCCCAAAAATATCCTTATTTTTCAACAGGCAAATTTCAAAAAACGGCATTCGGCGACAGTCCCATGATTGAAACCCCTAAAGCCAAAACGATTCCGACAATACCGGAATCGTTTTTTGTTTCTAGAAACAAATGATTTTGCTTATTTTACTGCTTCCTTGAGGCCTTTGCCCGCGCGGAATTTGGGAACGGTAGTCGCGGGGACATGTACCGTCTCGCCCGTGCGTGGATTGCGCGCTTCGCGGGCCGCGCGTTTCTTGGCCGCAAACACGCCGAAACCGGCTACACTTACATCCTCTCCTTTCTTCAACGAGTTGGTAATAGAGTCAAACACCGTCTCCACGGCGTCTTCTGCGGCTTTCTTGGTACCCCCGATTTTCTCAAAAACTGCGTCTGCAAGATCTGCCTTATTCATAAAATGCCTTATTTAGGCTTATAAATATTACATGAGCCTTCGACACAGGCTCGTTAGTATTATACTATATCCTTATTTTTCAACAACATTTAGCAATAAAGGTGTGGAAATCTTTAAATCACCATGCTTATTGTGTAAGCTTATCATTATGAAGGCTGAAAATGCAACATATCAACAAATTGAGGTTATTGTCCGCGCAGTCGTTCTACACAACGATAAAATTCTTCTCTGCCGGGAAAAAAATAAAAACAATTATTTTTTTCCTGGCGGACATGTGGAATTTAAGGAAGACGCGGCAACTGCTCTAAAGCGTGAAATCAAGGAAGAAACGGATGCCGATATGGTGAAAGCGGATTTTATCGGTGTTCTGGAGAACAGGTTTTGGCAGGAAGGTACGGAAAAGCATGAAATAAACATCGTCTTTTACATACAGCTTGCATCGCCTGACATTAAAGATATGGAAGATCATATTGAATGCCGCTGGCTGCCGCTTGGGGAATTAAAGCAGGGGAGCGTGCTGCCTGTGTTACTTAAAGAAAAGGTTTTGCAATGGATTGAAAGCAAGCAGACATTTTTTGGAAGTGAAAAGGATGATATGCGGATTGTGTAGTTGTTGAATTTTTATGTTATACTAAAAGCAGGAAGTTTTTTAACTTCATATCACATCTTGGAGGTCTTTTTTATGTATCGTCTGTTTACCGCGGCGATTGGTTTTTTCTTTCTCACACTTTTTTCCTCTCCTCATGCGGATGCGGTGGCGGGCGGGTGCGCCGACACTGGTGGTTTAACGCTGCCGAAAGATATTATTGCGCACTATGACAGGGCGGTAGTAAAGATTGATCGGGAGCAGATTGGCGGCGAGAAGGACTGGTTTGGCACCGGCGTATTTTATACACCTACGCGCCTGATTACCAATGCACATGTGGTGGGGGAACTTCCAAACACAAGCTCTTCGTTTCGCATGGTGTATTCCGATTCGGATCTAGCGCGCACGCGCTTTTGGGTTGTTTTTCAGGGAAGGAAGTATCATGCGCTGTTTATAGGCCGAGATCCAACCGTTGATATTGCTATTTTGGAAGTTCAGAATGTCATTTCGGGGATCTGTGTGGGAATTTTTGGAGATTCACGGAATGTAAACGTAGGGGAAGAGGTATACGCATTTGGCAATCCTTATGGTATGGAGAACACGGTTACAACTGGAATTGTAACGGCGAAGGAAAAAGTGCACGGCCTGTTAAGTTACGAGGCGTATATTCAGACCCAGGCTCCCATCAACACGGGAAACTCCGGTGGTCCGCTTGTATCCAAAAAGGATGGTGTCATAATCGGCATCGTAAATTCAGGTATTCGCGGGGCGGATGGTATGGGATATGCGATTCCTATTAATCTGTTTAAAGATATTGAGCCTACACTTAAGGGTACCGTGCGGCGGGCATGGATTGGCATACAATTTCCCAAGGTTGGCGAACTTAAGGCGGCGGAGGGATTTTACGGTTTACATAGCATCAATCGGCTTACCGGCCAAAATGCCATCCCTGTCTTGATACATATGAAAGAAGAGCTTTTTGAGAAAGGCGGCGTTTTGGTAACGGACGTCCTCCGCGCGTTGGAAAGCGCACAGATTGACCCACAACAAAACCGTGGCACGATTATTGATATCAATGATGTAAAAACTCCCGCGTACAAAGCGGGCGCGCAAATCGGAGATATCATTAAAGGATTCGGTGGATTTTCAGTCAAAAATAGCCAGGATTTCATGTTTGCCATCTTCCGCTCGGCGCCGTATGTTGAAACTACCATTACGGTAGTACGGTTTGATAGCAATGGCGTGCGCAACGAGCATATTTTCCCCATAACCCCAATCATTCGGGTACCTGAAAGCGTGCGGAGTGGCATTTATTAATCCTTAAAGGCGCGGGTAGAGGCGACTCTGCCCGTTTTTTATTATGTATATGTTATACTATAAATTGTATGGGATTTCTCTTTCCGGTAGCGGCCGCCGTGCTGCAGGCGGTATCGTTTACGCTCGATAAGTTTATACTCTCGCTCAAGCGCGTGGATTTCCGCATGTACACGGGCGTGAGTTTCCCACTTTCGTTTTTAGTGAACATGGCGCTGTTTTTCCTTTTCCGCCCGCTTATCCCGCAAGTCGGGTTTTCTGGATACTATGGCTGGTTGCTCTTGGGATCCATTGCAATTGGGTTTTTAATGAACATTCTCTTTTACCGCGCCTTGGATCACGACAAATTGGGCGAAATACAAACATTGAGCCTGCTCAACGCCGTTCCTATTATTGTAGTCTCCAGCATTATTTTCACTGATGAACGTAATTTTGCCATTATTATTCCCGCTCTTGTTGCGACTGTGGCTATTATCTGGTCGCATTGGGAGCGGCATCACATAAAAATCGCACGCGATACGCTGCCATATCTTATAAGCTCTCTTGCTATTGCTCCTGTATCGGCGGCCATCTCAAAAGAGCTTCTTTTGGTGTGGAATCCCATAGCGCTTGAGATGGTGCGCACGGGAGCGCTGGCTGCGTTGTTTTTGTTTGTGTTTGGAAACGCTATCGCAAAGATTTCCGGCCGCGCGCTGCGCTTGCTTGTCGTAACAAATATTCTTACAACCATTGCGTGGGTGTTTTTTTATTTCGGCTATCAGCGGCTTGGCATTGTGCACACACTTCTCCTTTTTTCACTGCAGCCGTTTCTGGTATATCTATCGTCCATTCTTATATTACGAGAACGCCCATCATGGAAACGCTCGGCCGCCTTTGTGATAGTGCTTATTTCCATTGGGGCTGCGGAGTGGTTAGGAAGGGGATAGAGGTTGATTTTATTATAACAATATTATAATATGGAAACATGACGCAAAAATTACTACAAATAGGCTCCTCCGTAGGAGTTACGGTGCCTAAAAAGTATCTTAAGGAACGCGGTCTTAAGGTGGGTGATGAGGTAGAAGTTTCTATTAATCCTGTTCAGAAAGTCGAGAAAGAGTTACTTGATTGGACCGACAAATTTATAGAGAAGTATCGTCCCGCGCTGGAGGCATTAGCAAAAAAGTAAACGCGAATTTGTGAAATATCTTGAACCGGAGGATATTCTTGTTATTCATGCCCGCATTATTGATGCGACGGGCGGGTCTCACGGCGTGCGGGACGTGAATATGATCGGCTCTATTGCTGCAAGGCCGATGATGCAATTCGGAGGCAAGGAACTTCATTCCACTGTTTTTGAAAAAGCGGCAGTATATTTTGAATCTACGGCGCTTTTTCATCCATTTATAGACGGCAATAAGAGAACGGCAGTTGCTCTTGCGGCACGTTTTCTTTACTTGAACGGCTATAGTATGACAGCTACCAATCCTGTTCTTGAAAAATTTGCATTAGATGCGGTTGTGAAAAAGTACGAATTGAAACAGATTGCAGGTTGGTTTAAAAAGCACTCGAAAAAGTTAAAAAAATAAAATCCCCAACGAAGTGTAATCGTTGGGGTTCCTGCGCATTAGTGCTTCGCAGGGTTTAAGGTGCTATGCGGGTTTACTCACCTTGAATCTTTATAAGATATTTTTGGACCTCCTCCTCAATGCTTTTTTTCAGCTCAATCGTTGGTTGTTTACACTCGCCGTAACATCTGTCTTTCCACTCAATACTTCCCAGTTCATCATATCGGACCGAGACAGTTATGTGGACTTTTTCGTCTACGCAGATGTTCACGCTTGTTAGGCGACAGGTAGGATAGTTTTCGTAATGCTTGCTCCAGATTTTACCCCGCATATCTCCTCCTTATGTGGTTTTCAATTCTGCCATAAGTATAGCATAGAAATACTTTATTGTCAATATATATTGATGATGAAAATATGATAATATTGACTATATAAATAATGTATAATTTGTATTTTTATCATAAATTTTTGATAGATATTGTTATACACAAAGAGAGGCTGTTGTACTATTGACGGGCGAAGCATAAAATTTTAAACTAAAATCAAATTCAATATTTATACCATATGGTAAAAAAACTCAACTCAATAATGGCACAAAAAGTCCTCATGGAGCGAAATTTCAAGATGTTTACTCCGCGCGAGTTTGAACATATTTTTGAAGTGTCTTCCCATGCCGCGCATAAGTTTATACATGAGCATACTAAAAAGGGCTTTTTTACAAAACTTCGCAGCAGTTTATATACGTTTACAGATAGTCATCCGCCGCTTTTTGTGATTGCGAATCGGATATATCGCCCTTCTTATATTTCTTTGGAAACGGCTCTTTCCGTCTACGGCATCATTCCGGAAACGGTATATACGGTAACATCTATTACAGCAAGGACAAGTAGGGAATTTAGCGCGTTGAATGTGGTATTTAGCTATACGCGCATAAAACAGTCGGCGTACCAGGGGTATATTCCAAAGAAAGAGCGCGACCAGGTGTATTTCATTGCAGAGCCGGAAAAAGCATTTGCCGATTATTTATATTTCGTCTCTCTTGGTAAAAAAACATTACACGACCGGTTTTCTATTCGTAATTTAGACAAGCAAAAAGTACGCGCATACGGAGAATTTTTTAAGCGGCGCGGGCTCATGGAATTGATTGAAAACGTCTGGAACAATACAACATCTGAATATCCAATTTATTAAAAATACCAACATATATGTTATCAAAAGATGCGCTTGAAGCATTTGCTCAAAAGTACCAGACTAGCACGCAAAATGTTATTCGCGAGTATTTTCAACATGTTTTTTTATCGCTTTTCTACGAAGAAGAAATTGTAAGTAACATATACTTCAAGGGCGGGACTGCTTTGCGTTTGTTGTATGGAAGCCAGCGATTTTCAGAAGATCTGGACTTTGATTCTCCGTTGCCTGATATTACTGCCATAGAACATGCCGTCATTGCTGTACTAGCAAAAACAGAAAAAGATGGCATTGTTACGGAACTTGACGAGGCAAAAGAAACCACCGGAGGATATCTCGCCGTTATGCGTTTTAGCGGGCTTGGATATGTGGTTCCCATTCGCATCGAAATTTCATTTCGAGAAACTCAAAAAAGAGGTCGCCCAACTATTGTTACAAGCGATATATTCCCCGATTATTCAGTTATTCAATTAGTACAGGAACAACTTGTGGAAGGGAAGATTAGCGCGTTGTTATCCCGTAAAAAACCTAGGGATTTTTATGATTTTTACTTTCTGCTTAGACACAACATGATACCAATCGAACGAAAAAAAGAGTTGTTACGCGATGTGCTTGATGTTTTAGATAAAACGAACATTTCTTTTGAAAAAGAGTTGAAGGAATTTCTGGTAAAGAGCCACCATATGATCATCCGGGACTTTAAACAGACGCTTGAGCGGGAAGTTAAGCGGTATATATAACGCATCTTTTGTTTGAGCGGCATTTCAGAAATAATACGTTTTTGTAATAATTCTGAAACACCAAAATTGTGGACAAAGAAATTCAAAATGGTCTTGAAAAACTGGGGCTTTCCGACAAAGAAGCAAAAGTATATATAGCCTTGTTAAAACTGGGAGAAGTAGGGAGCTCTAAGATTATTAGGGAGGCAGAGTTGCATGGTCAGTATGTGTACCAGACATTAGAAAGTTTGGAAGAAAGAGGTTTGGTTCAGCATGTGATCAAGCATGGTCGCAAGAAGTTCAGTGCCAAAAGCCCGCAGGTGCTGACGCGATTAATTGATCAGCAAAAAACTATTGCTGAATCCGTGGCCTCAAAGTTGCAGGAACTGATGGTTCTGCCGCCGGATCAGCGGTTTGAGGTTTTTCAGGGGAGGGAATCTTACGTTGCCCACGAGTTTGATCTGTTGGAGCAGGCACAAGAAGGAAGTGAGCTTCTGGTTATTGGAGGCACGGGAGATAAGTTCAATGAAACAATGGGAAATCGGTTAGGGGAGTATGCAGCGTTACAGATAAAAAAGAATATTATCATTCGTTATCTTGGATCAGAAGGCCAGCGTGCAGATATGCCGCAGATACATGGTAGGCGAAAGTTGTTTGAAGCGCGTTATCTTCCCGGCCTTTTCACGGGGCAGGTGAATACTAATGTGTGGCCGAATTGCTTGGGCTTTAACATCTTCGGCGAGCCCGTAACCCGCTTTACCATCTGGAGCCCCGTAGTCGCCGGCAGCTACCGCCAGTTTTTTGAGACTTTGTGGAAAATAGCGAAAGTATAGAATTGCGCCCGCATGCTACATCTTTTTGCTATAGCGGAAAGATGTAGTTACAAAAGAGAAAAAGATGACGAAGGAATACTATTTTGGTAAACTCGCAGTATGGAAATTGCAATCATAAAAGATCCTATTACCCGGGTGGCATTGAAAAAAACCGCCCAAGCAGGCTTCGGCGATATGGTAAAAGCGGTAGTAGATACAGAACAGGGGATTATGGCGATTGGTGGTGAATTGCATGCAGATGAAGAAGTCTTGCTTGTTGAGAAAGAAGGGTCTCAACGTGAGTATACCTGGGGCATTAATCTCTATCCGGAGAAAACAGGAGAAGATTTTATCGAGTTTGATTCTATGATCAATTTGAAACCTGCATTTGGGAACCGCACGCGCATGGTGGAAGACGCGGATGTAAGAAAACAAATAATGGAGATAGTGCAGAAATTAATACAATCGTGAGAAATTTTTTACACAAAGATTTGGCAGAGGGGCGGTGGTTTCAACTTTCCCTTATGGAACAACTGGGGAATATCGGGAGCGAAGTAGGGCGTGCCGCGCATGCGGAAGGTACAGATGCCGGACGATTCCAAAACGCGGTGGAACGCGCGTTAGATTTGTTCGATCTAACCATGGAAGACAAGCGTTGGCATGGCCGCCTCAAGGAAATTGCCCGCGCACGCGAGGTATTTTGCGATGCCGTATACGGCGGCAAGGAATACAGTTCTACGCTTGAGGGTTTAGACAAGTACTTTCTGCAATTTGCGCTCGTTGCGAGAAAATAGCACTTTTTGTGCAAAGACAGTCTTTGCACACTTGCACACCCACAAAAGGTTGGATTTTTGGCGGCGTTTTGCTACGCTTGAGGGCATGGAAATAGGCGAGAAGAAATACATTCCGGTGGTGTTTGACAAAAGCCACCTCTTGACCATTGGCGAGCGGCTGTATAGCACGAGCTTGGATCTTATTCGAGAGTTGGTTTCTAATGCATATGACGCAGATGCCACGGTGGTACAGATAACCGTGCGGCCGGGGAATATTGTGGTGGAAGACAACGGCAGCGGCATGGATGAACAGCGCCTCCGGCAATATTTTACCATCGGATCGCAGGAAAAGCGATTGCATGCCGTCTCCCCGAAGTACAGCCGCAAGCGCATTGGCGAGTTTGGCATCGGCAAGTTTTCAGTGCTCACCCTTGCGGGACGTTTTAGTATTGAAACCCAACAAGCCGAGAGACAATTCCACGCGCAGCTTGTTTTTGATGCGGCAGAATGGGCGCGGGATCAGCACAACTGGCATGTGCCGTGCCAGATTCTGCCGTATGACGCGTCGCGCGTACCTGGCACGCGCATCACTATTACGCACATGAGAAAATCACTTGAGCCATCACAGGTAATTCGTACCATCCGAGAGCGTCTGCCGTTGGGCAAGGAAGATTTCCATATTTTTGTAAACGGCAGCGAAGTTGCGCCGACGAGTATTCCCGGCAAGCGTTTTCCGGTGCAGCTTGAAACTCCTTTTGGGCCGGTGGAAGGGGAGGTAATTCTTGCAGCTGTTCCCGTCGCGCGGGAAAATATCGCGGACGCGGGCATTACAATCCGTGTAAAACAGATTGCAATCACCAAGAGTATCTTTGGCTACGGCGCCTCACATGCAATCGGCGTGGCGCGTTTGCGCGGCTCCATTAACGCCGATTTTTTGCCGATTACTTCAAGCCGCGATAGTATCATTCAAGACTCGGATGAATATAGAGTTGTGCATGAGCAGATGCGGCAGTTTCTTCGCGGCGTATTGCGGGAAGCGAAACGTCTGGCGTATCAGAAGGAGAACCATCGCGCATCAGAAGTTCTGCGGGATGCGTTAGACAAAATAGGCCGCGCGTTCAAAAAGAATCCAGACATGCTCGGGGATTCGCCTATTGACCCTCCGCTTGGGGAGACAGCGAGCGGTTTCGGGAAACAAGAAGAAGGATATCGTATTTCAAAAGCGCAGTTTGTTGATTCCGGTACGCCCCCGCCGGTTCCCGGCGGTGAACAAGCGTCTCCCGTCTCTCCAGATATAAAACCGCCGGTACGGCGGCAGCACGCGGCACTCGCTAATAAAGCTATCATTAGAAGAATGAATTTTCGCAACTTAGGGCTAGTCTGTCGCATGGATCGTTTTGGGAACGGCTACCCTTTGAGTTTTCGGGAACAAGGAATTATATATGTAAATATTGATCACCCGCTTTATCGCAAGCAGGCAGAAAATACATCACTCGTTACGTTTTTCGTTTCCAGCTTGATTGCCAAAGAAATCGCGCTGGAAAAACATCCGCACAACACCGACGAAGCGTATGTACTCCAATATAAACTTCTTACCGATGCCTTCAAAGACGCCCGGCAGATATAGATGAATCAGCATATGGCTTCACGGAAAAATAAATACAAAGTACCAAAGAAGTTATTGGGAACGAAATACCGGCGCGAGATGTGGAACATACGGAAGAAATACTAAAGAAGATCGAAGAGGTGTTACCCGTTACGTCCATACATGTTTTGGGGAGTTTTACTAGAGCCTATCTCAAAAATAACCGTTTATAATAAATATGTAATAGCACTTGAGGGCTGAAATGCTTATATTTCTACTGCAAATTGCAAAAAGCTCGTTGGCGTAGCATGCTACGCCGCCTCACTTGTTTGCAATTTTCGCTACGAAATCTAAGCATTTCAGCTCCTCATTATTTTTGAGATAGGCTCTACTAAAAAGACACGGCTCGCAGATGTTGATTTTATTGTGTTTTATAAAACAAAAGAAACGAAGAAACATGCTCAGTGGTCAGCCGATATAACCATCGCGCCCGATAATAAATATGGCAAATGGGTATTGGAAGATGCGGACAAATGGGTAAAAGAAAAATACGGGCTCAAAAAATCACTGACCATTAAATTAATATAGCACCGCACTTGGCGGCTCGACCGCCAAGTGCCGATCACTTTGTGCAAAGACTGTCTTTGCACAGTAGGCACAGAGATTTCCTAAGAAAACAGCCCTTCGCAGGGGCGTTTTTTGTGTATAAAATGGCTTAATATAATGGTTTTTTAGCTTTTTCAAACTCTTTCTTTTCACAGGGATTGACAAGATTCTTAATACATGCTATACTTCCGTCAGAATTAAGAAAACGAGAAAGTTGTAGGTGTCTTTGAGGAGAAAGGCAACTGCAATCGAAAAACCATATTACGTATAAAACTATATGGAAAACGGTTGTAAGTTATTCTTCCTAAAGACTATTAGGAATAAGACTTACAACCGTTTTTCGTTACTATATAGATCTTTGATCAAGTAACCCCATTGATTCTGTCTTAAATCTCTGATCCCATGCCCAGTGAATATCGCGGTTTCCCAACCGAGGATAGGCGGGAAGGTTCCCAGAGCCTGCAAGTCTGGCAAGAAGGAGAGAGGAGAGACACGGGAACGAATTGATGCGATTGCTTATTTCAAGTGCTCCCCGCCCGAAGGGCGAGGCTCGCTCACAAAGTGAGCGGTCGGATGTCCTGACATAACGTCAGGAGTCGGGATGGTACGAGGAGAGAAGCATCAAAAGCGCGAATGCTCACACAATAATAAAAATGGAGCCCAACTTCGCGAACCTATGATGTAAACCGGAACCTCGTTCCATCTCGGCTCACATACCTATTGTTTTTTTGCAATAAGAACAATGAGCGCGAGCGCAATAATTAAAAGAGTTCCGAGGATATAAAATTGAGTGAGCGTATCCATAGTTATTCTTTAATAAGTATGATGCTGAAATACCATGTTAAAACAGAAAGAAAAAGGCCTGCGGTACTGGTGAAGATGTGGTTTGTTCCGCGGAGAGGCACGGGTACCATGATGCCATTAGTGTCATATGACTGCCTTTTTGACGAACCAAAACAAAACCGTTTGCTTTTAAAACAGCAATCAGTTTTTTAGCCGGAATGGATTTCATGAACAGGGAATTATCGGACGCTTACAAAAACCTCATCTACGATGGGTCGCGAACTATGGCGAGGAATATCCTGTTTCTCCGCAGCGAGTTCTTCAAGCCAGAGTTCTAAGACTTCATGCGCTTTTGTTCTCGCTTCTTCAAAGGTGCGTCCAAACGTAACACATCCTGGGAAGTCAGGAAACGACACATTGTAACCACCCTCTTCAGCTGGATCAAATACAGCGAAATATGAATAAATGGACTGCATTTTCTTTCGCATATATAGCGCCATTCTAACACATAAAAAAAGAATTTCAACTTCCTGCTTGAGTGTAAAAACTGGAGCAGGGTAAGAAGTTCTTTGAATTTTAACGATAAATATCTTTTCTGTGCGCAACGCGAAGCAGTTGTATGGTGGCAGGGTCTGCAAACTCAAAAATAACACGCCAATCACGTGTAATGCGAAACGAATAAAATCCTGTGAGAACACCGCGGAGTTGTTTTGTATGAAGTTTAGAATCGAAAGGATTTTGTTGGAGAAGAACAAGCAAATCTCCAAGCTTTGCTTGTTGCCGTTTCGGCAGGCGAGCGGCTGCGTCAAGAAATTTCCCGGTTGTATGTACTTGTATCACGAGGGTTTGCGAAGACGAAGTTCCGCAAGAAAATTGCGTTTGTTACGAAACGTGTAGGCAGGTTTTTCCAGCCGCGCGCGCAGAATTTCGTTTACAAATTCTGGACGGTACTCCCCTTCCGAATCTTGCCCCGCGATACCAATAGCAAAAGAGCGAAGAATGCTGACTTCTTGTTTTATTTCTTCAAGTTCGGTATGTAATTGTTTCAATGTTGCTGTGCTGGACATGGGCCCATGATACCATTTCCAAAAAAGAATTTCAATTGTCCGATGTTCCAAAGTTTATACACAGAAGATCGGATTGAGAGGAAGGTTCTTTAAGAAAAAAGTTAAAAACTACGCTCCGATGTGAAGCGGTATTTCTTGCTTGAGAATGGAGGCGCGAAAAGAGGGAGCTAACTTTTTGGAGGCGTCAAGTATCTCAATACCGATAATTTTGCCCTTCTTGTCGTAATCCAGTATGATGCCTTTTTCTACTTCGTCGCTTTCGGCGTATGCCGATTCGTCAAAGCGGATATAAAGCGCGTCTTCTGATTTATCATAGTTGAATCTCATAGATATTTATGAATTTTGCTGGTAAGGAAAGCGGTTACGATTTCTTTACGTGCCCCGCGCGTATCATATATAACAACGAGAAGATGCGGTTTGGAGCCGGAGTTTTTGTGGACTTTTTTGACAGCGCGGAAGCGATGCGGCGACTGTTTGATGGTTGCATCAGAAGTGCGTACCGCCATAATTACTTCTGCTTCGGAGAGATTTCTTTCAACAAGCTGTTTCCGCGCATGATTCGTTAGCCGCACTTCCATACGCTCATGTTAGCAAAGCAAATGCGGGTTTGCAACTTCAACTGTCTCGCTGTTCCAAAAAAAACGGCGGGACTGAGAAGTTCTTTGAATTAAAGTGCTACCCTGATTTTGCACATTCCGGCCGTTTTCGTGGTTGATAAGATTGTGACTAGCCGAGCTTTACACATTCCGGTGTAACCGGAATTATGGACAGCTCGGTTCGGCACATATACCTTATTTATCACAAAAACGGCTGGAATGGGCCGGCCGAATACATAGAAGCCTTCCGCCGCACAAGGCTATGGAGGGCAAGGGAGGATAATCGGATGAAAGGAATAGAAAAACGGGTAGAAGAACGAGCGGCCTTTTTAGAGGCTGCTGTAAAGCGGTTGAGGGAGGATTTCTCTAAAAAAATAGAGCGGTTGGTTGAGGATATGGGGGTAGATTGCAAGATCGTGATGTACGACCTTCACGCTGTGTTATTTATCCCGGAGGGCACTCCGTTGCCCTCCGGGTATGAGGCGCGGTGGTGGAAAGAGTTTGAGGGGGCGGTCTATTATGGGATTTATGTCCCATACTAGGATCCCGCCCAAAAAAAGGGAGAGAGCGTGATTTCGATCACACATCGGAACACGTCTCTCTCCCACCTTCAATTGTCCGATGTTCCATAAAATCATAAATGGAAGATCGGACTGAGAGGAAAGTTCCTTGTAAAAAATATCAGCGGAAGATTCTTCGAAGTTTTTCGTAGAAATTTTCGCGGGTATGGGCGAAATGAATGACGATGAGTTTTTTCTCATTGTTAATAGTATAAGCGGCTCTGTACGCGGTGTTGTTGACTTTGAAATGGAACGAGTAGAGAAAATGTAAAGGTCCGGAGAGTCTTTCTCCGGCGTAAGGATTTTTCTCAAGAAGTTCGGTTTCTCTGACCAGCGCCTCTCTTATATCTCTCGGAAGTTTCTTGAGTGAACGCTTCCCGGAAGGAGTAACAAATCGTTTGTACATGAGATATTACTTGAGAATATGATCAAGCGGTTCCAGTTTCCCTTTTTCCGTCTCTTTGAGGCTTCTTGCGAGATGCGCCATAAGTTCTTTATCCATGAGCAATTCAAGTGTTTCTTCGTCTCGTGGCAAAAGAAATGGCTTGAGCGTTTTTAATTTAATGACTGCTTCTCGCGCTTCCTCAAAAATTTGAAACTGCGCGTCAGAAATGTGAGATGTATTGTGTTTTACCGGTAACCCTATAGGCATGTTGCCATGGTATCACAGTAGAGGTAAGAAAATCAAGTATATAAAAAAGAATTTCAACTGTCTCGCTGTTCCAAAAAAACGGCGGGACTGAGAAGTTCTTTGAATAACTGCTTGGGCAATCCCCAAGCAGGAAGGAGGAGGACATGGATGAAATTGTCCTCTGCGGACCACCACGGTCTGGAAAGTCCTGCTTGAGGGAGGGCCTCAAGCAGGCGGTACGGCGAATTCCTGGAGTGCCGTATCCGTACGTTATAACCGGGTGCCCGGACGGGGAGGGTGCCTGGTTTCAGGAGACAGTGGACTTGGATCCTGAGTTAGCAGCGAAATTAAAAGCTGCCTACAAATCCAAGTTCACGCCCGAGTTCGTCTGGCGGGTGGCGGACTCGGTAACAAATTGCAAACTCCCGCTCGCGCTCGTGGACGTGGGGGGTGTCACAAGCAGTGAAAATAAGGCGATCTGCGCCAATGCCTCCCACGCCATTCTTCTCGCGGGCGACCCAAATCGTCTGCCGGAATGGCGGTCTTTCTGTGCTGCTGAGGGATGGGTAGTCATCCCTGCGCGGCACGGCTTCGGGGCGCGAGCTTTCTATAAGCGCCCACTCACCGTGATAGCGGAAATCTTCTCCGACTATCACGGAAAAGAGGATGCCGTTCCGGCTCTCGGCGCGGACGGCATCTGGAGAGGATCGGTTCACCACCTCGAACGGGGTGAGACGATCCATGAGCGCCCGACGGTAAAGGCGCTCGCCGAGATTCTTGTGCAGATGGCCTCTGACAAGAATCAGTAATATTGTAAGCCACTCTATCCGGCCACCTCGGATAGAATTTCAGAAATTCAGAGCCAGTTGAAGGTGAAGCTGGCAAGGAGGAAGGAAAAATGGCAGTTTACAATATCAACTTTACCGAGGGGATCCTGCGCACAGGGTTCGGCGACCAAGCGCAAAATGACGCTATCTGCCGCGAGGCTTCGCGGCGGATGAAAGAGCTTATCGAGTCCGGTGAGCTGGCAGGCGGCGAGCTGCTCCGCATCAACGGAGCGGGGAGCTTGCCGGTGTGCCTGGTAATCGGGCACGCCGTTGCTCACCTCTATGGGGCGGTGGCTTGGTATGATCCCAAGCTCAACCGCTACGTGGTTGGGGTCGCGCACGGCGACAAGTATACCGTGGGCGACCTCATCGAGTAGTGGAGGTAAATGTTCTTTGAAGGTTGTGGGTTAACCTTGCACTTGCAAAACTAAAACCCTCGCATACAAGGGAGAACATGACATCGAGCACTGATCTCAATGTTCTCCCCTTCAATTGTCCGATGTTCCAAGTTTATATACGGAAGATCGGACTGAGAAGTTCTTTGAAAGCTTTTATCCTCTGAAACTATTCCAGCCGTTTTTGTGGTGAGTAAGGTATATGTGCCGAGCCGAGCTATCCACAATTCCGGTTACACCTATAGAATTCACGACTGTCAAACACTAAGTGTTTGACAAGTGGCGGGTTCTACGAAGTTGAAAAAAACAATCTCCGGGAAGTCTCCCGGCAGGTATGGGTTCCGGTTATACCGGAACTAGCGCACCCCTGACGGCGGAATACAATTCGCCTCACGGCGATGCTCTCTCCTCTGTATTCTTCTGAACGGAGTGAGTGAAATCCCGCGTGTATCGAGGGAAAACCATAGCTGCCGGAAGACTCTCTGGATATATGTCTGGGGAGAGTAACTTGAAAACTAAATAGGAGGTAAGAATGAAAAAGATTCTCTGGCTTTCGCAGCACAAGTGGCTTCCCAAACAGGAGGCAGAACTTCGCCGATTGTTTGGGGAGATTGCGCTTGATCGGGACATCCTGCCTTTTGAAAACGCGGAGGACATAATCCGACGTGTTCGAGAAGGTGGATACGATGAGGTGGTGGTAGTCGTTCCTTTGTGGGTGCTCTATCGGTTGTGCGAATTAAATCTGCAACCCCGTCCGTTGTGGGCGGAGATGAAGGAGGTAAAAACTCGGCGGGAAGCCGATGTGGTCGTGAAGGGGCGATTTTACCGCTTTTACCGCTTTCGGCGGGTGAAGCGCGTAACTATCGAGTTCGAAGAGTTGGAATAACTGATTGAAACACAACCTCCCGCCGTGCGGGAAGAAAGGTTTTCAGAATGGAAAAGGAATATCAAGTAATCCGTTCGCAGATTATTCGTGTGATGGCGGAGGTGGGGCATGTTGTCCTGGAACGTGAGAACGAGATCCATGCGGTAATGCTTGCACTTCTGTCGAATACCGACGGCGCGATTGTGGGAGAAGGCGGTATCGCCAAATCCCAAATGATGCGGACGATCCTAGGCAAACGCCCGGGAGAGGGCCGCATTACAGACGCTCACTGCTACATGACCACTTTGAACGCGGGTGTTCGCCCGCAGGACTTGTGGTCGAGCGGGGTGGGTGTTAATCGCACGGATCTGGGTGAGGGGCAAGTGACGGTGGACTACAAACCGCGGCTGGATGGCCGGGGTGCGGATCCAAAGGTGCGGGCGCTGTATTTTGACGAATACAGTATGGCGCCGGAGGGGACGCAGGAGTCTATTCGTTCAGCCTTGTCTGATCGGGAAGCGTATGTGATGGGGGAGTATCTGGACCTCGATCATGTGTGGTCGGTTTGGATTACCACCAACGTTTTGCCGAAGGGCCCGCTTAACTGGCGCTTGGTCTGCAAACTCGAGGCGAGTGAGGTGGCGCAGGAGGCGAACCAGCTTAAAATGATGGTTTCGTCTGACTTGCGCAAGAAACTTGCCCGGGCGCGGAAACGCGGCGGCGCGGATGCGGCGGACGAACTTTTCTTGGCGGAGCTCTCGCTGTGGGAACAGGATCAGGAGATGACGAAAAAATATATTGAACGTCTCTTCGAGATTCTGCAAAACCCCGCGCGAGTGACGCTCGAAGAGTTCGAATCGTTCCGCGATGTGGCAGCTCGCGTGCAGGTGCCGGGAACGGTTCTTAGAGAGCAGATCGCGATCCGCTCGGAGTTGGAAGCTCGCGGCATCCACATTGACGGGCGTAGATTTGTACGCACTATACCCATGGTCCGTGCACATGCCGCGCTCGTTCGGGGCGCAATGACCGCGGGTGTGGAGGACCTCGTCATTATGCAGCATGCATGGGCGGATCCAGGCGAGTCCCGTGCGTTTCGCGAGGTGGTGTTTGAACATGCGAATCCGATCGCTGCAGAAGCGGAGAAATTGGTGGACGCGGCGATCATTGCGGCGGAGAACGCCATTCAATCTGCCGATCCCCGGAATGGCCGTATGGCAATCGGGAAGATCAAGCAGGAAATTCTCCCGCAGTTCCCGTCTCTTCTGGAAAAAGCTTCGCAGCAAGGATTGCCATCTGCCGATGTAAAGGCGGCGCAGTCCCGGGTGCAAGAGCAGATCCAGAAAGTGGCGAAGGAACTGATGGGACTCTAAGGAGGTGTCGGATGAATCACGGTCATAGCAGGAGATCGCAAGGGCATTGGACGACCGTGGTCTCCGATGCCCTGGATCAGGCGAAGTTTCAAAACTACCTTGAAGGATCGGCAAAATTAAAGGCTCTCGAAGAAAAGGGGCTTGAGAAATTGCCGACTTTCGGGGGCCTGATGTTTGACCTTGATGCCTGCTTTCTCTATCCCTCTCCGGTGATGAGGCCGGTGGGTACGGTTTTACCGTCTCATCGGTTCAATGCCACCGTCGCCAAACAACTCATTGAGCTGCCAGAGTACAAAGAGATCCACCTTTCTACGGAAATGGACGATCTCTTAAGTGCCATGGCGGTGATTGAAGTTGGCGACGCGGTGTTGAAACTTGTTACCAAAGAGGAGGAACAGCAAATCCGCGAGATGCAGGAGAAGGAGGAGGAAATCCAAGGTCTCCAACAGCAAGTGGATGAGGCGGAGAGGCAGGCAGGCGAGGCCCAGCAAAAAGCTGACGGCGCTTCTGTTAAAGCTAAATCAAGTGGGAAACCACAAGAGGCGCAGCAGCAGGCAAATGTGGCTCAACAGAATGTGAGCCAAGCACTTCATACATTGGAGGAGGCGCGTGAAATACTAGACGCGGCAGCTTCGGTAATGAGCCAGAAGCTCAACCAGCCGGAGCGCAAAGCCAAAATGCGTCAAGCCATTCGTGAGGCGGTTGGCAATCTGGCCAAGGAGGTGCGCGAAGAAAAGGATCTTCTTGAGCTGTGGGGCTTCAATGCAGGAGAAGTAAAGGAGATGGATTATCAAACCGTCTCGTCTCTGGCGGAGAAACTAAAAAGCAGTGAGAAGATTGTGAAAGTCGCGGAACTCCTTGGAGCTCTTAAGCCCTTTTGGCAGGGGCGGCTAAGAGAGAAGGAGCAGGTGGGCGTGGAGATCACGGACGAAAACTATTTCGGCAATGATCTTTTGAACGTCCATCCTGCGGAACTTCTGGAGCTCGCCGACCCTGACCTTGAAGATCTTTTTCACTTGAAGTACGCGGAAGAATCACTTTTTTGTACGCGGACGAAGGTGAAGATCAAAATGGGCGAGGGGCCGGTGGTGATACTCCGCGACCGCAGCGGGTCTATGGAAGGTGACAAAGAGATTTGGGCAACAGCCCTTGAACTTGCTGTTACCAACCTGGTTACCCGCGACAAGCGCGCCTCGGCGCATGTCTGGTTTACAGCCGCGTCGGAGCCCTTGGAAGTGGTGGAGTGTCTGCCGCGAGGTGGAGGTATGCAAGCGCGACGGTATCTGGTGGAGTGGCAAAACGGAAGCCAACGGGTAGTCCCTGGTTCTGAAAAGACCATGACCTACTTTGAGGCGTACGTTCACATTGCTACACAGGGTCGCGCGAAAGGAGGTACCGAATTTGATCCGCCCATTCGCTGGGGACTTGCGACATTAGGTGAGAAAGAGTTTGTGCGGAGTGATCTGTTACTTCTTACGGATGGTCATGCCGACCTTCCAGAGGAGACGATCCGCCGCGTAAATACTTTGCGGGAGGAGAAGAATCTCTTCTTTCTCTCGGTGCTCATCAATGTCGGCTCATCCTCACAAGTTTTGGTAAAACGCTTTTCGGAAACGAAGGCGATTACCGAGCTTTCAGCGGAGACCGCGGGAGAAGTTCTTGGATCTTTCTAACACCCATACTTTCCTCCTTCCCGTCCTTGGTGAGACAAGGAAAATCTACGGGAAGGGGGAATTCTTTGGAAGCCCGCCTACGCTCTCACGAGCTACGGCGTGGCGAAGGAGGAAACGATGGCGAATAAGATTTTGACGGCGAATGATGTTCTGGCGGCTCTTGAGCTTTACGGCTCAATGCCCGCTGCCACCATTCTTCGCGGTCTTACGGGCTACGGGTTGGTGGTAAACCAAAAGGATGAAGAAGCTGTGGATCCAGTTGCCGATTCGAAAGGCATCTGGAAGCCGATGTATTTCTTCATTTCTGGCGGCGAGCGGCGTGGAAGGAAAACCCTCGCAGCGGCGCATGTGAAAAGCGCTGTCGAGGAGTTTAAAAGAAGTCCGCTCTTGGCAGTGCTTCGCTCAACGTCCGGTCGCGGGTTGCGTCTGGATGATGCGGCCGGGATGGTGGAGTTGGCGAACACACAGGATGCGTTCGCGTCAGTCATGTTCGAGCTTAGCCACTTCGGTGGCCGCTCGATTGTGCCAGCGCTCACAGTGACGCTAGGAAAACTTTCTCTCGCCGATATCGAATGGCGTGGTGGGTTCTCCTACAACGCGCCCGGCGGCAAGCCAGCGCGTGTGGGTGAATCCTTGGAGCTAACTCGTTTCCTTATTCCTGACGACTACGCAAGCGAGGAGTCGTTTGCGCGAGTATGGGAGGATCTGGAACGGGAGGCGATGCGGATTACGCTCGTCACCACCGATGGCACGTTGCCGAACATGCGAGGAGAAAATCGTGGAGATATTCGCGGGTTTCTCACTCAGGAGTTGACAGCGCTTGTGCCTGGCGCACGCGTCGAGGAGGAGTGGAGATTTAAATACCGAGTCAGAAATGACAAGATGGTTGAAGTCCAAAAAGAGCTCCGACCTGATGATGTAACCGCCGAACGTGATTTCACCGCGACGCTCGAGGCTTTCCGCAAAGAATGCCAGAGAGTGTTCACTCTCTACTGCCAGCCCTTGTCCGAGAACCAAAAAAAGATTCTCGGGAAACCTGCCGAGAAGGTATACGGTATTGTGAAAACGCCGAAACTTGATTGGCAGCAGCGAGTTGGGGAAAGCGGTGCGATGTCGTTCCACCCAGATGCTCCAAAGTATCAGAATGCGGTGTTCCCCGCAGATGGGTGGCGGCCAAAAATTGTGAATGGCGACCGTGTTCTCTGCGTCCGCAAAGGCCGCGGGTTTACTGGATACCCGGCACCACCCGTGTATCTAGAGCGGCTCGCGCAAAAGGATGGTCATACCGCTGTCCGACAGCTCGTACGAATCGAGTTTGACGGAAGCGAGAAGGTCGTTCGGGATGCGGAAGAAATTCCGCTCCGTGAGTATCAAAAGCTTTCGGAGTCAACCTACTGGTCGCCGCAGTTGGAGCATGCGGAAGGTGCGTGGTGGGTGATCGAGACGATTAACCATCAGTGGCAGACGGTTCGCGAGCAGGTGGTGGATGCGTACGAGACGGATGTCAATGGTAAACGCATTGCCACTGTGCAAGAGCGAATCGTTGAATCTGTTCCCTGCCCTGCCCAGCGGCGATGTAAGCCAACTCGCGTATTCGTCGAACCGCGGGGATATGGAGGCCGCGATCCACATGAACAAGAGTATTGGCCGCTCAATCCCACAAAAAACGTCTACGGCTACCGCGTACAAGCGGAGTGGAGAGACAAAGATGAAGCGTTGAAAAAAGTTTCTCTGGAGGCGCCTGACAAGCAATGGGGTGCATTTAAATGGGAAGAGATTCCAGAGGAGCTTCGGACAGCGTACTTAAAGTGGATCGAGGAAGCGTGGCCGGTGTGCGCGTGCGGGGAAATTCGCTATGAGCGTGCAAAGGCCGCGCAGTGTTACTACTGCTGCCACTACCGCAACTGCGAGCGGTGCGGTAAGCGGAGTCATTTTGGCGAAGAGCAAATTGCCAAAATGATGCAAGCTGCTGAACCCTTTCACTGTTCGACATGCGAAGAGTGGGTTGCGGTTATCGCATGCGCGGTGGTAGTTATGCCGGAACATCGCTCAAAACTTGCCGGAGAGGCGCGAATGCTTCTTGCTGGCAAAATTGAGGAGGATGAGCTTGCGGCGCGAAAGTTTCTGGGGGACCTGGTTACCAGCCGGATCCCCTCAAGTTACGAGCGGAGCGACAAGCTCAATCATGCTGATGTGGCGATGACGGCGATCGAGACGGCGGATGCCTACTGGGCGAGCGGGTTCAAGAAAGACCAGCTCGAACGAGTAGCGGCGCTTGAATCGCAGACGCAAGCGGAGGTGGTGGTGACCCTCGCGATGATCCTTAGCCCTTCCAGGTGGCGCAGGCTCGAGAAGGAGCCGGAAAATGCTCCCGAGTTGAAGGAAAGCAACTTTGCCTATCTCATTCAGCAACTGGATTCCAGCAAAAACATGCTTGCGTATCTGATGCTGGAATCGGATGCGGTGCGAGAGGCTGCTATAGCGGCAGCACGCGCTGCTGAAGAGCGAGCAGCCGCCGAGGCAAAGCGGAAAGAGGAGGAAGAGGAGCGGAAACGGCAGCGCGAAGAGGAACGCCGCGTGGCTGAAAAAGCCAAACGGCGTGCCAAGGAAGAACAGTTTGCCGAGACAGGCGTCTTGGCGGACGAAGCTTCTACTGGTTTCAACTCCTTCGCGGCTGCCCTTGCTGCCGCCAAGCAGAAGAAGCAGAAACGATAATTGAAACCCTTTCCCACTGCCCGACGGCAATAATATCGGGCAGACGAGGTCTGGATTCTACAGCGGGAGGAATCCGTGACTCCCACTGGAGAAAAAGTAGAATAGTTCTTTTTGCCTCTCCACCGAGGCATGTACGAATAGCGGGAAGGAGTGGATACCCGCAAAACAGAGGAACAGAGATTCTGCACGAATCGATGTTCCTCTCCTTGCCTGAAGCTTTCAATGCAAATTGGAAGATTGAGATAAGGAATGAGGTCTTATTTTTACCGCGCGTACTCAATAGCCCGCATCTCGCGGATAATGTTTACTTTAATTTCACCCGGATATTTTAATTCTTGTTCAATGCGGTTTGCTATGTCGCGCGCCATGTTCTTTGCTTCCAGGTCTGAAATAGTATCGGGCGTTACGAACACGCGGATCTCGCGGCCTGCCTGAATGGCGTAGGATTTCTCCACGCCGGCAAAGGAGTTGGCTATATTTTCCAAATCAGCCAGCCGTTTTAAGTAGTTCTCAACCGAATCGCGGCGCGCGCCCGGCCGGCCGGCCGAGATGGCGTCCGCTACCTGCACTATTACGGATTCCAGCGTCTCGTAGGGATATTCTTCATGGTGCGATTGCATCGCTTGTACAATGCGCTGATCCGCGTTAAATTTCTGCAAAATCCGGCGACCTATTTCCACGTGCGTACCTTGCACTTCGTGGTCCACCGCTTTGCCGATGTCGTGCAGCAACGCGCCCTTTTTTGCGATATTCACGTCTCCGTTTAGCTCGGATGCAAGCATGCCCGCAAGATGCGCCATTTCAATGGAATGCTGTAATACATTCTGGCCATAGCTTGTGCGGAATTTAAGACGGCCTAAGAGATGAAGCAGGCGCGGATCTATGTCAAACACACCGACTTCATATGCCGCGCTCTCGCCAGCTTCTTTTATTATCTTATCTATGTCATGCTTTGCTTTCTCCACCACTTCTTCAATGCGCGCGGGCTGAATGCGCCCGTCCGAAAGCAGGTTCTCCAGCGCCATTTTTGCCACATGCCGCCGCACGGGGTCAAAACCGGATATAATAACGGTACCCGGCGTGTCATCCACAATAATTTCTACGCCGGCGGCGCGTTCCAAAGCGCGGATGTTGCGGCCTTCGCGCCCGATAATTTTGCCTTTAATCTCTTCGTTCGGAATGGTTATTGTTGTGGTAGTAAATTCCGATGCCGCGGAAGAGCCGAGGCGGTGCACAATCGCGGCTAAAATATCCTTCGCTTTGCGTTCAAACGCTTCATTTCCGGAGCGCTCCAACTTTTGAATGCGGGCTAAGATGTCTTCCTCGTATTTTTTCTCGATATTCGCCAAAAGTTCCTCGCGCGCCGTATCGGCGGACAGCCGCGCCACGCGCTCGAGTTCTTTTTGCTTTTCTTCGTCTAGCCTTGCTATGCGTTCTTTTGCTTCCCGTACTATTTCCGCTTTTACTTTAAGTTCCTGCGCTTCCTTTTCCACATCGCCATACTTCTTGTCTATCATTTCTTCCCGCCGCGCTATGCGCTCTTCGAGCTTGCGGATTTGCTCTTCCTGCCGCTTTGCTTCCATGGTTGCCTCTTCAACGACTTGGACCGCTTTATCTTTTGCGGCGAGCAGCGCTTCTTTTGCTTCCGTTTTTGCATTGAGTAACAGCTGTTGAACTTTAAGCTCGGCGGAGTTTTTGCGCTGCTGCAGCAGAAGCTGGCGCAGGAAATATCCAATGCCGCCTCCTACAATCAGCGCGCCGAACCCAATCAGCATGATAATGCCTGTGTTCATATGTTTGTATCCGGTTTCTTCCGCGTCTTTTTTGCATCAAAAAACCATGCCGCGCAATCGCTTGTGGCACGTGTACTCATGCACTAAAAGAGAATCTCCGTTGCGGGGAGCTGTTTATGCCAGATACATAGACAGAGCTGGAAAGAATTGGCTATGTGAGTCTACGTTTTGGTATATAAGTGAGTACATAGGCGCCTCAAGGACTGTGAAAACGCTTTAGAAAACAGAAATTAAAAGATCTGATAATGTTCGAAACGAGTATGGCCTTATGGTAGCAAGAGGAAGTTGTTTTGTCAACGATGCGGCGGTAACAGCTCACAAACTCGAGCAATAATCGCTTTTCTCTTCCGGATGTGCCGAGCCGAGCTATCTCCCGGTGCAACCGTGGATAGAGCTCGGCTAGTCATTATCCTGGCGCATACTCGAGTTTGTGAGCTCTTACTGCGGCGTACAACAAAAACCCCGCACGGGGGCGGGGAATTATACGCTGGTATGCGGACCTTTCTCAATTATATAACATGAAAAAGGTTGGAAAAGTTTGGCGGAGCGTTCGCGCGGCATCGCGCACAAGCAGGGCGCCTGCTACGAGTGATGTTACCACCAGCGCTTGCACGAGAATATCCGTGTGAATGAATGCACGGAAGAAAAAGTTGGCCAACATGATAGGTGAGCGGTCGAATGTGTGCAGCACCGCATTTTGCAGTACCTGATTTACAAAAACCTGCCCCGCGATGATATACAGCACCGATGCAGCCGCGGCGGATTCCGCGGCGAGTCGCGGCAGCACGCGCCGAAACAGCCAGATGAATTTTATGCGGCGCATAACGGTTGTTTTGATGTGGGGAGAAATGTGTTCCATATAAATGCTTTAGAATTCTTTTGCCTTTTTCCCTTTGACTTTTAACTTATTATATATATTGCTTCAACAATTTCTTTGCCCGGAATAAACGCATTTTGAGCGTGGAGAGCGGCATGCCTTCTTCGGTTGCGATTGTTTTATAGGGCTTTCCTTCCATATAATGCGCTTCCACCACACGGCGCAGGTCTGCCGGAAGTTCGTTCAGGAGTTCGTCGGCGAGGATGCGATGCTCCGTGTCTTTCGCGAAGTTTTCATTTCCGGCAAGGTTTTCATAGATTTCCGGATCCAGCGGCGCCGAGCGTTCGTAAACGCGCTTTAACTTCCGGTAATGGGATATCGCGGTATTGATTACAATGCGATATGCCCAGCTTTTGAACGATGCGTGCGCCTGCTTTTCAAACTTGCTTCCATGAAGGTATATGTTCGTGAATGCTTCCTGTATGATATCTTCCGCTTCTTCTTTTTGGCGCACGATGCTGTAAGCCGCCCGAAAAAACGCCTCTTGATACCGGTCGATCAGCAAAGAAAAATGATCCGGATTGGAAAGGGAAGCGGCGAGGATGTGTTCGTCGGGTGCTTCGATAACAGCAGCCTGTCCGGTAGTTTCGTTCTGATTCATGTTATTTTGTCATCCCCGCGCAGGCGGGGATCCATTACCTTATTTTATTAAGATGTTCTTTTATTAAACTGGATTCCTCCGAACCGGGTCGGAGGAATGACACAGGGTACTTTCACTATATAATACGCCGCCCAAAAAGAAAAGGTTACAGGGCTTTTGTGTTTGGCGCATTTCTGCGTTGCGGAGCCTCTGCGGCTCGTCGGCGTATGTTCAATACGCCTGCCTCACCGCTCTCTCCGCGCTTTGAACTGCATCCAAACACAAAAGCCCTGCGAGCACGTTGCTTTCAAACCGAAAAACCCCTCCGATCCGGATTGGAGGGGTTTTTCTTTCATTTCTATCACGCGCTTTCATTACGTAAGGGGCGGCGGGGAGGGGGGCGGCACATCCTCCGGCGTGCCGCTGCGGGAGCGCCAGAGGCCGATTCCCCCTATGGAGAGCGCGGCAACAATCAGGATAATGCCTATCAAGCGCGAACGGTCCTGCATCGCATCCAGTATGCGCGCGGTGAGCGCTTGCCGCTCTTCTCCATTTTCACCAATGGGTTCGGTCGGCTGTGCTAGAATGTCTTCCAATGTTGATGTGCCATTCGCGTCTTCCGGTGTTTCTTCTTTCTCTTCCTCCTCGCCTGTGGCGAGTTTGCTATCCGGTTTCTGATCTTCCGCTTTTCCTATGGCGCCGATATCAACGCCGGCATCTTCGGGCGTAATACCTTGCTGGCGGAGTGAGTTCAGAAATTCGCGAAATTCTTCCACTTCATCCATTTGCATAGCGGTAAGCGGGAACGGACGCCGACAGACTATCTCATTGATTTTTTTGCGGGTGGTGTAATATACGTAGCCGGTGTGTTCGGTGTGGCCCCAGGGCTTGAGAATGTCGTCGAAGTAGCGTTCTTGAAAATCGCCGACGGCGTCGAAGTCACGCTGGTCATATATGCCATCTACCGGAAGATTGAAACCTTCAAAGACATTCAGAAATGCCTCCAGTTTGCGCACCTGCGCGGGGTCGTTGTCCCAGCCCAATTTAATGTAGTCGGTAAGATATTCCTGGCATGGTCCAAGCGTGATGGGTGTGGATGCCGCGGGCGGCGTTGTCGTTGCGGCGATTGTTGCGGAAGGCGCGATTTTAAGTTCCTTGCCCATGGCGTCTTCGTCCGCACGGGCTGATACCGGACGGAAGTAATAGGTAGTGCTTGCGGTAAGGCCATATATGGTAACGCTGTGCGTGGTTACGAGTGCCGTAGATGTGGCGGTTCTGAAGAAATACGCGGATTGCGAAGGCAGCGTAGTGGTGCTGCCGTGCGATGCCACGTCGTATAGTACCTGGCTTGTTGCCTGGAGGTTCGTGTTCCACGTTATCACGGCGGCGCCATCGGGGTTCAGCGTGATCGCTTCGTTGGTGATCTGGAGCGTGATCTTCGATCCGCCGCCCCCTCCTCCGCCACCCGTGGGTGTTGTGGTAGTGGAGCCCCCGCCGTTGGTTGGGGCAGTTTCTTTCGCTTTGACAATAACAGTGCGTGTTACTTCGTCTGCTTTCGCGCCGTCCGAATCCTCTACGTTATAGGCGACAGTATACGTGCCCGCGGAGCCGGTATGTACCACGTCGCTGGGTATGATGTCTTCCGTAATGTCGCCATCCTCCTGGTCAAAGGCGGTCGCGCCCGGATCGGTCAAGTTGTCATCTTCCGTAATTGTTATCGTTGCATTTCCAATCAGGGTAATGGCCGGTTTTGAATTCTCATCATCATCATTTGGATCATACGAATCCTCGTTATCCGGATCGCCATCGGTGTGGCAGCCGGGGTCTTCCTCATCAGCAAGATCGTCCAGGTCGTTGTCCGCCTCATCGGAACATTGCGGTTTTGGCGCACTGCCGCCCGTGTCATCATCCGTTTCTTCTTCCTCTTCTACCACATGCACGGTACGTGTTTTTTCATCCGCGGCAATGTCTCCAGAATCTTTCACATTATAGGTAATAACGTAGGCGCCTATGGTATTGGTTGCCACCGTATCTCCGCCTATAACAATACGGTCTGTTATATTGCCATCTTCTTCATCAAATGCGGTGGCTCCCGGATCGGTAAATGCATGGCCAATTGTTACCTCAAAGGGATTCGCGCCCAGCACAGTTATCAGCGGCTTTTGATTTTCTGCCTCATCTTCTTCTGCAACATCAAACGCGGCGCAGACTGCGGTGATGCTGTTCGGGTTTGAATCCGGATAGGCCGCGTGCATGGCAACAGCGGATGCGGCATCGGCGGTCAGAACAAAACCGGCGTCCACCGTTTGCGTGATCGTATCTGCTGAATCAGGCAGATCGCCAATCGGCGTTGTGGTTGCAATGGTGTTCCCGTTTGCATCAAACAGCTTCACAAACCACGATTCTTTCGGCTGCACCTGGCCTTGCTTGTTCGCGTGGTCATCGCGCGACGCAAGCGTTACTGTGTAGGCGCCGGCTGGCAGGGATATGGATACGGGGCTTGATTGCGCGGCGGTGAGGCTGGAATGCGCGAGAAGCGGCGCGTTGAAGCGGATTATAACGCGGTCTTCTTGTGCGATAAACGGACAAGGATCCGGCAGCGGCTCCTCCTCTTCATCTGGCTCGCATGCGCCTACGGAGTCGCCATGGTTAAGATGAGCTTGAAGCGCAGATTTGCTGATGGTGATTGTGTGCTTGTTTTCCGGATTTCCGGGAGGGACATGGCAGATTTCAATTTTTTCTTCTTCCTCCTCAACCATGTCAAACGTGGCGCAGACCGGAGTAATGCTGTTCGGGTTTGAATCCGGATAGGCCGCGTGCATGGCAACAGCGGATGCGGCGGCGCGCGGCAATATAAAGTTTTCCGCTACCACTTCCGTCTTGGAATTTGCGGAGTCTGGCAGATCGCCAATCGGCGGCGTGCTGGCGATTGCATCGCCATCCGCGCCGCGCAAATCCACAAACCATGATTCCTTCGGCTGTATCTGGCCGGGCTTGTTAGCATGATTATCGAAGGAAGCGAGCGTAACCTTGTAGGTTCCGGCTGGCAAGGAGACCGAGACGGGATCGGATTTCGCCTTGGCTTCGGTTTTATTCGAGAGAATAAATCCGCCATCAAAGGTTATGATGGTGCGGCCGGCTTCCGGCGTGAATGGGCAGGCGGTTTCATCGGCTCCTCCGGTTGCTTGTGCCGTTGTCAAAGCAGTGCCGAACAATACGGCAAAGGCGAGAGATATACTAATAATTGATCGTTTCATATGTTCGACTTTATTTAGCTAGGGACTGGGTAACAGCCCTTGTTGTTTTTTCTAATAATAAGTAGAGTGTATTTGCATGCGCATGCACAAAATCCCCTTCGGTTCTTCCCGAATAAAGGGTTGAAATATAAGGAGATTTTTAATAGCTTCTCATCTATAGGACATAAAGGACATTCGGAATAGCTCTATAGGACATGAAGCCGTGCTATGTCCTATAGGGAATGGAAAGAACTATATAAAGATAAAGCCCTCTTACCGGGCATGGAAAGAACAATCCAAAGAGCGAACATAATGAAAAGAGCTTAGCAGATTTTTATTGAAAAGTAAATCTTCTTCCTCGCAAGAGATCACAAATTCGAGCAAGCGCCAGGATTGTGACTAGCCGGGCTCTATCCACGGTTGCACCGGGAGACAGCCCGGCTCGGCACATCCGGAAATGGAGAAAAGCGATTATTGCTCGAGTTTGTGAGCTCTTGCGAAATCTACTATTTCAAACAAAAAAAACCGCCGAAGGGCGGCTTGGTTTCAACGGGCGGTGGCAAATGGCACAATGAAGAGGTATGATACAAAACAACGCGATTGTAAGAGCCTGTTCAAAATCTAATGTCTAGGAAAAATGTTCAAATTTCGAGCGAAAATCACAGATTCCGCCGAGGCATATCGAGATATGTTGAGAAGGAATGGGTGATTTGCAGCCGAAATTTGGACATTTTTACAGACAAGCTTCTGTATACTTGTTTTTAGCGGTTAGATTTTGAACAGGCTCTAAGGGTTTCCAATGTAAGTTCCGCGTGCTACCATGCGGTAATAACAAGGGGGAGGTCGTTTTATTATCAATAGTAAAGAATGGTATACGTGTATGCATATTACATCACTTTTTAGCGTGAAAACTCTGGGAATTGCGCTGGCACTCACCGCTGTTTTCAGCCTTGCCGCGTTCTCCGGAGTATTGCAAGGGGGCAAGCCTGCCGCTCTGCCGGGAGCTTCCGCCGCCGCGGTGGATTATTTCCTTAAGATAGACGGCATAGAGGGGGAATCTCAAGATAAAGGGCACAAGAATCAAATAGACGTGGAATCCTGGTATTGGGGTATGTCAAGTTCCGGCGGCAGTGCAGGCGCCGGAGGCGGCTCCGGAAAAGTAAATCCATCTGATATCGTCATGGTAAAAAGAATTGACAAGGCATCGGCAAAACTTATGGAGGCATGCGCAAACGGCATGCATATTCCCAAGTTTGAGCTTGAATTGATAAAAAGCGCGCCCCAGCCCATAGATTACGTTACCTATACGTTTGAAAATGTGCGTTGCACTTCGTACAACGTGGCAGGCGAGAATGGCGCTGAACCAACTGAAGAGCTGTCGTTCAATTATGGAAAGATAGTATTCAAGTATAAAGAGCAGGATGCAAAAGGAATTCCCGGCAAGACGCACGAGACTATCTGGGACCTTGAAGAGGGTACTACTTCCGCGCGGTAAGAATATTTTATAATTTCCTTCTATCATAAAAACCGCCCCATGAATTGCATCTAAGAATCTTATGGCTTCCGATCGGGAAAATTCGCTGGTGCTTTCTTACCTTGCTTTGCGCAAGGCGGTAGGCATTATCGGTATGGCCTTGCCGTTTGTGCTGGTTACCGGCCGCATATTGCTCGAGCAGCCGGGCATTTTAAGCTCCCTCAGCAGCTATTATTACAGCGTGATGGGGGATGTGTTTGTGGGGAGCTTATGGGCTATCGGCATATTTCTTTTTTCGTACCGCGGGTATGAGCGTATGGACGACATTGCGGGTGATCTGACTTGTATATTTGCGATCGGCGTCGCCGTGTTTCCGACGGCGCCTGATGCGGGAGCATCGGCGCGCGAGGTATTCATCGGCGGCGCGCATCTCTTTTTCGCGGCGTGCTTTTTCCTTACGCTCGCGTTCTTCGCGCTTTTCTTATTCCGCAAAACGAATCCGGCAAGTCCCCCGACATCCCGGAAGCTCCTGCGCAACCTGATCTATGCGCTATGCGGCTCCATCATGCTTCTTTGCCTTGCGCTTATTGTGCTGCATAAATTTTCTCCCGGCGCGCTGCCGCTGCCGCAGCCGGTTTTCTGGCTGGAATCGCTGGCGATATTGGCATTCGGCATTTCCTGGTTTGTTAAAGGCGAGGCGATCCTGCAGGATGAAGGATAACAGTACATCAAAATCCGCCCCATGAATTGCCCCATGGGGGTGGTTTGCAGTATGCGCGGATGAGATCAACGGGTTGCGAAAACGGGTTCCTTTTCTTTCTGGCGCGGTGCATAGATTGCCTCTGCCGGCACGGCTACGGGCCGATTGGCGTTTTCTTGTTCCTTATGCTCTTCATTCCGTAACCGCCGTTTCCGACCGAAAATCTCCTATGCCCTTATTTTACAAAGAGTTTTGAGAGTGCGTAAGTCCTGGTATAACTAAAAAGGTCGAAATGTTATTATTAATTCAGCTTATGCATATGTTCAAACACATACCAAGCAAGAAGGCAACAGGCGTTGTCCTTATGTTGATGTTCGGCATCGCGGCGACCGCATTTCTACCAGGAATGCTGGAAGCACGATCCGCGCCGTCGACATTAGCACAAGAATCTTCGGAGGCGTTGACGCCCGGCGAGCCGGGAGACGGGTCAGAGAATCCGGAAAGTGGATCAAGAAAGCCGGCATCGGAACAAATAAAAGCGATATCTGGCCTCAGCGCTAAATTTATGCAGCGGGAATGGAAGAAGAACAGCAGAGAAGTTCTGTTTCCTTGCTCTAATGTAGGCGCGGTTGAATTTTCTTTCCGTAAGAAAGCCGGCGATATTCTTCTTGAGGATCACGGAGGGGGTTGGCTCAACGTAGTAACGGATACGACTGCAGACGGCGGATCACGGCAATGGACAGTTCAAAATCTTTACCTCTCATACCGGAATACGGATGAACTCCTTGGCTCAAAGCCGGTAGTTGATTTCTCACTCGGGCTTGACGGGGAGACCTGCATTAAGAATCTTAAGGCTGCGGTATTATTGAGCGACAAGCCAATTGAAACGGAGCTCGTAGCGCTGCATTTGTTTTCTGAAAATGTGATTCAGACACCTTATTTGGTAGGAGGTCGGCTTGACGGAGGAAATGCCATTTCGGATATTCCTTTCACTATCGGGCCATGGATCGGCCCTGTCGTGGTTGCGGACCGGACGGCAAGGATTTCCCTTGCGGTTGCGGATATTGCAGAAATTAACGAAGGACACATGGGTTGCGCTCCTGCAGCAGCTGCCCGTTCCATCGCATATCTTGGCGAAACGAATGATTTTGAGACGGACGACCCGCAGGACATATATGACGATCTCGTGGAAGATATGAACACTCAAATCTCCAGCACCGGCACGAATGATGATGATATGCTTAACGGAAAGAATGAATATACGAGCGACAATGATCTGGATATAGATGCTGAAATTCTGTACACGGACACATTTGATCCTGCTGGCGGATCGGACTGGGAGGATCTTATGGAGGAAGTGCAAGACGCGCTTGACGACGGTTGCGACGTGGAAATCTTGATCAGCTGGAGCGGTGGTGGCGGCCACGTGGGAATGGTAACCTCGGTCACGAGCCATGCAGACGGCTCTGCCACCATTCACTATGTGGATGATCCCACCCAAGGGGATGGCACCGCAGAAAACCAGGAGCATGTGATCGCTGCGGACGCCGCCGGAAGTTTTGCGACCGGTTCGGTAGATGGTTTTATGATTCAGTGTTTTTCTGAGTAGTTGGGCGATTACTAAACGAACAAAACGGGCGTAACAGCATATGCCCGTTTTGTGTTAGATTTGTGCCGCGGGTCAGAATTGAACTGACGACACGACGCTCTTCCAAGCGTATTTTCTTGAGTTGCCTCAAGGATCGGACTATATCATCACCCCGAACGCGGTTGGGGGCTGGGCGCTTATGCAAGATTATTGTTGGGACTCACTTGCTAGTCTCTACACCTTATCGCAAACCATTACCCTTGCGATCTCGGCTCGGGATTGTCCCGGTGTAACCGGGATTTCCCCGAATCCACCCAGTTTTCATTTCCGGTTTGCACCGGAATGGCCCGAAGATTCAGGCGTCTGCTCTACCACTGAGCTACCGCGGCATCAAAAACAATATACCATTTTTCTTAAGAAATGAAAAGGTGTTCATGAGTAATTGCTCACATATCCGAGTAACAGGTTTTTCTGTATTTCCGGATGTGCCGAGCCGAGCTATCTCCCGGTGCAACCGTGGATAGAGCTCGGCTAGTCACAATCCTGGTGCTAACTCGATGTCATATAAAAAAACACTCTTTCGAGTGTTTTTTGCTTACTGCTTACAACTTACTACTTTTCAAATTTCCTTCGCCTCTACCTTCACGCGCTGTACGCCTTCCTTCTTTATTTTCGGCATCTTTACCGTAAGAAGGCCGGCTTTGAAGGATGCTTCCGTATGGTCGGAATCAACTTCCTGCGGCAATAGGACCGAGCGCGAGAAAGCGCCCCAGAAGAGTTCGCGGTAATAATAGTCGCCGGTGCCAGCTTCGTTTTTCTGCTCCCTGCGCCCGCGGATAGTAATCATGTCGCGGTTTATGGACACGTCAACGTCATCCGGTTTCACGCCCGCCATGGGTGAGAGCACCACAATGTGCGTTGGCGTCTGGTACACGTCCACGGTCAGCTGTCCTTCATCATTGTGTATTTCTTCCAGCTGGTCATCTCCGACGGTACTGTCGGAGTCGTTCGGCTCAGCCAGCCCTGTATCTTCTTCGTCTGCGCCGGCTTCTTCCAGAGGATTTTGTTCTTCAAAGACGTCCGTGCCGCCTACTTCGGCAGTATGCGCGTACTCCATGTTTTCCTCGGGGACGATACCGGTGAGTTTTTCAAAAAATGAACGGTTATCTTTTGTCATATCTTAAATTTACCTTATCCTCTAGTAATAAGTGATGGTGGAAGTGGGTGCCGCTGCGCTTGCTTTATTTTTTTTACGCGGTCAAAGGCGAATATTAGAAACAAACTGGTAAGAATAAGCATGCCAAGCGCTTGTCCGAAACCTCCATCCCCGCCGGTACTGGTAATAAGAATGTTAAAAGCCGCATGAAGAATGGTTGCAAACAGCAGACCGGCTGCTATAAAACGTCCGCGTATCTCGGGGCGGTAGAAGGAAAGCGCCACGGCGTATCCTACAACGCCGGAACTCAATGCATGCAGAAGCGTCGCTCCCAGGAACCGCAGATTCGTTACCGCAATCCCTTCAAACAGGGTGTTGCCGAACGCGGAGATAAGGAAGAAAAAATTCTCAAATGCGGCAAACCCGAGCGCTACTGTTATTAAATATATCATTGCGTCAACCGGCTCGTCAAAGTCTTTGCCTTTCAAAACGAATTTTTTGGCGCTTGTATATTTTACCACTTCTTCTGCCGCCGCGAAACTTATAATTAAAAGAAACCCGGCGGCGTTACTTGCCACGCGCAACGGCGGATCGGGAGAGGCGCAAATACTTGCTTCATGGGGTATTAAAAACAGAAACGCGGTACCGCAGTAAAAAATAGCTTCCGCGAGCAGGGCGAAGGGAATAGCAACTGCACCCGCCGCAAACGCTTTGGTGATCAGGCGTTTCGGCTCCGGATGCAGGTCTTCGCGCAGCCAGAACCAAAGCCAAATGAGGGCGGGGATCAGGCCGCCGAGGAACGCGTAGAGGAGTTGTGTGAAAAAGCTGGTCAAAATTCCTAATTCACCTAATTCCTAATTCACCTAATAAAATACCAAATAACACAATAAAAACAATACAGTAGTTCATTTTTTGGACATTTTGAATTTTGGCATCTGGTATTTTATTAGAAATTAGGTAATTAGGTGAATTAGGAATTAAGGTCTCAAATTCTTATTACATGGTTGGCCACTTCTCAACCATCAGCAGCTTTTTATCTTTTTTTTGCATCTGTTCCCATACCGCTTCCGTGACGAACGGCATAAAGGGATGGAGCAGTTTTAATAATGTGGCCAGCATTTCATACAACATGCGCTGCGCGGAAATTTTGTCCGCCGCATTATCTCCCTTAAATCGCGACTTTGCCTCCTCAATTATTTTATCAGCAAACGTGCGCCAGAAATAGTGATAAAGTTTTTCTACCGCAAGATACAGGCGGTAGTTTTCCATATCGTCCGTAATTTCTCGCGCCATTTTTTCGAGATCCGCCAGAATCTCTTTGTCGCGCTCGGTGAGAGGTACTTCTCTTTCCGGATCAAATCCTTCCAAATTCATTATCACAAACCGGCTCGCATTCCAGATTTTGTTGGCGAAATGTTTGTACCCTTTTACTTTGTTCAGGTCAAAGTTGCTATCGCTCCCGGGACTTATGCCGACTATAAGCGACATGCGAAGGGCGTCCGTGCCATAGCGCGTGATAACATCGAGGGGTTCTATGCCGTTGTCCAGCGATTTGGAAAATTTACGCCCTTTTGCGTCGCGAAGTATTCCATGAAGATATACTGTTTTGAACGGGATTTCACCCAGCAAAAAACCGCTCATGAGGATCATGCGCGCGACCCAGAAAAAAAGAATTTCATACCCCGGGTTCATACATGATGTAGGGTGGTATGTTTCAAGATCGGATGGCCCGCCTTTCTGGAGCGAGGATCGCCCATTTGTGGTGGGCGGCCAGCCGAGCGTGGAAAATGTCCACATGCCCGAAGAAAACCACGTATCCAGCGTGTCCGGGTCTTGTCGAACGGCGCCACCGCAATGGGGGCACTTGGCGATATCTTCCATGCTTACAATCGGCTCCAGGCATTTTTTCATATCTTCTTCATTCTTTCGTCCGCCGGCTTGCGGATTGCCGCATGCAACGCAATACCAAACGGGAACGCGATGGCCATACCATATCTGGCGGCTGATGTTCCAGTCGCGCAGATTGTCTATCCAGTGAAAATACGTTTTCTCAAACCTGTCGGGCATTATCTGTATTTGTCCGTTTTCAACGCTCTTGCGCATAATTTCTTTCAGAGTTGTTTTCGAGCCACTTTCAATGCCGGCAATTGAAGATTTTTCAATTACAAATTCTTTTTGTACATTTACAAACCATTGCAGTTTCGGTAACGGTTCAATTGTGCCGCCCGATCGTTCGGCGACGCTTATGTTTATGTCTAGAGGTTCTTCTTTTTCCAGAAGGTTATGTTCTCTAAGCCATTGCACAATAATCTCGCGCGCCTCTTTTGTTTTTTTACCGGCCACCAGCGGACCTGCTTGTTCCGACATGCGGTTTAGTTCGGTAATAACTTGTATGAGCGGAAGGTTATGCCGCTGAGCAAGTTCGGCATCAATTATGCTGTGAGCCGGTGTGACGCCGAGAGCGCCTGTGCCGAAATCAGGATCAACCGAGTCGTCCGCAATAACAGTAACGCTAAGATGGGTACCCGCAAATTCCACCGCGTATGTTTTCCCCACATACTCTTTGTACCGCGGGTCGTCCGGATGCACAGCAACCGCGGTATCGCCCACTTTTGTCTCGGGGCGCGTGGTTGCAATTGGGATAGGGAAATCGGAGGAATAGCGGAATGTGTAGAGTGCGCCTTTTTCGCTTTTGTGTTCAACTTCGTCATCCGATACCGATGTTTGTCCTTTGGGATCCCAATTGATAACGCGATGGGCGCGGTAAATGATGCCTGCGTCGTACATGCGCTTAAACGCCGTGCGAACGGCTAAACTGCGCGGCGGATCCATGGTAAATGCCTCGCGGCTCCAATCTACCGATGCCCCCATCTGGCGGATTTGTTCCTGCATAACCCCGCGGCTGGTTGCCACAAAGTCCTCTACTTTTTTTACAAAGGCGTCCCGGCCGATATCATGGCGATTTTTACCTTCTTCTTTGAGCAGTATTTTTTCTACTTTCGTGTTTGTGGCAATGGCGGCATGGTCTGTGCCCGGCAGCCAGAGCGTTTTCATGCCGCGCATGCGCTGAAAGCGAATGATTGCGTCTTGGAAAGAATACTCAAGCGCGTGGCCCAAATGAAGCGTGCCGGTCGTATTCGGCGGCGGCATGATGATGGTAAACGGTTTTCGTTTGGCGGCGTCGGGCAAATTCTCCGGCGTAAAATAACCGGATTCCATCCATTTGGCATATATCCGATCCTCGTGCTCTTTGGCATTGTAGGGTTTGGAGAAGTCAGCCATCGTCTCTCTAATGTATCCGAAAACAGCTACCACACGCAACACAAGCGCGGTATTGTCCCATTTCTATCTTCGCCCCGTTAGATGCTATCCCCTCGGAGGGAATCGAACCCCCATACCCGGCTTAGAAGTCCGGCGTTCTATCCATTGTCCGCCGAAGGCGGATCCGCCTTTGGCGGAAACTACACAATTGGTATTTTATGTCTCCCCACGAGGAATCGAACCTCGATTTACTCCTTAGAAGGGAGTTGTTTTATCCGTTAAACTATGGAGAGAGATGCATAAGATACGTCTTACTCTACCGCACGGAGTGGCTCGGCGGCAAGATGTTGACGGTTATTGCGGATTGAATATGTTACGTACCGTGCTGGTACTCGTTTGCTGCATGGTTTCGGCGAATCGCTGTTCGCGTTCGTCCAGTAGCGCGAGCGCGGTTTCCAGGAGTCCGCGTTCCAGCGTGAGCGCGCCTGCTGTAAGCTCGTTGTAGTCCTGTTCCGGTGAGATGGTCAGCGTCCAGAACAGCAGCGCGTCGGCTGCAAGCACAGCTATGAGCAGCAGCGCGAGCGCAAGAAGCGCCAGTTTCCAGAGGCGCGCCGGCGCGTAAAGAAACATATTCCATGTATGGGAGAGGCGCTGCTGAATGAGGGCGCCTAATTCTGAAACTGAAATATTCTTACTATTCATATCTATACCTATAATGTAAGGACGTGCAAGCGTACTTGGGCCTGCGGCTGGCCGCCTTGCGACGTGATGGTGAGCGATGAAATATCCGTAAAGTATGGCATGTTTTCCGCAAGCGTTACGAACTGCAGTATGTTGGCGGCGGGACCGGCAAGCGACATCTCAAATTCGGAGAGTTTTTTGAGATTTGCTTCGGTCTCTACGTTGGCGGATTTGATGATGAGCGCCACGCCGCTGCGGTCGGCCATGGTTTCCAGCAGTGTTACGAACGATATGACGTCTTGGCTGTTCAAAAACGCTTCTTGAAGGCGGGCGATGTCAGTACTGCGCTGACGTACTTCATTAGAGAGCGTTCCCAACGATGTTTGTCGCTGTTCCAGCTCGGCGATTGTCTGATTTTGCCGGGCGAAGTTTTCATATGTCGGTTTGATAAAAAACAAATGGAATGAAACGCCGCCGCCGAGCAGTAAAAGATTTACGGCAATGCCCCCGATAAACGTTCTATAGAATACACGCTTGCCGTTCATTGCGGTTCAGATTCGCCGGTAAGAGTGAGAGAAAGGGTGAAATCAATATTCTCTTCTTTAAGAAGATTCGCTACGGGCGATTGTATATTTGTAAACTCCGCGCGGTTCCGCAGATTTTCCATAAATTGTATCAGATCGCCGCGGCGCGCCGCTTTGCCGCGGATGGAAATGGCCGCGCCCTTTTTTTGATACGAGAACGAAAGTAAAGTCAGCGCAGGGGGCATCTCGGCGGCAATAGCGGCATAATGCCGCGTTACGAAAGAAGGGGAGAGCGGATGATCCCGTTTGAGCCATTTAAGATTTGTATTTGTTTCCCGGATAAGCGTCTCGGTTTTCTGCGTTTCTTCGGATCGGGCGGCAAGTTCCGCGGTGGCAACTTGAGCATCAAGCCCTTTTGTTTCGAAAAAAAGAAAAAAATAGGTGGGCAAAAGGAGTATCGCGCCGGTAAGGAGAATGGCCGCCATGGTACTGAAGACAAGTATGAAAAAACGCGCCATTTGTTCGTAGCCCAGGCGGTTTCTGTTTTCGGGAGGCAATAGGTTTAATATGTGAGGGGACATAAATTTTGAATTTTGCATTTACATGGTGCCAAGCGCCAAGCCGATGCTCGTTGCGTATCCTAATGAATCGCGAAATTCTATTTCCGGAATATAGGAAGAATTTTCAATGGTGTTGCTCCAAACATTCGCAATCTCAACAGGCATGCCAAGCTGCGACGAGAGATGCCGCGGAAGGCCGATGAGGTTTGCGTCCCGTCCACAGAGATATACGCGGCTTATGGCGCCGCTGCCCTTTGTTTTCTGATGCTCACTCGTTTCATGCAACCAGTATTTCGCCCGGCGTTGAATTTCTTCTTTTATTTTCTGCACTATCGGCAGCAGCGCTTCAAATACCGGCTTTGCGTCATGTGCGCGTGAGAGGCCGTGCTGTATTTTAAGCTGTTCCGCTTTTGCCCGGTCTACGGAAAGATTTTTTGCGATAGCAGTATGCATAGTCTCTCCGCCGAGCGGGATGGTGGATGTCATCTGCGCGTAGCCGCCGCGCGCAAACAGAAAACTTGTCCGGGTAAGGCCAATGTCTATTACCAGCACGGCGTTTTGCTGTTCCGCCGGCGGAATTACGGCGCGGGCGATCGCCTGCGATTCTATTTCCAGCGCTACGAGTACCAAGCCCGCTTGTTCCGCAACATGTATGTAGCCGGCAAGAAGGGAAGCAGGGAATGCCGCGATAAGCACGTCCATAGTTTGTTCATTGTGTCCGGGAAGCACGTGGTAGTCGAACGCTATATCGTCGGGAGGCAGGGGGATGTGTTCTTCCATCTGCAGCGTTAATGCTTCGCGCAGTTCTTCGGGCGCGATGCGCGGCATGTGAATGGTGCGCACGAATCCTTTCTCTTCGGGAAGAGAAAGCGCCGCATGGCGGTATGGCTTTCCGGAAAGCGCTTGGTGGAGCACTTCCGCAAGCCTGGCCTCATTACCGACGACGCCGTTTGCCACAAGCCCTGCGGGGAATGCGCCGTCGCCATAATCTTCCACATAGAACCCCCGCGCCGCTTTTGCGAGCTTGATATATTTGAATGACCGGTCTGATATATCAAGCCCGAAGATAGGGAGCTGCAGATACGACGGCGAATCAAAGAGATGTGAGAAGAAAGACATATGTATAGTATATCACTTTGAATAACGAAATGCCGCTTTTGTTATTCAAAATCTGTTTTGTTAAAACCCCGTTGCAATTGAGGTGTACAACGGCTGGATCATGGAGACGGCGAACAGTCCCACCACCGCGCCGATTAGTACCATAAGTATGGGTTCTACGATGCCGGAAAGATCCTTGGTTGCCGCCGCGACTTCCGATTCGTAAAACTCGGCGAGGCGCTCCAGCATTTCGGCTGTTTTACCCGTCTCTTCTCCTACGGCAATCATTTCGCTTACCAGTACGGGATAGAGATTGGCATGTTTCATAAATGTGCCGGTAATGGTACTTCCTTTCTGAATGCTTTCACGGGCTTCGCTCAGCATGCTTTTGTAGAGATGGTTTTGGAGCACGTCGCGCGTTATTTCCAGGGTTTGCACAATGGATACGCCTGCTAGAATAAGTGAGCTCATGGTACGCGCCGTGCGTGCGGCGTTGATCTGGCGCGCGATGGTACCGATCACCGGCAGCTTCAGGATGACTACGTCAAACATATTTTTCGCGGCGCGCGTGCGCGCAACCCTATACATGCTGTACGCAAATCCAATAAAGATCCCAAGTGCCAGAATGCTGTGCGTTATGAGAAATGTGCTTATGGCGATAACCGTTTGCGTGGAAGCAGGCAGATCTACTTCCATATCCGCAAACACGGCGGTAAGGGTCGGCACCACATAGATCATCATCAGAATGCCGATGAGGATCATCACGCAGATAATAACGGCAGGATAGATGAGCGCCCCGCGCACTTTGCGCCGCAGTTCATAGTCGTTTTTCATCTGGTTTGCAAGCACGTTCAGGGATTCATCAAGTTTGCCGGACGCTTCGCCGGCAGAGATCATCGCTACAAATATGCCGGGGAATACGCGCGGATGTTTTGCCAGGCTATTCGTGAAGGATTCGCCTTTGCGGATGTTGGCGGTTATATCGCTGATTACGGCTTTGAAGGCGGCGGAGGCGGTTTGGCGCTCCAGGGTGTCAAGCGCGCGGGTAAGGGGGAGGCCGGCTTTAATCATCACGCTTAAGTTGCGGGCAAAATTGAGTTTTTCCGAAAGGGATACGCGCCCTATTATGCGATGCAACCCAGCGAGCGGCAGGGAAAAGATCGTGCGGTGGTCTCCCTCGCCGGTTTCTTTTTCCGTTGCCGCAATGAGCATGTACCCCTCTTGCCGCAGGGCCTGCGCAAGATCGCGCTTGTGGGCGGCCTCGCGTTCACCGGTTAGCTCCTCGCCGGAGAGTTTTTTTGCTTTGAAAGTATAAAGCATCTTCGATAAAATCCTAAATCCTAAACTCTAAATTCTAAACAAATAACAAGCACAAAATTCCAAATTCAAAACGTCTTATATTTTGGTCATCGGCATTTGTTTGTGATTTGATACTTGGAGTTTTGGATTTATTTGGGATTTAGAGTTTAGAATTTTGAGTTTTATTCCCGTGTTACTCTCAGTACTTCTTCTATGGTAGTAAATCCCTGCACCGCTTTAAAAATGCCATCCTCAAGCATGGTTATCATGCCTTCGGTTTTTGCTTGTTTCTCGATTTCATCAGCGGTAGCATTGTGCATGATAAGCTGTTTTATCGTCTCGTTTATCGTGAGCGTCTCGTGGATTCCTATGCGGTTTTGATATCCGTCCGGGCATTCCCCGCTTTCTTTCGGCTTGTAGAACGGTATATCCTTCCAGGGCGTCCCCTTTTTTATAATCCCTTCTTCTTCCAGAAGCGTGCGCAGGCGGCCCACGTCAAGTTCTTTTTCAAGCGCGGCAAGCTCGTCCTTGGAGAGCGCGGCGCCGGTTTTTTCCGGACAGAGCGTGCGCACCAGTCGCTGGGCAACTATGGTATTGATCGTGGACGCTATTAAAAACGGCTCTACCTTCATATCCAAAAGCCGCGGAAGGGCGCCGGCGGCGGAGTTCGTGTGCAAGGTAGAGAAAACCAGATGGCCGGTGAGCGCGGCGTTGACCGCCAGCGACGCCGTTTCATTGTCACGGATTTCGCCTACCATTATAATGTCCGGGTCCTGCCGCAGAAGCGAGCGCAGCCCGTTCGCGAACGTATAGCCGATATCGGGGTGCACTTGGCTTTGGTTGATGCGCGGCATGCGGTATTCCACCGGGTCTTCGATGGTGGAAATGTTTACTTCGGGCGTGTTGAGTATGTCGAGTACCGTGTAGAGCGTGGTGGTTTTACCGGAACCGGTGGGGCCGGTAACAAGAATCATGCCGGTGGGGCGTTTGATGCCGCGGAAAATATTCTCCAGGCCGGCTCCATGGAAGCCGAGCTTTTCCAAGGTGAACCCCTTGGAGCCTTCCGGCAAGAGGCGCATTACCACTTTCTCGCCTTCCGTAATCGGCAAAATGGATACGCGGAACGATACTTTATAATCTTCCGATTCCGCTTTAAAGCGCCCGTCTTGCGGCAGGCGGTGTTCGTCCAGCTTTAAGTTTGAAAGCACTTTTATGCGCGCGACGATGCCGGGGGCTACCGTGCGCGGCAGTACCATGGCGTCGCGAAGAATGCCGTCAATCCGGTAGCGCACAATCACTTCTTTCTCCAGCGGCTCTATGTGAATGTCAGATGCTTTCTGCAAAATGGCGTGCCGCAGCAGCGTGTCCACAATTTTAATGACGGGAAGGTCTTCGGCTATTTTTTTCAAATCTTCCGCCCTATGCGGCTCTTCTCCGTCATCGGGCGTGGTGGAAAACGCGGATGATTCTCTGCGGATGATATCCCCGAATTCCGCCTCCAGGCTTTTTTGGTACTGTTGCAAAGCGTGCTTGATGGACGCCTCGTTTGTGAGACGCGGGATGATGCGCAGGTTGGATTGTTTCTTTATAAAATCAATGGTACCTAAATCTTCCGGATCCATCATGGCGATTTCAAGATCGGCTCCGCTTTTTCGGTACGCTATAATATTGTGCTTGCGCGCAATGGGTTCGGGTATGATGCGGAGAATTTCCTGGTCAATTTTTTCTTTTTCCAAATTGATAAACGGCACGCCGAGAATATATGCCGTGAGGCGCTGGAAGTCGTCTTCCTTTATATGCCCTTGGGACACCAAAACATCGCCCAAGCTCCGGCCCGTCTTTTTGGCTTCCGCCTCCGCTTTTTCTATGCTTGCGCCGGTAACCAATCCGGAATCAAGCAGAAACGATTTGAGTTGTTCGGGCGCTACATGGAGCATCTTATTTGTCATTCCCGCGTAGGCCGAAGGTGCTGTAAGTGCGGGAATCCATTACCTTTGAAATGCAATTTAAAATTAAAAGTGCAAAGTGCAAAGTTACA
>CAYZNS010000009.1:0-40901 GCA_964479945.1 uncultured Candidatus Saccharibacteria bacterium
GAGCCATAATCGTAACTCGTAACTCGTAACTCGTAACTCGTACAAATTGTGCGGATTACGGATTACGAGTTACGGATTACTTTTTAAGTTTATTGGTTTAAATTTTCCCAATACATCCTCCACGCTTTTCGGCTGCCGCGCCGGTTGATCTTTCTCTTCTTCCCTCTTGATATTCGTCATCACGTCCAGCGACCATGCCAAATCATTGAGTTTGCTCTGGGTTACTTTGGGGATAATAAGCCCTTTGCGGACTTTTACATCTTTTCCCACACTTCCATCCAGTTGTTTTTTTGCTTTTTGCCATAAGTAGAGGCGCGGCCTGCTTATATAAGCAATGGAATTAGTTACCACATCAATGAACGGCCGTCCGTTTACTTTCACGAACGCTAGCGATACCGAGAGCGCTATAACAGGAGTGGCAAGAAGCATGGTAAAGAATGTATTTTCCACAAAAAACCCTATAAGAAACGCCAACCCCCCCCCGCCCAACAGGTAAAAAAACTGCTTGGTTGTCAGCGGCCCGAAAATCTTGTCTTCTACCTCTATAAATTGTGGCACTTGAAACTGCTGCATAAATTGAATTATGAATCTGGAATTATGAATTATGGAAATTGTTTTTTGAACTTTTGATAAGACCGTTAAGAATCTTGCTTGCTATAAATGTTCGAGGTTATAGATATTACTGCGCGCCGAAGTTGATTGGTAAGACCAAACTGTTCTTCTTTACTACAAGCTTGTGCGCCTCTCTCCATGCATCCAGGTCGGTAAAGCTTTGTATTTTCTTTTTCTTTTCTTCCATAATTCATAATTCCAGATTCATAATTCATTTTTTTGTCCGTTTTCCTTACGTTCCGCCTGCTGTTTTGTTATTTCTGCAATATTCGCGCCGCGGAATGACTTAAGCGTGCCTTGTGAAGTAACACCGGCAGCTTCTTCCAGTTTTTCTCGGTACGGATCACGTTTTTGAGGGTCCGGTTTTTGTTGTGGTTGTTGCGGTGGCGGCTGTACCGGCGAGAACGGAGATTGTTCTTTATCCTGAAGCCTGGAACCTGAAACCTGAAACCCGGAAGGTTTTTCTTCTTTTTCCCCATACTTCATAATTCCAGATTCATGATTCTGCGCCGGAGGCGCATAGGGTTTCCCTGCCACGTTCGGCAGCGTATCCTCCACTGGTTCGCGGTAGGGGTCGGGGCCTTTGTAAGGCGGAGGCGCTTTCGGCACTTGCTCCAACGATGCTGTCGGGGCAGGTTCTTTAGCAAGTGATTCTGTAACAATGCTAAATGGCTCTCCCCCGCCTTCTTCCTCCAACTGTTTTTTGAGTTCAGCTTCCAGATCCTCAAATGAAGTTTCTTTATTCTGAAGCCTGGAACCTGAAACCTGAAACTCGGAATCAGAAGGTTTTTCTGCGCTCACTTTGTCATTCCCGCGGTAAAACATGCTCCCAGCATGTTTTCCGGAATCCAGTTTTTCTTTCCCATAATTCATAATTCCAGATTCATGATTCATGCCGGATGGCGGTACCGGTTTCTGGGCGGCAGGAGGCGTAGGTTGATCTGTGCCCTCGTTGGCGTCTGCAAACAAAGCCCGCAGATGCTGCCGCACGGGCGCGAAAATCTCGCGGTTTATATCGTCTGCTATTTCTTTCGCCTTCTTTTTATCTATTTCCAATCGCGTTGCCAAATTTCCTACAAACTCGTTCGGGTGCGTGGCGCCAAGCATCAAAAGGCCGGTTTCCGACGCAAGTTCTCCGGTTTTATCCATTAAGAGGCCGTGTTTTTTGCCAATTTCAAAAATTGCGTCAGCATTAGTCGCCGAACTTATGGCTTTCCGCAGATCCGGCGGAATTCTTCTAAACTTTTCTGCGAGTTCTTGTTGGGTATAATTTTTTGGCATCTGACAAATATTAAATTTCTATTTTTCGCGCTCCGCGGCGGGCTTGATCCCGTTCTGCTTCCGTAATTGAAGAGATGGCGCGACCCCGAGCGGCTTCGCGGGCTTCCAGCGCTTCAATAGCCCTATCGGCTTCCCTCTTATTGTATTCTTCCTGTGCCCGGATAATTTTATTTTGCAATTCCTTGCCTTGCGTTGTTACAAGCATCGATGGGTTCCTTGTTCCGAACTTAAGCACGTCTTTGTTTTCCTTATCTAACCGATACGTTGCAAGTATTTCCGCTTCTTGTGTTTCTTGCGCCGCGGTGGGGGCTGTTATGCCTCGTGCAGCGAGAGCAGCTTTCGCTTCAGTCCTCTTCGTATCAACCAACCGGTCATATGCTTGGTTTAGCGCAGGACCAAGCTCTTCCCCAAATTTCTCAGCCGAAGCTTCCAGTTTTGTGCTTCCTGATGTAAGCAGCTCAGCATCGGCGAACATGGCATTTCGAATTGCGCTCGCATGTGTTTTAGCGCGGATATCATCGGCGGAGAGACCTTGCGCGGCTCGTGTAACAGCCGCTGCTTGCTGTTCAGGAGTTGCTTCGCCTTCCACGGCAAGATTTGGATTATAGGCATAAATTTTACGCAGTTTGTTAAGATCTCCTTCACGTTTGAATCGTTGTACATCTTGCCGAAGTTCTCCCTGCGGCAGTATGTGTGCCTGTCCTTTATCAATAACCGCTTCCCGAAAAGCACGGCGGGCGCCTGGCGCAGTGAGGGCGCGCAACGTTGCCAGATTTGCAGACTCGGATTCGGTGGTGCGCTTTTTAATGTCCTCATACTGTTTTTCCCGCACTTCTGCACCGGCACGTTGCATTCTTGCAAATGGCTTCGCTATAACACGAAGAGGCGCGCCAATATAAGGAATGCGTCCAAGTTGTTGGGGTATAAATCCAGCGACAGCGCCTGCCGGTCCCACACCATACCGCAAAGCCGTTTGCCGTGATACCTGTCCCGCATACCCGCGCGCGCGACGGACGGCGGCAAGGCCGAGACCTATGGCGGCGGTGGCGCCGTATGCTCCCATCTGGCGTGCTACGAGGAGTGAACCCAGTAAAATGGCTACTGTGGCAAAGTAATTAAACAGGATACCAGTGTTGATGACGTGCGAACCGCCGGATGCAAACACATCTTTCATTTGTACGCCGTAGGTAATAGCGAGATAAATCATAAATGACATGGCGGGAAAGAAGAATGACTGATACAACAGGCGCTGCCACCATTGATTGCTCATGCCGCGCGTTGACGGAAGGATGGCGGCCAAGAATCCAAGAGGTGCAAGCACGAAGAGCACAATCAGCGCCACGCTGCGAATCAGAAGCATCACGCTCATGGCCACGAACACGAAAATAATGGACAAAATTAGGATAAGGATAGTTATCTGAAAGAAGAGCTCGGCAATTTGAGCATTAGGTGCACTGGTGGTATCGCCATACGCCATGGTAGTAAGCGTGGTGGCATCCGTAAAGCCGCGGTCGTGTTTTTGAAGAGCGGCGGCATAGCCGATAGATATCTGTTCTTCAGGAGTCGGTTCCGTTGTTTCCTTGCTGGTTGTGTCTTCTTGGGTAAATTTGTTTAGTTGTAAAATTTCAGCAATATGGTCGGAGACTGGATGTATTTCTGATATGAACGCGAGGGCGAGAATATTGGAAGCATCTACCACAACAAATGAGATGACCAGGCTGAAATTGATGAGGAGCGCTACTACAATTAATTTTGCAAGCAGCTGTTTGGCGCCGTATGGCTCGTATCGTAAAATGGTTGCTATAGCAATGATGAGTAAAATGAATATAAAGAAAATATTGGCGACATCCCGCGTTATTTCCCAACCGATGTGTATCGCTCTAATATCGGAGAGGCCCGCGAGCGAAATGCCAATTGCGGCGTCCAGCAAGTTTGCCACTTGCCCGGTAACCCACACCAAGGCGGCGTTTACGATTTCAAGGAGTTCTATAAGACCTTGAACTGCTAATCCAACTGCAAAGGTGACCATACCGCCACGCTCTTCATGAACCTTTTTTGCGATTACATTTTTTGCAACACACTCGTTGTATGGCACACACCATAATTCAAGACACCCGCTCGCTACACATGCCTCCTTTGTATCAAAAGGGCCACCTGTACATTCCCTAGTTGGCGGAACACTACTGATGAGAACACTACAACCAAATTTAGTTTCTGCCGTTTCTTGAGATATTGCATTTTGTGGCACTGCTAAAATTCCCCCAAAAACAATACCAACAACTCCCAGCATCGGCGCGGTTTTGCGCAGGGTGGGTATGACAAACTTAATCCATGTTGTAATACGTTTTCGTAGAGGCATAGGATTATTTATACGCCAGGCAATAGGCCGCTATCACTCTCACTTGGGTCTAACGCGCTGGTACAATCAGGATCGGCCATATCAACAAGACCATCGCCGTCATCATCAATGCCGTTGCCGCACTGGGGTGCGGGTAGTGGAACATTAAATTCATCGTCATCATCAGGGCTTGTGCATCCGGGATCATTCATATCAAAAAGGCTGTCATTATCATTGTCACGCCCATCGTTGCAGGCCGTCAATGAAAATTCCTCATTACCACGCGTGTCTGTACTGCCTTCCAAAAGGCTGCTCCCTCCGCCGCTGATAAGCCATGCAAACAGATTACTGAATATTTCAACGAGAACCTCATCAACTTCATCGGCATCGGCAAGTTTTTTGATTTCCGCGCCGGATGCATGTTCCCAGTAATCCACTACGGATTTGCCGGGCGTTTTGATAACGGCTTTGTTGCATAAAGCGGCCTCCTCGGACTGCGGGTCAATTATCCTTCCCTGTGCTACCCCTTCTACGCATTCCAGAACGCCGATAAATCCCTGCCCGGCTTGAAGTTGAAGCTTGTTTTCCTGCGATTTTCGCGCTTCACGGCTTTCGGACACGGACCGGGACAAGGAAAGGAGGCCGAATGGGGTATTTTCATACCGTGCCGTTGAAAGAAAGGCGGGCCAGCCGCCGTTAAAAAAACTTACATAATAACTTTCCAAGTTATCCACAATATCTGTTATTGTGCACGCTGCCTGGAATTTAAACGTGCCCAAATCGCGGCCGTAATTCCGGCTCAAACCCAACCCGACATTCAGTTTGAACGGGGTACAGAGTTTGTTCCAGGTATCTTCTCCGAAATATTCCGAGAGGAAGATAGACGCCGCATTGTCCGCGCCGTGTAGAATATAGTCATCAATATTGGTGGTAAACAGCGTGCCTGCCGTGCCGATGGAAAAAAACGGATCCTGACCGGTGCGTATCCATTCCACAATGCCTTCAGAAAAATCAAGGAGAATTAAACGCGCGAAAAACCATGCAATGGCATCCCAGTTGCTGATGCCGGTGATATCCTTTAAAAATGAGATAGGCAATTGGAAAAGTCCTGCCACGAAAGAAGTAATATCCCCGATGCCGCTGATGCCGGTGAGACTGGTTAACGCGCTCTGCGGTCCTATTTCTTTTGTGGCAAACCACCGTTTGGGAGAGTCACCCACATGGCCCGATAACGCTACATCCCATGTTTCGCAGATGCTGGGGCAGAATACGGGTACAACGGCATGCGTCTTGGCTGGCGCCAATAAACTGAACACAGCGGCACATATTAAAATTTTACTGGCGAAGCGCCACATATTTTGCGAAGAGGGACCCGCCCTCTGTTTCGTTAAATGTCAATTGATAGCGTTTAATCTCATCCACAAGGGCTCCAAGCGGTATGAGCGATTCCTTCATTACTGTGTCGTACTGCGCCAAAGCGGCGAATCCGCGCACGGGATCATCCGGAAACGCGGCAAGACTTTGCATTACAGTCTCAAGCCGCTGAAGATTGTTAAGAAGCGCGGCGTGAGCGTCCGCAAGCGCCAACGGCGCGGCTATATCCTTTAATTTTTCCACAAAATACATATAGTTTTCCGCGTGGCTTTGCATACCTGCCAAGACATGGATATTTTCTTCTTCAAAAGCTTTTAGTATGAGTTCCTGCGCGCCTGGAGTAGTTGTGTGAGGCGGGTTTTGCAGGATGCTGCCCACGGTGTTTATATATGATTTTATTTCTTCTTCCGTGGACGAATTTGTTATGGAGATCGTTTCGCGCGAGAACGCGTCAGGAATTTTTTTTTGGGCTTCCTCGGTCATAACAGCTTTAATTTCGTTAAAGACTGCTGTTTGAAGAGCATCCAAATCAAGCGCGTCCGCATTTGCGGCGCTTGCGAATTTGCGGCGCATATACGTTGAGATAAAATCAGAAGCTATTTTCCGGGTAAGGTTTTCTGTTTCGGGCGCGTCGTTGTTGGTCTTGCGAACCAGTTTCTGTGGGCTGGCTACTGCATCGTCCGGCGCCGGTTTGGCGGGGTCACGGCCCGCTTTCACTTCTTCCCCGTCTGGTGTACCATCGCCGTCCGTGTCGGGATTACGCGGATCGGTTTTCCATAGAACCTCCTCCCAGTCTTCCAATCCATCGCCGTCGGTATCCTGATAGAAGGTCGCTTCTTTCAAAGAAATGACCGGATCAGATGATGGAGCCGGCACGTCGTCCACGCGGTTAAAAAGATAAAACACCCCCGCGGCAAGCAGTAGCGTTCCAAATACGAATGCAAACTTTTTGCTTGGTAAAAATTTCAAAAAAATGGAGCTATTTCTATAGTATGGCTTTAGTATACACCATACATATTTTTTATTTACGTTATATATTGTAAGTATGTGGATAACTTACCCTAAGTCACATACCGCATCACATGCCGGTGTGTTTTAGTAAATAGAGTTTCAGGTTTCTTAATTTTTTCCTGTAACGGGCACGGATTTTTCCCAAACAGTATTCTCAATGTTTTTGGAGATCTGTGAGCGGTTACCGGAGGATGGGTTGACAAATACATTTTTTCATACTATCATTGCAGTACAGCAAATACAGCAAATAGAAAGGATGATTTTATGTTTATGCGTTCTGTATTTCTGACGATGGTTTTGTTAAATGGCTGTGCGACTCATGGTTCCGCTTACCTTGCAAGCATGGCGGTTGCAAAGATTGCGGATAATGTGTTGGGTACTACCTCGCAAGCGCATGCGTCAAAAACAACGATGCGTACGCGTTGTTACGAGGAAAGGAATGGCACGGTGTGTGAATATGAGACAATAATGGGCCAAAATCGCCCATCCCTTCTGTCGTTGTTTGAGCCATCGGCACCCGCCGCCCCTCCATCAAAGCCGGCAAAATATGCAACACCCCCACCTAAGCCGGTGCCGTCATACGATCGGGGTAGTTGTTTTGAAAGGAACAAACTTTGCACAGACACCACATCCGGATGTGCAGAGTTTGTCCGGAGGCCATGTTGACTCAAGCCCCGTATGCGCAAGCATGGCGGGGCGTATTTTTTTTATTTATACTACATGGCATGGGTACGAAGCGTGCTATCATTATGGCGTTAGCGATTATAGGGGCCGTGGCGGGCGGCGGCATATTATATGCTGTCTGGCAGCCGCAGGAATCCATATCTCCCGGACAGACGCAAGGACAGGAATGGAGGCCGAGGCAATTCAATATCGCAAAAATAATACGGGAATCGTTTCCCGTATCCGTATGGCGCCGAGTTACCGGCGGCGAAGCGCAACATCATATAGTACAAGAAGAAGCAGAACGTAATGGCGGTCAGTCTGCGGCATACGGCGATTATAATGAAAACTCCGCTATAGTTGATGTCCCCGCAAACTTTCGTCAGGTATTTGAAGATCAGCGAAAATTGGGGTTTGAGCGCCCGTTTCAGCAAGGGGACCCTGCTTTTAGCATTCTTTGGCCTGATTATTATATTGAGTATCTGTATCGTATGCAGGCGATCATGCAGCGCGACGGCGGAACGCTTTCCCGTGCGTATACATTTGCAATGGAGGACGAGATATTCCTATTTTTTGAAGAATTTTTGGTTTTTTTGGGCAACAAAGGCATACTTTCGGCCATGGAGGTGGCAAGAATTACCAAAAGTCTCAATAGTAATTTTCCCCAAAGCCAGACGGAAGATTTAAAGGCATTTCAGCGGCGGGAAGCGTCATACGACATTCTTCGGCGATTTTTAGCGTTGCTTTCCAGTGGGGCGGCTCTTGCTCAAATAAATGCGGGCGCAGGGAGCGGTGATTGCTACCAAGATCCAATTCCCGGCAATTTAATAAAGGGTTCCAATACCATAGCGCCCTGCTGTGATTGTTGTGCTGATGGATCGGTAGGCGTCTGTGCGGAACCACTCGGCTGTTTAAATGCAATTTGCCCGGGCGGCAACGCTATTTGGGACCCCGAGACCGGTATTTGCGGGTGCGATTTATGAGTTATAGGGTATGGAATTATGTGCAATAATGTTCAAAGCTTAGCTTTGCACAACTCAACCCAATCCGCCAACCCAAGCTCCTGCGGCCGTTTTTTGTCAAACACTAAGTGTTTGACATTAATGGAAGCGCGGAGCATTTTGCGCTTTTGAGAAAATGCCTTTTTAGGGAGTTTAAAGAATTCTTCAGGTGGTATGCCGTGTTTTTTAAAAAAGGCGTCTGATATATTTTCTATGCAAATTAGAGCCGAATCCACCTCCGGTGGCGGGGAGAAACTGCCTTTTTTTACGTTAAACAAAATCTTTGGCCGCCCGAACGCCTGTACGGAGAGTGCCAGCAAATTCATCTGTGGCGGCTTGGCGCATATCCGCTCCGCCACTTCTTTTTGAACCATCAGCGTCATGGATTGCGGTTTGTTTTTTATGTTCTCCAAAAAAAGACGCAAAAACCGGGAAGTTATGTAATAAGGGAGGTTCGCTACAACTTTGTAACTCGTAACTCGTAACTCGTAACTCGTAATTTTTAAAATATCGCTCTCAATTATTTCGATATTTTTTTTGTCTGCAAATTTTTCCTGCAAAAAAGATGCCAGTTTTTTATCTCGCTCAACCGCGATTACTTTTTTTGCCTTTTCAACCAAAAACTGCGTGAGCATTCCCCTGCCGGGGCCCACTTCAAGCACACTATCATTTTTTGTAATGTCGGCAGCATCCACAATGCGTTTTGCTATTGCGGGGTTTGTTAAAAAATGTTGACCAAGTTTACGCATACAAAATCAAAATGTAAATATCAAAATGAAAAATGACAATTTAAAATGCCAAAATGATTTTTTATTTTTCAATTTTACATTTTTAATCATATTTCACCGTGTCCTCCTTAAAATCCAGATAATTTGTTTCTGCTTGTTTTCGTACGTGCACCAAGTGCGTCGGTATGTCGGCTAAAAACCGTGAAGGTTCGTTCCATAATGTCTCGCCATAGAGCGTGCGGGTCTGGGCGGTGCTGATATAAAGGCGCGTTTTCGCGCGCGTCAGCGCCACATAGCAAAGCCGCCGCTCTTCTTCCATCTGCGCCGGGTCGCGCATACTCAAGCTATGCGGGAAGATACCTTCTTCCATGCCTGCCAGAAATACAATTTCAAATTCAAGTCCTTTTGCGGCGTGTATGGTCATAACATGGACGGCATCTGCGGACTTGTCCACTAAATCCGCATCCGACATGAGCGCCGCATTCTCTAAAAAAACATCCATGCCTTCGGGCGCGGGTAGAGCGTCATAGGCGCTTGTTACGGAAAGAAGTTCCTGGATGTTTGCCCATCGGTCTTCCCCCTCCGGCGTGCCGTCGCAGACATAGTTCTTGTAATCCGTCTTTGATAAAATTTCCCGCACGAGGACACTGGGAGGATCGGCCCGGTATATATGTTCCAACTGCTGTATGATGCGCCAAAAACTGTCCACGCGGTTTTGTTCCTTGCCGGACAAAGCATTTCCCGCGAAGTATTTTTCTGCAAGGACGGCGCCGATGCTCCGCGGCGGTGTGTTGAGGACGCGGCGCAGGCTCACGCGGTCGGCGGGGTTTGCCGCAAGGCGCATATAGGCGAGCATATCCTTTATTTCCCGCCGCTCGTAAAACCGCACGCCGCCTATCAGGCGGTATGGTATGTGGTAGCGCATGAATGCCTCTTCCAGCGCGCGCGACTGGGCATTCGTGCGGTAGAGGACCGCTATATCGTGTAGCGGCGTTTTTGCGTTCTTCAAGCGTACAATTTCCTTGACGATGAACATTGCTTCTTCCCGCTCGTTATCCGCCACCGCGAGTTCCAGGGGGACGCCGCCCGCGCGATCGGTCCAGAGATTCTTTTCCTTGCGCTTGGTGTTTTTTTGGATAACGGTATTGGCGGCTTCCAGAATAACGCTGGTGGAACGGTAGTTTTGTTCCAGCGTTACCACTTTTACGGCCGGCCAGTCGCGCTCAAACGAGAGAATGTTGCGGAAGTTTGCTCCCCGCCAGCTATAGATTGCCTGGTCTACATCGCCTACAACCATAATATTCTTATGTTTCCCGGCAAGGAGTTTTGAAAGCAAATACTGAATACGGTTGGTATCCTGATATTCATCTATCATAATGTGCTGCCATTGGTCTTGCCAGCGCGCCAGTATTTCCGGCTGCGTGCGGAACAGCTCTTCGGTTTTGAGCAACAGATCGTCAAAATCAAGCGCGTGGGCTTCTTCCAGCTCTTTTTCGTAGTGAGCGTAGATTTCCATAATTTCGCGCGGGTACGAAGCGCCTGCTTCTTCATTGTTTGAAGCGACATCGCTGAAGGGTTGGTTTTTGAGGGCGGAGATGATATGCCGCACGCGCGCGGGTTGGAATTGTTTGGGGTCAAGCCGCCGTTCTTTTATAATGCGCCGTACCACAGAAAGAGCGTCTTCTTCATCCAAAATGGTAAACGATCGCGGAATTCCAATATGATGCCCGTCGCGCCGTAGTAGATATACCCCCAACGCATGAAACGTTCCGATCCATGGATTCCCGTAACTCGTAACTCGTAACTCGTAACTTGTAATCAAATTCTGAATACGTTCTTTCATTTCACCCGCTGCCTTGTTTGTGAAGGTAACCGCAAGAATACGGTCCGGGCGCATGCCGGATTCTATGAGATACGCAATGCGATGTACCAGCACGCGCGTTTTGCCGGAACCTGCTCCTGCAATAACTAAAAGGGGGCCGCTTAGAGTGGTTACAGCTGAATGTTGTGCCGGATTTAAATTTGTGAGAATGTTCTGCATACCAAGTGATAAGCTTTTGAATTATGAAGCATGAATTATGAATTATGCAAATACTATTTTCCCATGATTCATAATTCCAGCCCCCTAATTCATTTTTCTATTTCTCCACAGGTATAAAAAGAAAGGGGTTGCTCCCTATACCGCGGGGTGATAAGATTAATTTTACTGGTATACATCCTGCGAGGCAGAATAAGTCCTTATTTTTCAACAGTTTTTCCGGGCGCATTACCATTAGATTTGATCCTATTAGTACTCCAAACAGACTACAACGGGTTGGGCGCTACGTACTCAAAAAGACGGCTGCCGTTCTGGTTATATCAGCTCTTATATCTGCGCTTCCGTTTGGCGCCGCGCATGCAGGTGTTTTTTCCTTGCTCGGCTCTATTTTTAAGCCGCGCATTGCTTCAGATGACGCGGGTCAGGAAATGCAAAGCATTTTAGCGCGGTCGCTTCATACCATGCCGCTCTTGAGTGCGCCGGTAAGCGCCGAAACGCAAAAAACCGCGCAGGGCGGAGCGGCTCTTGCGATTGTGGACAATAGTGCGCTGCTGGCAGTAACCGGACCGCTTGGCAGCAGTACTGATGCGAGCGATGTTATCAAAACGGGTCGCATCACGCTCTATACCGTCCGCGAGGGCGACAATATCTCGGTGTTAGCACAGATGTTTGGCGTTACCGTAAATACCATTTTGTGGGCGAACGATATAAGCAGTCGCGATCTTATCCAGCCCGGCGACGTATTGGTTATCTTGCCGGTATCGGGCATTAAGCATACAGTTGCGGAGGGCGACACACTTTCAACCATCACAAAGAAATATAAAGGGGATCTGGGTGAGATAATGGCGTTTAACGGTTTACCGGCTGATGCCCCCCTCTCCATAGGCAGCGAGGTTATTATCCCTGACGGCGAGATGTTTTTGGCGCCGGCATCCCCTGCCTCTTCTTCAGGAACGCGCATTGCCGTGAATAGCGGTTCCTTGAAGGATGCGGGCGGCTATTATACGCGCCCTGTCAACGGCGTGCGCTCGCAGGGGCTGCATGGGTATAACGGCGTTGATTTGGCGGCGGGCTGCGGAGAAGTGATTTATGCGGCTGCTGCAGGCACGGTTATTGTATCCAAAGGATACGGTTGGAACGGCGGCTATGGAAACTATATCGTAATTACGCATGCAAATGGCACGCAGACGCTTTACGCGCACAATACCGCCAACCTTGTCTCATCCGGAGAATATGTAGGGCAGGGCGAAGTAATAGGTACGGTCGGCACTACCGGCCGTTCCACCGGTTGCCATGTGCATTTTGAAGTGCGGGGCTCGAAAAATCCATTTTAGGAATTAGGAAATAGTTTGTAGCTTGTAGGTACGTTTTGGAAATCATATGATAATTCATATGATTTTTTGTTTGTTACTTTGTCCACATACTTATGCACAGAAAAATTGTCAAAAAGTTTTTTTATTCGCTACAATGCAGATATGCATTTTTTGAAAAAATTTGAACCGAAACTGAATCCTGTCCTTATATTAAAAACCGCCGGCATCATTCTATTATTGCTTGTTGCCGTCTCGCTTGTAATAAGTTCATTTTCGACTGCCCGGCAATCATCAGTGGGCGTGCCCAGCGCTGGCATTGCGCAGCGCGACTCGTCGTATGAACTGATGAATCCCATTAGCAGCTATAGTTCTTCAAAGGGTGGATCCGGCGGTTCCGTCCCACTCTCGCCCATTTCCCCGCCGGGCGGCGGATATGTATCCGGCGATGATGCGGAAGATTTTGAAGCTACCGAATACAGCGCCCGATTCAAAACGCGCAATATCCCCCACGTCTGCTCCGCGGTGTTTGATTTGAAACGGCAGGTATATGTGGTATTTGAAAGCGCCCATGAATACGATCAGGGCTGTACCTATGCGTTCAAAGTGGAGCGCGCTCATGTTGGCGAGGTTATCGCGCTTTTGAAAGGGATGGATCCCGAAGATTTCTCGGAAAATACGTACACCATAAAGCGGCTGCTGGAAGATGTAGCAAGCCGAATTGAGATTCTCCGGCGCAAGCAGGATGCCGTTGAAGAGACGCTGGAGGACGCGCTGGCGTCCTACGACGCGATTATCGCCGTCGCTTCTCATGTCGAAAATGCCGATGCATTGGCGCGGTTGATTGAGGGCAAGGTGCGCATTATAGAGCGGCTTACGCAAGAGCGCATACAGGTAAGCGCGCAACTTGAGCAGGCAATGCGCAATGAAGCAGATCAGCGCGACCGTCTTGCATACGCGCATTTCAACGTGCAGGCGACGGAAGACAAGTTCATAGACAAAGAAGCCATCCGAAACTCATGGAACGCGGCCATCAAGAAGTTCGTCCGCGACGCAAACTATATTTTGCAGGGTGCATCCGTGAGGTTTATTACGTTTCTCCTCGTGGTGGGGCAATGGGCGCTCTATGCATTCGTACTGCTCTTTGCCGCAAAGTTCGGCTGGCGGATTGTCAAGAGTGTGTGGAGCGGAAAAAAGAATCGTTTTTGGAAATAGGGATGAGGATACAAGCTAATTCCTGTCTCCTAATTCCTAACTTTCGGCCGGTATTGCACTGCCTCAAAAATATGGTTGGCGGTTATGCTGTCCGATTCTGCCAAGTCCGCAATGGTGCGGGCTATTTTTATGCAACGGTGATACGCGCGGGCGGAGAGATTATATGTTTTGGCGGCATTGGTAAGCGCGGCGCGTGTCTCGCTTGCGAGCGGGCAGAATTTTTCCATATCTTTCGCGCCCATTTCGCTGTTGGCGACAAAAGGCGTTTTTGAAAACCGTTTTGCCTGGGCTTCCCGCGCGCGTATCACGCGGCGCTGTATTGTTGCCGAGCGTTCGCTTGTTTGCGCCGGCGCTGAGAGTTTTTCGTGCGAAACAAGATCCACATCAACCCACAGGTCTACCCGATCAGCGATAGGGCCTGAAATTTTCCGCGCGTAGCGTTCAATATGGTGCGGCGGGCAGACACATTCTTTAAGCGGGTTGCCAAGGTTGCCGCACGGGCAGGGGTTCATGGCCGCGACCAATAGAATATTTGCAGGATACGTCATGGTGCCTTTAGCACGCGATACGGAGACCACGCGGTCTTCCAGTGGCTGGCGGAGCGCTTCCAGCACGCGCTTATCAAACTCCGGAAACTCATCCATGAACAGCACGCCGCGATGTGCCAGCGTTATTTCCCCTGGCCGCGGGAATGTGCCCCCGCCTACAAGGGCGATATGGGAAGCGGTGTGATGGGGACTGCGAAATGGCCGCGCGGTAATGACAGTGCCGCGGCTCCCGGAAGCGCCGGCCACGCTGTGGATTTTAGTAATTTCTATTATTTCTTCCCTGCTCGGCGGCGGCAGAATGGACGGCAGCGCGCGGGAAAGGAGCGTTTTGCCGGATCCTGGCGGGCCGGAAAGAATAACATTGTGCGCGCCGGCTGCGGCAATTTCCAGCGCGCGTTTCGCGGATTCCTGTCCGCGCACATCGGCAAAATCATGACCCGGGAAGGGACTTGCGTGAGCAGTGGAAAGATGGGGAAGTGGTACCGGCTGCAAAAGCTCTTTTTCTTCCAGATGATGAATTGCGGCAAGAATGGTTGGTACTTCAAAAACGGCGATATCGGCTGCAAACGCGGCTTCAGCGCCGTTGCCGGGCGGCACGTAGATTTCCGAGAATCCACGCTCTTTTGCGGCGAGCGCTAACGATAAAGCGCCGCGAATGGGCCGCAACATGCCATCTAATGCTAATTCGCCTAAGAAAATCTTGCCTGCGGGGTTGAACTTCGCCTGCCCCGATACCAGCATATAGGCAAGCGCTATGGGAAGGTCAAACGCGGGACCTTCTTTTTTAAGGTCCGCCGGAGCAAGTGATACCGTTACACGCTGATTTTTCTTTTGCGGCGAGCGCGCGCCCGAGTTTTTGATGGCGGCAGCAATCCGATGCCGTGATTCATCCACCGCTTTGTCCGCCAAGCCCACGATAGAAAAAGAAAAAAGCCCCGGCGAGAGGTCAATTTCCACGTCTATAATTTGCCCGTCAATCCCCACCACTTCCGCAGAATGCAGTTTCACCGATGACATGCGTCATTGATAACATTTTCTGATTTAGTTATCAACATCTCCAAAACTGCTTTGTGGGAAGAACGGGATAGAGCAATCAAGGATGGAGAAGAAACATTGAACAACGCCGTGGTGGCAAAATATGCCGCAGACAAGGATGCGCGCTGGGGAGCAAAATCAAAGCACAATATCTGGTTTGGCTACAAGCGGCATGCTGCCGTGGATATGAGGCATGGTTTGATACAGAAGACTATCACAACACCCGCTAACGTGCCCGATTACAAAGCGCTCAATGTCATCTGTCCCGAAGAGAGCATGGTATTTATGGATAAACTCTATGATTGTCGGGAAGCGTACGAAGTTCTCATGACGCGCAATTGTCACGCCGCCACTATTCGTAAGAACAACAACAAAACAAAGAACCATGATCTGGATCGCTGGCGTTCCTCCATTCGCATGCCGTTTGAAGGCACGTTTTCAAAACTAAAGAAGCAAGCGCGGTATCGCGGCATTCTCAAAGTCGAGTTTCAAAACATCTTCCAATCCTTGTGCCATAATCTGAAAAAAGCAGTGAGAATTCTGCCAACGCCGATTACGCCGTAGCACACAAGGGAGAAGTGTGCCCGAAATACAAAAAAGAGAGGAAATCGGGCACAGAGAACAAAAAACGAGGCATTAAAAAGCCCTATACCAAGAGAAAACCAAGAAAGCTGATGTAAGAGTCAGCAAAGAAGTCATCGGATTTCTTGGTTTTTTCTTGAAAGAGGTATTAGGCGACAGTCCCCTGAGATACGCCGCATTATCTACACCACCAATGCCATTGAGAATCTGCACCGCCAGTTCCGCAAAGTTACCAAGACCACAACCGTGTTCCCGCATGATGAAGCGCTTTTGAAATTTCTCTGGCTCGCGCAGGAGGATATTTCCAAGCAATGGCAGCTGCCGGTACGCAATTGGGGCGAGATTGTAGCGCAGCTTGCGCTGATGTTCCCCGACAGAATATCCATCAATTAACCACGCGCCGCGCTATGTTATCCACAGGCGTTTACACAAACCTATTTACACTACCCACAAGCACTAAAACAGGTGGCTCCGCTGAACGGAGCACCAACGACTCGCCCCTCCCACTGCAAGTTCTCGCGAACTTAGTGGGAGGGTTTTATTTTTAAGGGGTCGTTTTTTGTTTATGAAACAGCGGTTTCCACGGGAAGCCGCTTAATAGTGTTATTCCCAAAAGAGTAGTTGAGTTTTTCAAAACCAATTACGTTGCCTCGTCTATCTTTGTTGAGAATTATATCTTTCCCTGTTTCTTCGGAAATGTACTCTTTTTTTGGATCGTCAAACCAAACATTGAGCGTATTACCGACAGAATCGTAGTATAACTTAATGGTGTTTATTTTTGTTTGTTTTTTTGCCATATTTGTTTTCCTTCCTTCATTTTATTTGTTATATACACGGTAATAATGAATCCATTGCCGTTTAGGTGTCGCGCAATCACACAGAGATAATTCTTGTCTCGCTGTTTGTAGAACAAATAAATCTTTTTATCAGTTTCATTTTGGTGGATAAAATCGGGATTTTGTAGGGCTTCTTGAACCTCTTTTTCTTTTCCCTTTATGGAAGGATGCTTAATGTTTACAATGATATTCCAATATCCCCTCGTAGTGGAAATATTCTTATCAAGTTTTGAGATGACTTGAAAATATAGCGCGGATGCGATGTTTCTGTGAACACGGATGTCTTTTCTCGTCATCGTACATGTAGTATATCAGATAGTAATAGGAAATCAACCAGTTCTAGCACAAATCATCTTTCTTACTTTTGATGATATAGACATAATACATAAGTTTACCGAGAATAGCCCTTCTTCGCCAAGGCTACGAAGGGCAGGCCTCTTTGAGAAAGGTGTTTTCGGTGCCCTCGTTTGCTTCGAAGAGATGAAAAATGTTGGAGAATAAGGGTTTTTCTTATGATACGTTTACAACATTGAGGTTTCGTGATATACATATTGAAAATACACGAAGGGAGAGTTCTGTATGAACATACAAGAAATTGCCCAGCTTATTGACAAAATATGGCAGTTTGACGAGACCAATTATCCAAATAGATTAAAAGGGGGTTCATTAGAAGATGCGCAGGCATTTGCCTTTGACCACCTACACAAGCATCTCTCAAAGAATGTTGGCGCCCTCGCAAATATGGTTGAAAAGGAAGGCAAGTAAAACGGCATAAGGCGTAGCAACGCTACGGTGAAATGCTGTTTTACGCAGCCTGACGCCGTAGCAGCCAAAGCAGGAAAGCTGCAGTAGAAGGGGTTTGTGGACACTTTCTTAGCGAAGAATGAAGCGGGATACCAGAGTCGAACTGGCGCCTACAGCTTGGAAGGCTGTCGTACTACCACTATACTAATCCCGCGAATTTTTAAATTTTCATTGCAGCTATAGCCCCTTAAAAACAAAATGACGGATTTGATCTCGGCAGTTTTTGAAGGAATTATGCTGTATATACGCAATATTTCCTTGAAAATCTCTGAGAAAGTGTTTACAAACCCTTCGTAACGAAGCTTTCCTGCTTTGAGCTGATACAAGGAAGGCAAGTAAAACGGCATAAGGCGTAGCAACGCTACGGTGAAATGCTGTTTTACGCAGCCTGACGCCGTAGCAGCCAAAGCAGGAAAGCTGCAGTAGAAGGGGTTTGTGGACACTTTCTGAGTCAAAAAGCCCCATTTTGTTTTAACATTGCTATAGCCCACCGAAAGGCCAATGGCCATTCAGGCGAGTCCCCCACAATGCGCAAAATAGCCATTATACGATACCCGCAATGGTTGCATTATATAGAAAAATAAACACGGAGTCCATAAAATCAAACCCCCCTCCGATTTTGATCGGAGGGGGGTTTGATTTTCTCGTTAGTTACCAACTTCTTCAGCGCCTTCAGATGCAGGTGGTTCATCACCTTCTGTTGGCGGCGCCGACGGCATATCACCTTCCGGTGTATCACCTTCCTGCATTACAATTTCTTCGTAAGCCATAAAATAGTCTTTAGTTAGGGGCTGATATTATGACCTTTCCATTCTGGCTTAACTTATAATAACACTAGCATATAAGTCCAAGTAAATCAAGTGATGTCTAAAAAATACATAAAAAATTGTTAAAATTGTGGATAACTTGGTACTTGTGTGGATATATAGGACAAAAAGGACATGTCCTATATAGTGTTTCACGTGAAACACTATCTGTTTCTTAAGAAACAGATAGATAAATTTAATTGGTAATTAGTAATTAAGGATAAAATTTCCTTGTTTATACATAATAATCTACCTTGCCCCAATTACTAAATACAAATTACCAAGTACTCAAAATTTCCACGTTGTGGAAATTTTTTGTGGACTCACCGGGAATCGAACCCGGACCTCGGCAATGCGAATGCCGCGTAATACCGTTTTACTATGAGCCCGATTGTTTCATGTGAAACATCTGTTTCATGGGAAATCACAGCTTCCAAATGATTATCTGGACCATTTACCTGCCTGTTCCGTGTGAAACGTACATTCGGGCTGCCGAGAATCGAACTCGATCTATCCCGCCTTCCTAACCAATCGGGCCACCCGGATTTGAACCGGAACTAAAACCTCCCAAAGGTCTCGTGCTACCGTTACACTATGGCCCGATTTAATTGGTTGGCGGGACGTACCACCATCATACGCCAGCCCGATCAAGATGTTTCACATGAAACAAGTATTTCGTACGAATTATTTATAAATCCCCCAAAATAATATTATCAATTACCGTAATATACCATATTTTTCTAAAATTATCCAATGAAACAGTTATAAGATCTATCTGAAAATCTGGAATATCATCGCTATATTTCTCTGCAAGATATGATCTTATTGCCTTAGAGAGACGTTTTTTCTTCAAATTTGTCATGTTCCATACAGGATCAAATCCATCATCTGTTTCACGCGAAACATTTGTTTCACGTGAAACTTGCATATTCCATGACATATTTTCCGAATAATATTCATCAAAATCATTCAAAAATAAACTTTTTACCTCAATAAAATGAATTACATCGTTTTTTAGACAGATTAAGTCAATTTCGCCCCATTTCCGAAGATAATTGCGTTCAAGAACCGTATTTCCATCCTTTTGCAAATGAGAGGTAACTAGATCCTCCGCAATATTACCTTTTTTTCTTCTTGGGGAATACATACTATCCGTTTCACATGAAACAAGTGCATATAAAATACTAGATTTTCTGTATTTTCTATAGGACATCCTGTTATAAAGGACATTAAATTAATAATGTCCTTTATGTCCTATAGAATATGCGGGCGGCGATTCTCGCAATATGAAGTTAAACATGTGCATATTCTCATATATTTATAGCACACCTTGTGTATAATGGTAAGTATGGGATTTACGTTAGCGGAAATTCTTGTTGCTATCACAATTGCGGTAATTCTCTTTGCTATAACAGTAAGCGGCTTTGTCGGCCTGCGAGAACAATCTGATATAGCGATCGTGGTGGATGACAGCATTTCATTCCTCCAAGAAGCGCGCGCAAAAACGCTTTCGTCCGATAATGCCGCGCAATATGGCGTGCATTTTGAAACTAATACGTTCGTGCTGTTTTCCGGCGATACATATAACGCATCGGATCCTGGCAATAAAGTGCGCAATCTCTCCGCTTCCGTTGAAATTAGCGCCTATTCATTTGCGGGCGGGGGAGCTGAAGTTGTTTTTAAACGGCTAACGGGCGAGACAAGCGAGAATGGTACGGTAACATTTCGCCTTAAAAATAACCCCACAATAACACGCACTATAGAAATAGAGCCTACCGGATTAGCCCATATTCAATGAAGAAATCGTTGTACACACGTAACCAAAGAGGGTTTGGCGTGGTGGAAGTCCTTGTCGCGGCAGTTATTGTTTCGCTTGTTCTGGTGGGTCTTCATTCCGCTGCCGTACAATCTCTGCGCCTTATCCGGCTAAGCACGGAACGCACGCAGGCAGCGTTCCTTCTGGAAGAAACGGTGGAAGCGCTCCGTGCGTTACGGGACGACAGTTGGTCATCAAATATAGATTCGCTTTCTGTTGGTACCGATTATTATCTGGAATGGAATGGGGGAGTGTGGGTTGTCACAACCACCAATATTTTTATTGACGATGTGTTTGAACGGAAGTTTGTATTGGAAGATGTGAACCGCGATGCCAATGACGATATTGTACCCTCCGGTACGCTTGATTCTGGCACAAAACTTATTACGGTCACCGTCGCATGGCGCACCAATTCCGCGACAACCACACAAACCGTAAGCACCTATATTACGGATATGTTTAGTAACTGAAACCTGAAACATGAAACCTGAAACGTATAAAAAAAGACCATGCATGAAACACTTGTCTGAGGTTTCAGGTTTCAGGTTTCAGGTTTTAGGGAATAACGGCTATACCCTCATTGAAATTCTCGTCTATGCCTCACTCCTGGCGTTGATGATCGCGCTCATTGCAAATTCTGCCGCCTCGCTTATGCAGATCGTACGCGACGCAAAAGGGGAGCGGGAACTGCGCGCCTCGGCGGAAGCTGTGCTGGAACGCATTGCGCGGGAAGTGCGTTTTGCGGAAGCAGTAGACGTGGGAGCCAGCACGTTGGACACGCATCCGGGTGTACTTGCGCTTACTACTATTGACCCTTTCTCGGAAAATCCGCAAACGGTAACATTCTCGTTTAATGGCGGGCGCGTTACAGTGCAGAAAGGCGCAGGACCCATTGATTACCTTACATCAAACGGCGTAAACGTCTCGAATTTAGTATTCCGCCGTATAGCAAACGGTGCGGCATCGGAAAGTGTGAAAACGGAGCTCACCATAGACGGAAAAAATTTTTATACGACAACAGTACTCCGCAGAAGTTATTAAAATCCATGTTACGAGTTACGAGTTACGAGTTACGAGTTACGCGACAAGGCGGGCAGGCCGCCCTTACAGCCGTAATCCTTTTTCTAGTCGCCGCCACCGCCATCGGGATCGGATTTGTTTCATTCGCGTTTGAAGAAACGGCAACTGCGCGGCGGCAACTGCGCGCGAAGCAAAGCTATTTTCTGGCGGAAGCGGGCGTGGAAGACGTGGTGTACCGGCTTTACGCAGCAAAGCAGGTTGACGCGTCAGAATCATTAATCATCAACGGAAACACGGTGACTACTTCGCTCACCACGGATGTAAATGGCAATAAGGAAGTTATCGCGGAAGGGTCGGTTGACGCAAACATTCGGAAAGTAAAAACAATCTTAAAGCCGGGAACGGTTGGCGTCAGTTTTTATTACGGCGTGCAGGTAGGGGAAGGGGGACTTGATATGGGAAATAACGCGATTGTGAACGGCAACATTTATTCAAATGGGAATATAACCGGAAACAACGGCGCTACCATAATGGGAGACGTTATTGTAGCAAGCGGCCTACCGCCTTCTCCCACCGTAGAATGGACAAGTCATGATGCCGATCAACTTTTTGCGACCGCGTCTTCCAACCGCGACATCGCGCAATCATTTACCGCCACCGCATCCGGCGCGCTTAACCAGATATCCGTGTATTTGGGGAAAGTGAATAGCCCAACGCAAGACATCACGGTATATATCACAGACGACAACAGCGGCAAACCCTCTACCAGCGCGCTTGCGAGCGCTACTATTTCGCGCACAACTGTCGGCTCAACGCCTTCCTGGATAGACACGGCGTTTTCCAGCCCCGCCATACTCTCTAACGGATCCAAATACTGGATTGTGTTGGATTATGGCACAAACTCCGCAACCAACCACTGGAACTGGCGCAAAGATACATCAGATGCATACGCGGGGAATACCGGCAGATACACCAGCAATTGGAGCGCGGGAGGAGCTGTCTGGACAGATGTAGGCGGCGACCTTGCTTTTCAGACGTGGATCGGCGGCGTTACCACGTACATTGACAACCTTATTATCGGAGATTCCACGAGCGGCACCGGGCGCGCGAATCTTTTTACTAATACCACCATCCATGGCTCTGCCTGCCCGAATTCGTATTGCATTGTTGACAACCCTCCGCAAGAAGCGTTGCCTATATCAGACGGCGTTATACAAGACTGGAAAGACGCGGCCGAAGCAGGAGGCATTACCGCGGGCGATGTGACCGTTACCGGAACGCAAACCATCGGTCCCAAGAAAATTACCGGAAAACTTACCGTAACAAACGGCGCGACGCTCACCATAACCGGCACCACCTGGGTCACTGGAGATATCGTGTTTGATAATAACAGTATTATTCAATTGAGCGCCGGCTACGGCCCGCTTTCGGGTGTGATACTCTCCGACGCAAAAATAGATGTAAAAAATGGCGCCGCGCTCTCGGGTTCCGGCGATCCGTCAAGTTTCTTGATGACGCTTGCCGCAAAGGATTCAACCGGCGAGGAGCTTATCACTGTTGACAACAATTCACTGGGCGCTATTTATTATGCAGGTAAAGGGCGGATTAAATTTTCCAATCTTGCCGCGGCAAAAGAAGCTACCGCGTACGGCATACGGCTGGATAATAATGCGGAGATAACGTACGACACCGGCCTTGCAAACGCGCTCTTCTCCTCCGGTCCCGGCGGCGGCTGGGACCTGCAAACATGGCGGGAGGTGGAGTAATTTCAGATTTATCATTTCAGATTTCAAATATGGGAATTGAATCGCTTAAAACTGGTCCAGGAAATAATCAAAATGAGTCGCCGCAGCTGCGAACAGCTCCAAGGCCGGAAGAAGAAGCGCCGCGCTATTTGCTTTGGAATTCCCGGGTTGATCAGGGAATCAATGAAAGAAACAGGAATAACCACGCCCGAAGGGGAATTTATTGATCTGCAAGAAGGCGAAACATTCGCCGTTATCCGCGACAGGGAGAATGATTTGTACCAGGTAGTTGTTAAAGATAGTGAAGGGAACATTACAAAAATTCTGGAGGAGGGAGCTATGGGAGCAAAAAATGATGTTGTGCCTGAAAACGCGGAAGATAAAGAAGCGGCAATTAAGAAAGCTAAAGAAAAACTTGATGCAACATATGAGCGCCTACCACTTAATGAAGCATTTACAAAAGCAGCAGAGTATTTAGAGCGGCTTGATACGTATGCTGAGCACGTTTCAATTGATGCTGCAGGCAATATCAAGTATGAAAGCCCGAGTTAGAAAATATTGAAGACTCAAAGGTGCAGGGGTATCAAAAACGTTTTGCAGAGCTCATTCATGAATTTAGAGATAAGAATGACGCGTACCTGAATAATTTATCTCAAGATCCGTACACGTTGGATATAAAGGAGGTTATGGGAGCGCTTGTGGTAACTTTTGACTCGAGTAAAGGTATTCCGAAGGCTCTTGCGCATATGGATGAAAAAAACCGTGGAGAATATACCCCAACAGATGATTATTTCCTTGGTCTATGTGTTGTTGATATTAACCCAGAGAAAAGAGTAGATGTTGTAACGCCTACGATGTCAGCAGTGCATGAGTTGCAGCATCATGCGCTTGCAATGACTGATTATTTGGAATCTCAGGACACGGACATCGATATGCAGTCCAGTTATCGTAAGGGGAGGATAGGACCATTGTATGGCTATCATAGTGGACGCATAACAACGGCGCAATCATATGCCAATGATGCAGAGAAGTATAGCAAGTTGCTTGGACGAGAATTTAATTATCAATATGATTCGTCTCGCGTTCAGGCGCAGCTGGATTACCTGGATGAATTACACTCATCTTATCTGCAGCGTAAGCCCAACTGGTTTAATGCCGCCGAAAAAGTTTATGCTCTGAGCAGTAAAGGTGCCCATTGGGAACTCGTGGGAAACCATCCTGATGATAGAGAGGCGGCAAAGCGTGTATTGGCGTATCTGCAGGGCTTTTATCTATGCGATTCCATTCAGAAATCATGGAATGAAAATGCTGCCCAGGGAAAAATGAAATTAGGAGCAGGCCAGGAAAAATTTATTGATGAATTTGCAGACGTGTATAGAAGAGTAGGGAGTTTAATTGGCGTAGCGAGGACAATACGGCAGGCAAAGACGTTTATTCAGGCTGAATGGGAAGAGTTCAGGCAAAAATATCCTCAGCTTCTTGAATCAAAACCGTTTACTGATATGCTGAATGTGGCGGAGACGAAGGATCCTAAATCTGACAAGTCATGGGGCGTTGAGGGGTTGCGCAGCAAACTTATTAAATAGAAAATTGACTATGTCATTCGAGAAACCGACAATGGAGGCAGCACCTATGAATCCTGAACAAAAAGCCAAAGAAGAGCGTTTGGAGAACATTAGAAGTGGACTTGAAAAAGTTACGGATGCGGTAGGTAAACCCATTGATGAGGGAATAAAAGAAAGTGTCGCAGTTTTTAATGCGGTTGGGTTGCCTACGTATGAATCATGTGAGGGTCATAAGAATACCGCAGAAGGAAGGCCTTATCCTTGGATTGCTATAATAAATGATAGTGAACCTGATGAACGGTATGTAGGCGAGCGTGAAGCATTTAAAAAAGCAGCTCAAGAGTATAATGTCCCCCTTGATGATCTCGTAAAAAAATTTGAGCCCAACGATGTCTGGAACAAGGTTATGGACGAGGTTATGCCGCGTGGAGAGACTGATGAGTATTGTGCATGGGGAGAAAGAAATCAGGCGCTCTATGAATACGCGGGCACGTTACTGGATGAATTCTATAAGGAGAGAACCGTGGATGCTGACGTGCAACTAGTCCGCGTGCTTGGCGCAGGAAATGAGTTTGAAGTACACAGCGAACAAACAGTAGATTTTGATGAACTATCTGAAATTGAGAAACAGGGCGTACTTGCAAAACTTCCTATTCGCCAGAAAGAAATGGCTGAATTTACAAAATTTCTGAAAAACCATTATTTCTCGGAAAAGTTTAGTTTGCCCGCTTTAAAAGAGTAGTACTTTCCACACAAGAGCCGCAATGCTTTTTTTGATTTTTGTATGCGGTTATAATTTCTGGCTCGGGCCGCCGAGATTTGAACTCGAACTAAATCCACCCGAAGGACTCGTGCTACCGTTACACTACGGCCCGAGTCAGAAATTAACCCCAAAGCGTGCGCCTGTCCGCCTCTGGCGGATACTGCCGGTATACTACACCCCGAATTATTACGCTTTATTGTATTTTTGGATGTGCCGAGCCGAGCTGCCCACAGTTCCGGCTTCGCCAGAATGTGTGAAGCTCTCCGCCAGTTGGCGGATAGTCACATCCGCCAGCCGGCGGACTAGCGCTTACTCAAATCACGTCACCCAATGTTTCTGCTTGATTACGCCGACTTCCTGCTCTTCCAGCGCTATTGCTTTCTGTTTTGCATCCGCCGCGAGTTTTTGCAACTCTTCATCGATCATAGCGCCCAATTCCTTCACGCGCTCCTCCAGTATTTTTTTGCGGTTGCGAGTTGGATCGTCAATTACTTCCTCAAGCAGGATATTTAGCAAAAACCCAATCTTCGGGCCGGGAGGCATTCCTGCTATTCTCATAACATCATCTCCGGTGATGCGCAGCATCTTAACAGAGATGGGATCGCGCGACAACTTCTCCACCAAAAACCGGAAATGCCGCAGTTTATATGGCTCGGCTTTCGGCACGCCGGATCCGATGCGGTCGCAGATGCGCACTTCTATGAGCGCTTCCATGTCTTCCAGACCGACCGCTTTGATAAGCCGGCGCACGGAAGACTCCGAAACCTCCCCCACATTATAATAAAACAAGTGAAAGCGCACCAGCTTCGCCACTTTCTCCACAAACTGGTTCGGGTATTTGAGCCGCGAGAGCAACTCTTTTGCCATCTTGGCGCCCACCACATCATGCCCATAAAATGTGGAGTCAGGACCTTCGCCGCGCTTGCAGCGGGGCTTTGCCACGTCGTGAAAAAGCGCTGCCATCCGCACATCCAGCGGCCACTTTTTCTCCGCGGCGTATTTTACGGCTTTGAGATTATGCTCCCAGACGGTATACACATGATGCTTGTTTTGGCCTACGCCGTAACCCTCCTCCAACTCTTTGGCTACAAACGGCAGGAGTTTAAGCTCGCGCAGAATTTCCAAACCGCGATCCGGCATGTCACTCATGAGTATTTTGGAAAACTCGTCGCGTACGCGTTCCGCCGAGACAAAGCTCAACAACCCCGCGTTTTTCGCGATGGCTTGCGCCGTTTGCGGATGAATGTCAAAATCTAACACCGTTGCAAGCCGTGCAGCCCGCAATAAACGCAGGGCATCTTCGCGAAACCGCTCTGCCGGATTCCCCACCGCCCGAATCAATTTTTCTTTTATATCCTCCTGCCCCCCAAACAAATCAATAACTTCCAATTCTTTCTCAGGTTTCAGGTTCCACGTTTCAGGCTTCAGGTTTATCGCCAGCGCATTAACCGTAAAATCGCGACGCATTAGATCCTCCTCAATGGTGCGCGCGAATTTAATGTTGTCGGGATGCCGCCGGTCGGAATACAAAATATCCGTGCGATACGGCGTTACCTCCACATGGCGCAGGGATTCTTTTTTACTGGCAGTCACTATAGTGACCGTGCCAAACTCATTCTCGTAAAAACTCTGCGGGAACAGTTTCCGGATTTCTTCCGGTTTTGCATCAGTGGCAATATCCCAGTCAGCAGGTGTTCTTCCCAGCAGCAAATCCCGCACGCATCCGCCCACGATATACGCTTCAGAGCCGGCATCCTCCAAAATATTGCCGATCTCCATTATTTCTTTTGGAATCTTCATAGTTGTGGAACGTGTAACGTAAAACGTAGAACGCAAGAAAATATAGAAATTACAATCCCTTGCGTTTTATGTTCCACGTTCTACGTTTATACTATCTATTTTTACCAAAACACGCTATCATAAAATTAAATTCACAACAAGGAGATAATCATCATGGTTACAAACCGCAATATACGATGGGTGGTAGTTGTCCTCGTGATAGCTTTTGGAGCGCAAAATCTATCGGCAAACGAACTGCCGTTTCACATAGAACATAATGGAAAAAAGTATTATCGGCTGCTAGTAACAGGTATTCTTTGGAACCCTGCCGAGACGACCGATACTAATTTTTTGTTGTTGGCAACCAAACGTGATGCGCAATCTGATTATGTGGGGTTTATAGTGCCGGCATCAAAAACGAAGACGTTTGAACATGCGAACGCCCTCCGGCATGCGTATCTGCCCTATTCGCATCTTCTGCAACACCTGTTTTATCTCAAATTTCTGCATCACAAGCATCCGCGGCGCATTCTCTTAAACCCATCCGAAAGCGGCTGCGGCGCCGAAATACACTATCATCCGCCCAAAATAGAACCTGCCTGCACAAATAATGTGGTGGATGCCGTAACGGTCGCGATTGTTGAGGCCTATAAACGGAATGGCAAGTTGTATCTGTATGCTGATGAAGTGCTTCTTCAGGAACTTCCGCGCGAAATTCTCAAGAAAATGCCCTAGTCATTCAACTCACCCCCCGCCGCAATACCGTGGCGGGTTTTATTTTGGTGCACTTTATTAACCTTTCACTTTGCCATGACTACATCGATATTCTTGAGCGGTATCCCGTAATGACCTTGATTGATAGTAGCGTTTCAATAGCATGAGGCGTTCCCGAGTCTCGGCATCCTTTACTCTTTCAAGAGATCTGTTGATTTTGGACAATTGATGTACCGTATTCATAATGAGTGTATATTATGGATAATATACATCAATTGTCCAATAGAACAGGTATTATGTAAAGTTACTTTTGTCAGTTGCTATAGATTCTGAACACAAAGGCGTACGTGCGCTTGTGGACAGGAATTATTCAACAAAGCCAATGAAGATTGTTATTTTTTTGCGTTATCTTTTTTCTTTTCTTGCAACGAAATATACTTATAGTACTATACTATGATTAATTCCAAACCGAGCTATTCACACTTCCGCCTGTGGCGGAATGTGCAGAGCTCGGTTTGACGCGTGGCGTTATGATATCTTATCTGGAAGGCACAGTTATTTTCAAAGGCGAGCGGTTCGCGGTGGTTTCTGCGGGCGGTGTCGGCTACAAAGTGCATTTAGCGCCCGAGACTTTGCGCAGTATATCCCCGCAAGGGGAGGCAATCAAGCTATGGACGCATCTGCACGTACGCGAGACCGATATGGAACTGTACGGATTTCTTTCATACGCGGAGATGCAGTTTTTTGAGGTGCTGATAGGCGTCTCCGGCGTGGGCCCTAAATCGGCGATAGGCATACTTGGCGTAGCGTCCTTGGATACGCTAAAACGAGCCATAGCGGCGGGTGAGACGACGTATCTTACCAAAGTCTCCGGCATTGGCAAACGCATGGCGGAGAAAATTATTGTGGAATTGCGAGATAAGCTGGGAGGAGCCGCTATGTCGGAAGGGATGCGGGCAGATTTACAGGCAGATACGGATGTACTAGACGCGTTAATCGTTATGGGCTATTCGCAAAACGATGCGCGCCAGGCGGTAAGCCGCGTTCCCGCCAGTGTTTCGGGAACAAAAGAGCGCCTGGGGGAGGCGCTCAAGGCGTTGGGGAAAAGGTAGCGTTGTCATCCCGCTCCGCCAGCTGGCGGATGACGCGGGATCCATTACCTTTGAAATGCAATTTAAAATTAAAAGTGCAAAGTGCAAAGTTACAGTCCAAAGTTAAAAGTTATGAAAAACAACAATAAAAGCAAAAAAGCCGTTTGAAAACTTTGAACTGAAAACTGCAACTTTGCATTTTGAACTTTGAACTTTGAATTATTTTATAAAACTGGATTCCCGCACTTACAAGCACCTTCGGTACTTACAGCACCTTCGGCCTGCTCGGGAAAGACACCAATTATGCATTTCTTAAAACAACTAATTCCAAAAAGTATTTTCAGCTTCTTTCAGCCGCTCTATCACCGTTTCCTGGCTTGGCTTGCCGCGGTCATCTACCGTTTTCCCTCGCGGCATCTTACCATAATCGGCGTTACGGGCACCAACGGCAAGTCAACCACCGTGGAATTGCTTGCGGAAATTATTGAAGAAGCGGGGCATCGCGTGGCATCTGTTTCCTCTATCCGCTTTCGTATTGCGGATCGCGAGCGTCCAAACGACCGCAAAATGACCATGCCTGGCAGGTTTTTTATCCAGCGGTTTTTGCGGCAGGCGGTGCGTGAGGGTTGTACGCATGCGGTTTTAGAGGTTACATCGGAAGGCATTAAGCAATTCCGGCACCGGCATATCACATTCCATATTGCGGTGGTTACTACTATTACGCCGGAACATATTGAATCGCATGGATCATTTGAAGCATATCGCGCGGCGAAGGCGGAATTGTTTAAATCGGCTTCGGTGCATGTGTTGAATAAAGATGATGCGGAAACATTGGAATATTTATCGCAAATTTCGGCCGAAAACAGGCACCTGTATACATTGCGAGAGTATCCCCGGGATTTACATCTTCGTCTGCCGGGCGATTTTAACCGAGCAAATGCACTAGCTGCGTTGACGGCGGCGCGCGCATTAGGTATTCCCTATGAAGCAAGCAAGCGCGCTATAGAGCGGATAGATTATATTCCGGGGCGTCTGGAAGTTTTACAAGAAAAACCTTTCGGTGTAGTGGTTGATTATGCGCACACGCCGGATGCGCTTGAAAAGGTATATCAGGAGTTTTCCGCCCCGCGCTTGGTGTGCGTGCTGGGTGCTACGGGCGGCGGGAGAGATAAGTGGAAACGTCCCGAGTTGGGCCGTATAGCTGCTCGATATTGCAATGTTATTATTCTAACGAACGAGGACCCCTATGATGAGAAACCCGAAGATATTATGCGTGATATTGAAAAGGGAATATTTCAAACAGACAAAGAACGGATGAATTATCGAAAAATAACGGATCGGCGCGAAGCGATACGCGAAGCGCTCGCGCTTGCGAAAAAAGGCGATGTGGTAATAATCACGGGTAAAGGTTGCGAGCAATGGATGATGGTGTCGAATGGCGAAAAAATTCCGTGGGACGATCGAGAGGTGGTACGGGATGAAATTGCATCATTAAAACACAAGAGCATAAAAACATAAAAACAGAATTTGTTCTTGTGTTTTCATGTTTTTATGCCTTCATGATTTATTGTGTTTTACATAACATCCGAAGCTTGTATAATGTCGGTTCCATGTTCCGCACAGCCGATGCAGCGGGCATTGAGAAGATCTATCTTACCGGTTACACACCAGTTCCCGTGGACGCGTTTGGAAAATTACGGAGTGAGGTTGTAAAAACGGCCCTGGGAGCGGAAAAAAATGTGCCATGGGAAAATTGCCGGCGTATCAGCGAAGCTTTTCGTAAACTTCGGAAAGATGACGTACAAATAATTGCTTTGGAACAGCATACCGGTACGGTTGATTATCATCGCATCAAGCCCAAGCGTCCCTTCGCGCTTGTGGTAGGAAACGAAGTGAGGGGTCTTTCGCTTTCTGTCCTCAAAAAATGTGATATTATTGTGGAAATCCCCATGCGCGGAAAGAAAGAATCGTTGAATGTTTCGGTTGCTTTCGGGATTGCGTTGTTTACATTAAAAGATACAAGTCAAAAGTAAAAAGGAAAAAGATAGAAAAGTTCATTTTCTTTTAACTTTTTCCTTTTAACTTATTTCTTTATGACGACTGGTCTTATAGTAGGAAAATTCGCGCCCTTTCACGCGGGGCATGAGCATATATTACGCATTGCGTATGCATCAACCGATCAGTTGGTGGTTTTGCTATATGACGCGCCTGATTGCACGAACGTGCCGCTGGCCGCGCGCGCGGAATGGATCCGCGCAGCTTTCCCGAATGCGATGGTAGTAGAAGGATATAACCCGCCGCCGCGCGGCATATGGAATGAAGAAACCATGCAGGCACACGAAGATTTTATAACAAACGCGGTTTCTGCACATTCTATCACTCATGTGTATTCAAGCGAATCATACGGAGAGCGTCTTGCCCTTGCACTTGGCGCGGAACATATGTTTGTGGTAAAAATACGCGGCGAGCTGCCGCTTTCTGCTTCGTTATTGCGAAAGAATCCGGAATTGTATCGCGAGTTTGTGCAGGAAGGTGTATACGCTGACTTGGAAAAATATGGGGATGTGCTATAATTCCCCATATGCCGAATGAACTTGTTTTTGACATAGAAACAAAAAAATCGTTTCAGGAAGTGGGCGGCAAGCACAATATGCATCTCCTGGACGTCTCCGTGGTAGGCGTATATTCCTACGCGGATGATTCATTTCGCTGCTACGAAGAAAAAGATTTTCCGGCGCTGGAAGATCTGCTGCGCAATACGGCGCGGATCATTGGCTTTAACAGCAAGCACTTTGACGTGCCGGTATTGCAGCCGCATGTCCGCGTGCCGCTGGCGTCCATTGCGCATCTAGATCTTATGACGGATATTGAAAGTTATCTGGGTTTTCGCGTCTCGCTGGATAAGCTCGCCAAGGCGAACCTCGGCATATCCAAAAGCGGGAATGGCTTGGAGGCGCTTCAGTGGTGGAAAGATGGCAATATAGAAGCAATTAAAAAATACTGCCTGGATGATGTGCGCATTACGCGCGATATATACGAACGCGGCAAAACGCATGGGCAGATAATTGCCGAGACCCGCAGCAATCCGCGGGTGGCGGTTCCCGTAAAGTGGCAAGCGCCGCAAGATGCGTTTGCGGCACAGGCGTCGTTGTTTTAGCAGCACTGTCTACAAATCTAAGTAAGCGCCATGATTGTGACTAACCGAGCTCTATCCACGGTTGCACCGGGAGATAGCTCGGTTCGGCACATCCGGAAAAGCAGAAAAACTATGTATACCAATCAACATATATTTTTAGATATAAGCGGTAAACAACATTCCCTTGAGGAAGTGGTGGATCGCATACGTTTGTTCATTGCCGACAAGCCCCGCGAGCGCTATCAGATTATTATTGGATCCGATTCGCATCCGGCCGAAGAAGTCCGGTTTGTAACGGCTATAACTATCCGCAGAATAGGCAACGGCGGCATTTATTTCTGGACGCGCTCGTCACCGGAGCGCTGCCACGCGCTGCGGGACCGGATTTACCGCGAGGCGATGCATTCTATCACACTTGCGCAAGAGTTGCGCGGGCGGCTTAAAGAAAAGCTGGGCGATGAATATTTCTGGAACGATCAGGTGCATATAGATGTGGGCGAGCGGGGCGCCACGCGCGATCTTATCCCCGGCGTTGTCGGCATGGTAACCGGCTTCGGGTTTGAAGCGGTAATAAAGCCGGACGCATTCGGCGCCTGCGTGGTGGCGGATCGGCATACATAAAATTTCCACTTTGTGGAAATTTTGAGTACTTGGTAATTCGTATTTAGTAATTAGGGTAAGGAAGTTTATGATATAACGGTGTGGAAATTTTATCTCTAACTACTAATTACCCACACTAATTACTTTTATGTTTGATAAAGTATATCATGACGCAAAAGCTCTCAATAAAGATATTCTCTATTTCGTCAAGAATAGTAAACAAACTGATTCATACCTCCGTGACCAGCTTCGGCGAGCTTCTATAAGTATCGTAATTAATATTGCAGAAGGAAGTGGTAAATTTTCAAAAGCCGATAAGAGAAATTTTTATACCATTTCGCGAGGATCCGCCTATGAATGCGTATCTGTGTTGGATATTATTCATGAAGAACAGCAGTTGAGCGATGAAGATTATAAAAAATTTTACTCTAGATATGAGATAATATCAAAGATGTTGCTTGGATTGATAAATTCTCAAAAATAAGATACGGTATTTCTGTTCGGGCACTTAGTTCATCGGTAGAACGTCCCGTTTACACCGGGAAGGCGGAAGGTTCGATTCCTTCAGTGCCCACCAATATCAAACTTTTAGGAATTTTGCCAACAGATTTTGCCGCGCGAAGCGCGGAAAGATATTGAGGCAGGCAAAGTCAATCCCACGCTTGCCACCATTTAAAAATAGGTGAATTTAGGCAGTTTTTAGCATAATTTCACTATAATTTGCAAAAAATAGATGAATTTTGTATAATGTCTGTATATGGCAGTAACGAAACCTATAAGAAATAGGATAGAAAACATCAAGGCGGAGTATGATTCTTTGAAAAAAGGCAAAGAGTCGCTCCTGGCTATGATTGATGAAGTGGAACTGCCGGAGAATGTCTATAACTCCAACGCCATAGAAAATTCAACGCTGACGCTTAAAGAAACCGAGAGGATACTTTTGGAAATGGGAAATGGGGTCAGTCCCCATTAACGTTGCAGATCTTTTCTTTATTGATAATTCCGCATTCTCATAAAAGTACACGCGTGTTATCCTAAAAACAAAGGTTGCATGTTCGTTATTTTAAAAAAGGGGACTGATCCCATATCCTGGGAAGTAATCGCCCTGCTCGCACAAAATTGCTTCGGGTTTCACTCCTCGCAAAAAAACCTTCCCCATTTCCCTCATATGCCACAATCTCCAGTTGACGTGTATACTTTAATAAAAAGCAATTACAACAATAAACGAGAGAAACAGCAGTATGGAAAGAACAATCGAAGTGGTAAAAAATTTTCGTTCAATGCCGGGAAATGCATCATAAAAGATATCGGGCATAAATGTTCCAAGAGATGGAAATGTCCGGTCTCTGTTTTGAAGCCGTAATGCAGCCATGAGAAGGACAACGATCAATACAATAAAATACGGAAACAGCTCATACAAGAAATTAAAAAAGGAACTCATACCTTAACAACATGCAAGAACATGTGTTACTCTTATAAGTAAAGAGGTTTTAGAAAGGTCGGACACATTACTGATTCAATCCAAAATATAAGCACTAACACATACATCATGCTAGCAGAGTATAGGAGAAAAACAAATATTGGAATAGGCATTGCAATTTTCCTCCAAATAACCGCGTTGTTTATCTATACTGATCACACCGTGGGCGCTATCCTTAGTTTACTTTTCATAACAATTGGGAATATCCTTTTTATCTGGGGTTGTTGGTCGTATGCAAAAGGTAAAGGTTACCACGGCGCTTGGGGGTTCCTCGGGTTGTTAAGTATCATTGGTCTCATCATCTTGATTTTTTTTCCAGACAGAAATAAATTTCTTCATCGGGAACAAGTTCAAAACTAAAATCTCTTAGGCGTTGTTCCTAAACCAAATCCTTCTACTATAACTATTCCTGTTTTTAGTGCCATTTCCCCCTAACAAAAAGCTCAACATCCCCTTCAAATTTTACCACTGCAGCTGGAGCCGCGGTAGTGTCAACATTTACTGTGTAAAGCTGTGGACAAACGAGGTATGCGGCGCGAGTCAAATGTGACTCGGCGTTAGTTGATAATGATTGTTAATGAATCCCATGGCGGCGGAAATATAGTTTGTAGTCATCAAAAGAAGCAAAAATACGCGATCTTCCATTGGCACGGTTTATAATGTGATAGACGTGATTACCTACGTCGGTTCGTGGTGCGCGGCCCATGGAATCAGTACATAATATTGTTCAAAGTGAGAAAAGGTACCTGACACTGAATTCTGAATTCTTTTGCACCGGGGTTTTTGCTTTGAGTTACAAAGCGCCGGTATCATGTTTTAATTCCACATTATGCTTCTCTCGTATCTTCTTTATTTTCTTCTCAAGTGCTGCCATGACATCAACACCCATGCTTTTTGCCAGAAGAAATGCAACAATAATGACGTCCGCGAATTCATCACGAAGGCTATCCGGCTCGCGCTGTTCCAGTTTTCCTTTTCGCTGCATTCCCAAGGAAGCAAGAACTTCATCGCACAGCTCTCCCATCTCTTCCGATAGTTTCACGGTACGCGCCAAGATCCGCTCGCGCTCGGACACGCTCTTTCCAAAAGAACGAAAAAACACGTCCTGTTCGTCTATAAATTTTTGAAATTCGGCGAAATCCATAGAGTGCAGTATACCATAAGCGCATCTCTCGTAATATCTTAAGATGTTTCACGCTAACCAAATAATTCGTGTGAGCAATTCGTAGTTAGGGATAAAATTTCTATTTCATGAAAATTTTATGTGGACCCACGGGGAGTCGAACCCCGACCTGTTCCATGCCATGGAACCGTTCTACCGCTATACTATGGGCCCGTTTCATTTTTCATCAGCGTTTCATCAGCTCATGTGATGGCCAGATGTCTGCTGTGGACTGCATGGTATCTTGCTGCCGCAATTTTTTCAAGATGACAATGCCGAGGATAAAGAGCAGGGTGGAAGTTCCGGCGGACGCGAGGCAGTAGAGGCAGAATGCTTTTATGACGAGTGTTTGCAATCCGACAAGAATTGCGGATGCGATGAATCCGATGAATGTGAGGTATGCCGCGGCTTTAAGCACGCGCGGCTTTTTTGAATCAAGATATAATACACCGGCAATAAACAGAGCGAGGTAATATGCCGCGCCTACAGCGGCAATCGGGATATTCCCTATCGTGGCATAGGGGCTGGTAAGCACTGCTTCGCATCCATGAACCAAAGAACAAGGAGGTACGGCGCCCGCGTAGTGCTTTGCTGTAAGATATGCGGCATCGGCAAAACCCATGAATGCTGTTAGCAGGAATGCGCCGATGAGAAGATGAGAGATTGGCTTCATTGTTAGGAGTTAGGAAATAGCTGGTAGCTTGTAGGGAAAAGCCTAATTTTCCTTTTCTGATGTGGAAGTTGAAGTAACGGATACTTCTGCTTCATCTTTTGCAGCATTATTGTCGGGAGTAGGGGTTGCGGTGGCGATTGCTTGGGCAATCGCTTGGCGGAACTCATCGTATGATCGCGGGGTATCCATTTTTTCGCCGTTGAGGAAGAATGTCGGCGTTGCGTTGACACCCGACGCAAACCCGCTTTGCGCGTGCGCGTCAATTTTGTCTTCAATGTCGTCTCTGTCCATGTCATCTTCAAATCTCCCTACATCAAGGCCCAGCTCCTGCGCGTATCCGATGAATGTTGCTTGAGGGCGCGGCTTGGGCGACCATTCGGTTTGCCGTTCAAAAAGGATATCACGCATCTCCCAGAATTTACCTTGCTGTCCCGCCGCTTCTGCGGCTTTTCCCGCATCTACCGCGTTCGGATGAATGCGCGTTAGTGGAAAGTGGCGGAATATAAATTGCACGTCTCCGCCGAATTCCTGCTCAAGAGCTTTGACCATCGGATGATACTGCGCGCATGCGGGGCATTGAAAGTCGGCATATTCCACAAGCGTTACGGAAGAGACCGGGTTGCCGTGGACCCAGTCGGCATCAGAGACGGTATTGGTAAGTGATCCATTGCCGGTATCGGGCGACGGAGAGTTTGAAGCGAGGTAATAGACGCCGTAGGCGGATCCGGCAATGGCAAGGAGTGCGATAGCCCACAAGGCTATGCGCCGGGAAGCGCCGGCGCGGTGCGCGGATGTTTGCGCTGCCTGCCGTTCCTGCCGCCGCAGCTCGCGACGCTCCTTTTTGCTAAGTTCCGGCTGTTCCGGAGAGTTATTTTGTTGATGTTCCTGCTGGTCGTTCATAGGTGAAGTGATTACCAATACTATGTTTAGAGCATACCAAACAAGCCAGGAAGATGCAAAAAACGCCATGCCCTCGCTTGGGCTGGCGAATTTTTTGGCGGAGCGGAATAAGATTTTATGCCATCACTGGCACAAAATCTCTGTACAATGAAAATGCTTGTTGATATATCAAATCAAGCACTTTTTCGCTTTCTTCTGCTTTATATCCCTTCCGCAACAAAAGCAATTTCACATTCGCACGGATTCTCGCCTTAATAATATCGTTATTCATCCAATCAATCGCTAAATCCCTTTTGATAATTTTAACAAGCTCTCGCACCAATTCTTTTAACTCTCCATTTTCGTTGATTGCCTTGCGTCCCACGGAAATAGCGTCGTAAAAAGCCATTTCCTCCTCCGAAACCGGGAAATGGAAATGGGAAATGGGGTCAGTCCCCATTAACGTTGCAGATCTTTTCTTTATTGATAATTCCGCATTCTCATAAAAGTACACGCGTGTTATCCTAAAAACAAAGGTTGCATGTTCGTTATTTTAAAAAAGGGGACTGACCCCATATCCTGACCCCATATCCATATCCCATATCCATATCTTAATTTTTAAGCTGACATCCCAAGATATTTCACTTAGATATTTTAATCCATCGTTTATGTGGCGAGGTGGTACATTGCCAGTTGTTAAGTAAGTTTTTATGGATCGAGATAGTGCTTCTGTAAATACTCCCATACTCATGTCTCGTCGCCTCGAATATTCAAGTGTTCGCCAATCAAACATATTAAAGTTTGTTAGCAATGTCGGAGAATCAAAAATGGTTTCGTAGATGTTAAGAGGAAGGGCAAGACCTTCTCGGTCGAGATGTTTGTAGAAAAATGAATCCTTATCGTAAAAAAGATTTCTGACGAGTATAGGAACACCAATTCCTGCATCGCGTTCAGTAATGTTATGTTTCTCGATGGTCGTAAAAATATACTGCAACGCATTTAGGCGTTTGGTAGTAAGAATTTTTACAACACTTGCATCGCTCAAAATGACATCAAGAATTGCGCTTGCGGATTGGCGCATCCCATCTTTTTCTCCATTGTCTCGTATTGCTTTACAAATATCTTCGAAATTCGACAGCAGGACACCTAACGCGGCATTTACATTGTCATCTGTTGTCTTTGAAATTTCCCAAACTAATGCCTCGTAAAATTTTCTCGCTGATTTTTTATTGAATAACCCCCTCGATTTTGTAGAAAAATATAACAGCGAAACTGGCGAAGCAATGAAAAATAGATACGCTGCTACTTCGTAAGAAAGTAGTGTGTCGAGCGGAAAAGGGAAACATCCAATCCATTCTTGTGGGAGCAATACTCTTATCAAAACTAAAAATAATCCGACGCCTCCAAAAATCCAAAATAGACTATACTTTGCCACGATTCTCTAATTCGTAGGATAAGTTCCCATTGCGGCTTACGAAGTTGATAGACGGCAAAAATTAAACCGAAAGCGGCAAGTGCGCCGCCTAGGTCAAGATAAACTGGTGTTTCGACAAGGCCATAAGTCATAAAATGACCGTTATCTTTTCGTAGAGCATAGGCAAACTATCCTGCCTCAATCTGAATTTTGTTCCGTGGTTATGCCCGCTACGCGCGTCAAAATCTACCAAAATTTTTGCTTCCTCAATCGCTTTCAAAAATCCTTCAAAACTAAATTTCTGCAACATCATAATTTTTGTGTAGTGGTAGTATTCTTTTTTGCGTACAATCTTCACTTCAGCCTGAACATGAAAAGCATTGAGTAATTTTGTTCCGGCTTTATGCTCCAAATCATCGAAGCCCCAATATGGTTGCGGATCAAGTTCCTTAACGCCAACACGCTTTTTGATGGATTCAAGCCAATCCTTATGCCGAATATCTACACTCTTTGCGTCAAAAGAAATCAAAACTTTCTTTTCCGCGCGGTCAATTTTAACCATAAAACCTCTATCGCTTCTCGTAAGTCCGTGGATTGTCTGACGAAAACTCATCTCGCCTGTTGGATACTTCTTGCCGTCTTCTTGGTGCGCCCAGCCATACTTTGGCAAAAGCACTTGTGGCACAAAACGGATAGCGCGCGGCGAGGGCTCAATATGGAAAAGTGTCGTTAGTGAAGTTGAGGCAAGGCGTTGTGTTTTCAATTCCCATTCTGCGGCATTTGGTATCGGTAAATTATTTTCCTTGATACCGAGTAAATCCTCAAGCGTGTTGCCGATACCACCGTGATTGCCTCGCCGCGCATTCGAAACAAAGCCCATAGCTGAAATTTCTTTCAGTTTAGCTATTAGTTCCGACTTTGTATAAGTTTTAGGTTTGTTTTTCATAAGTAGGTTGGAAAAGTTTAGCTTGCGATTGGTGCTGTTTTATTCGCTCCTCTGCCATTTCGCAATACTCCGGCGAAATATCAATTCCGATATAATTTCGTCCAAAATTTAGCGCAGAAATCGCTGTTGTGCCCGAGCCCATAAATGGGTCCAAAACAACCTTTGCGTCAGTTGATCCTACGATCCTATCAATCAAACTAACCGGAAAGGCGGCGGGGTGGTCATTATTCATTTCTTGCGTAAATTCCCAAACATCGCCGTGAGCGTTTGCTTTAGTTTTCAATGCGAACTTCGGCTTGGCGATAAGATAAATAACCTCGTAAGTCGGCAAGAAATATCCTGGATTGAAATTGAGGCCGCCTTTCCGCTTCCAAATGATTATTTGCCGGACGGGAAAACCGCTAACGACATCTTGGCGGTCTTGCAATAAGCCGCCCTGCACGCGCCATTTGTGATTGTAGAAAATCGCTCCGTCCTCCGGTATCAAACGCAACATTTCAGTCAGACAATCTCTTTGCCACTTCACATACTCATCGTGCGGCATACAATCGTTGTGGTGCGTGTATCCTTTTTGCAAGGCGGCATTTGCCCATTTACCACCACGTCCGTCTTTCATTCCGTTTCCGGTTGAATTTTTGAGATTGTAAGGTGGTGAAGTGATAATTAAATCAACCGAGCCGTCCGGCAACTCTTTCATAACATCAACGGCGGAACCGCGGACGATTTTGTTGAGATATTGATTTTTGAAATCTTTTTTTGTCATAACTATTTTTTCAAAAGATCATCAACGGAAACCCCAAGGGCTTTCGCAATCCTTTGGATTGTTTTAATGGTTGGGTTCGGGCTTTCGTCCAACTCTATCTTAACAACTGTATTGAGGGACAAATCAGCAAGTTTTGAGAGCTTATCTTGCGAAAGCTCTTTTTCCTGTCGAAATTTCTTGATGTTCTTGCCTATTGTGGACATAGTAGATTATAATGTATGGAAAGTGATATAATACTTGTATGACTTGCAAATCAATAATATCACTTTCCAATTCTTTTCTCAATGCCGCCGCCGGGAAAATGAAAATGGAAAATGAAAATGAAAATGGGGTCAGTCCCCATTAATTCTGTTGCAGAGCTTTGTTAATAATTCCGCATCCTCATAAAGGCACACGCATGCTAACTTTAAAAGTAAAGGTCACATGTTGATATTATTTAAAAAAAGGGGACTGACCCCATTACTGACCCCATTACCATTACAAAAAAGGGGACTGACCCCATTACCCCATTACCAAAAAAGGGGACTGACCCCATTACCCCATTACCCATTACCTGACCCCATTACCCATTACCCAATATCGCCTTTGGGCAAAGCAAATACTATGTGGATTCGCTTGCCGAGAATACAAAGAGAGGATTGCGCCAAAAAGTGAGGCGCGGAGAATATCCCTGCCTTGCGCCAATCGGCTATATCAACGATGTGCGGACAAAAACTGTCATTGTGGACAAAAAGCGCGCCTTACTCATTCGCAAAGCGTTTGAGTTGTACGCGAAAAATGGAAGTCGCCTTGAAGACATCTCAAACTTTTTGGCGCAATCCGGTATTCATTCAAAAAACGGCAAGCGACTCCACCGAGACAGAATTACTTTTATCCTTTCCAATCCGTTTTATTACGGACATTTTCGCTATGCGAGCGAGATACACGAAGGCAAGCACCAGCCAGTCGTCTCAAAGAAAATTTTTGATAAGGTGCAGGAAGTTTTGAAACAACGAGGCAGACCGCACCACAAGCAGAAAAATGAACCTCAACCATTTTGTGGACTCCTTTCCTGCGCCTCGTGCGGAATGATGATAACTGGCGAATACAAGGTCAAAAAGCAAAAGAATGGCAATGTCCACGAGTATGTCTATTACCACTGCACCAAGAAATCAAAACTGAAATGTCCCGAAC
>CAYZNS010000010.1:0-35609 GCA_964479945.1 uncultured Candidatus Saccharibacteria bacterium
GCAAAAATCAAAATGAAAAATGACAATTCAAAATTTAAAATTCAGCATTTTTTATTTTTACATTGTAATTTTGATTTTTGATATTTACATTTTGCATTTTCATGATAATCGGCCACAAAAGACAAATTCAGCTTCTGGACTTGCATATCCGTACCGGTACGGTGTCCCATGCCTACCTTTTTACGGGCCCGCGGCATGTGGGAAAGATGACGGTTGCGCGCCGCGCGGCGTGCTTTCTTTTATGCAAGCGGCGCGCGCGCGAGGCGCTGCAGCCGTGCGGCGCATGCGAACCGTGCCGGTTACTTGAGACTCGCTCGCATCAGGATGTTATGGTGGAAGATATACATGCAAACGCCCAAGAGCGGGATAAGATCCGCGTTGAAGATATACGCCGCATGCGTGATCGCGCGTCGCGGTCGGGCTACGGCGGAAGAAGCGTCTTCATTGTGCGCGATGCCGGCTTGATGACACGGGAGGCGGCAAACGCGTTTTTGAAAATATTGGAAGAGCCGCGCGGAGAGACGACATTTTTTCTTATCGCCGAGACAGCGGATGATGTGCTGGCAACCGTGCGCTCGCGCGCCTGGCATGTCCGATTCTGGCCTGTTTTAGAAAAAAGTCCCATCTTTTCCGCCGCACAGCGCGCCGCTGCCCATTCTTTGCGAAAGGACATTGCCGCAGATCGGCTTGCCTACGCGAATACGGTGCGGGAACACCCTGATCGCATGCAGGAGTGGTATCGTCATAGTATCGCCGCGCTTTCTCTGGAACTTCATGATATGATGGTGACATCTTCAGGCAACGCGCGGCTGCTTGTGGCAGCCGCGGGGGTAAAACGGCTGATCCAAGGCGAGGAACGGTTTCAAAAGTCCTACGCTACAAAACGATTACAATTTGAGAATGATATACTTAGCTTGTAGGTAATTTATTCCAGCGGTACAAGCTACCCGCCCGCATCGCCTAAGCGAAGCTTTGGCGGGCGAGGCAAGCTAACTCCTATATCCTAATAATGACTCGCCAGCAGTATAAGACAATCGCACTCGTTATTCTTGGCATCATTACGGTAGTGATGCTGTTTCTTGCCGCATTTCAGTATTTCAAGCCGGATCGCGCCGGGACGCCCGAGCCGGCGCAAGAAGTTAAAGTAGTTGAAGATCCGCTTTCCACGCTGTATGTTTCCCATAACGGCGGAGAGACGTGGAGCGGCATTGCCGGGGCGCGATTCGATCCCTTCCATCTTTTATTTGATACGCAGCAGGGGTTGCTCCTCATAGGTACCCAGAGCAACGGGCTGTGGCAATCCGCGACTGATTCGCTTTCGCGCACGTCTCCTTTCTTGGACATTGAAGGTATCATTCCGGAAAACGCCACTATTTTTGACTTAGCGTTTTCTCCTCGAGACCCACGGACGCTCTATGCGGCAGCTCGCTATAGCGACGAGACAGGCGATGCTCCGCGTGAAGGGTTTATTTCAGGCTTCACGGGCGCCCAAGCCAACGGGCGCGGATACTTGGTATCGCTTACGGGCGCGAAAGCTGAAGAACTATTTTTCGCGCCCCTTAGTGATTCGCCGGTGCGTGCGGCAGCGGCTGATCCCTTTGACGCAACACGGATTTTTATAGGAGCCGGTACCGGCTTGTATGAGAGCAGTGACAAGGGAGCTACGTGGCGGTCCCTGCACCGGTTCCGCCGTACTATTGCGCATATTGTGCCGCATCCGCACGCGCCGGGACGAATGTTTGTATCTACCATGCGCGGAGAGGTATTCCGCACATCGGACTATGGGGAAACGTGGCAGGAGCTTACACGCGGATTTTCGGGACAAAAAGGCGCGCGCGACAACCAGCGATTGCACATTGACGCTGTCACTAGTATTATATACCTTACATCGGACCACGGACTTTTAGCTTCCTGGGATGACGGCGTTACATGGTTTGATATGCCGCTCATCGTGCCGCCGGATTCTCTGCCTGCCGTCGGATTTGCGGCGCATCCGCGCGAACCCGCGATGTTGTTCGTGTCGGCGTCCAACCAGCTTTATAAAAGTACGAATGCCGGCGATACGTGGAAAGGAATGCGCTTTCCGGGCAAGAGTACCATCACGGCGATCGCCATCAATCCGGCAGATCCGGATACAATTGTGATAGGGTTTGCGGAGTAAAATTAAATGTATGCAGAAAATTCTCACAAAACTGGAAAAAGAGCACTCTGAAGCGGTTGCATGGTTTCGCCATGAAATCGCGTCGCTGCGCACGGGGCGTGCTTCACCTGCGCTCGTAGAGAGTATTATTGTTGATTATTACGGCATGAAAACGCCTTTACAGCACATCGCATCGGTATCCATACCGGATGCGCGCACGCTCGTTATCCAGCCGTGGGATAAAGGAGCGTTGGAAGCGATTGGCAAGGCAATAGAAAATTCTTCGCTCTCATTGGCGCCCATCGCCGACGGCGACCGTATCCGCTTGACGCTTCCCCCCATGACTGAAGAGCGGCGACAGGATTTATTGAAGATTCTTGGCGCCAAGGCGGAAGAGACGCGGGTACGGTCCCGGTTGCATCGGGATGAGGCATGGAAGGAAATTCTCTCACTGGAGAAAGATAAAAAGGTCTCGGAAGACGAAAAATACCGTGCGAAAGATCAACTGCAGAAGCGGATGGATGCGTTTAATAAAGAGCTAGATGAAGTGAAGGAGAAGAAGGAGAAGGAGATCATAGAAATTTAATATGTTCACCCTCTTCATATTTTTAATTGTAATTGCCATCTTGGTCTTAAGCCATGAATTCGGCCATTTTATCGTTGCCAAGTGGAAAGGAATGCGGGTGGATGAGTTCGGCTTTGGATTCCCGCCGCGCATATATGGCAGGCAGATCGGCGAGACTTTCTATTCCATAAACGCGCTTCCTTTCGGCGGATTTGTGCGCGTATGGGGAGAAGATGATGGCGCGGGTGTTACGGATACGCGCAACTTTGCGGCGCGCAGCGCCAAGGACAGGTTTTTGGTGCTTGTTGCCGGGGTTGGCATGAATTTTATTCTTGCGTATCTCATTTTTACCGTTTTGCTTGGCATTGGATTGCCATTGCCGGGTGAAATAACGGCCGCATTATTTCCAGACGCAAAGAGAACTGTCCATGTTGGCGGCGTGGTACCTGATTCTCCGGCTGCGCATGCGGGTATTGTTGCCGGCGATGCGATTGAAAATATTACTGTGCAAGGAGGCGGTACGGTAGCCGTATCTTCTATAAGAGAAATTCAGGATATTATCGCTATTCGGGGAGGAGAAGAAGTGCGTTTGCATGTTGCGCGCGCGGGCGCGTTATTGGAAATATCGGTTGTTCCCGAGGATGAAATTGTTGCTGATGGTAAAGCAGCGATAGGAGTAAGTCTTGTGGAGGAAAGTTTTATAGACGTGCCGTTTTGGCGAGCGCCTTGGGAAGGAGCGCGTATGACATTTATGATGGCATCAGAAACCGTGCGGGGGCTTGCCATTGTATTTGGTAATCTCTTTACCGGCAACATAGAACTTGCCCGTGACAGTGTGGCGGGACCGGTCGGCATTGCCGTAATAGCAGGCGAGACTGCCCGAGCCGGTTTTGTGCAAACCATACTCCTTGTTGCATTTCTTTCTCTTGCATTAGGGGTATTAAACTTACTGCCCATTCCGGCATTGGACGGCGGGCGCATCTTCTTTCTGCTTATAGAGAAAATCCGCGGCGCGCCGGTGCCTCTGCATATAAGCCAATATGCGCATATGATCGGGTTTATTACGCTCATTGTATTGATGCTATTGGTTACCTATATTGATATTTCCCGAATTTTTTAAAATAATGGAAATCAAATTTTTATTCATAGAGTAAGAGCTCACAAAATATGGAACCTATACGCACGCGCATGGCGCCAAGCCCTACGGGATGGCTTCATGTGGGCACAGCGCGCACGGCGTTGTTTAACTATCTTTTTGCCCGCAAGAATAGCGGCGCGTTTGTGTTGCGCATTGAAGATACGGATCGGGAGCGCTCACGGCAAGAGTTTGAAAGCGATATTATGACACATCTTCAATGGCTTGGGCTTTCTTGGGATGAATTTTATCGGCAGTCGGAACGGTCAGAGATTTATAAAAAATATGTAGAGAAACTTTTACAAGACGGCAGAGCATTTTATTGCGCGCATACAAAAGAAGAATTGGAGGAGGAGCGCACCATGCAGGTTGCCGCAAAAGAGCCGCCGCGACATATTTGCAGCCAGCGCGACCAGGGGAGGGGAGAGGGTATTGTGCGGTTGAAAAATACTGCTCAAGGCGCAGTATTGTTTTCTGATATCATACGGGGCGCTATTTCCTTTGAAGCGCAGCTTTTGGGGGATATATCTTTAGCGCGGAATATTGCGGCTCCGCTGTATAACTTTACTGCTGTTGTAGATGATTTTGAAATGCGCATATCGCACGTTATCCGCGGGGAGGACCATATTCCTAATACGCCAAAGCAATTACTCATTCAGCGGGCACTCGGATTCCCGGCGCCGCAATACGCGCATCTGCCGCTGCTCTTGGGAACCGACCGATCCAAACTCTCCAAGCGGCATGGCGCTGTGTCCGTTCGCGAATATCGGGATGGCGGCTATGTGCCGGAAGCGCTGGTAAACTTTCTTGCTTTGTTGGGTTGGAATCCGGGAGATGAACGGGAACTATTCACGCTTTCCGATCTGGAGACGGAATTTTCGCTTGAGAAAGTGCAGAAAGCCGGAGCCGTCTTCAATGAAGAGAAGCTCAAGTGGATGAACCGCGCGCACATCAAGCGTTTAGCGCCGGAAGCGCTTGCTGATAGAATAGCCCCCTTTATAGAACATGCCGGTTTCAAGCTTACGGCGGATACACTACAACGTATCGCGCGCGTTGAACAGGAACGACTGGAGGTACTCGATGATAGTGCCGTCAACGCGCCTCTCTACCAGGACGATCCCGCATATGATGCGGAGTTGCTTCGCTGGAAGGGCACGCAGGAATATAATGAAATAGCGCGGCATCTTACAGAAGTAAGAAGAATATTGTGCGACACACCCGATGACACCTATAACGAGATACATGCTATCATGGATCTTATAATGCCTTATGCCGATCAGCAGGGAAGAGGAAGCGTATTATGGCCGCTTCGGGTTGCCTTGAGCGGGAGAAAAAATTCGCCGGGTCCGTTTGAGATTATATACGTTGTTGGAAAAGAGGCAGCGTTACGAAGGATTGATAAGGCGTTGCAACTTCTCGAACAGTAGTATTTTTTATGTATCGATACATATTTTTGAATTATGAATCAAGAATTATGAATTATGGGGATTATAAACAAAAGTCCTTAATTCATAATTCATGCTTCATGATTCATGTCGGAATCGTGCTAGCTGTTTTTTTTGCGGTTGTCCCGTTTCTGTATGCGGCAACGGAAGAAGAATTGCGTAGTCGCATGGATGAGCGCACAAAAGAAATTGAACGGCTGGAGGCGGAAATTGCCGCTTACCGCCAAACGCTTGCCGCCGCTTCTAACCAGTCAAAAACACTTCAAGGTGAAGTATCCCGCATTGAGACACAGATAAAAAAGCTCTCGGCGGATATCCGGCTTACGGAAAACCGCATTGGCGCCGCCGAGCTTCATATTGAAGAATTAGACAAAGAAATTGCCGCAAGCGAGCGGAAGATATCTTCCCAGCGCGCAGCGCTAGCCCAGGCGCTGCAGACGCTCTACCAAGATGACGGTTCTGCCATGATTGAGATATTGCTGCAAAACGGCCGCATTTCGGACTTTTTCGGGCATCTGGACGGTATAGAGAGCCTCGAGAAATCTATTCATGATGACTTGGGCAGCCTGCGGGATTTAAAAACCGCCCTGGTAGATGAGCGCGCATCGCGCGAGACGCATAAGGATGAGCTCGCGCGCCTGCAGCGGGAACTTGCTGATCGTCGCGGCATAGAAGAGAGCGCCAAGGGCGAGAAAAGCGCCTTGCTTGCGGCGACAAAAAATGAAGAGGCGCGCTATAAAGAATTGTTGGCGGAACGGGCGGCAAAACGCGAAGAGATGCTCTATGAAATACAGCAGATTGAAGATGATCTGCGCGCGCTTATAAATCCCTCCGATCTGCCGTCCGCGCGGACAGGCGTGCTTGCATGGCCCTTGAAAGGGAACGTGATGCTGACGCAAAGTTTCGGCACCACGCCAGATTCCAAAATTCTCTATAACGGAAAGCCGCATAATGGCATTGATCTCCGCGCAGATATAGGAACGCCGCTCTATGCAGCCGAAAATGGCGTTATAAAAGAAATCGGCGACACCGACGCGTTTCCCGGCTGCCTATCTTATGGCAAATGGATTCTTATAGAGCATGCTAATAATTTAGCAACGCTGTCCGCACATCTTTCGCGCAGTACAGTCGTAAAAGGGCAAGCGGTAACGCGCGGCGATCTCATCGGCTATACGGGAGCTACCGGCTATGCCACAGGTCCGCATCTTCATTTTACGGTGTATGACGCTTCTACGGTACAGTTTAGAAAATCAAAAATACCAGGCAGCAATTGCCAATTTTTGCCGTATGGCGGATACTTGAATCCGTTAGCATATCTATAAAATAATGAACAAAGGCATAATCCAACTTATAATCATTATCGTACTGTCTGTTGTCATTCTTAGTCTCTTAGGAGTGAGCTTACGGGCGTTGCTTACGGATCAGACGCTATTGGAGAATTTTATATTCTTGTGGGAATTTTTAAAGCACGTATGGGGGACATATGTGTGGCCATATGCGCAGTCATTATGGACACGGATTCGTTAGGTGTTATTCATAAGATTCATAAGAGAGGTACTATTGCGCGACGTGACTTGTCATGTTGCGCAATAGTACCATCTTTTACGACATTGCATAAAGAAATGTCGTAAAAGATATATTGTGCGACTTATAATAAATAACAAAAAACGGCAGGAACACTGCTCACCTGCCGTTATGGAGCAAAATCATAGAACAGTCACTATTGGCTCAAGCGGCGGCGTGTTACATATTTTATATGCCGCTCTTTTTTGCTCCCAGTCAATCATTGTCGGACCCGATTGCAGCTCGTCGGGGAAAAAATCAACCGCTTCAAATGAGTCATCTCCTGTGGTTTCAACCGTTTTAAGATCCATGGCAATGCGCTCCTTTCCTTACTGTTTTTCTATTGATATAATATCACAACGTGATGCGTACCTCCTATTCGGCGCTGGAAACGTTTCACCAGTGCCCCCAAAAATATAAATTTCAGGAAATAGACAAAATCAAAACGCCGAAATCAAAAGAGGCGGTATTTGGCACGCTTATTCATGCCTCCCTTAAGTACATGTTCTCGCCGAACCCGCTCTTCCCTTCTCTTGATGAAATAATTGCGCACTTTCGTCAAGGTTGGAATGCAGCAGAGGTAGCTGAACTTTCCACTGAAGAGCGCTCCATGTATCTCTCGCAGGGCGAGGCAATTATGAGAAAATTATATGCAAAAAACCCACCGTGGAACTACAGCGTGGTGGATTTAGAATCACGGTTTGAGATTATCGTGGAAGATCCGAAGACCGGCGAGGCGCATGTGCTTGCCGGCATTATGGATCGCATAGACAAGCCCCGCGACGACGCCTATGAAATTATAGACTACAAAACAAGCCGCAAGATGAAATCGCAGGAAGCGGTTGACCAGGATCTCCAGCTCTCCGTTTATCATTTGGGCCTCACGCGCCGGTGGCCGCACATAGACCCCGCCCGTATCTCTTTGTCGCTCTATTATGTAAAGCATAATGAAAAGCTTTCTACGGCGCGCACGTCAGAGCAGACGGAAGCTACAAGAGAGCGTATTCTTGCCGCTATTCGCGAGATTGGGCAGCGTAGCGCGACAAATGACTTCCCTCCCCAGCCGTCGGCTTTGTGCGACTGGTGCGGGTATAAATCAATATGCCCGGCGTGGAAATTCTTGTATCAGAATCAGGAATCAGAAATTAAGAATCAAGAAGAAATACAAAAAGACATAGAAGAGCTATGTACGTTGAAGCGGCAGGGCACTGATGCTGCAAAACGTATTTTAGAACTTCAAAAAAATATTAAAGAGTATATGAACGCGGAGAATCTTACGCGGGTGTTTGGCGACGGCGGCATGATTTCAAAAACCGCGCAGGAACGGTATCAGTACGATTTTGAGAAAATAAAACAAGCATTGGTAGCCCAAAACCGAATGGATGTTTGGGAAGCGCTCTTGGCGCCCGACGAGAAAAAACTAAAAAAAATGATTACCGCACTTCCCTCCCCTTTACAAGAAATTGTTGAAGAAGCGCGCATACAGACAAGGAAATTTGAAGTGTTGACGGTAAGTTTAAAGAAGCAAAAAGTTGCCATAGATGAATTGGAGGCGGTGGAGGAAACATAAATAAGTTATCGTATATTATAGTAATACTTTTATACTCGCCTCAGTAAATTTGTCAAGAGGCCGCGGGTCACCTCTGGATTGGCGCTTCCTTTGGTTTCTTTCATCATTTTTCCCACCAGCACTTGCAGCGCGACCTCCTTCCCTGCCCTATAATCCCCTACGGGCTTGGGATTTTCTTCCAATATCCGTTTTGCAATGTCTTGAAGCGCTATGGTATCGCTCACCTGCGCGAGTCCTTCTTCTTGGACCACATGCGAAGGATCAGAGCCGTCGGCGAACATGCGTCGCAGCACGTCCTTTGCCGCGCGCGATGATACCTCGTTTTTATAAATCATCTTTATGAGTTCCGCCATATTTTCCGGCGTGATGAGTATATCGCGGATAGTCGCTTCTTTTTCGATCATAAGCGACTGCAGGTCAGATGAAAGATAGTTCGCCAAGATGCCGGATGCTCTTTTAAAATCCGCATTGTTACCTTTAAGCCACGCATGCAATTCTGAAGACGCGTGTTCAAAATAATCCGCGAAATGCTTGTCAGCCAAAAAAAACGCAATTATTTTTGGAGGCAGGCCGTATTGCTCGGCAAAACGCACACGCTTTTTAAACGGCAATTCCGGTAATGCGGCGCGCATGCGCTCTATATCCCAGCCGTTTTCTTTGGTAAGCCGCAACGGCGGCAGGTCCGGCTCCGGGAAATACCGGTAATCGCGCGCTTCTTCTTTGGAACGCTGCGGCACCGTTCGGTCTTTTACATCGTCCCAGCCGCGCGTCTCCTGCTTGATGCTCTCTCCATTCTCCAACGCTTCTGCTTGCCGTTCTATTTCATACAATATGGCTTTCTCTGCCGCACGGAATGAATTTATGTTTTTGATTTCCACTTTGGTGCCGAATTCCAGGGATCCAACGGGCCGAATGCTAACGTTCGCCTCAATGCGCATCTGCCCTTTTTCCATATCCGCGTCAGATGCGTCCACATAACGGAGCAAGAGATGCAACTCTTCCGCGAATGCCCGCGCGGCGGAGGCAGTGCGGATATCCGGCTCCGTTACGAGTTCCATCAGCGGCACGCCCGCGCGGTTATAGTCAACAAGAGTGCCCCCGTCCGTATGCTGAAGGCGCCCCGTGTCTTCTTCCAGGTGCACCCGCGTAATGCGTATGCCGTTCAACGAGCCGCCAACAACAATCGGATACTTGTACTGCGAAATCTGATATCCTTTCGGCAAGTCAGGATAGAAATAGTTTTTCCGGTCAAACTGCGTAAACGTTGAGATCTCGCCGCCAAGCGCCAACCCTACGCGCAGTACTTTTTTTACCGCCTCCCTGTTGATAACCGGCAATGTTCCCGGATGCGCCATGCATACGGGACAGATATTGACATTTTGATGTTTTTCCAGCGGATCATTCAGCGATGAGCAGAACATCTTTGTTTTTGTGTTCAGCTCCGCATGGATTTCAAGGCCTATTACGGACTCATATGTTGTTTTGCCTGCCATAGGTTGTATTATATAAGTTTTTCAGGTATAATCAATGAGTTATGAATTTTGTAAAACGTGGAACGTAAAACGTAGAGCGCAAAGAAAAAAGCTATTGATCCTTGCATTACACGTTCTACGTTACACGTTACACGTTCATGCTGTCATATAACGAACTGAAAAAGGGAACATTATTCATGTGGAACGGCGAGCCCTATGAAGTGCTGGAATATAACTTCAGCCGCATGCAGCAACGAAAGCCGGTAGCGCAGACAAAGCTCCGGAATATCAAGACGGGCGCTGTCTCAAATCAGACGTTTAAGCCTTCAGATACATTCCAAGAATTGGAAATCGCCAAAAAGCCTGTTATATTCGTGTTCTGCAACCGCGGGCACTGCACGTTCCATGAAGCGGGCAATACCGGCAGCCGTTTTTTAGTTTCCGAGAGTCAGCTTGCCGGGCGCCAACAGTATCTCAAGGCAAAAGATGAGGTTGCCGCGCGCTATATAGATGATGAGCTTTTGGATATCACCCTCCCTATTAAAGTTGACCTGAAAGTAACTCAAGCGCCTCCTGCTGTCCGCGGAAACACGGCGCAAGGCGGCTTAAAACAGATAACGCTTGAAACCGGACTTACGATAAACGCGCCAATGTTTATAAACGAGGGAGACACAGTGCGGATTAATACGGAATCGGGAGAGTATGTGGAACGGGTTAGATAGAAACATGTCAAACACTAAGTGTCTGACAGTACTGTATTTTCATAACCTAATACTCTCCCCCGGCTGAAGCGACCCTTTGCGCAGCGTACCAACTTTCTCTTCACTATGCGCAGGATTTATCTCTGTATGTTTTGCCGTATCTTGCTCAACGGCAGGCAGATTGCGTTTTTCTAAAACGCCGTGCAATACGGAACGCAATTCCGATAAACTTGCTTGCGGCGGGCGCCGCTTGTGATCGCGCGGGGCATGTTCCGGTTCTGTTTGCGGTTGAGGACGCAATGCCGCAAGAGATACGGTTTTTTCAGGCGAGGCCGGTACACGCTCTTCTGGAGCCTGCCGTGCCGTGTTCCGCTGCGGCGGCATATAATCGCTTCGTTGAGCGCGGTAGGCTGCGCGCACACCTTGATGTGGCGCGGCAGATGGACGCGCCGTATGCGCGTATCGAGGCGGCTGCTGTTGTTGATACGTTCGTCTCGCGCTTGCATTGCTGGTATTCTTATCAGCGTGCGCTTCCTTTGTCTCCATATGATAGTTCTCTTTTTCTTCAAACCCGCTCCATACGTTTATTTCTTCTTCAATGTCTTTGCGTGTGCGGGAATAGCGTTTGCGAGATGCTTCTACAATGCGCGCGACGCTGCCTTCTTCAACTTCAATGGCAAGCGGCGGCAGGGTGGAAGCCGAGAACGGCCGGGATCGCATCTGGTCAATCATAAGCTTTAAGAATATACAGTGATTCGGCAGGCCTACAAGATCTTCTATGGTAACTTCGGGCGTGAATTCATTTTCTAAAAATTCCGCGTCAGCCGCGCCCACGCGGAACACCACCAAGGTACCTACGTTGCCAAAAACGGCGTCGCGAACGCGGGTGCTGGTATCCGTAACGAGCTGGCCGATGTATTGATGTGCCAGGACAAGATTCAGGCGGTACTTCCGGGCTTCGGAAAGAATGGATGCGAAAGAATCGGTTGCGAAGTTTTGAAACTCATCAACATATAGGTAAAAATCTTTGCGTTCCTCCTCCAAAATACGCACGCGCTCCATGGCCGCAAGCTGCAATTTTGTGATAACCATAGCGCCCAATAGCTGGGAGTTGTCTTCCCCGATGCGCCCTTTTGATACGTTTACGAGTATGATTTTCTCCTCGTTCATCGCGTCGTACAGGTTGAGCGTGCTGTGCGGCTGGCCTATCATATTGCGTATCAGCGAAGAGGAGAGGAATTGCCCTACTTTGTTTTGTATGGGCGCGATCGCCTCATTGCGGAACCGCGGGTCATATTGCTCGTATTCCTGCGTCCAAAACGCGCGCACTATGGGGTCCTTGACATTTGAGAGAATCTGCTTTCGGTACTCTTTATCCACCAGTACGCGCTGTACACCCAGAAGCGTGGAACCCGGATTATCCAACAAAGCTAAAATGGCATTGTTTAAAATATATTCCATGCGTGCGGACCATACATTCGCCCATATTTTTGTAAATATGCCCATCAAGCTGGAAGCCGCGATTGGTTTGTATTCCGGATTGTTTATATCCGGCACTTCAAGGACATTAAACCCTATAGGATATTCACTATCCGCCGGGTTAAAGTAAATCACGTCGTCCGCGCGAGAGTTGGGAATCATGGTCAATATTTCTTCCACAAATTCTCCGTGCGGATCCACAATGCACACGCCGCGGCCGCTTTTGATATCTTGCAATGCCATGTTTTTTAAGAATGTTGATTTGCCGGTTCCCGTCTGTCCTATAACATACATATGCTGCCGCCGATCCACGTGCTTGACGCCGAAAATCCGCTCCCGGCTCCGGAAGTTTGTTTTGGCGAAATATACAATGTCAGTGTCATTCATAAATAGGTGTTAGGTTTTAGAGCTTTAGGAATTCAACATATTTCCTAATGCTCTAATGCTCTAAAGCGCTCCCAACTCCTCCAATACCTGCTTATATATTAGTATTGTATCATGTCCTTCGCGCGGACTCACTATGTAATGCGGATCATGCGCGATGTCATTGCGCACTTTATGCGCCTTCCAGAGATCATCTATGTGCGGCAACTGCTCGCGTGAAACCGTCCGCATGCGATCGCCCATTGTCTCCCCCGGATACCCTTCCGCGCGCAACACGACGTCCACCAGGCCATCAGCTTCTATGACCGCCGATTTATAATCTTTCGGTTCTTGTTGTTTTGCCAAACGCTCAACAATTTCATGCCAACGCATGATCGTGCTGTCCCGCAGCGCTTGAAGCCGCACGGGTACCCCTTCGATGGAGCCGGATTTTTGAAGTGGCTGCCAAATCGCAGCATCAGTGTGAACGGCGTTACGCGGCATGTGCCGCATTTCCATGCTTTTTATTGCAACGTACGCAATGCCGAGAACGGAAAGAACAGTAACTACTACTGCTAGTGCTTTATATATCGCCAGTGCGATGGAGCCATAATAGAGGATGGTTTCGAACATAATTTTGAAGAATGTGCCAAGCCGGCTATAGAAATCACACCCAGATAACGCACCATGTCATTCCCGCGAAGGCGGGAATCCAGTTGTCCGCCCGAGGCGGATCAGCCTCCGGCTGAAAAAACATATATGCTTTCCAAGGGTAATGGATCCCGCATCAAGTGCGGGATGACAAATTGTGTCGTATATGGTGCGGTTTCATAATGTTTTATCTATAGTCATATTTTCCCACAATTCATTTTTTCTTAAATCCTTCCGGCAGCTCATCTGCTTGGGCTTGCATCGGCAGGCTTGACGGCGGGCCCACTTTGCGCGATTCCACTCGCTGAATGGAGGGTGCGGTGAGTACGATATTGGAAGGAAAATGAAAAATGGTCGCCAATTCTTCCGTATTGAGAACCAATAACCATGGAGACAATGTCTGTTTGGTAATGAGCTGCGTTATAAAGGCGCTTTCCGGCATTTTACGCTGCAGATAGTCGTAGTACAGACTACCTCGACGATATTGTAGCCGCCATGCAGGGAAAAAATATGGCCAATAATACCACAACGTAGCGGTACGCACACTTGTGTTGTGCCGGAATGAATTATGCGCTTTAGAACTATACTGGTTAAATGCGCCCAATACGCCGTACCAGGGCGTGTTTCTGTTATAAAGGTTTTCCGGCGCGAGATATACGTAGCGTATGCGCGTTTTATATCCCGGCTTTGCGATATTGCGCTCAATCGCTTTCAAAGCAAGCTCTTGCCCGGGAGTTCTGTCCGCCATAACCCTGCTGCCTCCTTGCGGGTCTGCGATAACCGTGCGCGTGCTTTCTTGCAGGCGCTTGACCATTTGCGCGCCCTTTTCCTGCCAGTAGGAGCCCGCAGGTGAAATGAGAATCTGAATCCATAGCTCTTCTCCGGGTTTCAGCGTGTTGAGCACCTCAATGAGCGACGCGATGGGATCGAGCTGGCTGTATTCACTGGGAGAATCAAATTCTTCATAGAGACGAATGGGATATATGTCGTCTTTATCCAACCGTAACTCCGTACCCCACATTTCATATCCGGATTTCTTCAAGCCGTCATAGCTCTCAGGCATGCGCAGTGTGTAATCTTCCACTTCTTCTACTTCAATGTCGGGATATTGCGCGTATAAATTCGCCTCCAGATAGTTTTTATGCTTTGTCGGCGTTTTTATATAAAAGTGGATATCGCCGCCGAAAGAAACAATCTCAAACGAAAACCAAAGATTTACTTCTCCGTTCCAGTACCGCTCAACAAAAGAATCAGGTCCGCTGATAAAACTGTGCAGCGATGAGAATATCTGCTCCATTGCTTTAGGGCCGCGGCGGATTTCACGCGGAATTTTTACTTCAAGAAACGACCATTGAACGTCGCGCTTGTAGAGTATGCGGACGTATGTATGCCATGCCTCGAAGAACAGGAACAGCGTTACAAACGGAAGCCAGAGGAACCATGAGGCGCCTGCCACCGAAAGCAGCGAAGAGAAGAATTCATTTGAAGGAGACACAAAAAAATTATTCTAATTATTCTAATTAATCTAATTGACCTAATGCTATCCTATGAAGTTTAGAATCCAGAATTTCTTTAGAATAATTAGAACAATTAGGTCAATTAGAATAATTTAACTACTAATTACATTCCCGTATGTTCCATCGGGAAATTTAGCAAAATGTTTGCGATTTTGAAGATTGATGAGTATGGTATTCTCTTTAACCTGCCGCTTGTTCATTACTGCTTGTATAATATCTTCCCGTGTGCGGGGATTTTCTTGAAGCACGCGCACAATGATATCCCGCACTGTGCCAGACTCGAATCCCCATTCGGTAAGCCCGTACATGCCGCGCCCAACCAAAACAAACCGCGGATCTTTTATAAGTTCGTTATGCACGGTCTGCGGATGCACATGGCGCGGAGCAGCTATGGCGCGAATGCGGTCGGCTGCCGCGGAAAAATGCATGGGAGTTCCCTCTTTCTGAAACACTAAATAAGCAAGATCCTTCACGCCGCGCGGTCGCACTAACGGCGAAGAGGTGTGCCCCCACTGGCCAAAGTAGTTAATGCCGATTGATTTTGATATGGCAAGAATGACTTGCATCTGCTGTGGGTCAGCATCTTTGATATACCGGACGGCGAGCTGTTGAGATAGGCGGGTTGTAAGATCATCGTAAGAGATAGTATCTTGGAGAGGCAGTAGATAATCTGCCATGTCCCCAAGAGCTTCCTCCACATTGTCCATAGTATCCGGATCTTCTCCCCAACGAGAATGGAACGTATCAGTTTCACTTCGGCATATAAGCAGGGGCGAGACCGCAAGCAAAAAACGCACCGCGTTTCCGGAAGCGCCATCCGGGTCAAATTGCGCCACAAGACGCTCTTCCGCCATAATGCCGCCCCGTTCTTTTATATGCTTGTGGAAAGCGTCAAAGATGGTGTTCAATCCTGCGTATGCCCGGCTCTTTTTTATACGGTGCAAGCCGTCGCGCTCTATTTGCCGTACCCGCTCGCGGGTAATGCCGTAACTTTGCCCGATAGCTTCCAGCGTAAACCGCTTGCCGGACTTCACCAGGCCAAAACGTTTTTCCAAGACGTTGGCCGTTCTCTTAGGAAGCACGGAAAGCAAGGATTCTGAAGCTGCTTTTGGGTTAAAATCCATAGTAGCTCAATAATACCATAATACTAATTTCAAGTCAAATATGGACAAACTTATAGCCACTTCCCTGTGGGGGAATGCTTATTTTTCTTTATTTCGGCGGGAGTGCCTTCCGCAACCAAATACCCGCCTTTTTCGCCGCCTTCGGGTCCAAGCTCTATAATCCAGTCCGCATTTTTCAAAACATCTATATTATGCTCAATGACAAGAACCGTGTTACCCTTGTCGGAAAGCGCGCGGAGCACTTCCAGGAGCCGCCGTATATCATCAAAATGCAGCCCGGTGGTTGGCTCGTCCAAGATATACATCGTTTTACCGGTCGCTTTTTTGGATAGTTCCGTGGCAAGTTTTACGCGCTGCGCTTCTCCGCCCGAGAGCGTGGTCGCCGATTGCCCCAATTGCATATAGCCGAGTCCCACGCGCACCAGCGTCTCCAGCCGCGCGTGAATTGCGGGAATATCTTTCAAAAATTCGCACGCTTCTTCCACGGACATTTGAAGCACATCTGCTATATTCTTGCCGTTATACAGAATGGCAAGCGCCTCCTGATTGTACCGTTTCCCGTGGCATTCTTCGCACTCAATATAAATGTCCGGCAGAAAATACATTTCAATCTTGCGTACTCCCTGCCCCTCGCATACCTCGCACCGTCCGCCTTTTACGTTGAAACTAAAACGCCCCGACCGGTAACCGCGGGCGCGCGCCTCCTGCGTGCGAGAAAACAAATCCCGTATAAACGTAAAAGCGCCCGTGTAGGTTGCCGGGTTGGACCGCGGGGTGCGGCCGATGGGCGACTGATCTACCAGTACCGCCTTATCAAGATACGCAATGCCGTCCAGCGCGCGGTAGGGCGCGCTTTCCGCATGCGCTTTATAAAAATGCTTCATGAGCGCTCGGCCTATCGTATCGTTGACGAGCGTACTTTTTCCGGAACCCGATACGCCCGCTATGCATACAAAAAGCCCAAGCGGTATATGAATATCAAGATTCTTTAAGTTATTCCCCCGAGCCCCCTTGACGCGCATAAAGCGCTTTGCTTTTACTTTCGCGGGAGATCTCAACGGCGTTACGCGCAATAGTTTGCGTTCAGAGAGATAGTGGGCGGTTGAGGTGGATGCATGTTTGAGCTGTTGCGGCGTGCCGCTGAATATCACCATCCCGCCATGTTTGCCGGCGCCGGGCCCTAAGTCTATAATCCAATCCGCCTCGTTCATGGTATCGCGGTCGTGCTCCACCACCAAGATAGTATTGCCTAAATCCCGCAGGCGCTGTAAGGTCTCAATAAGGCGATGATGGTCCCGTGGGTGCAGCCCGATAGACGGCTCATCGAGCACGTAGGTAACTCCCGTGAGCCGGGATCCGATTTGCGTGGCCAGACGAACGCGCTGCGCTTCCCCGCCCGAGAGCGTGGTTGACTCGCGATCCAGGGTAAGATAATTCAATCCTACATCCGCCAAAAAGACGAGCCGCCCCGTAATTTCTTTGATGAGGGGTACGATGATTTTCCTGAGCTCCCCCGCGGATTTCTTCCCCACATCGCCGAAAAATGAAATCGCGCGTTCCACGTCCAGATGAGAGACTTCCGCAATGGAGCAGCCTAAAATAGTTACGCTTAAAGCCTCCCGTTTTAAGCGCGCGCCCTTGCACGACGGACACGTTTCCAACCGCATATATTTTTCAATTTCCGCGCGCGTCCATTCCGAATCCGTCTCCTTCCAGCGGCGCTTTAAGTTGGGAATTACTCCTTCAAATTCTGGCGCTGCCGGAACGTTTGCCGACGGAGTATCGCCGTATAATACAAGATCAACAATACGGTTGGGGAGTTTTCCTACCGGCGTGTCAAGCGAAAATGCGTGCCGGTGCGCCAAATCCTCCAGCATCCACCAATACCACGATTGGCGCCCCACGCGGTGCGATGCGCGCGCCCACGGCTGGATGGCTCCTTCTGCCAGCGTTAAGTTTTTATTCGGGAATACAAGAGCGGGATCTACTTCCAGCGTATGCCCGATGCCCGTACAAACGGGACACGCTCCGTATGGGCTGTTGAACGAAAACAATCGCGGTTCCAATTCGGGCAATGATATGCCGCAGGCGGCGCATGCAAAATGCTCTGAAAATAAGTGTTCTTGTCCCGCCGCGCTTACCAAAAGAATACCCTTCCCCATCGTAAGCGCCGTTTCCACAGACTCGGCAAGCCGCGGCCGGTCAATCTCGCTATCTACTAGTAGCCGGTCTACCACAACTTCAATGGAATGGCGCTTTTTCGAATCAAGCGGCGTATCTACCGCTTCTTCTGTACGCGTGATGCTTCCATCTACGCGTACGCGCGCAAATCCCTTGCGCGCTATCTCTTCCAAAATGCTTTTATGCTCACCTTTGCGTCCGCGTATGACGGGCGCAAACAACATAACCGCGGTATGTTCCGGATACGATATGATATTCATTATAATTTCATCCACCGTCTGCCGATGCACCGGTTTGCCGCACGAGGGACAATGCGGTTCACCCACACGCGCAAAAAGGATGCGCAGATAATCATATATTTCCGTAATGGTGCCCACCGTGGAACGCGGATTGCGCGAGACGCTTTTTTGATCAATGGAAATGGCCGGCGAGAGGCCTTCTATGGAATCCACATCCGGCTTGTCTTTAACCCCCAGAAACTGACGGGCATATGTGGAGAGGGATTCCACAAACCGCCGTTCCGCTTCGGCATAAATAGTATCAAACGCGAGCGATGACTTGCCGGATCCCGAAAGGCCGGTAATCACCACGAGCTTATTGCGCGGGATGTCAACGGAGATATTTTTGAGATTGTGCACGCGCGCGCCGCGCACTTGAATCGCAGGACCGACGGATCTTGGTTTGGCGGTTTTTCGAGGCATACAGTGTTTATCAGTATAATCCATTTGTCAAGAAATTGCAATAAAAAAACCCGCGTTTAAAGAGACGCGGGGGATTTTTGAGAGATACGTAATGCTACCGGGTAACACTAATCACTGCAGATAGTTCGCTATCACAAGCTCCTACCGTAACACGATTGTTTGCATCTCTGTTTATATAGTAATCAGTATTTGCAACGCTTCCGGAGGAAGGATCACTTGGTATGGCAACTACATATGTGGGGGTAAGATTACCGGAAAGATCAGTACATGCGGCAACAGTAGTTACTGCGCTGCATGTTGTATCACAGCCGATTGCCGCTGTACCCATTACTTGAGACGAACCGGTTACCGCATCAATACCGCTTGGCAGCGCGCCGCTATTATCTATTGCATATTGATACACAGCATTTAATATGGTTTGAACATCAGCCCTTCGTTGCCCGTTATTTGCCTGCGCGAGCTGGCGCGCCGGGTTTACTGCTACAATTACAATCCCTGCCAAGATGGCTAGAATGGCAACAACCAAAAGAATTTCTATGAGCGTAAATCCTTTTGTAACGTTGAAATGATAATATCTCATGTATGCATAATTATCTTGTAACACTAATTGTTGCTCCAAGTTGCGGATCACAAGCTGCAACTGTAACACGGCCGCTGGCTGTCTGGGTGATATAATAATCGGTATTTGCCGCTGATCCATTACTTGGATCCACAGGGGTTCCGACAATGTACGTAGGCGTTAAATCGCCAGAAAGGTCCAAACAAGCTACTTCCGTTACCGCGGCGCCACAGGTGGTATTGCAACCAGTTGCAGCAGTTCCCAGCACTTGGTTAGTTGTGTTAATACCGCTTGGCAGCGCGCCATTATTATCAATAGCAAATTGATATACCGCATTAAGTATTGTGGTTACGTCAGCCCGTCGTTGGCTGTTATTTGCCTGCGCGAGCTGGCGCGCCGGGTTTACTGCTACAATTACAATCCCTGCCAAGATGGCTAGAATGGCTACTACGAGCAGGATTTCAATAAGCGTAAACCCCGCTGCATGTTGTTTCTTATGTTGCATGAGTATAGGTTAATATTTATAATGTTCCTTTTTTTAGTATATAGTAATTTCCAAAAAATGTATTGGCAAAGACACTTATTCTTGTGGATAAGTATTTTGCTCATACATATAGTCAGCGGCGGTATGCGCGCGCCAGGCGGAAAATAGCATATACGCGGCTGTTGCAAACAGCGCCGCTGCGGCTGTGATAAAAAGGATTTGTTTCCATGGAACAGATTTTTGTGCGGCGGATTCATGCTGGCGAGTCAGCATGGGAGTATGCGCCATATCAATGGCGGCATCTCCATACCCCAAAGCGCGGAGCGCGAGGCCGATTACCGTAGCATAGAGTAAAGACGGCCTTTCTTTACCAAGAACTTCGCTTTGCATAATGTTCCGCAAGGGATTTCCCGGCGTTACCAACCGCTTCAGATACCCGCTTGCAAACGGAATTACGCCCGGCAACAAGGCAAGCCCGCCGGCAATGATAATTTCTCCCGCTTCATGCATGCGAACGGCTTCTTCTATGCTTTGTAATATACGCTCCACATGCGCGCGTGTAAGAGAAGAGACGCTGTCCACCACCGACGCGTCCGCTTTTTTCGCCGTATCGCGGGAAAGGCCGAAGGCGTGTTTCATTTTTTCCGCTTCCTCAAAGGAAATATGGAGCGCATCTTTAATGGCGTGCGTGAGATGCGATCCCCCTTCCGGATGTATTGCTGAAAAAACGGCAAGTGGCGGCGTTTCAATGATGCTTATTGCCGTTATTTCCGCGCCGCCGTCAACGAGTGCGGCTGCTTTTGCCAGAGGGCCGGGGGGAAGAAGCGCGCGGGCGAGCGCTGCTGTTTCCAGATCAAGGATCGGCGCCGGTACGCCCAATTCTTCAAAAAGCCCCTGGATTTCCCGGATACAATCTTTGTTAGTGACGGCATAAAGTATCCGGTTTGCCGCGGAAGAAGATTGCACTATGGCAAAACTTCCTATAAGATCGGATTTCTCCAACGGCACGATCTTAGCGGCTTCATCCCGTAGATATTCCTCAAGCTCGGTACCTGCCAGACGCGCGTCGGCTTCCAGCGTATGCAAGAATATCCGCGATTCCGGCACGTTAACCGCCAGAGAAAATTGCGTATTTCGCGTCCGAAATTTTTGTACCAATGCAAGAAGCGCGGATACGATATCTTTCAGAATTTCTTTTTTTTGTATAGTCCCGTTTATAATAATTCCTTCTGCCAGCACGCGGCGCTCATACGCAAGCACATGCCGCTCGGCGTTAAGCGCCAGCATCTCAATAGAATAGTCGCTTATATCAAGTCCCACCGCGACCATCGGGCGGAGAGAACGGGATGAATGCGTTTTTTTAAAAATCGGCAACGTCATGCCATGATGCAATATTCATAACAGGGCTGATGCGGGATACGTTGATACGCATGTTCCTGGTTCTGTTTTGTATGGTGCTTTGCACCTCCACTACGCGGTCGGTATTCCCCATGCCGACGACGGGCCGGATCTCACAGGACGCGCTTCCTACCAGTACCGTCTCCCCGCCGGCATACCGGAACGTGTCAGAAAGGCGCATAAGCGCGTATTCGGCGCAGAGATCCGCGCGCGCTGACGCTTCCAGCGCCGCGTCCGCGCCGAGCGCCATCTGCGCTTCATCAAGCCCGCGCGTAGCCGTGCCTAGTACAAATAACAATGTAACTGCGCCGATAAGCAAAACGGAAACAAGGGCGACATATCCCCGCATGTATTTCTTAACTATAACAAATTTACGGCTGCGCATAAACATTCGCGGTTATATAAAATGTGCGTGTATAATTTTGCGCGGATGAGACAATCAGAATCGCGCGTACCGCACCGGGTTCCGCTAAAGAAGACGCGGTATTCAGAACAGAAAAATCAACAATTTCCAGAGTATCGGCCGTAAGCATAACCGCCGGTGATGATCCGCGTTGCAATTCCAGGCGCGCGCCGTTTTTACGAATAGTCACCGTATTCCAGGCATCAGGCACCTCAAGCGTAAGCTCCGCTGCGGCCATGCCCGGCGCGGGCGCGGCAATTGCTTCAGCATTGCGAACTTCATACCGTATTTTTTCAGCAACAAACCGTCCCGTATCTGAAAGTTCCTGCATAGCTGACGTTTTGGCGCTTGCCTGCAGCATATCAATGGCGAATATACCGGCCGTAATAAGCACAACGCCCGCAACCGCGCTGTACAGTAAAAATTCCAATAATGTAAAACCTTTTTTCATGTACCACACTTTTTACGGACTAAAACTTCCGCTGCTTTTTTGAGAACCATCGCCCATGGTAAATAGGATATCCAACGTTGCATTCTGCATGTTGCGGTTGAATTCAAGGTACTCTATGGTTACGGAGGCGCTTGGCAGCAGAACAACATCTGTGATATTAAGATCTGTTCCGGACGCCGCGGAACCGGTCCACACGACAGCGCCGCCAATGCGGATAGAGATGATATTTGACGTTTTGTCCCATGTGGGAAGCATGCGCGCTATGGTAATGGATCGCGTGGCGCTTGTATTTGTGAGATTAATCTGATTTATAAAACGCCTGCCCTGGCCGCCTACCTTTGCGTTGCTTGTATTGATGACAAGGAACGATGATTCCGCTACTAACGTATCGGTGAGGGAAAAAAAGGTGCTTGCATCAGACATGAAAAATGCAAGCAAATATTCAGTACCCGCCGCGGCGCCATTAAATGCCAACTCAAGCTGTTTTTCGCTTCCGGCCGCAAACGATGTGTCAGTTATATCAAGAAGCGTTCCGGAAGGGGTGCCCGCAGCGTTGGCATATACTGTGCTGCCATCTATGCGCGCTTCCGTAAGAAGATGAGGGCCATCCCATGACGCGCGTATCTGGCCGAGCTGAATAACGCTGCTGCCGGCATTTTGCAGCGTAATGCCGTTTACGGTATTGAGTTCTCCGCCGGTGAGACCAGCGTTTTGCGCGTCCGCGAAAAAGTCGCCTCCTTCGCCTTGCGTCTGCTCCCAATCCGTAAGATAGGTGGTAAGAACGACAGCCCCCTCTCGCCCACCGGCGCCCTGCCACGCAATTTCGCTTTCAATCCGTTTGGTGTCACTATCAACATCCGCAATGCGCACCTCGCGGCGGAACGGCCCCGTCATATCAAACGAACCTGAAAGCATAAATGCGCCGCCGCTTTCTACAATGCCATGCGTGCCGGCGGCAAGGTTGTCAAAATCACCATTTCTCAAAGCGCGCGCCGCCGCAAGGCCCTCTTCCGCAAGCAGGAGCGCCTGCGTTTCATCGGCGCTGCGGTTTGCGGCGAGAGATGCATCAAGGTTCAACAGACCGGCAGCGGCCACGCCCAGTGAAAAGAGCGCTATGGCAAGGAGTAGTTCTAAAAGCGCAAAACCGTTTTTCATAAAGACGCGGTCATTGCGAGCGCAGCGAAGCAATCCCGCGGGATTGCCGCGTCCCCCGACGTAACGTCGCGGGACTCGCAATGACAGCGTTTTGGAAATATTGCAATTCATATTCACTGTACTTCTACCAGACCCTCCGCATTGATGGTAATAGTTTTAGATAGGGATCCGGATGCTATTTCTATGGCTCCCGTTGCGGCGGGAATTCCCGTTCGTTTTGAAAATACTATTTCGGACATGCCGCTTGCAGCCACGCCGGCGGGCAGCTGATATACTTCATCTTCGGAGACAATGCGCGCGGCATACGAAGAACCCTGGAACAAACTATATGATGAAATTGACAATTGAACGCCGAATGCCGCGTCATTTTTTTGCGCAATGGCTTGTTCCCGCGCGCGGCGAAGGATTTGCGCCATATCGCGCGCCGTTTCATCTACCATATGAGATTCATAAAACCGCAGGCTTGCCGGTATGCTCCAGGCGGCAAGGCCGGCTGCCAGAGCAATGGCGACAAGCAGCTCCGCCAGAGTGAACCCTTTATTGTATGCCATGGGTAAATTGGTATATCGGCGTAATAATGGAGAGCGCTATAAATCCTACGATAAGCGCGATAACCACCAGCAGCGCCGGCTCCAATATCATGGGGAGGCGTTTGGTGATGCTACGCACTTCTTTCGTGTAATATTCCGCCATCGCGGAAAACACAATGTCAAGCGTGCCGCTTTTCTCGCCCGTGGCAACCATGGTGATAATGCGTTTTGGAAAAAGATGCGAAAACTCAACCAGCGTTTCGGAAAAGGGCGTGCCTTGTTCAACGCGGCGGGCTATGGAACGGAATGCGTCGCGGTATGCAAGGTTGCCTGCCGCGTTTCCGGCGCTTGCCAGCGTCTCGCGGATGGGCACGCCACTACGTATCAGCGTGGAGAGGAGCTCAAACAAAATGGCAAGTTGGTAGGTTTGCGTTATGGATCCAATAATCGGCAGGCGCAGCATGCGGGTGTGGATGAAACGCCTAATATTTTCTACGCGCATCAGAAATATTGCTGCCGGAATAAGTATGAGAATGCCCGCCGCAATAAAAAATCCGTATGCTTGCACGCCGCGCGAGACGGCAAGAAGAGTGCGCGTGGAAAGTGGAAGGTCCACATGCAGTTTTTCAAAGAATGGAAGTAATTTGGGCAAAATAACGGTCGCAAGAATTCCGCCGATTATCACGGCGGCGGCGATGACGATTTTTGGGTACAACGTGGCGGCCCTGATATCCGTTGTAAGCTCGTGTTCCCGCTCAAGCCAGCTGGCGAGAAACGAGAGGTTTTCCACCAGTGAGCCGCTTACTTCGCCGGATTTCACCATGCTTATAAACACGCTGCCGAATAAACGTTCGTGTTTTTCCATTGCCTGCGAGAGCGAGCTTCCGGATTCCACGCGTGCGCGCACATCGGCAAGCACAGTACTCAGAAGGCGCGAGCGGGATTGATCCGCCAAGCTTTTCAACGCTTCATTGATTGGCACGCCGCTTTTGAGCATCATGGCGAGACTGCCCGTAAAATCAACTTTTTCCTGGCTTGGAATTTTTTGGAAAAAATGCATATATACTTTGAGTTAAGAAACATTCCTCTTACGTACGCGTTGCGCGCAATACTTCGTTGAGCGTGGTTATTCCTTCCGCAACCTTGATAAGTCCATCATACGCGAGCGATGTCATGCCCTCTTTGCGCGCCTGACCGTCTATAGCGCCCGATGCCGCTTTTTCGGTGATAAGCGGACGCAGTCCATCCGATATTTCCATTATTTCAAAAATGCCGGTGCGGCCGCTAAATCCGGCATGCTGGCAGGTATCGCATCCTTTGCCTTTATAAAGGACTGCTTTTTCCAACGTTTTTCGGCGCCATGCTTTCTCAACTTCTTGAGCGATTACGGTGTCCTGTGAAAGCGTGGCAATTTCTTCCCGGGTGATAGGGTAGCTTACGCGGCAAGATTGGCATATTTTGCGCACCAGGCGCTGCGCTATAACAATGTTCACGGAAGACGCCAGAAGAAACGGTTCTATTCCCATATCCGTAAGGCGCGGGAATGCTGTTGCGGCATCGTTCGTATGTAGGGTGGAGAGCAGCAGATGGCCGGTGAGCGCGGCATTTATGGCAATGGAAGCCGTATCTTCATCGCGTATCTCCCCTACCATAATGATGTCCGGATCCTGCCGCACAATGGCGCGCAGTCCCGTAGCAAACGTGAGATCTTTTGCGCTGTTGACTTGCGTTTGCTGCACATGCGGAATGCTGTATTCCACCGGATCTTCAATAGTCATAATGTTCACTTCTGGCTCATTAAGAATTTGCAGCATGGCATAGAGCGTTGTGGTTTTGCCGGATCCGGTTGGTCCCGTAGCAAGTATCATGCCATGCGGGCGCTCCAACGCGCTGCGTATGCGCCCCAACTCGTCGGCGCGCAGCCCCAGTTCTTCCAGCGGGATCCGCCGCGCGCGCTCCGCAAGCAGCCGCAGGACTATATTCTCTCCGTACATTACCGGCAACACGGATATGCGTACGTCAAACGCTATGTCCATGTCGTCTGCCGCATATTCAAACCGGCCGTCCTGCGAGGCCGCATGCTCGTCAGTGCGCAGGCGCGCCATAATTTTAAGCCGCAGCACTATCGCATCGTGCAGCACGCGGGAGTACTGTGTAACTTCATGCAAGGCGCCGTCTATGCGAAACCGCACCGACACTGTCTCGTGCAGGGGCTCCAGATGGATATCAGAGGCGCGGTTTGTATACGCATGCTCCAGAAACGCGTTAACCAGATCAACCGTATGGCGTTCATTGCGGGCGGCGTTGGAAGGATCTTCTTCCATTTCCGCAAGAATCCGCGCTATGCGTTTTCCCATGTCTCCCCGGTATTGTTTTAATCCTTCTTCAATGCTTCGCGGCGTTGCGTAATATACTTCAACGGAACGCTGTGTTTTGCGTTCCAGATTTTCTTTAAGTTCAAAAAAATCAATATTGCTGGTTGCGAGTTTGACGGTGTCCGCCGTCCAGCCGAATACAACCGCCCGCTGCGCCCGCGCCACCACTTCCGGCAGCAGATCAATGCAATCTTCCGGAATCTGCATCGTTTTTAAGTCCACATGCCGAAGATCATATCCGTCGGCAATCGCTTTGCCGAGATGCTCCTCGGATACATAACCGTCTTCTACAAGCACTTCCTCCAAGAGCCGCCGGGATTTTTCCGCCTCCTCCGCGGCCTTTGCAAAATCAGCAGCGCCTACATGACCGGGCGGCACCAGAAGCTCCTTTAATTTTGATAAGGGTATATTCATTTATTTCACTATGAATTACGAAATAGTTGATGCTATAGCTATAGACATCACATTATGAAACCGCACTCTGGCGACCCGAACGCCAATTGGCGGTCGGGTCGCCAAAGCACAATGAGCGCTATTTCATACGGTGCGTTCTATAGCCGGGCTCTACACACCTTACCGCAAATACTGCCGGATGCGCTCTATCACCTGCTTCATAGAAAGCTGGTTTTTAATCAGAAAATCCGTAGCCCCCGCCTGCATCGCTTTTTCCACATCCGTCTCCTGGCTTAAATTGGAAAGTACAATAATGGGAATATCCTTGAATGCATTATCCGCCCGCAGTTCTTCCAAAACTTCAAAACCCGATTTTGCCGGCATAACCAAATCAAGAAGAATAAGATCCGGCTCCAGATTTTTTGCTTTTTTTACCGCCTCATTCCCGTCCATTGCGGTTATTACGCGCCAGCCGGCCCGGAGAAGCCCGTCTTTGTACGCGCGCCCCACAAAATTATCATCTTCCGCCAGCAAAATTGTTTTTTGTGCTTGCTCCATTATTTTTCTTCTCGTGTCGTGCGCAAATGATACGATATGCGGCTGATTACTTCTTCCATGCTAAACTGGCTTTTTATAAGATAATCCACGGCGCCAAGCGAGCGCGCGCGCTCAACGTCGCTCCGTTCCGCAAGCACGGAAAGCACCACTACCGGAACGGAACGATACTCTGCATTCCGCTTTTGCATATCTTCCAGAACATCAAACCCGTTTTTTACGGGCATAACCAGATCAAGCACTATGAGATCCGGCTTTACTTCCTGCAAAATTTTTTCGGCTTCGGCGCCGTCCGTGGCGGTCATAACGGAATACCCCGCTTTTTCAAGCCCGTCGCGGTACGCGCGACTCAACAAGTCATCATCTTCCACAAGTAAAATAGTTCCCTGTATTTGCATATTCATACACGTTATTTATTTTGATAATTGTTTTGTTCCTTTACGCGCTTTCATGCCGCGGGATGGAATTGATACGGAAAATGCGGATCCCGCGCCTTCCCGCGATGTAAACCAGATTTGCCCGCCCCATGCTTCCACGATCATTTTTACCACATAAAGGCCCAGCCCCGATCCGTTGCTTTGCAACTTTCGCGCGTTGTCGGCGCGGAAAAACTTTGAAAATATACGCTTTTTATCTGCATTTGCTATGCCGATGCCGTTATCCGCGACGCGAAATACATACGTTCTGTCGGCGGGTTTGTTTTCACATGATACGGCAACGCGGCACGCGCGTCCCGTGCTATAGCGCATGGCGTTTTCAACAAGATTAAAAAGAACCTGGCTCAACAAATTCGCATCAATCGGTATCGGACGCAATGGTTTTGGCGGTTCCACAAACGCAAGCGCGCATGCATGTTCTTTTGCAATGGGCTCAAGTTCTTTTATAATTTGCCGCAGAAACGCCACCGGATCGGTTGTTTGCGGCTGGATGCGCAACGCGCCCGCTTCCAGGCGCGATACATTCAGCATCTCGTTTACCAATTTTATCATGCGCTCCACGGAAGAGCGAAGCAATTGTTGGTACTCTTTTCGCTGTTGCGCGGTTAAATCGCCGGTATCCTGATCAAGCATTTCCGCAAACAGCTTCATGGCGGTAAGCGGCGTCTGGAGCTGATGCGACGCAACCGCCACGAAATCGCTTTTTGCCAGGTCAACCCGCGCTTCATCTGTGGCATCGCGGAATAAAATTACGGCGCCATTCATGGACCCCGCCTTCAACAAAGGGGTTGCCATCAAAGTGAGTGGAAACAGCTTCCCTACCTTGTTTTCGCAGTACACGTGGTCCCAAATGTGCACGCGCGTAAAATCCAGCTTGATGAGATTGTCCAGAGGCCACGGCGTCCGTTTATTCTGCTCTATGCGATACAGCTTGAAAATATCTGCAATGGGCGCGCCGACCGCCTGGACGGGCGCCACGCGGAGCAAAATGCCGCCTACTTGATTTAAAGCCGCAATGTTCCGGCTCGCGTCCACCACAAGCAGCCCCTCGGCCATGGACGAAAAAACAGCGTTTAAGTCATCCGGTCCGAGCGTCATGTGCTTTTTCCGCGATACCATACAGCATATTGTACCTTATTCCGTTTCCCTTTCCAAAAACAGTCGTTTTTCAAAGCCGCCACGCTCATTATACTTTTTTGCACGCTCTTGCGCTATATCTTCCGCAGAAAGCTTATATGTTTTCGCAAGCGCGTCCAGAATTTCCCGCATATAGGCAATCTGTATCAGCGGCGGCTGATCCTTGTTGCGCAGCTCCTGCACTTCTTCTAGAAGCTTGTTTTCCAGCGCCGTAATAAACTCCGCATCGTCTTCTAAAACGCGTGTAGCAACCGGTTTTCCCTGCCCTGCCAGTATCTCCGGCATTTTATCGCGGATGAGTTTTTTAAAAATTTTCATGACTTTTTTCCTTTACCTTTTCACTTTTGCCATTCTTTGTTTTATACCGCTCCCACAATTCTATAAAATCCACCTGGTCCACAAGTATCTCGCCCAGAAACGCAAACGGTATGGCAATCAGCACCACAATGCCGACCGTCTCGGCGGTAATGGAAGCACCCGTGGTCATTTTGACGGCAATAATATCTTCCACAACACCAACCACAACGCCGAATAGAAGAAATTCTAAAAATACTTCAAGCCGTTTTTTGGACATATCTTAATTATCACCCCTTCTCCATTTTTTCTCAAGTTTCCGCAATTGTTTATCATCATAGCCCAAATAATGCCCCACCTCATGCCAGACGGTATCGCGGACCACGCGGCGTATCTCTTCTTCATTGCCGCCGGCTACGCGCTCAATCGGCTCCCGGTAGATGGTAATAACATCCGGCAACTTGCCGCCAAAATCCCGCCCCCAGGAATCCAGCGGTATGCCGTGATACAGCCCCAGTAAATATTTCTGCCCCCGCGGCGGATTCTTTTCTGCCACAAACGCCACATTTTTTATATGCGCGCGTATATTCGCCGGCAGCTCATCCGCCGCCCGCGCGATGAGTTTTTCGAATTCTTGGCGTTTCATAAAAACATGCGTTCCAACAAAGAAGTTACATCTTTCCGCTATAGCAAAAAGATGTAATAGGTACTATTATCAAAACAAAATTAATTTTACTCCAATCATAAACAGGAAAATAGCCACTACTATACGAAATCTGTTTTGCGGGATTTTATCCACAACCCTTTTCGCGGCTTGCGCGCCAACGAACGAAATCGGGATAAAAAGGAGCAGTCCGTACCAAAGCTCTTTTGGAAGTGTCACGCCTCCGGTAAAATACGCAATGATACGAGTGGAATCAACCAGAAGCCCTATTGCGCCGGCTGTGGCAATATACACTGCTTTCGGCAAGTCAAAAGCGGTCAAAAACATACTGCGGATTGCTCCGCCAATGCCAAACATGCCGGCAAAAAATCCCGATAGCGCTCCGCCGGAGAGCGCGGTGAGAGTTCTGGCCGGAATTTTCCAGCCAGAGGATAGGCCGCCTTGGACGGAAAATTTTGATTGGAATATCAAAAATAAAGCATAGCCGGCGAGAAATGCGCCAAGGAGGCGGAGTAAAATTTCTTTGTTCGTTCCAAGTGAAATATACGCACCAAGATAACTTGTAACAAGGCCGACAACCCCAAAAAGCAAAAGAAGTCGCATATTGAAACCCGAACGAAACAGCACAACTTTCCAAATGTTGCCGAACCAGTGAATAATCGCCACCAAAAATATCGCTTCCACGGGCGGGAAAAATATCACAAGCGCCGGAATCATAATCGTGGATATCCCGAATCCGGTAATTGTGCCGATGGTAGCGGCTATAAGCGTTAACAATGCTATATAAAAAATTTCCATACTGTATTTTACCAGGTTCTCATATTTTTCAAAATGTAATAAGAGCCCTTTGCATATAGCATTGGGCTCACACACTTGTTAGTAATTGTATTTATAATTCGATAACGTATACTTTTCTCGAGAGGGAAAGATTGTTGGTGACAAAATACTTCTTGCCGTGTCTGACAACGAGCACTTCCATATCACTAAAAATCTTTCCTTGTTCTATCCAGTAGGGATGCTTACGAAGTGGAAATTTTATGTGGACCCGGGGAGAATTGAACTCCCGCAACCCGGATGCAAACCGGGAGCACTACCACTATGCTACGGGCCCACCAAAATCATACGGGATCCCGACTTCGTTATTTATTTTTAAAATCGTGCGTCGGGACAAACCGGACAAACTGTCCAACAAAAAAACTATAGCATATAGTACTATAGTTTCAAAGGAAAATGAGTTCTATTCATTCACCGCTTCACCGCAAGCCGGACCAGGTGATCGCACAGTTGCGGGAATTCCAGCTTTGCCCAGCTTGCCGCTTTAGGAAAGAGCGACTCTTTCGTAAGGCCAGGCAGCGTATTGGTCTCCAATACGTATATTTTTGTGCCCTTTATAATCATATCCGTGCGCGAGTAATGCCGGCATCCCAGCGCTTTGTGCGCCGTTATCGCCGCCGCTTTTATCAGCCGCAGCATCTCGCCGAAAAACGGCGCGGGCACTTCCTGCGTGGATCCGTCGTATTTTACCTGATAGTCAAAAAACTTGCCATCGGGCGGTATGATTTCTACCGGGTGCAAGGCATGGTACTTCTCCCCTTCAAAATCTTCCAGTATGCCGCACGTAACTTCCCTGCCCGCAATATGTTCCTCGGCCAGAGCCGCTTCATCAAGCGAAAACGCGTGATGCATGGCGCGTTCCAACTCTGGAAACGTCATGGCAATGGAGACGCCTACGGAAGAGCCGCGCGAAGCAGGTTTGACTACCCACGGAGGCGCGGAGAGCCAATGAACATCGGCAACATGTTTTTGCATATCGAAGGCGTCTTTTCGCGCAGGGATGGCGCGCGGCACGGTGAGCCCCGCGTTTTTAAAAATCTCGCGGCTTATTATCTTGTTCATTGCAAGCGCGCTCGCGGCAACGCCAGATCCGGTATACGGTATGCCGCATGTTTCAAATATTTGCTGCGCGCGGCCGTCTTCCCCATACTCGCCGTGCATGGCATTGAACAACACGTCAAACCGGCCGCAGAGCGCCGCCGGGTCAAACGCAACGCCTTTGTGTGGATATATAAACCAGCTGCCGCTCGGCGCGATATATACGGGCGTGGCGTCATGTCCTATGCTTTGAAGCGCCTCGCCCACATTTCTGCCCGTCATCAGTGAAATATCATGCTCCGCGGAAGGCCCGCCCATCACTACGCCTACTTTTAAATACCGCTTCATACTAGAGCCCATCTCAAAAATAACCGTTGATAATTATAGACATAATACACTTGAGGGCTGTAATGCTTATAGTTCTACTGCAAATGATAAAAAGCTCGTTGGCGTAGCCAAGCTACGCCGCCTCACTTGTTTATCATTTTCGTAACGAAATCTAAGCATTACAACTCCTCATTATTTTTGAGATGGGCTCTACGGAAGTTTCACTACACATTCAGCTTCAATGAGTTCTATATTTTTCACCAGATCTTCTGATAGCGCTGTTATGGCATTCATCAGAGATTTTATTTGCGCGGTGCTTTTTGCTTTGACAGCCGCGGATAACTGCGCCCCAAGCGATTCAAGCTGCGCAAGCTGAGTCTCAATTTCAGTAATTGTAGCCGCTTGTTTTGGACAGGTCTTTTTTAATATCACGAGCAATTGTTCTATTTCCTGAATCAGTTCCTGCGTCTCGGCGGCAAGCTGCGCCCCCAGGTCCGCAACGACAATCTTTATTTGTTCAATCAATACATCCTTATTCTGGATAAAATACGCCAGAATTTCCTGATTAAGCGCTTGTATTTCCTTAAGCGTCGTTGCTTCTGTTATATCAGCTTGATACGCGATCAACGTTGCTTCCACCGCGTCTAAAGCAGCGACAGTTTGTTGCTTTGTATCAGCCGATATATCGGGGTTGGTTTGAATTTGAGTTTTCAGCGCATTGATCTTTGAGATTCCAGCATCAATGCGGGACGGAAGATTTTGCTGATAGCTCTCATAGGTTATCCCAAAAGAAGCAAGAGGCGCCGTCAGCGCTGCAACCAGAAAAAAAACGATACTTATAGTACATTTATAACTCTTCATGTTCGTTGAACGATTGCGCGCTTGCATTATACCCAGAAACCTCGCCGGTACTCTTTTTTATTGCTTGGATGCTTTTTTCGATATCCTTTTTTGATGCCGATGATTCTACCTGCTTGCTTGGCGGCGTGTTGGTATTTGAAGGCTGAGAAACTGCGGGCGGAAGCACTGCCGGGTCTCGCGGCGCGCGCTGTTCATCTTTAACAGCCTGATAGGAAGGAGCTTGTGTGTCTTCAACGTCGGGGAAAGATCTATCATCTTTTATAAATTTCTTAACAAGAAAAGCGCCGCTTGCAACAATAATAATGATACCAATAAGAATGCCTATCTTCATGTTTTGTATGATACCAAAAAACAGAGGCCCAGAGAAGCCATTAAAAGCGTTTGTTGTGCATAAAGTATCTTTATACTAGTATAAAGATATGGCTCTTACTACGCACGGCGCCAAACTCAAAATTCTTTTTGTGACAACGGAAGAAGCCCCTTTTGCAAAAGTCGGAGGGTTGGGAGAAGTTATGTACTCGCTTCCGCGCGCGCTTGTGGAATTGGGACATGATGCGCGCGTCATCATACCGGCCTATGATTCCATAATTCAGAATGAGAAAGTTATATCACTCATACAAGAAGATATCGGCGTGCCGACCATGCCGGAAAATAAGGGCGAGAGAATTTCCTGCAATGTGAGCATGTACGAGCGCAACGGGGACCCGCGCAGCCCCGCCACCACCTATTTTCTTGAAAACCAGGAGTATTACGGATCGCGTTCCAATGTGTACGGATATAAAGACGATGCTCTTCGATTTGTGCTATTATGCCGCGGCACGCTCGAATTTCTTGCTGAAAGCGACTGGATGCCGGATGTGGTTGTTTCAACCGACTGGATGACCGGCTTTCTACCTAATCTCCTCAAAACTGATTACAAGGAATATCGCCAGTTCAAAAAACTCTCTACGGTGCTTTCAATCCACAACCTTGAGTCCCAGGGACCGCTCCGGCACCACCGGTTTATACCGGAAAGCGAGCGGGATGACGGACACGGCTCTCTCCCCGCATTTTCCGACCCGCGCCTGGAGCATGTCAACGCGATGCGCCGCGGAATTCTCTACGCTGACGCCATCAACACCGTCTCCCCGCGCTATGCCGAAGAAATTATGACGGAGGAGTTCGGCGAGGAACTAGACGGGCTGCTGCGCGAAAAGAGGGGGCAGCTCTTTGGAATTTTAAATGGCATAGACTATGAGAAAAATGATCCGGCTGATGATCCGCTTCTTGCGAGAACCTTCTCGCCGCAAAAATTGCAGCTGCGCGCGGAAAATAAAGCCGCGCTTCAGAAACGCTTCGGGCTTGAACTGGAAGAAAAGATATTTGTTATGGGTATTGTATCCCGTCTTACGCCGCAAAAAGGATTTGATCTCCTGGAGCCCGTAATAGGAGATTTTCTTGCGTTGTCGGGAGCTCAATTGATAGTTCTGGGCGAAGGTGATCCGGAGATTATGTCTTTTTTCAGTGAATTGGAAGAAAAATATCCGCGGCAGGTCAGGGCCCATTTGAAATTTGACGCCGATCTCCCGCACCTTATTTTCGCGGGCGCGGATGTTACGCTCGTGCCATCGCATTTTGAGCCGTCTGGCTTAATTCAGATGGAAGCGATGCATTACGGAGCCATTCCGATAGCGCACGGCATCGGCGGGCTTGCGGATACGATTGACGACTTTTCCCCCGAGACGGGAAAGGGTACCGGTTTTTTGTTTCGGGAGCCCAACGCAACCGCGCTTTTGATAGCAATTGTGCGCGCATATGAAGATTGGCAGCATAAACGGGTCTGGCCAAAAATTCAGCGAACGGCTATGGAAAAAGATTTCTCCTGGCTCCGTTCCGCAAAGGAATACGAAAAACTTTTCAAGATTTCGATTGCAGTGCGTAAGAAAAGCCGCAAAAAAACGCCTCCTTCCGAATTTTACCCGGAATTTAAATATGAATGAGAGATAGGATCTATAGAACGCACATTATGAAATAGCGCTCTGGCGAAATGAGCGCTATAGCAAGCGCAAAACAAAATGTTCGTTTTCTCTGTATGCTCGTAAACGGGAAACTTGCCTTTGTTAAGCCACTTTAATGGCAAAGGGCCAAAAGGTAAAATCCATCATTTTGTTTTGCGGGGGCTATATTTCATAATGTGCGTTCTATAGTGGGCACGGATGGACTCGAACCATCGACCTCTTCATTATCAGTGAAGTGCTCTAACCAACTGAGCTACGTGCCCATCAAAAAGGATTGAACCAGCTGAGCTACACACCCAAATTACATGAAAATCATACCAAAAAAGACGCTTATCTGCAAATAAACGGTTTTTTAAAGCTGATTAAATACCCGGCCTATTGTTCCGAGAGTCGTTTAAAATAGGTGACGACCAAACCCAAGTCTTCCGATGCAAGATCGGAAAAACCGACCATTTTCCCCTCGGTTTCACCGGGGGAACTATACTCCTTAAAAGGAGAAATTCCACGACCAGCTTCCGCTAGCCGTGCCTTGTTACGACTTAGTCCCTGTCACCGAGCTTACCTTATTCCCCACCGAAGCGGGGCTTTCGGGTATTCCCGGCTCCCTTGACTTGACGGGCGGTGAGTACAAGACTCGAGAACGTATTCACCGCAGTATAGCTGACCTGCGATTACTAGCGATTCCGACTTCATGGAGTCGAGTTGCAGACTCCAATCCGAACTGAGGAACGTTTTGAGGGATTAGCTCCGCCTCGCGGCTTCGCGGCCCGTTGTACGTTCCATTGTAGCACGTGTGTAGCCCAGGGCATCAAAGGGCCATGCTGATTTGGCGTCATCCCCTCCTTCCTCCCGGCTGAGCCGGGCAGTCTCGCCTGACACATGTAACAGGCAACAGGGGTTGCGTCCGTTGCCCCACTGAAGGGAACATTTCACAACACGAACTGACGACAACCATGCAGCACCTGTTCCGGTGTCCTTGTGAGACTTTTTCTGTTTCCAGAAAAATTCACCGAAATTTCAAGCCCTGGTGAGGTTCTTCGTTTACCATCGAATTAAACCACATGCTCCACCGCTTGTGCGAGTCCCCGTCTATTCCTTTGAGTTTTAGCC
>CAYZNS010000011.1:0-35406 GCA_964479945.1 uncultured Candidatus Saccharibacteria bacterium
TATACCCCCACTATACCATCTTATATACCTGTCCGAATTTCCCAGTCCATTATAGTTCCTGCGGTACTATTTCAACCAATCCAAGGTCTACCTCTACAAACACTCTTCCGGCGGAGGAACCCCACCGTCATCTGATACTACTGCTCCTACTGCAAGTGTAACCGCTCCAACGAGTGGAACCACCGTCTCCAATACCGTCACCATCTCTGCCAATGCCTCTGATAATGTCGGCGTAACCAACGTAGAGTTCTTGGTAGACGGTGTAGTAAAAGGATCAGACTCTTCCAGTCCCTATTCATACTCCTGGGATACTACCAATGGAGGAACGCATGCGTGTATAGGAGCGCATACGCATATATTAGTAGCGAGATCATATGACGCGGCAGGTAATGTAGGCACGAGCGCGAATGTGATAGTAAACATGAATAATCCATCGTACTGCACCACGACTCCTCCGCCTAGTACAAAGTTTATCATCGGCGATCAAGTGCAGGTATCTTCCGGACCACTCAATGTTCGATCAACTCCATCAACTTCAGGAACATTACTCGGTACGCAAGCAACGGGAGCATGGGGGACTGTAATAGGCGGACCAACTGCAGCGGATGGTTACAACTGGTGGAATATTAACTTTGATTCCGGAGTAGATGGCTGGAGCGTGGAAGATTTCTTAGTGAAGTATATGCCGCCGACAGATGGATCAGATTTTACTACACGTTGTAGCCAACCAGGTGTAATTAAGTGTGTTGGCTTTGATCAGGCGAGTGATATCGCAGGGAAATGGGGAGATAATTCTGGAATCTTGTCTGGAGCTACCACTCCGACTCTCGACACAGCAGTGAAGGCCTCTGGTAATGGTGCACTTAAGATGACCATTCCTTCTAACTCTGGATCGGATACCTCCGGTTCCTACTTCACCAACTTCTCCGATGACCTTTCCGTGCAATTCGGGGAAAACGCGGAGTTCTACGTTCAATGGCGGCAGCGCTTTTCTCCTGAGTTTCTTACCACCGTATATCTTAATAGCAATGGTTGGAAACAGATGGCTGTTACCAAAGGCGATACGCCAGGATGTGTTCCGGTAGGAGGCGCATCTAATCAATGTGCGTTATCTTGTGAGGCGATCGGAGTGACAATGGAAAACAGCGGACAGCGGGGTTTTGCCCAAATGTACCAATCATGCACAGGGTCCACGTCGCATGGCCCCTATGATCCGCTGACGCAATATGTGCGGTTACCGTCACCGTACAATTATGATGATATCCTGTTGCAAAATGCTCGTCCAGATCCTTATTGTACCTACCTGCAAGGGAAAACAACACCTCCTTCTTATTTCCCGCCCACCGGAAACTGTTTTGGGTATTTCCCTGATGAGTGGATGACGTTCCAGGTGAGTATCAAGACGGGACCACGCGTAAACGACGAATTTGTGGATAGCTACATTCGGGTCTGGATCGCACGTGAGGGAAAACGTTCTGAATCCGTCTTTGACTTTGGACCGTACAACATTTCCGCTGGTTCAATAGCTGAAAATCAACGATACGGTAAAGTCTGGCTCCTTCCATATCAAACCAAGAAAGACTCAACCCAAGCCCACCCCACCGCCTACACCTGGTACGACGAGCTAATAATCTCCCGCAACAAAATTGCTGATCCGGGGATAACAACGCCTCCCCAAACCACGTTAGTCGGCGACCTCAACCAAGACGGCACCGTTAACGCCGCGGATTGGTCGCTGATGGCGTCCCGTTGGTTCACCAACGACCCGGTGGCGGATTTGAACAAAGATGGAATAGTGAATTCCATTGACTTTTCGTTGATGAATGCTAACTGGGGGAAATCCAGTTAAAAGTTTACTATGCGAAGTTCAAAGTTGCGCGCAAACACCTTGCCTTTCAGATTCATATATGATATGTTTTTACTATGGAAAACATAGTGTTTGATCAAACAATTTTGAGCGGAAAACCCATAATCAAAGGTACGCGTATCAGTGTTGATTTTGTGCTGGAACTTCTCGGTAGCGGCATGAGTACGGAAGAAATTATTGAAGAATATCCACAACTCAAAAAAGCTGATATTACGGCTGCGCTTCAATATGCCGCGCAAAGTATTCAAAAAGAAGAAGTTGTGCTTGTGCCGTAATGAAACTTCTTTTGGATGAAAACATCTCAAAAACAGTTACGCAACAGCTTCAGGATGCTGGCTTTGATGTTGTGCATATTCTAAAGATTGAACTTCAAGGTAAGTCAGACGAAGAAATTATGATGGCAGCATCAAAAGAAAAGCGTGTTATCATTACTCATGATAAAGATTTTGGTAATCTACTGCGGTTTCCTTTACAACACCATCATGGTGTTATTATGATGCGGTTTCATAGTCAAATGCCGCAGAATGTGGCAGTACATCTTTTAGATTTTCTTTCAAAAAAACAAAACACTGCAATTAAAATCTCGGTTGGTAATTTTGCGAGAAGGCGGATGGAGGGTTATTTAAATCCCACCTCTCTCGAGTCTGTAAAATATTTTGTGTAAATGGATAATTAAGAGGAAGAGCCATTGCGCTCGTCACGCACCTGTCTGTTCTCTGCTTGTCCGGCAGGAAAGAGCAGGGAGGATGCTCCATTATCCACTAACACAAAATAAATCATGCCTCACATAAAAAAGACCAGTAGTGATATAGCCGCTGAAGTATTCGCAAGTGACTATTACCAAGAAGGAATAAAGAATCTCAAAACAACGGGCGAGATGAACGAGTTTCTAAAACAGCTCGTCGCTCCAACCCTCCAGACTATCCTGGAGGGAGAACTGGACCACCATGTAGGATACAAGAAGCACGAGTATGTAGGCCGCGGTACCGGCAACAGCCGCAACGGCCATTATGAGAAAACAATCAAAGGCGTAAACGGTACCGCCACGGTAGAAATCCCCCGAGATAGAAACGGCACGTTCAATCCGCAAGCAGTCCGTACATACGAGACCATTGACAATGACATCGAAGAACGCACTGTCTCTATGTATGCCAAAGGCATGACCACAAGAGACATCGCCGCCCATGTAGCCGATATGTATGGTGTAGAGGTTAGTGATCCCATGATCTCTACCATTTACGCCGTATATCGCAATTTGAAGAATCCCCATCAATTGTGTTGCGCTCATATCTTGAGAAAACTTCGTGATCTTGCCGCCTCATCCGAAATCGCGGGAGCAGTACGGGATCATTGCGTTGCGGCGTACCAAAGATTTGCAGAACTCTACGCTGCCATTGAGACGGCGCGCACGTCCTCCGATCCATCATCCTCCTACCATGAATTACTTGGGCAGCTTCAACGATTTACTCTTCCTCATCCACTTGATCCCGCAAAGCTCACACGCACCAAGGAACAGGTAGCTCCTCGTGCAGACAGGTACCTCACATGCCTCCTTCATCCCCATGTCGCTGCAGATAACAACGCGGCAGAGCGTTCCCTGCGGCACCTGGTATTAAAACGAAAAGTATCTTTTGGCTCGCTTTCCGAAAAAACAGCAGAAACACTTGCGATTCTTTGCTCCGTCTTACTTTCCTACAAACAGCGAGGCGCGCTGCGGGAATACTTGATGGGAGTGTGAGGGGTTACCTGCGAGGCCGATAGTAGCTGATAGGAAAAATATCCTTATTTTACAAATGTTTTTTAGCTTTCTACAGCCCCGGCGAGCTGGTAACGTAAAACGTAGAACGTGTAACGCGGCTTGGGGAGCATTGGCATTTTATTTTCACGCTCCACGTTCTACGTTACGATCCGATACGGATAGAGACGTTCTTTTCTCGGGCATTACCCGCCTCATCGTAGGCTTTTATGGTGATGTCCGCCGTTTTTTTATCCGCAACCGATTCAGGCAGCGTAAACGCAAACGTTTCATATAGGGACTTATTTGAGCCCACATAGGCGCCATCCAGGAAATAATCTACTTGCGTTATGGAATAGGCGCTTTTAATTTCAAGTGTTACGGTTACCATGCTATCGGGAGAAAATGACTCATGTTCCTTTGGTTTTTGGACGGTGATTTGCGGCTTATTTTCTTCCGTGTGTATTGTATCTATGTCTGTGGGAACAGAGAATTTTTGCTCTTCCTCTAAGAGCCCTTTTTGCTCCGCCCACGCGCGCACAGCGCTTTCCCAGTTTGTATATTGCGAGTTTTGTAGAGGATTTTCAGGAATATCTCCTTGTGGATTTTTTGGATCTACCCAATGAAGAATAGAATGGATTTCAGGAATAATCCTTGTCTCTACCAGTTCGGGAGGGGTAGCCGTGGTGGCGAGATGACCGGAAATAGAATCAACCTGGTATGTTCTCCCGCCGCGCCATTCTCCTTGAAGGACGGGCTTGCCGGTGTTCGGGAATGTGGGCGCTGTAAAATTTTCCCGCGGGAGCGTCTGGAAGGCGCGAGCCATAAAATCGCGCCAAATGGGGGCAACCACAAAGCCCGCAACTCGTTTTTCCATGGGCGTGTTGTCGTTATTGCCTGCCCACACACCGGCGGCTATGTTCGGCGCGTATCCCACTACCCACATGTCTACATAGTCGTTGGTAGTGCCGGTTTTTGCCGCCACGGGACGGTCGGGGAAGTGGAGCGCGGATGCGGATCCAAATGCCGGCGCGCGCGCGTTGTTGTCTGATAACATGCTCGTAATACTGCGCGCAATAGTGGAGTCCATAACACGTTGCGGTTTTTGTTCGTGCTCCCACACAACTTCTCCGTTATTTTTCTCAACGCGAAGAATTGCTATGTCGTCATTTCGCACGCCGTCGTTTGCAAATACGCCATAGGCCGACACAAGTTCCAGAAGCTGCACTTCCCCGCCGCCCAAGACAAGCGTAAGTCCATAGCGGTTTGGTCCGCCGGTGAGGGTGGAGATGCCAAGCCGCTGCGCCATATCCAAAGATTCGCGCAATCCCGTGAGGTACAGCACCTTCACCGCCGGTATGTTGATGGATTGCGCCAGCGCTTCCCGAAATGTTACGGGGCCACGGAAGGTATTGTCATAGTTTTGGGGCTGATAGCTCTCCGCTCCCCGCGCGGCAAACTCCGTCGGCACGTCAAACACCACCGTTTCCGTGGTATATCCTTTTTCCAATGCGGCGGCATAGACAATCGGCTTGAAGGCAGATCCCGGCTGGCGGTACCCCCGCGTTACATTGAAATTTCCTTCCCGCTCGCGGTCGTGGTAATCGCGCGACCCTACCATAGCAAGAATCTCCCCTGTTTTCGGGTCAAGCGCTACCAGCCCTGCATTGCCGGCGTTGAAATTTTTCTCTATTTCCGGGGCATGCGCCGCAATCACATCTTCGGCGTGTTCCTGGAGCGTTATATCAAGCGTGGTACGTACTTCCAAACCCTGCTTTTGGATGAACTCCTCGCCAAATTCTTCCGCTAGAAGCTCAATTACATACATAACGAAGTGCGGCGCGCGGATCCCTTGTTCCGCGAGCGAGAGGAATGTTATTTTTTCTTCGCGCGCCGCTGCGGCAGCTTCGGGTGAAACGAATCCCAATTCTTCCATGCGTTTCAACACGGTGTTTTTTCGCATCTCTAACTCATTCGTGTGGGTGCCGTGCGGGGAATAGTATGAAGGCGCTTTTGGAAGCGCTGCCAAATACGCGGCTTGGCCAAGCGTAAGGTCGCGGGCATGCTTGCCGAAAAATGTCTGCGAAGCCGCTTCAATGCCGTACGCGTTGGAGCCGTACGGAATTTCGTTGAGATACATATTAAGAATTTCATCTTTTGTGTGCGCGCGCTCTATTTTTACCGCAATCACTGCTTCTTTCAACTTGCGCGTTATTGTTTTTTCCGGCGTCAAAAGCGCGTTTTTGACAAGCTGCTGAGTTATGGTGGACCCTCCCTGTACCAGAATCTGTCCGCGCGCAAGGTCGGTAACAAATGCCCGCGCGATGGCGAATGGGGAGACGCCGCGGTGGTTGTAAAAATTATCATCCTCAATGGCAATAGTCGCGTTTTTCGCGTGCCGCGGTATTTCTTCAAAGGGGACGACCGTCCTTTTTTCTTCATTGTATATCTCAAATAAAAGCGTCTCGCCGGTGCGGTCGAATATTTTTGTTGATTCAACAACCTCGCGGCGTCCCAGTTCATCGCTGCTTGGAATGTCGGTGGTCAGTACAAACACGCTGGCAACCGCGACGATGGCCAATCCGCCTAAAAATCCGAGAACAAAGAGAATTTTGACTATTCGCCAATAGCGCGATGGCTTGCGAGACTTGACATACATGATAGAATTATATGTAATTAATACGCTTTTGCAAGGGTTTACTATATGATACTCTGACACATATGAAACGAAATACACGGGATATGGTTACGGAGGTTTTGACGCGGTCGGTCAGCGCCATAATCCCAAGCAAGGAAGCGCTGCGCGGCCTTCTTTTATCCGGAAAAAAAATAAAGATATATGTTGGCATTGATCCTACCGCCGACTATGTGCATCTGGGGCATTCAACAAACTATCTTATTCTTGAGCGTCTGCACAAGCTTGGCCATACCATTGTCGTATTGGTGGGTGATTTTACCGCAATGATAGGCGATCCAAGCGATAAATCGTCCGAACGTTCCGCGCTTTCTCGAGAAGAGGTTTTGGCCAACCTCCGAACATTTAAGGAACAAATCGGCAAGATTCTTAATTTTGAAGATAAGGAAAACCCGATTGAGTTTGTGTGTAACAGCAATTGGCTTTCCGAGTTGGATTTTAAAAAACTCGTAGAGCTTGCGTCAAACTTTACCGTTCAACAAATGTTGGAGCGAGACATGTTTGAAAAACGCGTGCGGGAGCATAAGCCTCTCTACGTGCATGAGTTTTTTTACCCATTATTGCAAGGATATGACTCGGTTGCTCTTGAGGTTGATTTGGAGATCGGCGGGACCGATCAAATGTTTAACATGTTGGCTGGGCGCACGCTCAGCAGGCGCTACCTGAACCGTGAGAAATTTGTTTGTACCACCACGCTTCTGGTACATCCAACAACAGGCGCGAAGCTTATGAGTAAAAGTTTTGGTACCGGCATAGGCCTCAATGAACTTCCAGAAAGCATGTTTGATAAAGTGATGGCCTTGCCGGACGAAAGTATGATGCAGGTATTTACTGATTGCACGCGGCTGCCCTTGCGTGAGATAGACGCCAAAAGGACGCGCTTAGAAAAAGGGGAAAACCCAAAGAACATAAAACTTGAACTTGCGCGCGAGATAACCGCCATGTATCACACGGCGGACGCGGCAACGAAAGCGCAGGATCGTTGGATACAGGTGTTTAGTAAAAAAGAGGCGCCGGATTCTTTGCAAGAGATATCAGCGAAAACAGGCGAAGAACTTCTTTCATTTCTGGCGCGTGTCAAACTTGTGCCATCTAAATCGGAAGGACGCCGCTTGCTGCAGCAGGGAGCGATAGAATGTAACGGTGTGGTGGTGAAAGATCCGGCATATCGCATCCAAAAACCCGGCATACTGCGCGTGGGGAAGAAAAAAATAGTGCGCGCTGTATTGCAGAAAAGCTAAAAACCCTCCGATCCGGATCGGAGGGTTTTTAGCTATAACGCAAAAATTGCTCCTACTCGTCTTCTTTGTCCTCTTCCTCGTCTTCCATTTCCTCTTCTTTGTCTTCATCCTCCTCATTCTTGATGAATTCGAATTCGTTCATAATCATTTACTATTATGCCCGTAATACGACCTTTCCGGACTATTCATAATAGATAGCAGTATGGAAAACGTATGTCAAGCGCCCGATGTATGAATTTGTAGATTGCCTGCGGCTGTTATGGCAATAGCCAATGCGTCTGCCGCATCATCCGGTTGCGGTGGTTGTGCCAGACGCAATATGCGCGCCACCATATCCTGTACCTGCGCCTTGTCTGCCTGCCCATAGCTGCACACAGCCACCTTGACCTGCAAGGGAGTATATTCATACACGGGTATCCTATGCTTTTCTCCAAGCAATAAAAGTATGCCGCGGGTTTCAGCGACGCGTAATGCCGTTTTTGTGTTTTTTGCGAAAAAAAGCTGCTCTATAGCTATCAAGGCGGGGTTTTCTTGCTGTATGACAGTATGTACTTTTTTGTAGATGGCGTTGAGGCGCTGCCCCGAAGAATCCGTTTTTGGCGTTTCAATGCATCCGGCAGCGCCGTAAGACAGGGCGCTGCCGTTTTTGTGTATAATGCCGTATCCTACGCGGCCGTACCCGGGGTCAATACCAAGGATAGTTTGTGAATCATGAATCATAAAAAACCTGAAACCTGTAACCTGAAACCTGTAACCTAAAACACGAAACCTGAATCGTGGAATATAAATATTGGTTTTAAGTTTCAGGCTTCAGGATCCAGGTTTCAGGTTTGTATAAACCTCTTGCACATCATCATGCTCTAAAAGTATCCCCACAAGTTCTTCAAGTTTCCGGCGTGTCGCATCATCAACCGGCACTGTTGTTACCGCTTTCCATCCCTCTCCTTCTTTTACAAATGCCCAGGCCGCGCCTCCCGGCGCCATTTTGGCGTCGTGTGTTTCGAGTATCTTTCGTATTTCTGCAAACGTGCGATTGTTGTTGTCGGTAATTCCTTCTATAAGCATTGCAACCCCTCCCGGCCCATATGCCTCGTACAACACGCGCGACAACTGCTCCTCGTTTGCGGAGGCCTTTGTAATGGCGCGCTCTATGGTGTCTTTCGGCATATTGGCGCTTTGCGCGTTTTCTATTGCGGTGCGAAGCGTTGGATTAAGCGCCGGATCGCCCCCCTTCTCGCGCGCGGCAAGCGTAATACCGCGCGAAAGCTGCGAAAAAACCTTGCTCCGCTTCGCGTCTGCTGTACCCTTCTTGTGTTTAATTTGAGACCATTTACTGTGACCTGACATAAAATTAGGAATTAGGAGCTAGGAAATAGCTTGTAGGGGTTTTTATAGCCTCGTTGTCATAAGAGATCTTTCGCTGTGATCAAAATGACCGTTTATTGACTACAAGCTACAAGCTAATTCCTAGTTCCTTTCCACGTGCTTTATGACTATACTCCAAAATAATTCGCTTTGCTTCCTCTAACTTCGGAACTTCGCGTATGGTGAAATTTTGGTGCCCGGCCGTCTGAATAGTGAGATTCCCAAAATTTAGCAAGGTGGTTATAATATTCGGCGTTTCCGCCGTAATGTCCTGCACGCGGCTGATAAGAAATTCGGATACCTCCCGATTAAACAGCCCACGCTGTTCTACGTCAATAATGCGCCGTGAGGTTATTATCCAGACGTCCAGGCGGTAGTTAATCCACATAGCGAACGCAAGAGCTAAGACGAGGAGTGTGTATAAGGAAAGTAAGAACGCGGCAATCGGACCCGCAATGGAAGCGTCAACAAATACGTATAAAGAATCGCGCAAGGAAAAAGCAACAACACCGATCGCAAGCATAAAAACAATAGCAGCAAATTCCCGCGCTAAAACAAACCAATGGCGGTGGAGGACAAGAAGTTTTTTTTCGCCCTCACGAAGTTGAAGTTGTTTGATAGGCATATATTTTCCTGAAACCTGAAACTTGTAACCTGAAGCCTGAAACTTAAAACCACTATTTATATTCCACGATTCAGGTTACAGGTTTCAGGATACAAGTTTTTCCCAGGGTATGCGGGAAAAAAGATAAGCGGATATGCTTATAAGAACGAAAGAAAGCGCGATAAACGGAGTCACCATGGTATGCGACGGATCTTCCGGTGTGGTATATTTACGGACATGATAAATGAGCGCTGCGGCAAAGGCGATGTAGCAGAGGATAAATAGAAGATAGAGGATGAGGGCGATGGGAAACATAAGTTAAATTATCCTAATTGCTCTAATTATTCTAATTGACCTAAGGAATGCCAAAACCCCAATGTCCAATACCTAAAAGTTCGCTTTGGGAATTAGTCATTTGGTCATTGGGATTTCTTTAGAATAATTAGGTCAATTAGGTTAATTAGAATAATTTTATAATAATGTTTCCTGCATTGCTGGCGGCAGTTCAAGCCCCAGATGCTCATACGCCAGTTTTGTTGCCACTCTTCCCCGCGGCGTGCGGTCAATAAAGCCTATTTGCAGAAGATACGGCTCATGCACTTCCTCTATAGTCTCCAACTCTTCCGACGTAGAAGCGGCAAGCGTTTGTATGCCGACCGGTCCGCCGTTGTATTTTCTAATTATGGCCTCCAATAGGCGCCGGTCGCTTAGTTCAAGCCCCTGATGGTCTATTTCCATAAGTTCCAGTGCCTCGCGGGAACCTGCAAGGGTTATAGTGCCGTTGCCGCGCACCTGCGCAAAATCACGGCAGCGTTTTAAGAGCCGGTTTGCAATGCGCGGCGTTGACCGGCTTCGTTGCGACATCTCACTGATCGCGTCAGTATCTATGGCAACACTCAACAAGGAAGCGGAGCGGCTTATAATGCGCTCTATATCGTCTTTTGTATAGAACGTAAGGCGGTATGTTCCACCGGAAAACCGCGACCTGAGCGGGGATGAAAGCAGAGCAATGCGCGTGGTAGCGGCCAGAAGGGTAAAAGGTGGAAGATCAAGCTGCAATATGCGCGCAGACGGCCCTTTGCCGATTATAATATCAAGCGTGCGCGATTCCATTGCCGGATACAGCACTTCCTCTACAAGTTTATTGAGGCGGTGTATCTCGTCAATAAACAAAATATCGCCGGGGGCTAAATTGGTCAGAATGGATGCCAAATCGCCTACCCGTTCAATTGCCGGGCCGGATGTTACGCGGATGGCGCTGTTCATCTCCCGCGCGATGATGTGCGCCAGGGTTGTTTTGCCAAGCCCGGCAGGCCCGTAAAAGAGCATGTGCTCCAATGGTTCATTCCGGCGCCGCGCGGCTTCGAGAGAAATAGATAAGTTTTTCTTTATTGTCTCCTGGCCGATGTATTCATCCCATGTGCGCGGCCGCAACGAAGCGTCAAGGGTTTTGTCATCCCCGGCTTCTTTGCGACTTACGACAGAAATTTCTTCGTTTTTGGTGGACATACAGGTAGTATAGCAAAAAATGAAGTAAGAATCATGAATTAAGAATTATGGAAAGAAAATTTTGAGCCCATGATTCATAATTCTTGCTTCATAATTCAATACTGTATACAGGTTACTTTCCAAAAAACCATAAAAAAGCGAAAAAAGCAGGGGTTGACAAGTGATAAGCGATTTGCTACCCTACGCAGAGTTTCCCTGCTGCGTATTCTTGGCCGTAGCCTCCAGGCAATTAAGGCCATACACTCCTTATCTGGGCTTTTCCTCCGTGGATGGTTTGGTTTTCCCCCGACCTTGCGTCAGGGAAACTTACGAGGCCATTCCCGAGAAAAGTTCTAAGTCCTTGGCACCTATGCCAGGACAATTACCTGGAGGCTACGTAAAGGAATCTAATTCTAATAGGACTTTCGCGTTTGAGTGCAGTTCAAGGCGCGGAGAAAGCGGTGAGGCAGGCGTATTGAACATACGCCGACGAGCCGTAGAGGCTCCGCAACGCAGAAATGCGCCAAACGCGAAAGTCCTATCTAATACTCTTTCTTTTCTCCGGTAACACGCATCACTTCTTCCAGCGTGGTAATGCCTGCCAACGTTTTTAGCACGCCGTCTTGCTGCATGGTAAGCATACCTTGCCGCTTTGCCGCATTCCGCACTTCTACCTCTGATGGCGTCTGCAAAATCATGCGTTCAATTTCGTCGTTAATTATAAACACTTCAAAAATACTGATACGCCCTTTATACCCGATTCCCCCGCATTCAATACACCCTGGCGCGCGCCACATGCGCACTTCGGAAAATTTTTTTGGTTTCGTATAGGGCGCCGGCAAATCCGCGAAGACCTGTTCCATGTACTGAATTTCTTCGGTTGTCGGCTCATGTGCTTGGCGGCATGTGAGACAGAGGAGCCGCACAAGCCGTTGTGCCATTGTAACGTTAATGGCGGGCGCTATGATATTCGGCTGCACTTTAAGATCTATAAGGCGCGGAATAGTTCCCGGTGCGTTATTGGTGTGCAGTGTGGAGAACACAAGGTGTCCGGTGAGTGCGGCGTGCATGGCAATCTCCGCTGTCTCCAAATCGCGGATTTCACCTACAAGAATTACATCTGGGTCCTGACGTACGATGGATCGGAGACCATTGGCAAACGTGTATCCTTTGCTTTCATCCACTTGCGTCTGGTTAATGCCTTCTACGTGATATTCAACCGGGTCCTCAATTGAGATGATATTAATATCCGGAGAATTAATGTGTTTTACAAATGCGTAGAGAGTGGTTGTTTTGCCCGCGCCCGTGGGGCCGGTAGTGAGAATCATGCCGTTCGGTTTTTTGAGTTCCGCCAGCATAAGATCAAGCACTGGTTTTTGCATGCCGAGTTCTTCTAAAGAAAGCGCGATGAGTTTCGGCGAGAGGATGCGCAGTACGATGGATTCGCCGTACGGCCCTGGCAGGGTGGAGGCGCGCACTTCAATATCCCCTTCTTTTTTCGTTCGGATGGTAAACCGCCCATCCTGCGCGCTTTCTTTGATGTTGAGCTTGATGCCGGAAAGCAGTTTTACGCGCGAAAGGAACAAGTTGTACACGCGTTCCGAGAAAAACAGCACGTCATGCAATACGCCGTCCAGCCGTAGCCGCAGCCGTGTTTTCTTCTCTTCGGCCTCAATGTGAATGTCGGATGCCTCAAGGGTAAGCGCGCCTTTCAGGAGTACTTCAAGTGTGAGGGATGTCTGTCGTTCTTCCAAGCTTGCTACCAGCGGTTCCAGATGCTCGCGTAATTGGTTTATGGTGTAAATTTCAGCCTGTGCGGCTATTGTATTTTCTTCCAGCGATACTATGCCTTTTGGCAACGGCTGCGATTTTTTCGCTTCCTTGTAGCGTCCCCATGCTTTCTCCAGGCTATGGCGCGACACCATATAAACTTGCGGCTCATAATGCTGCATCTTAAGGTTTTCAAGAATACTCTGCGCCGACAGGGAGTTTGGGTTGCGGATGGCGACTTTAATTTTTTTGCCGACTTTTTGGAACACGGTAATTTCGGCATCGTGCGCGGCTGCTTCCGGTACCAAAAGGACAGCGGAAGCATCTACCGTAATAGTGTCCATGTTTATATAAGGCAGATTGTATTTTTTTGAGAGTATCTGGGCGAGCTGTTCTTCTTCCTGTATATGAAGCGCGCGCAGCTGATCATCCACTTTTTGTTCGTCAAAACGTGCCATAGAGTAAGCATATCATAGCGTGTGAGACATGAGAACTTGTTTTACATAGAATGCGCACGGACTTTCATCATGAAGCATGAATTATGAATCAAGAATCATGGGAAAAATATGTTTTCCATAATTCAAAATTTATTGAGTATAGAAGAATTTAAAAAAGAGTAACGCTACTCCGTTTTATATTTGTTTCAGTAATTTCCTTGCCTCCGCTTCCGCTTCGCTGAAGTTTGCAAATTGCCGCACTATAAGGGTGCCATCCGTTAGCGAAGTGCCAGCCGCTTGCGCAAGGCGATCTAGCGTTGCTTTATCGGTGCTCGAGAAAAATATATGGACTTTTCCGTCCGATTCTTGATGGTTTTGCCAAAGTACTATCACGAGCGGCGGCAGGTCCATGGTATTGCGCATGCCGGAAACAAGCGCGGGCAGTATATCGTCCTTTTGGTTTGTTTTATTGAAATCTTCTTTCGGGAGAAATGCCCAAAAAACGCCGTCCCCGTCTTCTTTATAAGAGCGCAAAAGCGCCCGTCCCCAAAGCTTCATGGTATCCACGCTCCATTGCGGCGCGGGGATTTTTTCGGTAAGCGCTTTTTCTGGAGGGGCAGAATTGGAAGAAGAAAGGTTGATAACCGCATCCGTATTTTTTACGGGCGCTTCTGCCTGCAGAAGGCGGGAGAGGTCCTCTTCGCGCGAGAAACCGAGCGCTATGATCATGTCGCTTGGAGGAAAGCGCTCTTCCATTATGAACGCGTCTTTCGTAAGCGGGGCGTTGGAAGAGAGAAATATACGCAGCTTCCCGCCGTCTTTTTCATAGCGCAATTCATCAACGGGATGCTTTTCTATATCCAACGCCAAAGCCGTCTCCTTGCGAGGATGTTCTTTTTTGAACATGTGGCTCCAGCGATCCTGTAAAGAACCAGGCGCGTTTAATATCTCGGCTTTCTCACCGAGCCGTTCTTTTAATGCGTGCGCGGCAAGCAAATCTGTATCCTGGGCATCCGGTCCCAACACAATACCAATGCGCCCCGCGTTCTCGGCCAGGGTTAAAATCTTTAAAATATGCTGCATGTCCCGCATTTGCATATGTTGTGTAACGTAAAACGTAGAACGTGAAACTTAGAGCGTAGAACGCAAGAAAAAAATTCTTTTAACGTTCTACGTTGCACGTTCTACGCTCTACGAGATAGCCCATTCCTAGCACGCCAGCCGCCCTCAAGGGAAGTATTGACAAATTTTACACTATAATATATAATATGTCAAGAATCTTAATTCTTTGATATTAATAGAAAGGAGGTGGCAGATGGCCACAAAAAGGCATGTCGTTTTGGTTGTTGGTGTCCTGTTTTTTGTTTTTGTACTGAAGCCGCCGTTAGTGTATGGCGGCGACAGATGGGTGACACCCGCAATAATCGGCGGTAGTCTTCTTGGTTTAGGGATTGTCGGATCCAGTGCTTCTCGCGCAAATACACGCGAGAAGGAAATCACGAATCGGGAGGCGCTCCAACACCAGCGGGATGTGGAGATGGCGCGTATTCACGCGAATACGTATCTAAAATCTCCTACCGCAGGTGGCGGGAGTTGGAAGGGGAGCGTGAGTTCTCCGTGGGGTAATTTCGGTGGTGAGACATACACCGCGCGGGATCACCATGGAATGCGAAGCTTGAGTGATCCCAACGCGTTTCCGCCACCCGTACCACCACGGGAATCGCCGGCTTATACACCTGCACCTCGCGCGCCTCGCACAGAACCAACCCCACCATCTCCGCGGCCGCGCGAGCGCCGCCGCTACGAACCCCCAGAGATGGCTTCAGCTTCGCGCCTGCCAGACGTATCCGAGTTGAATCGGTTGCACAGCGACTTGAATAAGTACGGCGCCAATCGTGCCGAAGAGCGTGCATTGCGGCGGGTTGCGGAAGAGGTGGCTAATCCACACAACGCTGCATACTCGCGGAATGAGTTGCGCACGGCGCTTGATGGCAGGAGCGGCAATCTCCGAACGTTGTTGGATAAAGTGCTTGATACTGGCGCCCGCGTGCAGGAGGTTGCCGCGCTAGAGAATGCTATAAAGTATCTCGAGCGCGTGGTTTACGGAAAATCTTAGGAGGTTTTTATGAAATGGCAATGGATGGTGGTTACTTTTTTCTTTTTTGTGGCATTTCTTTCTACTGCATCTGCGCAGTATATTGAGATGCCGTACCGGACGTACGAGCCGCGCGTATCTTTGAGTAATCAGGGATACGCGCGGCCAATTCCGCAACATGGCCGTGGCGGTGGCTACGGCGGGCGCTTCTTCGGCGGCGGGCATCAGTCGTTTGAAACCCGTCAGCTGGACCTCACGGTCCAGCGGCCGTTTCCTCACATTAATGATATTCGCCCCCCGTGGGGCGGGTCCATTACCTCTTCCGAATAACCCTCCTTTCTTCTTTTCAACGGCAGAGAGAAATTCTTACGAGAATCCTCTGCCGTTTTTTGTTGCGTTTTACGGTAATATCGTGTTATTATAAACATCATGCCGGAGCAGAAAATTCGTGAATTGTCAAAACTTGCGCTTGATCTCGGTAAAATTATGTTTGCCGCCACGGTAGTAGGTTTCTTTGTGCCTGGTTTTTCAGGAGAGGTTTCTGTCGCGTCATTCGTTGTTGGCGCAGCCGTTACATTATTGTTATTCGTTGTTGGAATTAAGTTTACAACTTAAAATATTCCTATGGACACCAATACCATTTTATATATTATCGTCATAGTGTTGTTGTTTGTCGGTTTTTATTTGGTAATTAAAACTTGAATACATGAACAGTGAAAGCATCACAACTGTTTTGTTGATTGTGTATATAACCGCAACGCTTATGGCTATTGGTATATACATTGCCGGGCGGTTTTACTACGGCAAGCATAAATAAACCGCGTGGTACGCTAAACAACATAAGGCCTTAGCATTTGCTGAGGCCTTTGGTTTATGAAGCATATAAAACTTACAACCAATTCCCCGAAGGAAACGCAGAATGTCGCGCGTCTTTTCGCCAAAGAACTTATGAGGTTCAGCCTCGTAAGAAACGGCGCTTTGGTGGTGGCGCTGGAAGGGGATCTGGGCGGCGGCAAGACAACATTCGCGCAGGGATTTGCGCGCGGGCTCGGCATCCGCGAAAAAGTGTTAAGCCCCACGTTTGTCATCATGCGCATTTTTAATCTTCGGAAGGTTACCTTCCGGAGATTTGTGCATATTGATGCCTATAGATTGAAGGGCGTAAAAGAGTTACAACCGTTGGGCTGGCGGTATATACTACAAGATAGAGAAACAATTGTGCTGGTGGAGTGGGCGGATAGGGTGCGGCGGGCGCTGCCGAAAGGGTATATACAAGTAAAGTTTGAATTTTTAAGCGAAAACGAGCGGCATATTATAATTCAAAGTGCAAAGTTCAAAGTGAAAAGTTACAGTTAAAAGTTTAAAATTTTGAATTTTACATTGTAATTTTGCACTTTGCATTTTTAACTTTGAACTTGGGTTACCCTATGCAAACAGATAAAAAAGAAAAAAACAAAACAAAAACTCTCGTCTTATTGGACACCCACGGCCTTATTCACCGCGCGTTCCACGCTTTGCCGCCGCTTACGTCGCCAACCGGATCGCCGGTGGGCGCGGTATACGGCGTGGCGAACATACTGCTGAAAATTATAAAAGAGTTCAGCCCCGATTACATCGCCGCCGCGCTTGACCGGCCCGAGCCGACATTTCGGCATGAAGTGTACAAAGAGTATAAGGCACAGCGGGCTGAAGCTCCTCCCGATCTTATCGCCCAGTTTGAGACGGTGCGCGAACTCTTCCGTGCATTCGGTATCCGCACCTATGACCATCCGGGGTACGAAGCCGATGATATTATCGGCACGCTTGTTGCGCAAGCGCGTAAGGCGGATAGCGCCTTGAACATACTCATAGCATCGGGCGATATGGATATGCTGCAGCTTGTGGATGATGAGCGCGTGGCGGTGTTTACCATGCGAAAGGGTATTGCGGACACGGTGCTGTACGATGAAGACGCGGTGCAAAAACGCTTCGGGTTTTCGCCGTGGCAGCTACCCGACTTCAAGGGCTTAAAAGGCGACCCGTCGGACAATATTAAGGGAGTGCCGGGCGTGGGCGAGAAAACGGCCACTGCTCTTATACAGGCGTTCGGACAGTTGGAGAAGCTGTATGAGGCGCTTGCAACGGAGGATTTTGACAAAACTTTGCTGAAAGGAAAACTGCCGGCAACGCTTAGACAGCACAAAGACGTTGCGTTTTTCTCGCGTGACTTGGCGCGCATACGTATGGACGCGCCGATAGCGTTTTCATTTGCGGACACTGCATGGGAGGGCGTGCGGGATACGCCGAGCGCGCAGAAGTTTTTGGAGAAGCAGGGGTTTGTAAGCCTGCGTTCCCGCTTGCCAGTAGCGCTTTCCAAAAAAGAGGCGCCTGTTTTGCAGAAGAGTATGTTTGGGGCCGATGAGGGCGGGGAGAAGCGGGAGGGGAAGGCACTAGCGCCGGAATTTTTTACGCAGGCGCATACCAGCGGCATTGTTTCCTGGATGCCGGCGCCGGAGGATGGGGGAGAGAGTATTCTTGTTGCAGTTGACGGCATTGTATGGCGCGCGGAAAAAAAATATTTTCTTCGTCTTAAGAACGAATGGACGCGATTATTCAATGAACAAATACGGCATATATCATTCGATGGAAAGGAGGTTCTCAAAAACCTGTGGCGCTGGGATATTGTAAACGCGCGCATGGATTTTGACATAGGTATAGCTTCCTGGGTATGTGACCCCACTCTGCGCGAGCCGGAATTTGCGGAGATAGCAGGGGGAAAGTCTGTAGGATGCATGCCGCAGCTTGCCGCGGCGCTCCGGCGGGAACTCAAACAGCGCAAATCGGAAAAAATATTTGCGGAAATTGAAATGCCACTGTTGCCTATTCTTGCTGGGATGGAGTACCGCGGCATTATGTTGGATGCAAAAGTATTAGAGCGGGCATCCAAGAAACTTGAACGCACGCTTGCCGAGCGTGAAGAGAGAATCCACAAGCTTGCCGGTACGCCGTTTAATATAAATTCGCCGAAACAGTTGGCGGAAGTGCTGTTCGAAAAGCTTGGCATTGCGCATGACATGGTGCGCAAAACGGGAGGGGGAGCTGCATCCACGCGCGTCTCCGAACTCCTCAAACTGCGCGGTGCGCACCCCATTGTAGATGAGCTGATACAGTGGCGCGAAGAATCAAAACTTAAATCTACGTACGTGGACGTGCTGCCGCAGCTTACGGATGCGGCAACGGGGCGCATTCACACTACATTTATGCAAACTGGCACTGCCACGGGCCGCCTTTCTTCCCAAAACCCGAACATGCAAAATATCCCTGTGCGCACGCCGCTGGGGCAGGAAATTCGCCGCGCGTTTGTGGCGGAGCCCGGCTATACGCTGGTTTCCTGCGATTATTCTCAAATTGAACTGCGGCTTGCCGCTTCGCTCTCGGGTGATGAATTGATGATAAAAGCATTCCGCGCGGGAAAAGATATTCATGCGCTTACGGCGGCAGCCGTGAATAATGTGCCGCCGGAGGAAGTAACGGCAAGCCAGCGCCGGGCCGCTAAAACAATAAATTTCGGTATTTTGTATGGTATGGGCGCGGTAAGCTTGTCCGAGTCGCTCGGCATAACCCGCCGCGAAGCGGACAGTTTTATCCGCGCCTATTTTGCGGAATTTCCGCGGGTTAAAATGTACTTGGAGGGTTTAAAACGGCAGGCGGAAGAGAATGGGTATGTAGAGACATTGTTCGGGAGACGGCGTTATTTTCCCAACATGGCACATATGGGCTGGCAGGCGCGGCGGGAAGCCGAGCGTATGGCGATAAATGCGCCCATACAAGGGTCGGGAGCGGATATTATTAAGATGGCCATGATCCGCGTACAGGAAGAACTGGCGCAGGATATGCGGAGAGATGACGTGCGGCTTCTTCTGCAAGTGCACGATGAGTTGCTGTTTGAAGTACGGGAGAACAAACTTTCTACTATCCCGGCGCGCATACGGGATACCATGGAGAATGTGAGCAAGCTTGCCGTGCTGTTGAGGGTTGATATGAAGACGGGAAAAAATTGGCAGGATATGGCTTGAAACCTGTAACCTGAAACCTGGAGCCTGTAACCTGAAACTTAAAACCAATATTTATATTCCATGATTCAGGCTTCAGGTTACAGGTTTCAGGATGTATACTAGAAATATGGCTTCCCCTCAAAAAACGAAAAAAGACAGTACGAAGGCGAGCGAGCAGCCCATATCTTTCGTGCACTCGCTGTTTGGGCGGCTTTTTCTCTCCTCGCTTATATTAACATTCGTGCCGGTCGGCGTTTCTTTATACGTTATGCCGCCGGCGGTATTGAAACCAACGCCGCTTTTAGTTTTATTTTTTTTTATTCTTCTGTTTGCTCTTTCTCTTTCTTTTATACTTTCTCAAAGTATTGCGCGGCCTATTGCTGTGTTAATAGACGCACTGCGGCGTCTCAAGGCGGGGGATTATACCATTAAGGCGCCGACCATGCGGAAAGATGAGATAGGGCGTCTTGAGAATTTTTTTTATGCAACCGTCGGTGCTTTTTTAGAAACGCAGCAGCGGGATACCGCGCTGTCTGAAATTAAATCCCAGTTTGTTACGGTTGCCGCGCATCAGCTGCGCACTCCTCTTTCCGGCATGAAGTGGACGCTGCGGTTGCTGCTCGACGGCGATATAGGGAGCGATCTTACGGAAAAACAGCGCGAGTTTTTGCAGCATGGGTATCAGACGACCGAACGCATGATTCGTCTGGTGAATGACTTTCTTGACATATCGCGCGTTGAGGAAGGGCGATTCGGTTTTCATTTTAAAAAAGTGCGGATTGTTGACGTTATTAAAAAAGTGGTTGCTGATATCCGGCTGTCCGCAGAAGCGCAAGGTGTTTCTATCGCGTTTCAAAATACGGATGTGCCGGAAGACCTGGAAATCATTGCTGATGAAGAGCGTATTTATACTGCGACGACGAATATAGTAGATAACGCCATACGCTACAATATGAAAGACGGCGAAGCGACCGTTGTAATCGCGTTAAAAGATGATATGCTGGAAGTGCGCGTAGCGGATACTGGCATTGGCATCCCTGCGGGTGAACAGCCAAAGATATTTTCGCGGTTTTACCGTGCGTCCAACGCGGTGCGGCGGCAGACGGAGGGTTCGGGCTTGGGGCTTTATATTGTGCGCAATATCATTCGCCGGCACGGGGGAAGAGTGTGGTTTTTGTCAGCAGGAGGCAAGGGGACTGTGTTCTATTTCACGCTGCCGGTAAAGGAGGATTTTATTCGTAATCAGAATCTGCCTTCAGAGTTTCTGGAGGCGGCATAACATATATGGAGCAAGCAGAAAAAAATGGACCACTTTCCGTAGCGCGTATGGTAGAAAACCAAAGCATGCACTTCGTTATAGTTGAAGATGATGCGTATTTGCGCAGTCTTCTCACGCAGCGGCTTTCCAGGGAAGGATTTCTTGTTGTGGAAGCGGAAAATGGCAAAGCGGGGCTTAAGGCGATTCGGGAATGCGCGCCGCACATAGTGCTTCTTGATATTATTCTGCCTGACATGGACGGATACGAAGTTCTTGAGGAAATGCAGAAAGATAAAACGCTTTCCGGCATTCCTGTGATTGTTTTGAGCAACCTCGGCCAGAAAGAAGAAGTGGACCGCGCAAAGGCGCTGGGCGCTAAGTGGTTTTTAATAAAAGCGAAATACACGCCCGATGAAATTGTGGCGTATGTGAAGAAAGTTCTTAGTGAAGCGTATATATGATCTATCTGTTCCATGGTAAAGACACATATAGAAGCCGCAAAAAGGTCCGGGAAATTGTCCGTCGTTTTAATGCGGTTGCCGGCGGTGGTGAGAGTGCGTATCGTCTTATCCTTCCGGAATGTTCCCGCGCGGACGTGGAAGTAATAACGGAGAGCGCTTCATTATTCCGTGATAAGCGGCTGGTGGTTTTAGAAGAGCCATGCGGAGCGGGACAGGATGTGACTCAATTTATTGAATCAAAACTTGGCTTATGGGCGGCATCCCCGGATGTATTTGTGGTGTGGGAGGGTGCTACACAAAAAAAATCGGGAGATATCTTGTTTTCCATTGCGGCGCACGCGGCAAAAGTGCAGGAATTTTCTCGCATGTCCGGGCGCAAGCTCACCGAATTTCTAGATGAAGAACTCAAGGGACGCGGCATTATGCTCACCACCAAAGAAAAGTGGGATGTTCTTGCCGCAGCGGATGGGAATTCGTGGCGCCTTGTGCAGCTTCTGGAGATGTGCGCGCTGGGAGCGGTACACAACGGTGTTCCCGCAACAGCGCTCCCGGCAGGCGAGCAGATAGTATTTTCTTTTACCGACGCATGCGGGCAGCGCAAGCGCACAGAAGCGTGGAAGCTTCTCCATGCGCTTATACGGCAAGGCATTGAGCCGCAGCGCATGTTTTGGGCGTTGGTTTCGCATGTACGCGCGCTGATATGGACGGGTTCTTTGTCGCGGAGCGGCGCGCCGGCAGATGATCTTGCCCGCATAAGCCGCATGCATCCGTTTGCGGCGAAGAAAGCAGCGGCGCAGGCCCGGAATTTTTCCGAACGCGAACTTGCTGCCATTCATGCACAGCTTTCTACCCTTGATTTTGAAGTAAAACAAAGCCGAGGGGATATAATTCTCGGCTTGGAGAAAATAGTGCTTTCATTATAGTAGTAAGTTGTAAGTACAAAGTAGTAAGTAAAAAACAAGAGACGCGTAGCGCTGTGTACTTACTACTTTGTACTTACTACTAATTTTGTCAGCCGCGACTTTACGCGAGATGCCGCGGTTTTTTTTATCACGTTGGTTTTCGCGGCTTTATCAAGCGCTTGATATGCTTTGGGGAGCAGCAAGAGCGCCTCGCTTTGCTTGCCCGCGGCGGCTAGCATGCGGATGTTTTTTACCGTATCTTTAAAAACCTTCTTTTTTTTGATATTTTGCACGCGCCGCCGTTCCGATTGGCGCAGGGCTTTTTTTGCTGATTTGAGATTTGGCATATCAGAAAATTACCATGTCATGGTTTATAATGCAAGATTAGCACTTGGCGTCCCGGGCGCCAAGTGCTTCACTTCGCAAAGCATCCCGCAGCTTTGCCGCTCGTTCAAAATCAAGCGCGGCGGCCGCTTCCCGCATTTCTGTCTCCAGTTCTTTTTTAAGCTCTATAACGGAGCGCTTATCTTGGGTTGTTTTTATTTTCTTATCAAGCAGGTCTTCTTCTTTTTCTTCTTCCGTGAACCATGCACGGATTTCTTTGGTAATCGCCTGCGGCGTGATGTTGTGTTTTTTATTGTATTCTTCCTGAACGCGCCGCCGCCGATCCGTTGTTGCCATGGCTTCGCGCATGGAGGCCGTTACGCTGTCCGCATAAAGTATTACATGGCCCTTGGGATGGCGGGCCGCCCGTCCCATGGTTTGAATAAGCGTTATGGTATTGCGCAAAAATCCTTCTTTATCGGCGTCCAGGATGGCAACCAGCGATACCTCGGGAATATCCAACCCTTCGCGCAGCAGGTTAATGCCTACGAGCGCGTCAAATTCGCCTTTGCGCAATTTTTGCAGAAGCTCCGTGCGTTGCAGTGTTTTTACATCCGCATGGATATATTCCGTCCGAAGACCCTGTTCATTGAGATAATCAGCTATGTCTTCCGCGAGCCGTTTAGTAATGGTGGTAACAAGTGCGCGCTCGCCCAAAGCGGCGCGCTTTCGTATTTCTTCTGCCGTGTCGCGGATCTGATTTTTCGTGGGGCGGACTTCAATGTCCGGGTCCAGAAGGCCGGTCGGCCGTATCAGCTGCTCCGATGATGGTCCCTGCGCCAACTCATACGCGTTGGGGGTTGCCGAAACATAGACGGTTTGCGGCACGCGTTCTTCAAATTCTTCAAAGGTAAGGGGGCGGTTATCTAGTGCGGAGGGAAGGCGGAATCCGTGTTCAATCAAGATTTCCTTGCGCGCGCGGTCGCCGTGGTACATGCCGCGGATTTGAGGAACCGTCATGTGTGATTCATCAATAAAAACAATAAAATCGCCGGGAAAATAATTCAAAAGTGTGGAAGGCGGCGTGCTGAGCGCGCGGAATGCAATATGGCGCGAATAGTTTTCAATGCCGGAGCAATACCCCGTATTTTTGAGCATTTCCATATCAAACCGCGTGCGTTGGCGGAGGCGCTCGGCTTCCAGAGTTTTCCCGCGCTTTTCAAGGGTTCCCAAATGTTCGTTGAGCTCACGCTCAATATTCGCCAACGCGAGCTGCAACTTATCGCTTGGCGTTACGAAGTGTTTTGCGGGGAAAAGTGTTACTTCTTCTTGGATGCCCGTATTAATTCTTTCAATTTCATTTCCAAAAAATTCTACGCGCATAGTTTCCATTCCGGTAGGAGAAGTTACTTCAATAACGTCGCCTTTCGCGCTGAATGTACCTGCTTTCTGTTTCGTGTCGTCTCGTTCGTATTGCAACGTTGCGAGCGCGCGTAAAAATTCGTTTTGCTTCACCATCTGTCCTTTGCGCACCGTAAGCGCCATTGCCCCGTATTCGGCTGGGTCGCCGATACCATAAATACAGGATACGGAAGCGACGATAATCGTGTCGGAACGCGTGAGTATTGCCTGGGTTGCGGCGTGCCGCAGGCGGTCAATAAAATCATTAATGGCCGCGTCTTTTTCAATGTACGTGTCCGTTTGCGGAAGGTACGCCTCCGGTTGATAGTAGTCATAATACGAAACAAAATAGTGCACGGCGTTTTCAGGGAAAAACTCTTTGAATTCCTGATACAGCTGCGCGGCAAGCGTTTTGTTGTGCGAGATAACAAGTGCGGGTTTTTGCACGTTTTGAATAACATGTGCCATGGTGAATGTCTTGCCGCTACCGGTTACGCCAACAAGCGTCTGCGCCGCCGCGCCGTCTTGCACCCGCGCCGAAATTTCCGCAATCGCGCGCGGCTGGTCTCCGGTGGGCGCATATTGACTTTTGAGGGTGAATTTCATACTCATACGAAATTCCTAAAATATCCTACGATCGTATGATTATTTAGGAATTTCTAAAGGCGGGTTTTTGTCGGCTTTTTTCTTTTCCAAATTATCGTACTTTCTTGAGGAACCGTGTCGGCGTGAGAATGGGGATAGTTTGGAATTTTTTGAGTTTGAGGATATGTCTGTCCCCGGAAACAATATATGTGGCGTTACATGCTGCCATGAAAAAGCAGTGCGGAAATGAGTACATTTGTGTCAAGAACGACTTTTATAAATGAAGCTGGCATTGTTGAATAAATAACCAATTCTCTCCTTAATTCTGCTTTGTTGGTATACTGATGGTATATGAAAAAACCATTAAAACAAGCAAAAAAGCAGAACATGGGAGGGAAAAAGCAAATCAACGCGTTCAACTTCTGTTACGTTGTAAGGCTCTGAATATGATGACCGCTCTTGGCAGCCAGATTCGTACGTTGTTGCCTAGATTCTGAACACAAAGGCGTACGTGCGCTTGTGGACAGGAATTATTCAACAAAGCCTATACAAACGCAAAAATCATTATAGCAACAATTCTTGATATTTCTTTAAACCCAACCGCTTCACCAGATAAAGACTCCGTAATACCCAACGCTATAGCTAAAACGCCGAGCCCCATAAGAAGAAGATAAAATAATTGCAGAATAGCAACTGTTTTTTCAATAGCTTTTCTTGAAAAACGCATAATTCAGCTATATCACACAAATAAAAATAGCATTATGTTAGAACCTGCAATCGTGTTTATTTAGCAACGGTCTACGCATAGCCTGAACGCCCAAACTGAAATTCTGTGCCCCTGGAGGGATTCGAACCCCCATCACTAGTTCCGAAGACTAGTACTCTATCCGTTGAGCTACAAGGGCTCAAGCAGGCGTTTCACCACGAGAACAAACTTGCTTCATCCTACATTCTAACCGAATTTTAAGCAAAAAAAAGCCCGGGGCGCCGTATTCTGTATGTTCCAGAATTTCACGCTCCGGGGAAAAGAACTTATGATCCACAGGTCAATTTTGTTACGGATTGCATCGCCGTTACCGGCAATACTTTCCGCAACTTCATGGGATGGTTATAGACAACCTTCTTCCCTGACACCTGCCACTTTTTGCCGACGCTTTCCACTTCTAGCGTTCCGAACACCACCTCGAACACCGCCATTTCAGTCCCGCATGGATTCCTGTCAAAGACCAGCGTGGCTCCAACAGGTCCTTGCAAAAACCGAAACTCCTCGCAGCCATGACCCCGAAGAGATTCTGTGGCAAGAATGCCGCTGAACTCACCCATAACTCCTTGGTTGAAGTTACAGGTGTAATTGCGCCTTTTTTCCGGTTTTGGTACCAGCGGCTCAAGTTTTTTTGGAATGCGTTCTAACAAACTTTTCACCGCCGGCGTCTCCTGTACTACAGCCACCGCAGTAGCCACATATACCACCAACATCATAAATACCAACCATCCCAACTTCGGCGTATCCTTAACTACACCGACCGGCGTCTGACGAGTTGCAGACAAGAAATACCGTGCCGCCGAAGGGACGCTCCAATACAGCGCTGACACAAGGACGAACACCAACAGAAACGCGTACCACTCTAATCCAATCACTCTCCCCGGCAGCGACTTTTCCGGTGAGATGCGGATTGTGGTACGAACAAATCCGCTGTCCGGGGTAATGCCTTCAAAATCCAACATCACCCATCCGGAGACGTCGGCAGGTATAGTAGCCGTGCCAGAATAATAGTACCCACCCACCTGCTCGCCGGTATCAATCCCGGCAAGTTTCCGCACGCCTTCCTGTTTTGGCTTTATAGGAACCCCAATAGGACGGGCGTTTCTGGAAAAATAAACCAGAAGCCGAACCTGTCCGCGCGGTGCACGCCAACCGCCATGCGGGTCAGGAATCCAATCCGCGGGGTCTCCCATCGGCGGATAGAATTTATTGCCTACCCCCACACGTCCGAACGTGGAGATGTGAAGAAGTGTTTCCTCCTTGCTTTTCTCCACATATACGGTCTGTGTGGGAACAGAATAGATTTTTCCCGCCTCTGCCACTCGAAACACGACCTTATGGCTGTCCATAAAATAGTGTTCCAGAACTCCTACAACCACCACCGCCATACCCCACAACACCATAAACCCGAAGTACCGCCGCCAAAACGCCGCCGTAACACCCCCCATCATATAGAAAGCAAACGCGGTTACCGCCACCAGGATCATGGCGCCGCTTTGGTTGATCCACATCCAGTGTGATAAATCACCGAACATGAATGTGTCAACCACCGCAAGCGGGAAAAAGAACGCGGCAAACGAAACAATCCATAGTAACCCGATCACCGCGTTCCAAATAGACTTAAAGAAATTCCCGATTCCATTAGCCACCCCCTGCAAAAACGCTGTTCCCGCAAAATAGAGAATAAGAAACAACGGCGACCACGGGATGAGCGTTTCAACAAGCAGCTGTATTTGGTCATCAAGCGTGCCAGGAATCCAGCCGAGTCCCGACAATACAATCAATACCACAACTCCAAGTACAATGAAGCGGCTTTCTATGTTCATCTGTTACCCCCTCTTTGTTTTTTGCGGCGCGGACGATTTTGCGCATTGCCGCCTCCGCGTTGATTGGAATTCTCGCCGTTCTGTTCCTGTTTTGCAACTGGTTTGTCCCCAAGCAGACGGCCGATGCCGCGGAACATACTCCTAATGACCGCGAACACGCCGAGCAAAAATCCCCACAAGGAAATAGTCGCCGGTATAATGTAGGGTTTTGCCGCTGTGGCAATCTTTTTTGTGCCCTCTTTGACATCCTCCGCCACCGCGCGCTCCCAATTTTTCTTCTCGCACTTGTTGCACGGGAAGTTATTAAGGAACGCAACCGCATGCTTTACGGTAGGGAAACGCCACGGCTCTGCATCATCCTGCAAAATTTCATCGCGAATCAAGTCCGCGGTTACTCCGCTTTTGTAAAAATACTTTTCACATTCAGCGGCCGCCGCCTCTGGCGACTTGAACCATCTCAACTTAATCCCCTTAGCCGTCTGGAAAATAAGCGGGATTCGAAGCCCCGCAAACAGGTTATCCATTTCCCAAACAGCGCCACACCCGCCGCATCTCACATGAAACCACTCCATCTGCACCATGAGCTGGAGCTTACCGCAATCAGAATGCGGACACTGGTTTGCCGTAAGCGGCATTTGCTTTTTGCAAAATACGCAAAGCCGCTCAAAACCAAACGTACGCGTTTTGCAGGTACTGCACGAACGCGCATTATCCGGCAAATCGCTTTTTCCGCACCAGGAACATTTTTTCATTTTGAATCTCCCTTACAGTGATAGGTTGTCCTCGTCTTCTTGCGAGGGTTGCGGTGTTTCCATTGAGGAGCCGCCGTTTCCGGAAGATAACAGGTAAACCAGCGAAAGCGCCAGAAGGCCAAGCGAAAGAATAAGCATATTCTCCGCCCAGCACGTTCGATCTTTCAACAGGGACTCCGCTTTATTAAGAATGTAAGCCGATTTATAAAGATCGGCCTCACGGGGTCCTAGTTGCTTTCCGCCGATTTCTAAGACGACTTCCGGCGGAGACTTCTTTCGCTCCGCTGGTTTTTCCTCTTTTGCACTTTCTTTTTCTTGTGCGCTTTGTTTCTCTTCCTCAGGCGCAAGTTTCTCGCCAGCCCACTTCGCAAATTTGTTCCATGCGGGCACATCGGATTCTACATCTTTCAAAATAGACCCGACTTTGTCTGCCAACACAGAACCAACGCTCCCGGCAACTTCACTTGTGGCGTCTTTTGCTTTTCCGGCAACCTCAACAGCTACCGAAATACCTTTAGATACCGCGTCGCTTGCGGTATCCGTTTGCTGTGCCGCTTTAACACGTATATCGCCGGTGTCCTCAAGCATCAGCCATGTTTCCTCTCTATAGGATTCTGGCGATACAATGGAAAGATATCCCAGTCGCGTGCCAGTTACAATAACAATCGTAAGCATGATGCAAAATATAATTGGGTTTGTTGCGGGAGATGAAGCGTATTGCGTTACCGAATAAACAACCAAGAAGCTCAAACCCAACACAATCCACCAACCAAAGGAAAATGTTGAAACGCATCCGAACCACCACAGAGCCACGCCCGTTACCAAATAAATGGTGAAACCCATGAGTGCTCCTCCTTTGTTTGTCGGCGGTAGAATGTTCTGCATCTCGCCGTTTTTCTGCCATAGGACTATAAATCCGGCGAATATGTTTAATGGCATTATATCAACCAAAAGATCCAGAAAACCAAACCCTGCCGAGGCGGCAAAGAGTAGATCCAGCAACTGGATAAGTCCGGTCGATCCCCAGAGAGCCGCCGTAGAGCATGCAACCGCAATGTTAAAGATAAAATGCGCGGCGTGGCTTATCCCGGGGAGCGCAAGAAATAACGGTGTCATAGCAAGACGGACACTGATATCTGTGGCATCCAAAAAACCTCCTATAATCATCAGCGTACCCCATGGCCACTTGTCAAACCCCAACCACACATGGAATGAGTCCGCCATGGCGGCAATTCCATCCAGAACTCCTTTGTTTTTCACAACCACAATTCACCTCCGATTTCTATACATATGTAAAAGATCGAGAGCCAATTTGGCTATATTATACATGCAAAATAATAAAAAGTCAAGTACTATGCGGCTGACGGTTGTGGTACCATAATGCCATGCCAACGACCGTAAAAATTGAACCTCACTACAAAGTTACTATCCCAAAAGATACGCGGGATGCTTTTGATCTGCGTGTTGGCGAAGAAGTAGAAATCATTTTGCGCCGTATGAACAAGACATATACCCCAACCGCCCGCGAGCGCCGCGCAATTGAGAAAGGGCGAGAAGAAATACGTCGTGGAGAGTATTTAACATTAGACCAGTTTTTCCAACACCTTGATGTGGAACGTCATCCTCCGAAAGCGCGCGCAAAAAACAGTACAGCGCGCCCCACGGGACGAACAAAAACGTCTGCGCGCCGCTCTTAAAGCAATGGAGCAAGACCCATTCACGGGCGACGTTCTTTCTCTCACCAATGAACGCGCTACCTTTCGCCGACGACTTGGTAGCTGGCGCATTTTCTTTGACGTTTATCGAGATACCAACCTTATAGAAGTTACCGATATAACACGCCGCACCACGACTACCTACCGTAAACGGTAGTTATTTCTCTTTCCGCCGCAACCCATGAAATGCCTCGTGCACTTCGCGGAGTTGTTTATCCGTAAGATGCGTATACACCTGCGTGGTTGCCACGTTGGCATGCCCCAACATCATTTGCACCGAGCGGATATCGGCGCCATTTACCAGTAAATCCGTGGCAAACAAGTGCCGCAAGGTATGCGGCGTTACTTTCTTTGCAATGCCGGCTTTAATGGCATACCGCTGTAGCATCCGCTGAATGGAGCGGGATGTAAGGCGTGTCGGTTCTTTCGTTATTTTGCCGCGCGGCACGCTTACAAACAGGGCAGGCGAGATATCCCCTCGTTTGTCTAGATACTCTCGTAACGCCGTTTTTGCGCCTTCGGAGACGAACACCACGCGGATTTTGCCGCCTTTACCACGCACGGAAAACTCGTTTTTTGAGAGGTTAATGCTGTCGCGATCCAGCGCGCAGAGTTCCGATACGCGCAGGCCCGTGGAAAACAACAACTCCAACAGCGCGTGGTCGCGCAAGGGCAGCAATGGGTTTTTATTGGTATCCGCGGGAGCATGCAGCAGGCGTTCCAAGTCATCAGTATCAATCATATCAATATCCCGCGCGGAAGTTTTGGCGAGCTCGATCGCTTCGGGGGGCAGAGAAGGAATTTTGCGTTTTACTAGGTATTTTAAAAACCCGCGCAGCGCTATCAGGTGATAATTTTGGGTATTCCTATCTAACTGTTCGCGATTCAGGCGCAGGCGGTACTTCCGCACCATCTCGTCCGTTATATCTGCGGGATCCCACGCGCCGGCATAGACAATAAATCGCCCCAAATACCGCCGATAGTTGTCTATCGTTTTAGCGGCGCGCCCCCGCTCAATTTCCAGGTATTCAAGATAATCGTTGATGAGTTTCATAGGTAATCCTACGAAATTACGAAAGAGTACGAAAACACGAAATCTCTTTTCAACATTCATAGAGCAACTTTCGTATAGTTCGTACTTTCGTAGGAAAGTACTAATATTATACGACACTTGTAAAAGATAAGAAACCATGCTATTATAAGCCCATGCTTACCACGAAAGAAAAAACCTCGGTGATCGAAAAATTCCGAGTTCATGATACGGACACCGGATCTCCGGACGTCCAAATTGCCGTTCTTTCGGAAGAAATTGGGCGGCTTGCCGACCACTTAAAAAAGCATCCGAAGGATAACCATTCCCGCCGCGGGCTTTTGAAGATGGTTGCCCAACGCAAGCGCCTTCTTTCCTATCTTTCGCGGGAAGACGAAGAACGCTACGGGAAGGTTATTAAGAAACTGGGGTTGAAGAAATAAGTGAAAATGTTGCAATTCTGTTTAAAGCTTAGCTTTGAACATGTGAACTAACATGGCTATTTTAAAAGATACAGAATCAGCTTCCGTGCGGTATCCCGCGCAGCGCGTTGCCGTTTTCATTGACGTGCAAAACATGTACCACTCCGCGCGCAGCCTGTATAACGCGCGGGTGAATTTTAGGGAAGTGCTCAATGAATCAATCTCCGGGCGCAACCTTATCCGCGCATTCGCGTATGTGGTGCGAACGAAAACCGGCGAAGAAAAAACTTTTTTTGAAGCGCTTCAGAAACAGGGTATTGAAATTCGCGTGCGGGACCTGCAGGAATTCTACGGGGGCGCTAAAAAAGCGGACTGGGATGTCGGCATTGTGATAGACGCCATACGGACCTCGGAAATTGTGGATGCGCTGGTTATTGTAAGCGGCGATGGCGATTTTATCCCCTTGGCGGAACATTTAAAAAGCCATGGCCGGCGGGTAGAAGTAATGGCATTCGGGCAATCCACGTCCGCGCGCCTCAAGGAAGCGGCTGATGAGTTTATAGACATGTCCGAGCATCCGCAAAAGTTTCTTATCGCGATTAAAGGCCAAAGGAGGCAATAACATTACTAATATAATAGCGAAATCCTAGATTCGAAATCCTAAATCCTGCACAAATTTGGAATTTAAAGTTTTGAATTTATTTAGAATTTAGAGTTTGGGATTTAGGGTTTCCGTGCTTTACACGGATTTATGGAGACAAAACAATTTTCTTTTGAGTTTGCGGGGCGCCCGCTGGTGGCGGAGTTCTCCCCCTTGGCCGAGCAGGCAAACGGCTCGGCGTTGGTGCGCTATGGCAATACCGTAGTGTTCGCCGCGGCCACCATGTCCAAAGAGCCGCGGGAAGGCGGATCATTTTTTCCGCTGGTGGTTGATTACGAAGAAAAGTTTTACGCGGCAGGCCGCATTTTGGGCAGCAGGTTTATGCGGCGGGAAGGCCGGCCATCGGAAGAGGCAATCTTGATCTCCCGCGTAATAGACCGCGCCATCCGGCCGCTGTTTGACCACCGGATGCGCCATGACGTGCAGGTTGTGGTAATGGCGCTTGCCATTGACGATGATAACGATCCGGACGTCCCAGCTGTTCTTGCCGCGTCCCTTGCCATAGGAACCTCTAACATACCATGGAGCGGCCCCATTGCGGCCGTACGCGCCATTCAAAAAGGCGAAACCGTTCGGTTGAACCCCACGTACGAAGAGCGCAAGGATGCCGCATTTGACACGTTTTTCACCGGCGGCATGCCCGGCCATCTCAACATGATAGAAGCAGAGGGAAGAGAGGTAAGCGAAGAGAATTTGCTAAGTGCCTTTGCGGAAGGATTGAAAGAAATTGGAGCCGCGCTGGAATTCCAGAACAACATTATCCGGGAGATCGGCAGGGAAAAAACGATAATTTCGTATCCGGAACGCACCAAAGAACTGGAGAATAATTTTAAGCGGTACCTGCCGGAATTGGAAGACGCTGTGTATGACCCGCAGAAACAAACGCGCGTTCGCGACACCGAAGCCCTAAAAAAGGAATGGCTCTTGCATGTCGCCGAAGCATTTCCCGAAACGCCGCGCGCGCTCGCCGATGAGATGTTTGAAAACGCCGTTAATGACATTGTGCACAAAAATATTCTGGATGCGGGAACCGGAAAAGAAAAACGTCCCGACGGCCGCAAGCCGAATGAACTGCGGGCGCTGTTTACGAAAGCGCGCATTATGGAGCGGCATCATGGCTCCGCACTTTTCTTCCGCGGCCAAACGCATATTCTCTCCGTCGCCACCCTCGGAGCCCCCGGCGACGTTTTACTGATAGAAGGAATGGAAATACGCGAAAAGCGGCATTTTATGCATCACTATAACTTTCCGCCGTTTTCGGTGGGAGACGTCCGGCCCATGCGCGGTCCCGGCCGGCGGGAAATCGGACATGGCGCGCTTGCGGAAAAAGCTCTCCGAGCCGTAATACCGGCAAAAGACGATTTTCCCTACACCATCCGCCTGGTATCGGAGACACTCTCGTCTAATGGATCTTCGTCCATGGGCTCCGTATGCGCTTCCAGCATGGCAATGATGGACGCCGGCATCCCCATCCGCGCGGCCGTTGCGGGCGCATCCATGGGGCTCATGATGTACGCGGATCATAAAACCGGCGCTATTACGAAATACAAAGTGCTTACCGATATTCAGGGCGTGGAAGATCATCTGGGCGACATGGATTTTAAAGTTGCCGGTACCCGCGCGGGCGTTACCGCGATTCAGATGGATGTCAAAGTTGACGGCGTAACGCTGGATATTATCCGTGATACGTTCGCGCAGGCAAAAGAAGCGCGCATTGAGATTTTGGATGCCATGGATACAACCATCCGCGAGCCCCGGACAGAACTTTCGCCCTATGCTCCCCGCATTATCATGCTTACCATCAACCCAGAAAAAATCCGTGATGTCATCGGTCCGGGCGGCAAAGTGATAAACGAAATTATCGCGCTTACCGAGACGCAGATTGATATTGAACAAGATGGACGGATATTCATTACCGGCATAAAAGAAGAAAACGCCCTCAAAGCCCGCGAACTTATAGAAGAGATAACCCGCGAATACGAGCCGGGGCAACGCTTTACCGGAAAAGTGACGCGCATATTCAACTTCGGCGCCATGGTAGAATTCGCGCCACGGCAGGAGGGGTTGGTCCATATCTCCGAACTGGCACCTTTTCGCGTGGAACATGTTACCGATGTAGTGGATACCGGGGACGTGGTGCCGGTGGAAATCATCAGCATGGACGAATTGGGGCGCATAAACTTGTCCATTAAGCGTGTGGCGACACTGGAGCCCAAAAAGCCCTCCCAGGGGGCGCAGCATCACAAGGCAAGCCACGAACAACGATCGCGGACCCAACACGATCGAAGACATCAGTAATAGCTGGTAATCAACATAAGCTTTGGGTATGCTTGAATTATGAATTGTGAATTGTGAATCATGGTAAAGTTTTTTCTTTTTCCATAATTCGTAATTCCAGTCCCATAATTCATTTCCACGATGAATGAAAACGTAAAAACACCATCCAAAGAACCGAACGGGTCAACGCAAGGCGCTATCAACAGTGCGCTCGGACAACTCCCATCCCGCGAGCCGCGCAAAGATAAAGATTCGGATTTACCGAAAATCCACACCATGAAACAAGACGCGGCGCATTATCTCAAAGATCGGAATATATCTTTCCTAGACCTCGTTGCGAAGGAACACGAATATGCGAAAGAACGCGCCCAAGACTTTACCTATCGTGAGCGCGTTACGGAAAAAGCATGGTTTCGGGGCGTGTTGGCTATTGTTTCTCTGGTGTTCATCGCCATAATTGCATATGCCGCGTATGTACTACTCCTTACGCGCAATACATTGCCCTCTACGGAATCCGCGCCCGCACGTGCATTTATAGCAGTAGAAGAGCGAGGTGTCATCACCATCCGCGATGCGGACCGCGCGGGGCTGCTTACAAAACTGGAAGCCGCCCGCCGAGACCGCTTGCCATCGCGATCCATAAAACACCTGGTGGTGCAAATTGAATCTTTCGGAGGCGCTGCGCGTTTTGCCACCGCACGGGATTTTTTCGGAATCCTGGACTTTAAGCTCCCTAATGGCTTTGCGGAAAATCTGAAAAACAAGTTTGATATAGTAATATACTACCGACCGGACGGAGCGGAAATCGGACTCCTCTTGGAGCCGGAAAATCAGGAACGCGCGTTTGCGCAGATGCTTGCATGGGAAGACACCATTATTCTTGATTTTCAAAATCTCTACTTTGATCATGACGTCACACAGCCATTTCACCTGTTTTCCGATAAAATCGTCCGCAATGTGGACACGCGCTCTATCGGCCTTCAGGAAAACCGCACTTTCTCCTACGCTTTTTTTGCGAACCGGCTGCTTGTTATATCAACATCTAATGAATTCATGGACGTGCTGATTGGAAGGCTATTAGCAGCGCCGCCGAGGTAATCGTGGAACGTAGAACGTGTAGCGTGTATTGAAAAATTTGTTGTTTTTTCTTTTTCTCGCGTTCTGTGTTCTACGCTTTACGTTCTACGAAATAATGTATACAATTCTATTTATCCAAAAATAATTAACACATACTATGGACACCGTAAAATTCAAATTAAAACTTGAAGAAGAACGCCAAAAACTGGAGGCGGAGCTTTCGCGCATCGGCCAGCGTAACCCCTCAAACCCGGATGACTGGGAACCCACATTTACATCTTCAAATCCACAAACATCCTCGTCGGATGAAATGGCAGATAAATTTGAACAGATGGAGCAGACCTTAGCACTCCAAAATGCATACGAAGACCGCCTAAAAACCGTAAACGCCGCGCTGGCGCGCATAGATAACGGCACCTACGGCAAATGTCCCACATGCGGCAAGGACATGTCCCTTGAACGCATGGAAGCCGACCCCGCCGCCACCTGCGCTTGCGGTCAAGGATAGTAGATGTGCAAAGTCCGACATTGCACATTGCACTCTATACATGTTTCCACAAAAACTCATTAAACCACTCTGGGCTGGAAGCCCAGAGAATTGTAGAAGCATGGAATGCTAAC
>CAYZNS010000012.1:0-35243 GCA_964479945.1 uncultured Candidatus Saccharibacteria bacterium
TCTAATTTGTACTTACTAATACAACGTTGTCCAAAGCCGGGCTTTTCCTTCTATCCGTTGTGAATAATATAATGCGCATGGGTAAAGTATAAAATTAAATAAAAAAATGAACGGTACTATGCACAAGCAGTGGGTTTTGTATGTCGTTGTCGCATTGTTGCTTGGCGCGGGGGTTGGGTATTGGTATGGAACAACAGTAGGCAGCGAGCGCGGGCGATCCGAATTGATCGCGGAGCAAAAAGCGCAAGAGGAGGAAGAAAAGAGAAAAGCGCAGGAAGAACTTGTGAAGGCGGCAAATCCGTTTGAAGAGACGAATCCGCTGGAAGGTTCTTATCAAAACCCATTTAAAGCAAACGTAAATCCATTTGCGCAATAGCGTATGAAATTACGCTTTTTCTTCGCGTTTCTGTTTATAGCGTCTCTTGCGGGAGTGGGAGGCGCGATTTTGGCGCAGGAAGAACCGGCCAGCGAGATGCAAGAGGAGACGGATGGACAAGCGACGGGAGAATCGGAAACTTCGGATGCAACAGTAGCAGCGGTAGAATCTGAAAATGTAGAACCAGTGGAACCTGAAGGTGATGAGGAAGACGCGCGTAATCGTGCTATTGAAGAAACTCACATGCCAACCCGACTCTCCGATGATACTAACGGTGGACATCAGGGTGAATTTGGTCCACAAGGTCCGGAATCCGAAGCGCCGCTCGATGTAGAATTTCCTATCCCGGAACTTGGCAATTGCGGCTCCAAAGAGGAGTGCCGCGTGTATTGTGATGATCCGAATACTGCCAATGCGTGTTTGGTATGGGCGCGAGCGCATGGCATAGAAACGCAAGACGAGCGTCATGAGGTGCCGCCCGAAGGGGGGCCAGGCGGCTGTGTAAGCGAGAAAGAATGTGCGGCATATTGCGATGAACCCGCGCATTTTGGCGAATGCGTCGCGTATGCCGAGGAACATGGACGCATCACAGCTGAGAAAGCGCAGAAATTACGAGAGAAGCTTTCTCAACGGGATGAAGCCTTGAAAGGGAAAACGGGTCCCGGCGGCTGCCACTCGCCGCAATCCTGCCAGCAATTTTGTTCTGATCCGCAAAACATGGAAACATGTATTGCCTATGCGGTTCAAGAAGGACGTATGACAACCGAACAGGCCGCACGGGCACGGCGAGCGTTGCAGGGTAATGTAGAAATACCGCGGACGATGCGGCCACACGTACGCGTGCCAAATGTTGAGATAGAAACGAGTGTGGAACCTGATATCGATGTTGAAAAAGTGCAGCGTTTGCTTGAAGAACAGGATGGTCCTGGTGGATGCAGTAGTTTTGCTGAATGCGAGTCCTATTGCAATAATCCAACTAATGAGGATGCTTGTTTTGCATATGCCGTGGAACATAATCTTATGCCGCCGGAAAAGTTGGCGCGTATTGAGAAGATGCGCAACGCAGAAGGCCCCGGCGGCTGCCGCGGGAGAGCGTGCGAGCAGTATTGCGACCAAGCCGGACATGAAGCCGAATGTTTAGAGTTTGCGCATGAACAGGGGTTTCTTCCAACCGAACAATACAGCCGGATGAAAAAATTTGTGGAACTGGAAGGTCCCGGCGGTTGTCGTGCCCGGCAGTGTGAAGAATATTGTAATGACTCCGCGCATCGGACGGAATGTATAGCATTTGCCAAAAACAACGGACTTATTCCGCCTGAACAAGCGGCCGCAATGGAGCGTATTGATAAAAAAATGCAGGAATCCGGCGGGCCGGGCGGCTGCGGGAGCGAGGAAGAATGCCGCCGGTATTGCAGCGATCCTTCTCATTTTGACGAGTGCGCGGCGTTTGCGGTTGATACGGGACTTCTGCCGCCGGAGCAGGCACAGATGATGCTCAAGCAATTTATAGAAGTGGAAAAGTTTGGTCCTGAGGGGTATCACGGCGATTTTGGTCCGTCTCCGGCAATGGGCACATTTGACCCAAGCCGGTTGAACATAGAAGATATTCCACCGGAATATCGCGCCGAGTTTGAGGAGCGTATGAAGCAATTTGAACAGTATCGTGCGCAATTTGAGCAGGGAATGATGTCGGGCGGTTTCGGAGAGGGGGACGTGCCGCCTCCCGGCTTTGAAGAAGAATTTCAAAAGCAGTATGAACAGCAATACCATGAACAGTTCAATCAATCCCAGATTCCAAACTCTTCCGGCGATGGGATACTCAATGTTCGGCTGGAGAAAGACCAATTCCAAAGCGGTTTTGATCTCGTCATTTCTGCAAGCGGCGGCATGCAGAGCTTCTCGCTTTCCCGCGTGGGTGGTGCGCCATACGGCGGCAGACTGAGCGGATGTCCTGGCATGTACGAATCGTCTATTAATCCTGTACATAGTGATTTTCCCATAAAGGTTACGGTTGTTACATGTGGAGGGTCTACACTCACCGCAACCATTCCATCTCCTTTTGATGGAGCGCCGGAGCAAATTGCTCCGCAAAAATACGAAAGTTTCGGGGGCAGTACGCCGCCATCCGGTTACGAGAGTTTCGGCGCGCCGCCGGCTGGATATGAAGATTTTCAAAAACAATATGAAGATCAGTATCGTCAGCAATATGAAGAACAATATAAGCAACAATATGAACAGCAATACCAGCAACAATATTCGCCGGAAGAATATGATTCTTCGTACGAAAACACGGGAGCGTCGCCATTTCAGGTATTTCTCGAGTTGTTCGGGTTGTAAGTTTGTCTTATACTTACTGCATGCTTCGCCACGCGAACATACATTCATCGCATTCATATAAAGACTACGAGCATTTTCTGACGTTTTCGGAAACGGAACACATTACGGAACTTGGCAGACGGCTCAAAGGAAAACGCATACTACACATAAACGCTACGGATACCGGCGGCGGTGTTACAGAAGTTTTGAGCGCGCTCGTTTCTTTTGAACAGAGTTTGAATATTTCGAGTTCCTGGCGAGTTCTTACCGTAAAAAAGCCATTCTTTTGGGTTACTAAGAAACTGCACAATGCCCTGCAAGGATCGCGCGGGGAGTTGGACACCCAGGAAATCACGGACGGCGAGTGGCAGTTCTATCTGGAACAAAGCAAGGACATTGCCTATGCGCTTAGCGTTTTGCGCGCGGATCTTTTGGTAATTCACGACCCCCAGCCGCTTATGGCGGGATGCCTTGCTGAGACAAACGCAAAAAAAGCCGCGCGCATTCACATTGATCTCTCAAATCCCGATGCGCGCGCGCTGTCGCTGGTGCTTGCTTGTATGAAGAAATTTGATCGCTTGATATTCAGCTTGCCAACATATGTGCCGGCGGATATGCCGGAAGAACGCATAGTGATCATCCCGCCGTCTATTGATCCGTTGAGCGATAAAAATAAGCCAATGAAACGGAATGACGCGCGAAGAGCACTCAAGCGATTTGGCATTGGAGAGGACACCCCGCTAATTGTTCAGGTTTCCAGGTTTGACGCGTGGAAGGACCCCATTGGCGTTATCCACGCGCATCAGGAAGCGCGCAAGACGATACCGGAGCTCAAACTACTACTGTTAGGCAGTGCACAGGTGGAAGATGATCCGGAGGCTGCGGGCATATTGCGGGAGCTTCAGGCATACACGGAGAAAGATCCGTCCATTATCATAGTATCGGAGCATAGCAATGAATTGGTAAACGCGGTTCAGACGGCGGCGGACGTAGTGCTGCAAAAATCTATCCGGGAGGGGTTTGGCCTCACTGCCGCGGAAGCCATGTGGAAATACCGGCCCGTGGTGGCGGGCGATGTCGGCGGACTAAAACTGCAGATTGAAAACGGCGAGACAGGGTTTCTGGTGCGTTCTCCCGAAGAAGCGGCGGAGAAGATTGTGGTATTGCTCAAAGATGCCGGCCTGCGCCGCCGCATAGGGGAGAAAGCCCATGAATCCGTTCGCGAGCGGTTTCTTCTGCCGCGCGAAGCGCATAATCACCTCCAAATGTACGCGGACGTGCTGGGGGTGTAAGAAAGAGTATTGACGGCGTGCATAGACTCCCTTGCCTTTTATTGTTAAAGTATATACTATGAACCAAGAAGGTTTTGATCAAAAACTCGAAAGGAGGCCGCTTATGAGCGCAGAAGAGAGCCTTGAGCGCGTGCGGCAATATAATCGCGCAGAGAAAGAGCGGCTGGTCGAGTTACGAAAAAAACAGCCGCTGGGAAAGAGCACCCTGGGATTGGCAGAGGAATTGGAATTGGAGAGAATTAACAAGCCGTATGCGGACTTTGTGATGAATGGCGAGTTTCATATGCGCAAGCTGCTTGATTTTACTGTTTTTGCGCGGCAGAAAGTTTTAAGGGGTGACATTGAAGAGGGGTCTAAAGCCGAGGAACTATTAGCACGGCTATTTGAGTTCTTCACAAATAACCCTGAGTTGCTTGAGGAAATGGAAAAGCAGCTTGAAAAAGAAAAAAAGGAAAGGCCGGAACTGTTTAATTAAGGCGGCAATTATCTGCCCATGATAATATATCGCCTGTAACTTTTTTCCCCTCAATTTGTAACTTTTCAATAACGTATGTTCCGTTCCCCGTACAAGTGGCCAATTGGCCGCTTTTTGTTTTAAAAAGCGTGCCGGGGACGGCAGGGTAATGCTCATCTGTTGGATATCCGGAAAGTATTTTTACCCGTTTCAAAATATTCGGAATCGGAAGGTTACCTTCCGAATATTCGGAAGGTAACCTTCCGAATATTTTCTCTCTGATGGTTCCAGGTACAAGAAACGACCATGTGCCGGGCCAAGGGTTGAGTGCGCGGACCGTGCGGTCAATTTCTTCGGCGGATTTGTTCCAGTCTATATGACCATCTTCTTTGGTAAATAGTTTTGTATAGGTCGCATTTTCATGGTCTTGCTCACGCGGCGTAATTTCCCCTACAACCCATTTCGGTAATATTTCCACAAGCAATTCTCCGCCTAATTCTGCCAGAATATTGTGTAATTCCAAATAGGTAATTTGGGAATTCTGAATTTGCCATTCTCGCTTCGCGAGAATAGGCCCATGATCCATTTTTTCATCCGTCAACATGAGGGTAACGCCTGTTATCTCGTCACCGCTTAAAATAGCCGCCTGCAGAGGCGCCGGGCCGCGATACCGCGGCAGAAGCGAGGGATGGACATTGATAGTGCCCCGCGACGGGATAGCAAGCAGCGCCTGCGGGAGTATTTTGCCGTAAGAAGCGATCACGAAAACATCCGGGCTGAAACCTGAAACCTGAAACCTGAAACTTTCATCAAGTTTTTCTGGCTGTAAAACAGGAATGCCATGTTTCTCGGCAAGAATTTTTACAGGGGGGCTTGTGAGTTTTTGACCGCGCCCGGCCGGTTTGTTGGGTGCGGCAACAATGGCAGCCGGTTTCATGCCGGCCTCCAGGAGTTTTTTGAGGACGATGATGGAGAAATGGGGAGTACCGAAGAAAATGATTTTCATAATTACCCTAATTATTCTAATTAACCTAATTACTCTAATGAAATCCCAATATTGAAACGTCCAATTCCCAAAAACTTGGGATTTGCGGTTTTATTAGGGTAATTAGAATAATTAGAGCAATTAGAATAATTTCTTATGTTATTTTTTCCTTGATATGTTTTACATTTTTCGCTTTCTCTATAAACAATACCCCATCCAGATGATCCACTTCATGCTGCATCACGCGGGCATAGAGCCCTGATGTGCCGCGCGTGAATTTTTTGCCGTGTTCATCGTACGCTTCTATCATTACTTTCTCGGCTCGCTCTACGGCGCCGTATGTTTTTGGCACGCTTAAGCATCCTTCTGCCGCACGCGTTTTTTTACTTGATATTTTTTTGATGGTGGGGTTGATAAACGTGTAATGTTCCCAGTTCTTTTCTTTACGATCTTCTTCCGGCACGTTTTCCGCGCCTACCCACCGCAGCGCTTCTTCAGACGCAAGGAATATCCGCAAGCTATAACCGATTTGCGGGGCGGCAATGCCGATGCCTTCGGGCGTATTGCGGAGCGTGTCGCTCATTTCGCGTATAATGCGCTGTATTTTCTGCGTGGATATTTCAGCAATGGGTACTTCGGCTGCTTGCCGGTAAAGGACGGGATTAGGTTCCGTTATGATTTTTTTCATACGCTTTTTCTCATACTCCGCGCAACTTCTTCTTTCATACTTGTTATATCCATATGCGTAAACGGCTGCCACATGGCCGGCGTATTTAGCCGTGGATAATAGTCGTCCATAAGCTTATCCATATCTTTCCAAAAAGAAGACTTGTTCATCTCGCGTTCCAGCTCTTCCAGTACTTTCTTCGAGAGCATGGTGCCGATGAGCGGCCGCAGATTTTTCTTGCGTGCCAGGAACCAGACAGCGAGCGTTTCAATCTTCTCTATCGGCAATCTTCGGAGCGCCAACGAAATCAGACGCCCGTCTTTGCCGCGGACCACCGTGGGCTTCGTGCTATATATTTTTTCCCCTGTTTTGACAAAAAAGTCAATAAAGCGGAATATATCAGAATTACGCGTTTTAGTTGCTTTCTTGAGTGTTCGTGGCATAGTTATTCTATAGTATATCATGCTTCCATCAGCACGTCGCATACATATGGTAGGCATCAAAGGCCAGGGCATGGCGGCGCTTGCGCAGCTTTTGAGCGCGGAAGGGAAGAACATAACGGGTTCTGACATCGCCGAAGTGTTCTCCACGGATGCGGGTTTGCGCGCATGCGGCATTCCGGTACTGCCGTTCCATGCAAAGAATATATCGCGCGCGATTGATCTTGTAATTCGGTCCGGCGCGTACGGGGATGCGCATCCGGAACTTGTCGCTGCGCGCAAGGCCGGCATTCCAATTGTTGCCTATGGCGACGCGGTCGCGGAACTTTTTAATGTAAAGCGCGGCATTCTTGTTGCGGGCACGCATGGCAAGACGACGACAACGGCTATGATAGGGCGCGTTTTGGAAGACGCAGGATATGATCCCGCCGTGCTGGTGGGCGCTACGGTAGTAAAATGGAAACTCAATGCGCGCCCCGGAACGGGTGCGTGGATGGTTGCCGAAGGAGACGAATATCAAAACAAGTTTTTATCTCTAAAGCCGGAAGTGCTCGTTGTTACCAGTATTGAATATGATCATCCCGATTTTTTCAAGTCGGATAAGCAGTATCGTGATGCTTTCCGCAAGCTCATCAGCACAGTACCAAAAAACGGATTGCTAATTGCGGAACGCGGCTTGAGAAGCATTATAAAAAAAGCCCCGTGCAAAATTGTATGGTACGGCATTCAGGGAACTGGTGAGGGGCGGCACATGGAGCTTAACGGCAAAGCGGCGCTTGCGGTAGCGCGGCGTCTTGGTATCTCTGCCAAAGATGCAAAGCGCACCTTGGCGCGCTATGAAGGAACGGCACGCCGCATGGAATATTACACAGAGCCTGACGCGGACCTGGCGGTTATAGACGATTACGCGCATCACCCTACGGAGATCCGTACCACACTTGCCGCGCTGCGCCGCCGCTACCCGAAGCGGCATATCACGGCCGTGTTTCACCCGCACACCTATTCGCGCACGCATGCTTTGATGAACGATTTTGCAAAGTCATTCGCGCACGCGGACGAGGTATTGCTATTGCCTATCTACAGCTCCGCCCGCGAGCGGCCAGAAGATTTTCCGGCCCATCTTGAGGAAACTCTTGCAAAAAAAATAACGCGCTTTTCCAAAAAACCAGCACGCGTAGTATCATCTTTAGAAGCGGCAGCACAACTCGGCTCATCGCTCCCACCGATCAAACAAAAACGCATATTTATTACCTTGGGCGCCGGCAACGCATGGGAAATCGCACGAGATGTTAGTACTTCCTTAAAATAAATTTTTCGGAAGTACTCGCAGAAATTCGCAAACTTTACGCAGAAGAACGCAGAAAAAACACTGACAAGATTGATATAATGGGATATACCTATGGCAACTCAATAGTAAATACCGATTCTTCGTCGAGGATATATAGTATTTTTTCATCGGTGGGAACGTGGAATGTTGGGTCTTTTCCTTCATAGAGCATGTGCTTATTGCGTGATCCGCCCCGGCCATCCAGTTCCAGCGTGTAGATGGCATTATTCTCCTGCAATATTATATAAGGCTGCTGCGGATAGGGCGCTACATGCGCGATAGTATTTTGCGTTGTGTAGATCGTTTCCATGCGCGTTTTTTGAAATAGGGGAAGATGCTCTTCCGGCAGCGTCCAGTAGATGGTGATGCTAGTATTGTCCCACCAGAGAATGTATGCATTCGTAAACGCGACGCGTTCCGCAGAATATCTCTTTGTAAGAAGGAGCGGACCGTGATCTGGAGATAGATGCCACATACCGGTGTCTGCAAGAAGCACCACGGAGTCCGTGTGTTCTACCATGCGGGCGCGCGTGACGCCGGGGAGAGAGCTTGTCGCATAGGGGGCCGCACCCGTCGCATCGAGCGATGTGCTATAAGGTAGATTGCTTTGCGTATCCCATAACATAAGCCGGTCGGGAAACACGGAAAAGCCGGCGATGCTCTGCAGAAGCGGGCTTATCGTCTCCGTGGCCGTGTTCCAGCGCGAGAAATCTGTTTCAGAGAGAATAAAATACGAGTTTTGGTTTGCGGGATCGCGTGCGACATAGAAAGGTTTCTCGGATAGGACGCTGAAAAGAGCGCTATGCAAGTACAAAGAACGGCCTCGGATCGTATTGTTCGCGCGGGTGAGTATCAGCCAGTCGTCGGGTGTTTCTATGAGCGCTTCGGTTGCGCGTTCATTCCAGAAAAAACGTGCGTCTTCAGCAATAGATTGGAGCCGTGTACGCGAGAGCACATCAGCGGGCGGGAGAATACGTTGGAGATTTGTATCAAATACGTAATAAGGATTTTCGGGCGCCTGACTCCCGCGTAGGACTAAGATGGACCCGTTTGGAGACGCGCGCATACCAGTGGTTGATGCAGTGTTTAGATAAGCGGAAACAGGCATAAGAGGTGCTAATACGGGAGAGATTTCTATAACAGAGCGCGGTTCTACCGTGATAGTTTTTTCCCATTGCTGAAAGCCGGCGCGGGAGACGGTTACGGTGTGATGACCGGGGTCGAGATTCTGGATGAACGCGTTTCCGGTAAGGAACGATGCAGCGCGGGTGGTAGATCCGACATGCACGCGCGCGCCGGCTGGGTTTGCATGCACAAAAACGCCGCCCGTTTCGCGTACGGTAAGGTTTGAGAGGGAAAAACGGTAGCCGAATGTATAGAGAAGCAGCGGGCCGCTTAAAGCAAGAAATACCAATATGCTGAACAAAAAAAGAACCCGTCGCGCGCGATATGTCATGCGTTGATGCTAGCAGAAAAATGTGGTATTGTTAATCTGTTGCGAGCCGGTGATATGTATACCTGTCATTCCCGCGGATACACAAGCCCCCGGCATTATAGAAATCCGGTCAATAATGTAGAATGTAAACTCAAAGTCCTAAACTCTAAACAAGTTTCAAATTCAAAGCTCCAAACACAAAACGTTTTGAAATTCGAGTTTTAACCTTTGAGTTTGTTTAGAGTTTAGAGTTTAGAGTTTTGATGTAAGGTAATAGATTACTCTATGTTATGTCTCACTTCATAATACACGGCGGCAAGCGGTTGAGTGGAGAAATTGCGGTGCGGGGAGCAAAAAACCATGCGGTAAAAATGATTCCCGCCTCTTTGCTTTGCGAGAGTCCTGTTATTCTTACCAATGTGCCGCGCGTGGAAGATGTGGCACGGGTGCGGGAGCTGTTGGAAATAACAGGATACCGCACGGAAGATAAAAATGCTGAATCCCTTCGTATCATCCCGGCTACGCTGGGGCCGCATGCGCACGAGCTTCCTCCCGCCTTAGCCGCGCGCATACGCTCCTCGCTGCTCTTTGCGGGACCGCTGCTTGCCCGAACTGGCCGCGTAAAGTTTCCGTATCCGGGCGGATGCGTAATTGGCAAGCGGCCTATTGATCTCTTTATTGACTGCTGGCGCGCGATGGGAGCGCGCGTGCGGGAGAATGTGGCAGGTTTTGACATTACTGCCAAACAGATCCGCGGCGTGGATCATACGTTCCGCTTTATAAGCCACACGGCAACCGAAAGCATGCTCATGACGGCAGTGCTTGCGCAGGGGAAGACAATTCTCCGAAATGCCGCGTTGGAACCGGAAGTGGTAGCGCTTGCGGAGTTTCTCAAAGGGCGCGGCGCTTCCATACAGGGCATTGGAACGCATACCATTACCATAGAAGGAACCGGAGGCAAGCTGCTGCGGGGCGGCACGGCTGCTATTATACCTGATCGTCTGGAGGCGGGGAGTTTTGCGATACTTGCGGCGTTGATAGGAAACGGCGTCAAGATAACCAACTGCGAGCCCACGCATATGGAAGTGCTGCTGGCGCATTTGAAGGCGGCGGGCGTTTTCATTGAAGAAGGGAACGATTGGATTTCCGTAACGCGCGCCGTGAGTCTTCTTCCCGTGTCGGTGCGCACACATGAATACCCGGGGTTCGCTACCGATTATCAAGCGCCCTTTACGGTTTTGTTGACGCAGGCGCGCGGCCAATCAATGGTATTCGAGCAGATTTTTGAAGGGCGCCTGGCATACTTGGAAGATCTCAACCGCATGGGCGCCAAGATTACGCAATGCGACCTGCACCGCGCGATTGTATTTGGACCATCAAAGCTTCATGGCCGGGTTTTAGAGAGTCCGGATCTGCGCGCCGGTATTGCATTTGTCATCGCGGCGCTCATTGCGCAAGGGACTTCGTGCATCGGCAATGTGTATCAGATTGATCGAGGATATGAAAAGCTGGATGAACGGCTTGGCGGCATCGGGGCGGATATTAAAAGAGAATAATTCAAAATACAAAGTGCAAAATGTAGAATTAATGTGTCGCTACGCGACGATATAATAAATCCCGCTGTAAGCGGGATACCAAAATTTTGCATTTTGATTTTTAAATTTTGAATTATCATGATGTCTCTCCAAGAAATTCTTATAGAAGCGCGGCAAAACGGTATGGCAATCGGTCATTTTAATATTTCCAACTTGGAAATGCTGCGAGGTATTTTAGAAGCGGCAAAGGAGGCAGGGAACGTTCCCGTAATGATCGGCGCATCCGAGGGTGAGGCGGACTTTATCGGTCGCAGGGCGGCGGTTGCGCTGGCACGCGCGTTTCAGGAGGAATACAGCATTCCTATTTTTTTAAATGCGGATCACCACAAGAGTGTAGAAGCGGCAAAAAAAGCCATAGACGCCGGGTTTGATTCCGTGCATATAGATCTCTCGAAACTTCCCTATGAAGAGAATCTTAAAGGGACGAAGGATGTTGTGGAATATGCGCGTTCAAAGGTTTCAGGTTCCATGTTTCAGGTTTCAGGAATTAACGTGGAAGGGGAATTGGGGTATTTGCCGACTGATTCTTCCAAAATTTACAAGGAAGAAGTAAAAATTGATCCCGCAAGTTTAACCAAACCTGAGGAAGCGGCGGCGTTTGCGGTGGAGACGGGCATAGATCGTTTCGCCGCCGCGGTGGGAAATTTGCATGGCATTGCCGCCAACGAGCCAAAGCTGGATCTGGACCGCATTCGTGCTATCCGTGCCGCGCTTCCGGAGCATGTTGCGTTCGTGCTGCACGGCGGATCCGGTATCCCCGCATCCCAGGTAAAGGAGGCAATTAAAGCAGGCATGAACAATGTGCATGTATCAACCGAGATACGGGTGGCGTTTACACAAGCGCTCCGCACATCGCTTGCCGCGAACCCCGACGAGACAACGCCGTATAAACTCTTTCCACCGGCAGTGGAAGCAGTAAAACGGAAAGTGCTGGAAAAATTAAAGTTGTTTTCGACTGTCAAACACTAAGTGTCTGACAGTACCACAAGCATTGCAGACGTGCTTGTAGATCTGCATAGATATTATGTGAATTGTGAAGAAACGGAGGTAAAGCAATCCTTCCATACTTTATACAACCAGCTTGTATAACAAGCAAGCCTGTGTTATTTTTGAGGCAATGCATGAGATATTTTTGAGTGCGGAGCCTCTTTTTTTTATAGGAACGTACCCATTTACGAATACGTTGCTTCTTTCGTTGCTCGCGGTCGGCGTAATCGCGCTTGCCGGTTTTTTGCTGCAAAAGCGGTACGCCGAAGTGCCGGGCGCGGCGCAGGGGGTTGCGGAAATTGCGTATGAAGAATTTGCCTCTCTTATGGATTCCGTGTTGGGCGACCGGAAGAAATCGGAAAAATATCTGCCGTTTGTGGCAACCATATTTATCTTTATACTTGTCTCAAACTGGCTCGGCATATTGCCGGGCGTGGGATCTCTCGGGATTGAAAAAAAATACCTATCGTCTGAAACCGTAACAGGGGAGCACGTGTCCTCCGAAGCTTTAGCGAAGGAAGATCATCATTTCACGCCGCTGCTGCGCGCGCCGGCGAGCGATCTGAATTTTACCTTGGCACTTGCCATTCTTACGGTAGTGATGGTGAATGTATTCGGCATAGCTGCGATCGGCGCTTGGAAGCATATTTCAAAATTCCTTAATTTTTCAAGCCCTATTAATTTTTTTGTGGGCATCCTTGAATTTATTTCCGAAATTGCTAGAATGATATCGTTCGCCTTCCGTCTTTTCGGCAACGTATTTGCCGGCGAAGTATTGCTGGTGGTAATAGCATTTTTAGTGCCGTTTGCCGCTCCCGTGCCATTTTTCTTTTTGGAGATTTTTGTGGGCTTCATTCAGGCCTTCGTATTTGCTATGTTGGCACTGGTGTTTATTGCAATTGCCACGGTGGAACATGGTGAGGAACATTGATGTAATAAAAGGTCAATTTATGAAAATATTGTTTAATGATATTTTATGGAAACTGAAGCAGTAAAATTGTGGGCCACCATGGGCGCTATCGCGGTCGGCACTATCGCACCTGCCATTGCCATCGGCATGATAGGATCTAAAGGAGCGGATGCCATCGGGCGCAATCCCGAAGCGGCTCCGAAAATCCAGACTGCGATGATTTTGGCTATTGCGTTCGCGGAAGCAATCGCGATTTACGCGCTGGTGGTGGCGCTGATTATTAAATTTGTGTAATCACGAATTGCTAAAGCGCTTCGTCATCGCGAGTCCTGGTTACACCGGGACGTGGCAATCCCATTATTTACAAAGTATACACGAGATTGCTTCCCTGCCTGCCGGCAGATAGGGCTTCGATCGCTTTTGACAACATGAGCGATTACTCTTATGCAGGAATTTCTAACACAATTCGGCATTGACTGGCGCCTGCTTATAAGCCAGGCGGTTAATTTTGCCGTGGTGCTGGCGCTGTTGCGCATGTTTGTCTATAAGCCCGTTGCAAATATTCTCCGCGAACGGCGGCTTAGAGTGGAGCAGGGAATTGCAAAGGCCGAAGAAGCGGACAAGCGGTTGGAAGATGTACAGGAGATGGCGCGGGAGCAGATGAAAGAGGCGGAGGCGCGCGCAACCGCGCTTTTGCGCGAGGTAGATGAGAAAGCAAAGAAACGGGAAGCGGTACTTCTAGAGAGCTCGCGGCGGAAAGGCGAGGTATTATTACAGGAAGCGGGGCGCTCCGTTGAAGCCGAACGGGCAAAAGCGCGCGCGGAACTTGAACGCGAAGCAAAGCATCTGGTGCGCGCGGCCGTTGCGCGCATTGCAGAGATGGAACCGGAGAAGTTTGATGATGCTTTGCTGGAGAAGGCGATCACCGGCTTTTCTAAAAAACACTCATGACTACATTCACGGCAAATCTATACGCGCGGGCGTTTCGGAAAGCGCTTCAAGAACAAAAGGCAAGCGAAGATGAGTTAGTAAAAAATTTTTCCGTATTGCTTCTACTGCAAGGATCCCTTCGGCGCCGCGAGGAGATTCTGCATAAAGTTTCTCAAGAAATTGTGCATCACCATGGCGGGCGATGGATTACGGTGGAGACGGCACGATTGTTGCCAGAGAACCTGCGGGACAAAATACGGCATGCGTTTTCTAATGCAGATTATATGGAACAGCGCATACGGCCGGAACTTATTGCCGGCGCGCGGATTGTGGTGGATGGCAGCCAAGAGTTTGATGGGAGTTTGAAGCGCAAGCTTGATAGCATGCTAAAAATGTAAAATTCAAAAATCAAAATGCAAAATTGATGTATCGCTTTGCGATAATTTATATTATGAGTGGAGCGAATACCGAAATTTTACATTTTGATATTTACATTTTGCATTTACTATATGTCTTATGAGCTTATAGAAAAACTAAAGCGCGAGATTGAGGGATTTACGGACACGCCGCAATGGCAAGACGCCGGCGAAGTGATAGAAGTGAGCGACGGCATCTGTAAAATATCCGGCTTGCGGAATGCCGTAAGCCAGGAGCTGTTGCATATTGAGACTAAGAGCGGCGGCACGCATATGGCGCTTGCATTGAGCTTGGAGGAAGAGAGCATCGGCGCGTTGGTACTGGGCGCGTATAAAGGCATTCAAAGCGGGGACGCGGTCCGCAGCACGGGCACGGTTCTTTCATTTGATGTCGGGCCGGAGATAGTGGGGCGCGTGGTTGATCCGTTGGGAAATCCGGTTGACGGCAAAGGTGTTATTTTTTCCGAAAAAGAAACCCGTGGGATGCCGAGAGTTCGCATGCCGTTGGAAGCAAAGGCGCCGTCCGTGGTTGATCGTGAATCGGTAAATGCGCCGCTGCATACTGGTGTGAAAGCAATTGATTCCATGATTCCCATTGGCCGCGGACAGCGCGAGCTTATTATCGGCGATCGTCAGACGGGAAAAACCGCCGTGGCACTCGATGTAATAGTCAACCAAAAGAAAGAAGGCGGCAAGCCGCCCATTTGCATCTATGTCGCCATCGGGCAGAAAGAATCTAAAATTGCCCGCATTGTAGAAATGCTGCGCGAATACGGCGCTTTGGAATATACGGTGGTGGTCTCCGCGCCTGCTTCATCAAGCGCGGCGTTTTGGTACTTGGCGCCATTTGCGGGATGCGCCATCGGCGAGTATTTCCGCGACAACGGCGAAGACGCGGTTGTTATATTCGACGACCTCTCTAAACACGCATGGGCGTATCGGCAGATATCGCTGCTGCTGCGCCGGCCGCCCGGCCGCGAAGCATATCCGGGCGACGTGTTTTATCTGCATGCGCGGCTTCTGGAACGCGCGGCAAAGCTGGATCAGGCCCATGGCGGCGGGTCGCTCACGGCGCTTCCCATTATTGAAACGCAGCTTGGCGACGTAACGGCATATATTCCCACCAATGTTATTTCCATCACGGATGGGCAAATTTATCTGGAGGCGGATTTGTTTAACAAAGGCATGCGGCCGGCTATCAACGCAGGACTTTCAGTCTCGCGCGTGGGATCCGCCGCACAGACGAAGGCCATGAAAAAAGTAGCTGGCAAGCTCCGGCTTACGTTGGCGCAGTTTCGGGAATTACAGTCATTCGTACAGTTTGCCTCCGACGTGGATGAAGAGACCAAAAAACGCATCCGCGAAGGCCAGATTATGACGGAGCTCTTGAAGCAGGCGGATCTGAACCCCGTGTCGTTTGAACGGCAAGTGGTGTTGTTCTACGCGGCGATCAACGGGCATCTTTCTCATTTGGAGCCGGCGGAAATCCAAAAATTTGAATTGGCCTTTACCGAATATCTTGAAAAATTCCACGATGCGGATCTGTTGCAGCCGCTACGCGAAAAGAAAGCGATTGATGAAGAAATTGAGGCGAAGCTGAAAGAAGTGATCGGGAAATATTTTGAGACGCACGCGCGTTGATTTTTCACCATTTTTCTTTATAATAATGGATATGAAGAACGCGGAGGTAGAAAAAAAAATAAAAGAAATAACCGATACAATTGTACGCGAGTATAAGCCGGAAAAAGTAATGCTTTTCGGCTCTTGGGCATGGGGGTATCCGCATGAGGATAGTGATGTTGATTTATTGGTGATAATGAAGAGCGATAAGTCCCGTCTTGATAGGCAGCAGGAAGTGCGGGAAACGATCGGATATGCCGGAATACCTGTTGATGTTCTTGTTCACACGCCTGAAGAATTGGATGCAAGTATCAATCAAAGGAGGAATTTATTCCTGGAGGATGTTGTCAGGAATGGACAAGTGCTCTATGAAAAACCAGGTTTTGAGTTTTCGTGTTTGCATAAACCTGCCGAACTTATATCAGTATGAAAGAAATTTCCCAATATACAAAGGATTCTTTTTCACGCGGTGATGACGATTTGAAAGTTATTGAGATTTTGCTAAGGGAAAATGGCGTGCCGAATATTGTTTGTTTTCATGCACAACAAGCAGTAGAGAAATATTTAAAAGGATTTCTCGCAAGCCACGAAAAACATGCGCGCAAAATCCACAGTTTAGAGTTGTTGCTTGAAGCATGTGTTACTACTGACGAATCTTTCCAAGAATTACGGAGAGAAGCTCAATTTTTGGATCACTTTTACACGGAGACGCGTTACGCAGATGATTATATAGAATACAGCAAAGAAGATGCTAAAGAAGCATTTGATGTTGCAAAGCGCATTAAGGATTTTGTGTTGGGAAAAATTAAAAGCTAATCTATCGTCATGCAAAAACTTCTCATTATAATCGCAATAGCCGTCATTATCGGCGCTGGTTATTACTATTTTGCTCCCGAAGCAGCTGCCCCGGTGCCGGATACTACGGAACAGGAACTGGAGGAAGATAAGGTCACGGAAACAGAAGATGACATTACGGAAACGCAAGAAGCAGCGGATACATCAAATTGGCAAACTTATCGTAATGAGGAGTACAGGTTTGAGATAACACTTGTAAATGGATGGAAAGGATATTCTGTAAATACGGATAGAATAGATAGAGGATGGTTAGTAATGTTGCGCCATCCCGCATGGAGCGATGAAAATCAGCGCATGGATATACCTATACTTATATACACGTTGTCGCAGTGGGAGAAGTGGGAAGCAGAAAATTTTGAGAGTTATCAAACAGCAGCGCCCATTGGGCCAACTGAGCGAGCGCGCAACAGTAGATATGTGTTTGCGACAGCTCCACGGTATAATTATAGTTTCGCAGAGGGTTGGGAAGAAGTAGAAAATATTATAAAAACATTAAATGTTTTTTAAATCAAAAATCTGAAATTTGCCATTTGAAATAAATTCATGCAATCCCTGCAAACAATCAAACGCCGGCTCCGCGGGGTCAAGAACATCGGGCAGATCACGAAGGCGATGGAACTGGTGGCTGCAACCAAAATGCGCCGATCGCAGGAGGTGGCGCTCGCTTCACGTCCCTATGCCTATGCCGCCCTGGAGTTTCTTGCAAATCTTTCGCAAGTATCCACTAACTTTGTGCCGCCGCTTTTGGAAAAACGCCCCCTAGAGCGTACAGTGATTGTATTGGTTGCGTCCGACAAAGGCCTTACGGGGTCCTTCAACAGCGCTGTCTTCCGCTCGTTTGAAAAGCATATTGCAAATGAGAGTGCAGCGCGTTATATTGCGGTGGGGCAGAAAGCGGTTTCGTATCTTCAAAGGCGGGTAGGCGCCGTTGATCATTCCTTTATAAAGTTCGGCGATTATACGGCTGTGGAAGAAGTCCGACCATTGGCCCAACTCCTGATGGAAGGATATCTTAAAAAGAAATGGGATCGGGCACTGGTGTTTTACACGAATTTTCGCAGCGCCATGCAGCAGAATGTGGTAGTTAGGAAGATTTTTCCTGTAACGTTTGAGAGCTTGAAAGAAACGGCAGAAGAAATCATCCCGCAGAGCGGGCGGTACGCGATGGAAGGATATGGCGCTTCATTGTACGCCCCCGAAGGAGGCAAGGAAAGGGAATATATCATAGAGCCCTCGCCGGAGCATGTGCTCCAAGAACTGATACCACACTTGGTAGTAATGCAGGTGTATCATATTGTTCTGGAAGCGAATGCATCCGAACATGCCGCGCGCAGAATGGCGATGAAGAGCGCGTCAGACAATGCATCGGAAATTGTAGACAACTTGACGCTGGAATATAATAAATCACGGCAGGCGAATATTACAAAAGAGTTGATCGAAATTACATCCGGTGCAGCATCCGTTAGTTAAAAGTTCAAAGTTCAAAATGTAAAGTTGCAGTCCAAAATATAAAGTTAATTTTGAATTTTACACTATAATTTTGCACTTTTAACTTTGAATTTTGAACTTGATATATCATGCAATCAGGCAAAGTTATACAAATCACCGGTCCCGTAGTAGATGTGGAATTTAAAGCGGATCACATGCCCGCGCTTTTCAACGCGCTTACAATCGGCGAAGGGGATGGGCGGCTTATGCTTGAGGTGGTAAAGCATCTGGAACCGGGTCGCGTGCGCGCGGTATCGCTCGCTTCTACCGATGGCTTACAGCGCGGCAGGGAAGTTGTTGATACCAATGATCAGATTACCGTACCGGTTGGCCCTGAAGTATTGGGGCATATATTTGACGTTCTAGGCAATACGCTGGAAACAAAAGACGCAGCGTTTGCCAAGCGCTGGCCGATTCATCGCGCGGCCCCTCCGTTGACAGAGCAGTCAACCGAGACGGAAATTTTTGAGACGGGCATTAAAGTTATTGACCTTATGGCGCCGATTGTAAAAGGCGGCAAGGTTGGCCTTTTTGGCGGTGCAGGCGTGGGTAAAACTGTGCTGTTGCAAGAGCTTATCCGCAACGTGGCGGAAGAATCCGGCGGGGCATCCGTGTTTGCGGGCGTGGGCGAGCGGAGCCGCGAGGGAAATGATCTCTATCACGAAATGCTGGAATCCGGCGTTATTGGAAAGACGGCGCTGGTATTCGGGCAGATGAACGAAGTGCCGGGCGCGCGCTTGCGCGTTGCTTTGTCCGCGCTTACCATGGCCGAGTATTTCCGCGACGAAGAGAAGAAAAATGTGTTGTTATTTATAGATAATATTTTCCGTTTTTCGCAGGCAGGGCTGGAAGTTTCCACTTTGCTGGGACGCATGCCGTCCGCCGTGGGATATCAGCCCACGCTTGCTACCGAAATGGGCGAGTTGCAGGAGCGCATTGCATCCACCAAAAGCGGATCCATCACGTCTGTGCAGGCAATTTACGTGCCGGCCGACGATATTACGGATCCCGCGCCCGCAACTACCTTCAGCCATCTGGATTCCACCATTGTCTTAAGCCGCGCGCTCACGGAGATTGGCATCTATCCGGCGGTGGATCCACTTGCGTCCACCTCCACGGCGCTCTCGCCCGCCATTGTGGGCCGTGAACACTATGACGTGGCGCGCGCGGTGCAGAGCACGCTGCAGCGGTATAAAGAGTTACAGGACATCATCGCCATTCTTGGCATTGAGGAGCTTTCCGAAGAGGATCGTCGTACCGTAAGCCGCGCGCGCAAAATTCAGAATTTCCTCTCCCAGCCTTTTTTCGTAGCGGAAGTATTTACGGGTACCAAAGGCCAGTTCGTCCCGCGGGATAGAACCATCAAAGATTTCGCTGAAATTCTGGAAGGGCGCCACGACGAAAGACCCGAAAATGAGTTTTATATGAAAGGGGCGTTAGGTGACTAGCCGAGCTTTACACACGCCCGTAGGGCGATGTGGATAGCTCGGCTTGGCACCAAAATACAGATTTTTCTATTCTATCATTTTCATGCAATTGCATTTTTTTGATAGAATAGAAACATCTATCGATTTCCGAAAAAATACGCGATCGCGGGAAAGTTCGGAAATTCCTAAAGTTCTGTCCGGTCGGACATACTTTTAGGAAAAAAAAAGCCCTGTGTTGAACGCGGGCCTTTGTGGTTTACGTGGCATAGCGCTTCCTAACCAGACCAGAGCCATTCAAATGGATTTTTCTTTTGGTCAGTCTGTTGACTTTCCGCGTCCGGTTTGAGTGACTCCTTGTCAGGTTGTTGATTTTCCACGTCTGTCTTTTCTTGAGGTAACCTCAAGAATCCTATTGCTGCTGAAATTTTTGAATCGCCCCACTTGGTTCGCCATTGAGCAATATAGCCCTCTTTTATCAATTGGTTCAGAGCGAAGTTGACTTCCTCGGGATCCAGGTCGCAAAAACGATCAATTACGAACCATTGATCGATTCTCTCACAAAATAGCACGCGACCTTCTTCCACCTCCTCTGCGATCTTGTTTTTCAAATATGTGAGCATGTCCACTTCTCTAGCTACCAATTTAGTTGCCATCACTTTCTCCTTTCAAGAGAGATTGATTTTCTCTTCAAATCTACTATACTATAGAAATCATGTCAATGTTCTCTTGGCTATTTGGCGATGCGAATGCGAAGTTTCTAAAGGGGCTGCAGCCGGCGGTTGAGCGTATTAATGCATTGGAGCCAGAGATGCAGGCACTCGCGGCAGATGATTTTCCAAAAAAAACGGAGGCGTTTAAGCAGCGGCTTGCATCAGGCGAGGCGCTGAATGATATGCTTCCGGAGGCGTTTGCGTTAGTGCGCGAAGCCGCGCGGCGCAGCTTAGGCCAGCGGCATTTTGACGTGCAGTTGTTGGGCGGCATGGTGCTTCACAAAGGGCAGATTGCCGAGATGCGCACGGGAGAAGGCAAAACGCTTACCGCCACGCTTGCCGTGTACCTCAACGCGCTGGAAGGCAAGGGCGTGCATCTTGTTACCGTAAACGATTATCTAGCCCGCCGGGATGCCGTGTGGATGGGACAGATATATCACGCGCTTGGAATGAGTGTGGGGTGCATAAATCATGCTTCCAGTTTTTTGTATGATCCGGAGCATACGGAAGAAGTTCAAAGTTCAAAGTTCAAAGTTCAAAATGATTCCGGTGTAACCGGAACAAAGTCAAAAAAAGAAAATATATTAGATGAGAAACGAGACGAAATAGGAGGATTCAAGGTGGTGAACGAATTTTTGCGGCCGTGTTCGCGCAAGGAAGCGTATGCGGCCGATATTACGTACGGCACCAACAACGAATACGGGTTTGATTTTCTTCGAGACAATCTGGCCTACGGGGAAGACCAGATGTCCCAGCGGGGATATCACTTCGCGATAATTGACGAGGTGGATTCCATTCTTATTGATGAGGCGCGCACGCCGCTTATCATATCCGCGCCTGACGAAGAATCCGGCGAGCTTTATAAAGTATTTGCCACGCTTGTTCCCAAATTAAAAGAAGAAAGCGATTTTAATGTGGACGAAAAATTCAAAGCGACCACGCTCACGGAAGAGGGTATAGAGAAAGTGGAACAGCTCTTGGGTATCAAGGATATTTACACCGAGAAAGGTATCCGCTACGTGCATCATTTGGAGCAGGCACTGAAAGCGCGCGCTCTCTTTCAGCGGGACAAAGATTATGTGGTAAAAGACGGCGAGATTATTATTGTGGATGAGTTTACGGGGCGGCTGATGCCTGGCCGCCGATGGTCCGAGGGGCTGCACCAGGCGGTAGAAGCGAAAGAAGGGGTTGCGATACAGCGTGAATCCCGCACGCTCGCGTCCGTGACCTTCCAGAATTATTTCCGGCTGTACAAAAAAATCGCAGGCATGACGGGAACGGGGCAGACCTCATCGGAAGAATTTCATAAAGTTTATAAGCTGGATGTAACCACTATCCCCACAAATAAAGAGTTGATTCGCGATGACCGTTCAGACAAGGTGTTTCAGACAGCGATGGGAAAGTATCAGGCGGTGGCGCGGCAGATACAAGAATGCCACGAGAAGGGGCAGCCGATTTTGGTGGGTACTATTTCCATTGAAAAAAACGAGCTGCTTTCGGCGCTGTTAAAACGCGAAGGAGTGCCGCACCACATGTTAAACGCCAAGCATCATGAAGAGGAAGGCGCAGTTATAGCGCAGGCCGGCCGCAAAGGCGCGGTAACCATTGCCACCAACATGGCGGGCCGCGGGGTTGATATTATTCTGGGGGGCAATCCGCCGGATGCGAAAGAAGCCAAAGAGGTACGAAACGCAGGCGGACTGTTTGTGCTTGGAACCGAACGGCATGAAGCGCGGCGCATTGATGATCAGCTTCGCGGCCGCGCGGGGCGGCAGGGGGATCCGGGCGCTTCGCAGTTTTTTGTATCACTGGAGGATGATCTTATGCGCGTGTTCGGATCGGATAAAATAAAGCGGCTTATGGGGACATTCGGCATACCGGAAGACGAGCCCATTGAAAATCGCATGGTATCCAAGTCCATTGAATCCGCGCAGTCAAAAATTGAAGGGTTTCATTTTGACGCCAGGAAGTATGTGCTGGAATATGATGATGTGATGAACAAGCAGCGCGGAGCGGTGTACCGGATGCGCAGTGAGTTTTTGCGTGCGGACGCTGATGTGTTAATGGAACGCGTAGAAGAGATGATGGAAGAGGAAATGCATACCATGGTGGAGGGACGCACGCTGCATCTTGCGGCGGACGAATGGAATGTGGAGGAGCTTGCGGAACAGGCGGGCACCATGAACATCCACGTAGGCGGATTGCGCGAGGAACTTCTTGCGATAAAGAATGCTTCTGACAGCGATGATGAAAAACGCCAAAAAATGGAAGAACTTCTGCAAAAACGCGCGGAGGCGGCGCTGGAAGTAAAAGAGAAAGAAATAGGCGAGAACATAAAAAACGTGTTCCGGTATTTTGCGCTGCAGACAATTGATTACTTATGGACGGATCATCTGGAAGTAATGGATTATACGAGGAGTTCCGTGCGACTGCGCGCCTATGGCCAGCGCGATCCGCTGGTGGAATACAAAAATGAAGCATTGAAATTGTTCCGGCAATTTAACGCTGCCGTCGGGCATTTGGTGGTAACAAATATTTTGAAATTTAACACAGCCGCGGCGGTGCAAACCGCACAGGCGCCGCATCCGCAACACCTGACACTTTCCCGTCCGTCTCTCTCCGGAGCGGTAGCTGGCGGTGTACCGCAACAAAGTGCGAGTTCAACAAGCGCTACCGTATCCGCAAAAGATCCAAAATTCGCCAATGTTGGCAGAAATGAACCTTGTCCATGCGGTAGTGGGAAGAAGTATAAGAAGTGTCATGGGGCGTAGGGGTAAAATATGAAAGATATTGTCATCAAAAAATCGAATATAAGGCAATTCCCAAACGGAAAAGGTGTATTTGCGAATAGGGATTTCAAAAAGGGCGAGGCGGTTATTCAGTACCATCTTAAGCCTTTAACCCAAGAAGAGTGGGAGAAGTTGCCGGAGAGCGAGAAAGAATTTACTCACTATCATTGGGGGCAGATTTATCTCTATCCAGAACCAGAACGGTATGTGAATCATTCGGACAATCCAAACACCTATCAGAACTTGGAAAAGAAGGAGGATGTTGCTTTATGGGATATTAAAAAAGGCGAAGAAATAACAACGGATGCACATAAAGATGACATACTATGACCAGTTTGATATTTGCTATGCATCGAAGATGGATTAAAATATCATTATGCAAAAGGATTTCGACAAATGGAACGAAGATAAGAAAAATATTCACTACCACGCAGAAAGAAAGTTTTTTCTCACACGGGAGATATGGTGGTGTGAATTAGGTATGAACGTGGGTAGAGAACAAGATGGAGGCAAGAATAATTTTCAGCGCCCAATTATTGTAATAAGGGCGTTAAGCCCAGATACACTTATTGTCGTGCCATTGAGCACCAAAAAACGAATGGAGCGATTTCAAGCAACTGTAACATTTGGAGATTTAGTGAATTATGCATTGCTTGACCATGTCCGTGTGATTGACTCAAAAAGATTATTGAGAAAAATAGGGATGGCAAAAAATGAGGAGTTTGAAGCGATTAGACGCAAATTGACTGGCCTCATATAAGACGAAAGGCCCGCCTAAGCGGGCCAATCTCGGAGGCCGAAGCCACTGTATAATTATAGTTTAGCAAGACTATAGAATATGTCAAGCTGTGGATAAATCTCCCATGACATTTCCTATAGTGGAAGAAGTTTAAGGGGACTGTTGCCGAATGGCACTTTTAGCGATTTTTGCCCAAAAATATCCTTATTTTTCAACAGGCAAATTTCAAAAAACGGCATTCGGCGACAGTCCCTTAAGAGATGTCACGGGAGATAGTGTGTAGTTGATTTTATAAAAGCTTTTATGCTAAACTTTCAGCATGGAACGTGAATTTACAGCAGTATATCAAAAAAAAGGCACATGGATAATCGCTTGGGTTGAAGAAATCCCCGGCGTAAATACCCAGGGGCGCACGAAGAAGGAGGCGAAGGAAAATCTTAAAGAAGCGCTTCAATTAATCCTGGAAACCAATCGTTCGTTGGCTATAGGCAGAGCGATTGATATTGAGCGGGAGCTTCTTAGAATTTCGGTACCCGTTTAATATGAAGCGGATTCTGCTTTTGAAGCATTTGCGCGAACATGGCTGTCTTTTGATCCGGGAAGGAAAGAGGCATTCTGTTTTTCTGAATCCAAAAGAAGAGCGTACTTCGACTGTTCCAAGGCATAGTGATATTAATAATTTTCTTGCGGTCAAAATATGCAAGGATTTGGGAATTCCTCCAATTCTAAAAAAATAAAGACTGTCTACTTCGTCCGGCACGGTGAGTCGGTGGGAAATGTTGCCGATGTGTTTCAGGGATATGACGGAGGACTTTCACCGAAGGGTGTGGAACAGGCGCAAGCGTTGGCGAATCGTTTTATTCATATCCCAGTGGAAGTAATTTTGGCGAGTGCCATGCAGCGTGCACGTGAGACAGCAGAAATTGTGCACGCAACGACGCAGATACCGCTTGTGTTTTCCGATTTGCTGATTGAGGTGCGTAGACCGAGCGTTTTGTGGGGCAAGTCGCAAAGCGATGAGGCCGCGTTGGAAATGTTTAAAAAATTACGCCTCGAAAACCACGAGCCGTCGTGGCGGCATTCGGATGAGGAGAATTTTTCCGATCGCGTTGAGCGCGCGCAAAAAGTTATAAAAATGTTGCATGAATACAATGAACACAGTATTGCGGTCATAAGCCACGGCAACATTATACGAACTATATTGGCATGCATGGCGTTTGGAGAAACCATCACGCCGCACGAATACGTACAATTTATATTGTTCTTGGATAAAAAGAACACGGGTATCAGCGTATGCGAATACAGGCAAGACGGTTACGGCGACGTTCGTTGGAAGCTCCGCCACTGGAACGATATCGCGCATTTGGGATAGATGCGTTATGTCAAACACTTAGTGTCTGACATGCTACTTGCTATGATGACCTGAAAATTGCGCGCATGCAAAAATAAAACCGCTCCGATCTAATTCGGGGCGGTTTTTTGCGTTATCCAATTTTGCAGTTTACAGGCCGATGTCCACTTCTATCGTACCTTTCGCTTCAGTTTCCGATTCTACCGTGCCGCTGCCGGTTTGCGTGCTGGTGCTGCCTTCAAGTTCTACTTCAACTTCCGTGCTACTTCCTGTTTCGATTTCCGTATTTGTTTCTGTGCTGGTGCCGGATTCTGCCTGCGTTCCCGCGCTTATTTGTATATCCAGAGAGGAAGAAGGTAGGGTTATCTGTATGCTTGAGTTAAAGCTTTGCTGGGCGGAGACGAAAAGCTGCGTTTCCTGGGCTATGCGATAGGCGTTTTGGAACAGAATGAATGCCTCGTTGTATGCCTGCGCTTCCATTTTCGCTTCTCCCTCCCCGACGAGCTGATCTGCGTGTTCCAACCGCGCCTCCACGTCTGCCTCTATTTCCGCTACGGATGCGCGTTGCAGAGAAGCGCGTGTCTCGGCAATTTTGCGTTCCGCCGCCGCGTGCCGCCCTTCCGCTACCGCTTGCACGTGCGCGTCGGTACTGGTGGCAATGCGCGCTTCGGCAAGCTGCCGGGCTTCCGCCGCCTGCGCGGCATGGGCGCGCACTCTGATAATCAATGGCTCAATTCCCACGCGCTCCGCTTCTTCATCCGGCACTTGCTCCAGTATTGCTGCATGCGCCGTCAGGGACGTTTCAAACTGCGCGCTGATATCAACCGCGGCGTTTGATGCTTTTGTCTCCAAAGCCGCGATTTGCTTTTGCACGCGCTCTGCATGCTTTTCAAAATTTGCTTCAATGCGGCTTCTTACGTCGGCTGTCATGCGGTTCTCTGCCGCAAGCCGCGCCGCTTCCTCCAGACGCCGCTCTACAACGCGGGTTTCCCATTCGGTTTCCGCTTCCGCTGAAACGGCCGCCCAGCCTCGCACGCGTTCGTTTACTTCAACTTTAACGGGATAGAGAGCATCCCCCGGCAGGGCATTTTCTGCCGCAAATGATGCGCCACCTCCTACTAACAATGCAATAATAAGCGAAATAGCCATAGGCTTCATGTAGTTATGTAATAATAAATGGACCCAACCCGTTCCGTGTTTTGTGTAACGTGATGCCTCGTCTACTCTTACATCCGCCATACGGTGCGCGGAAACAAACGCACGAAGAGCGCCGCGGACAGCCGTTTTTTCTTCCGCGGAGAGATGGATTCGTTCCGCTTCTTTTTTAATTTTGTTAGCCATGGTTTTTGTTTTGCTCTTCCATTATACATGCGCGCAACTTTTTTGCCGCGCGGTGAATACGAACGGATACCGTGTTTTCGCTTTCCCCCGTAATTTCGGCTATCTCCTGTGGCGTCATGTCATCCACATAGCGCATGACAAATACGGAGCGGTAGGGTTCAGGAAGATTCGGCAGTTGTGCCAATGCGCGTTTCGCTTCGCTTTCCGTAACAATTCGATCCATCTCGTTTGCATCGGTAGGATCAAATCCCTTGTCTTTCGCCAATGTATCCAAAGAATATGTTTTCTTTTTGCGGTAATGGTCTATAATAAGATTGCTTGCCACGCGGTATATAAATGCGCGGAGATTTTCAGGATTGTTCCCGTTTGCAAGATACTCCCATGTGCGGGCAAACGCTTCTTGCATAAAGTCTTTGGCAAGCTCGCGATCGCTCAGGCGAAAATAACAATGCCGGAAAATGGCGTCTGCGTAGGCATCATATACCTCAAAATATCGCCGTTCCATATCATGCTGCATATAACGTAACGGTACCAATAATCTTACGTTATTTCAAGATATTTGTTGATTTTCAAGAGCTTTACGATATAGTATAGAAACAGGCTTTTGATAATTAAAACCAATGGCAAACGAGAAGGAGAAAAACATGCTTCAGGAACGTCTGAACCAGGTTGAAAAATGGTGCGGGATGATTAATGCGCCCGCGTGGCTTTTTGACGAACTAAAACTTCCGCGCGTAAATCAGATGAAAATTCGGCCTATTATTAACGGCCAAAAAAAACCGCTGCCGCTATGGCGCGTGCATCATATCAATCCGCATCTTACGGGTATGCGCCCGTACAAAGGCGGGATGCGCTTTCACCCGGATGTAACGCAAGAGTTGCTGCAAGTTCTTGCAATGGATATGACGTTTAAGAATGTCCTGGCAGGTCTGCCGTTCGGGGGTGCGAAAGGAGGCATTCCCATTGATCCGGAACAGTATACGGAGTTGGAGCTTCGCGATATTACCGAGAAAATGGCGGAAGAATTGCTGAAAAAAGAGTTTCTCCATCCCGATAAAGACGTGCCGGGCCCTGATATGGGGACCAACAGCAGAACTATGTATTGGATGCTTGCGAAAGTTTCTGACTTGGCGAGTAAGTTTGGTATCCCCAACATTGCCGCCAGTGTTACGGGAAAACCGCTTGAGGAAGACGGCATGCCGGGAAGGGAAGAGGCAACAGCGCGCGGCGGGCTTATTGCGCTGCAGCAATATATAGAACTCTCCGGCATATTTTCAAACAAGCCGACCCTTGCTATTCAAGGATTCGGGAATGTGGGGGGCAATATGGCGCGGCTGGCCGTCACGCAAGAATTCAATTATCCCGTAGTGGCAGTGAGTGATAAGCGTGGCGGTTTGTACGCGCCACAAGGTTTGGATGTGCCGGCAGTGCTCAATTGGGTTGAGGAACATCATACGGTGAAAGGGTTCCCTTCCGCGGATGCGATTTCCAACGAAGAGTTGCTGCTGTTGCCGGCGGATGTATTGGTTCCGGCAGCGCTGGAAAATCAAATTACGGCACGGAATGCGCCACGGCTTCAAGCGCGGTTTGTTGCAGAGCTTGCGAATGAAGCTATAACACCGGATGCCTATGATATACTGGCGGACAGGAATATCCCTGCGCTTCCCGGCATTGCGGCAAACGCAGGCGGCGTGATTGTGTCGTTTCTGGAGTGGTCGCGCAATCGCGGAGAGCGTTGGCATGAAGTCAATTCTGATCTTCTTGAAAAGTATGCCGAAGAAGAGCTTGGCAAAATTATGCGCAATGTAATTACGAAGCTCTACCAGCGCAGCCGGCAGGATAGTCGGTCTCTGTATGAGACGGCGCATATTATGGCGCTCGAAAAGCTTCGTAAAAAGCTCAAAACAAAGCATGGCTATGCGGGTTAATGAACAGGGATATGCGCGCTTGTGTTTTTGGCGTGGAGGGAGTACGTTTTGTGTATGAAAATCAAGCGGAAACCTCCCGTTATCGTTGCCGTAAGCGGTGGGTTTGATCCCTTGCATGTGGGGCATGTGCGGATGTTTGAAGAAGCGCGCAAGCTTGGCGACAAACTGGTTGTGATCCTCAACAACGACAACTGGCTCAAGAAAAAGAAAGGATTTGTATTCATGCCGCAGCGAGAGCGTAGAGAGCTTATCGCCGCGCTTGCTGTTGTGGACATGGTGATTATAACGAAGCATCCGAAAAACCCGGACGATATGAGCGTCTGCGAGGCGTTGGAGCGCGTACGTCCGCATGTGTTCGCAAATGGCGGAGACCGTACCCAAAAGAACATTCCTGAAGTTGCAATTTGTAAAAAAATAGGATGCAAAATGGTTTTCAATATCGGCGAAGGCGGCAAAGTGCAATCAAGCTCATGGCTTCTGGCGGCATTTCGCGATAACGCGCCTTGTTCCTGCGGCAGCGGGAAGAAGTATAAAAAGTGCCATGGACAATGATAAACAACAACGCGGCGTTCTCTCTATCGTCGCAACTCCTATCGGCAACATGGAGGACATCACGCTCCGGGCGCTTCGAGTGTTGAAAGAAGTTGATGTTGTTTTTGCCGAGGATACGCGTATTACAAAAAAACTGCTACGGCATTATGATGTCCCAAAACTGGTTGAACGATATGATGAGCATGTTGCGGCGCGCGCGCATGGACAGATTGCAGAAGCGTTGCGCGTGGGAAAATCTATTGCGCTGGTGAGCGACGCCGGCACGCCGGGTATTTGCGATCCGGGAGCGCGGCTGGTTGCGTATGTGTGGGAACACGCGCCGGAGACGCGCATTGTTCCCATACCAGGGCCTTCCGCGTTGATTGTGGCACTCTCTGCTTCCGGCGTTGCGGCGGAACAATTCACGTTCCTTGGCTATCCGCCGCATAAAAAAGGAAGGAAAACATTTTTTGAAGGATTACACGGCATTACGATTCGGCCCCTCATTTTATATGAATCGCCGCATCGCCTTGAGCGAACGCTTGCCGATATAAGCGCCGTGCTTGGCGGGGAAGCATCTCTTGTAATTGCCAAGGAATTGACTAAAATATACGAAGAGCTGTGGCACGGTACCTGCACCGAAGCCATGCAGTACTTTGTGGACAAGAAAGGGAAGGGGGAATTTATTTTGATTATTCCCTAAAGGTATTGATGATGGCGTTTTTGTTTTTAGGGCACCCCAGCGTGCCGCAGATTGTAAAACACACAGTAGCGGAAGTGTTTGGATTTACAGAAAAAGACGTTTCGGAAAAAATGGCGTTTGAGCGCTTTGGAGGTGAAGATATGCTGAATCTTTCTGAAATAATCTGTGAGTTAGAGCAAAGGTTTGGCGTGCAAGTTGATGATCTCGCGGAAATGCGCATACATACCGTGCGGGATCTTATAGAAGAAGTGCAAGCGGCGGTTGCCGGTAATGGCGTCTCAAAGCCATAAGTCTTGGGACCTGTGCATGGCACAGGTCTTTTTGTTATTATAATGGAGCTGTACCTATTGAGGGAGAAAAACTTGACGTACATATGAAAAAAGAAATACGCGTAAAACCAAAGGCGAAGCATGCGGGCGTGGTTGAGAAGGATGGCATTGTGGAAGTTTCCGTGCACGCGGTACCCGCAGACGGCAAGGCAAATGAAGAGATGATAGAGCTTCTGGCCGATTATTTTGAGGTTGCCAAAAACGCCATTGAAATAACCGGCGGCCATGCCTCGCGCAAAAAATACATAGAAATCCGTCCATGGCAAAAACGATAGTCATAGTTGTTGTTTTCGTGATAATCGGTGTGATAGTGTTTACGGCTTATATCCGCGAGACACAGCCGCTTAGCACGTACGAAACGAAGCATATCCGCGTGGGAACGGCGTCTCTTGAGGCGCTTGTCGCTGACACGGCCGAGAAGCGCACGCAAGGCCTAATGGGCGTCACGAATCTTGCCGAAGGCGCGGGAATGCTTTTTGAATTTCCCGATAAATCAGTTCGCAGTTTTTGGAATAAAAATACCTATATTGATCTTGACTTGCTCTGGATTGCCGATGGACGCGTGATAGGAACGTCATCCCTGCCGGCCATCACGAAGAGCGGCAGTATTGTTACGGTGTCTTCTGCAGAGCCGGTTGATATGGTTATTGAGGTTAACGCGGGGTGGGTAGAACATAAAGGGATTAGGGTTGGGGAAAAAATTTCCCCCGGGAGTTACCCGGGGGTATAAACAGAGAACTTGTTAAAAGAACTCCGTTTTATTTAGCCACAAAACCGTAATCAAAAATTTTTTTATCCTATATGGCTTTTTTAATTGCCGATATGAGTTTACAAAATTTTTGTAAACTAAATAAAACGGTTTTGCTGTATATATTATACCTGATGCAAACGGGAATGCCAGCACAAACATGTGGAAATCTTATGGCTTACCCGCAAGATAATCCTCCAGATTTTTGCCTGTTGCCGTACGTACAGCTTCGTTGACGGCAAAGGGCGTTAGTGAAAATAGCATACGTTCAGAAATGGACGCTGTCTTTTCATCGTTTATGGCAAAAATAAGCCCCGCAAACTCTCCCGTGTACGGGTCTAGCAAAATACCGCCGGAAGATCCTTTCTGTGATCCCAAACCCTGTATGGATTCAATGAAATATGCGTCGTGCGACTGCACGGTTGTCTCCGAGAATGAAAGATACAAAGCGCTGACCACCGTTTGCGAGCCCAGGAGTTCCGCCGGATAGCTGAAGGTGGAAAGGGGCCCGCCGTTGCGCACCTGATAGGAGGGCGCTATAACAAGGGATGGAAACGATGTTGCAGCTTTGGGATCTATAACATCGGTTATTTTCCATATAGCAACGTCTTTTGAGAGATTTTCCCGCGTTGACGTATCACTTGAAAAGCCGGGCGGCAGAAATACGCGCTCAGCTATGGCGAAGTTGTGCGCGGGGGATCCGCGACGAATGAGGCACGGCTCGGGGTTTTCCACTTCGGCGACATGCGCATTCGTGAGAATATATCCGTCTTCGTGTATGATAATGCCGGTTGCAATTGCAACTTCATCGCGTTCCAGTTTGCAGAAAAGATTAACTACTCGTTCCGCCGCAATGCCGTAGAGCGTTTGCTGTGGCAGGCGCTTACGCGGTTCTTGTTTTTCTGCCTCCTCCTCTTTCGGTGTCGGTATTTCCTTAACGATAGGCTTCATATTTGGCTGTATATCGGAAGTAGTACCGACGCTTGGTTTTGAGGAAGTTTGCTCGGCGGTATTTTCTTCTTCCGTTAATTGTTTAATCTCTTCCGTAAACATTGCGTCAAGCGGATCTTGCGATGGCTGCAATTTCACGGCGGCGGGAGAAGATGAGGAAACATAGGTAAGAGAAGGGGATTCAGGCGCGGCATACAAAGCAATGCCAAGGGCAATCATGCCGGCAAATAATATACTTGTATGGATCTTCTCGTTCATGTGTTTCTATTATATAGTAAACAAATCGTATTTGTCCTGTAGATAACTTCCGTATAAAATCAATGGCATGGTTGGAAATAAGCGCATAGGGGTATTTGATTCCGGTTTGGGTGGGCTTTTTTTGATGCGCTCGCTCGTGCGCGGGCTCCCCTTGTACGATTATATATATTTAGGCGACACAAAACGCGTGCCGTATGGCGGGCGGTCTGCCGATGTGGTCTATGAATTTACGCGGGACGCCATTGAATTTTTATTCCAAAGAGGCTGCGGTTTGGCGCTAGTTGCCTGTAATACGGCATCGGCAACTGCTCTTCGGCGCATTCAACAAGATTTGCTGCCTAAAATGTATCCCACCAGAAGGGTATTGGGCGTGCTGGTCCCGCTTGCGGAGGCGGTATGCGAAAAGAACTTAAAACGTGTGGGAGTGCTTGCTACCCAGGCAACCGTGGAATCGCAAGCCATTACGCGGGAGATCCAAAAACGCGCGCGGGATATTGCAGTCTATGAGCAGGCAGCGCCCTTGCTGGTACCGATTGTGGAAAGTGGGGAGTTGCAGTGGGTGGATACCGTTCTTACAGCGTACCTAAAGCCCCTGCTCCGGCGCCGCGTGGACGGCATAGCGTTGGGATGCACGCATTATCCGGTATTAAAGCGACGCATACGGCGTATTGCGGGGAAAGGTATCGTAGTTGTATCACAGGATGATTTTATAGCAGACAAGCTTGGACAATATCTGAAACGGCATCCGGAATTGGAAACGGCTCTTGGTAAAAAACGAACGCGAGAGTTTTTGATTACGGATAAAACGCCGGAGTTTGAAAAGAGGGCAAAGCAATGGTTCGGGAAGGATATACAGCTTGAAATTGTGGAGTTATAAAACATTACAAGAATGCAAAATGTAAATATCAAAATGTAAAATTATGGAAAGAAATGTTTTTGCTTCGCAAAAACATTTCCTCATTTATTTTGCATTTTGATATTTACATTTTTAATTTTGTACCGTGCATCGCTTTTACGTAAAAGGAGAACTTCACGAAGGGCCGCTTATGGTGATGGACGCAGCCATTGCGCATCAAGTACGGCATGTTCTCCGCATGCGCGCGGGCGATGAGATTGTGCTGTTCGGCGGCGGGGCGGCGGGATGGGATTTTCGCATGCGGATAGAACGCGTAACGGAGCGCATGGTTGACGGCAATGTTGTTGAGCGTATGAAAAATGAGCGCGAGCCGCGCGTGGACGTGACATTGTTTTTGTCACTCATCAAAAAAGATAAAATGGAGCTTGTGTTTGAGAAAGGGACGGAAATAGGTGTTAGTACGTTCGTGCCGCTTGTGACTGAACGATCCCAAAAACGCGGGGTGCCGGAAGACCGTGCAGAGAAAATAATAAAAGAAGCGGCGGAACAAAGCGGCCGCGCGCGCATGCCAACCATATCAACTCCGATGCCATTTGAAAATGCGGTGGTATTTACGAAAGAAAAAGGGGGGTTGAATGTGTTGGCGCATGAAAGAGAGGCGCGGCGGACGTTGAATGTAGCGCCCTCCGCAAGCAGGCGCATTACGCTCTTTGTGGGGCCCGAAGGAGGGTTTTCGGAAAAAGAAGTTACGTTGGCACGCAACGCCGGCTTCTTTGTAACATCCCTTTCCCGCCGCGTACTGCGCGCGGAAACTGCGGCCATTGTAGGCAGCTACGCGGTATTGCACCGGTTTGGGAATTAATTTACTGTTTTGAATTGCGATACTGCCACAGTATAAAAATTGTTATCGCAACAATGATGATGATAATGGAAGTCTGTATAATATCAGGATTCATGATTATTTTTTGTTATCCATCGCAATCCAAATAGCGCCTATGAGAGCGATGATGCTTGCTGCTAAATAAAATATGAGTAAGTTCATAAGTTCTTTTTTGCTGCTATTTTTGCGGTGTAGAGAAAAAGTGCTGTCAGTAGAATACCGCTTGCGAGCGTAAGCCAAGGAGTATTGGAATAGGCAATAGTAGGAGCAAAAAGTCCTATCACGAGTGAACCAAAAATAATTTTTGCTCCATTCGATAAAAGTTTATCATATTCATATATATCTGTCAACCCTTTACTTATTTCCCTGTATCGCTTACACTGGATTTATTCCGCAGTATAACGCAGATATGATATGCAAAATTTAAACCAAAAACAGCGGGATGTATTGGCAGATAAGTTGACTGATTTAGGAAACATTGCTGTCGGCTCGCTTGTTTTTGGTTATGTAGTCCGTTCAGATGCTTTCAATAGTTTTTCGCTTTTGCTGGGCATTATAATTGCGGCGGCTGCATACGTGTTTGCCATCGCTTTAGAAAATAACCAATCATCATGATTGAAATGCTATTTACGCCATTAAATTTATTTCTCTTGGGCATTCTGACGCTGATTGTCGCGTTTGGCATGTACGGATTGCTTCATCAGAGGTAAATAAAAAACCAGCCGTTTTGTCAACCCCTTTACATAGTTCCGCATATCGCTTACACTAAACCTGTTCCGCAGACAGCAGGCAAACAATAAGCCCTGCCGAGGAATTCAAGTTGTCATTCCGGGTTTGACCCGGAATCCAAGATTTTATAGTGGATCCTGAATCAAGTTCAGGATGACAAAGGGATTCGTCTGCGGTTTTAATAACGCAGATTTTTGTTTTTTTAACTTACAACTTAGTACTTACAACTTACTACTGGCTTATGGCAATCACCAGATCAAAAAAAGAGCAAACCATATCCAAGCTTTCCGATTTATTTGCGAAGGCCGAGTTGATGATTTTCCTGGGCTTTCGTGGGCTCTCGGTGGCGAAGGCGAGCGAGTTGCGCAGAAAGCTTCGGGAGGCGGGCGCTTCCTACATGGTTGCCAAAAAACGTCTGGCCCGGCTTGTTTTAAAAGAGAAATCCGTTGATATGCCGGAATTGGAAGGCGAAGTTGCCTTTATATTCAGCGGGGGCGAACTTGCCGGCGGATCGTCCGATGCCGCGCTTGCGGCGGCAAAGGCGGTACACGCGTTCGCAAAAACCAACAAGGAGGCATCGGTGCTTGGCGGTATTCTGGAAATGCATGTGGTGGATGCGGGCGTTATCACCCGCTTGGCACAGATACCGCCGCGTGAAATCCTGTTGGCGCAGGTAGTGGGCGTATTGCAGGGTCCGATGCGCGGGTTGGCCGCGGTTTTCAATGGTAACCAGAGAAAGTTAGTTACCGTATTAAAGCAAATAAGTGAGAAAGGATAGTGAAAATGCAAAATGTAAATATCAAAAATCAAAATTACAATGTAAAGATAAAAAATGCTGAATTTTAAATTTTGAATTGTCATTTTTCATTTTGATTTTTGC
>CAYZNS010000013.1:0-27958 GCA_964479945.1 uncultured Candidatus Saccharibacteria bacterium
ATCGCGCCGCGCCATAGATACCGATCCGTTGCCTATCCGCGCGCGCGCGCGGATAACGGAGCCATGCACAACGGGTATTACCATAACGGATATTATGGTACCGCTCGGCAAAGGGCAGCGGATGCTCGTGGTGGGGGATCAAAAAACGGGAAAAACATCTTTTCTTCTCCGCACCCTCATAAGCCAGATTCGCGAGGGATCAATCGGTATTTATGTAACGGCGGGAAAAAGCAAACTTGTGCTAAAGGCAATTGAAGATAGTTTAAGCGCTGCAGGCATTTTTGACCGCACGGTTGTTGTTGCCGCGTATGCGGAGGATCCCGCCGGTATCATATACATTGCACCCTATGTCGGCATGGCCATTGCGGAATATTTCCGTGATGCGGGTAACGATGTTATTATTGTCATAGATGATCTTTCCATGCATGCAAAAATGCATCGTGAGCTCGCACTTTTGGGCCGCCGCGCGCCCGGGAGAAATTCGTATCCGGGCGATATGTTTTTTGTGCATGCGCGCCTTATGGAACGCGCCGGCAATTTTCTTACTCCATACGGTGAGCGGTCTATCACATGCCTGCCGGTTATTGAGGTCGCCCAAGGCGACATTACTGGTTACATTGCCACGAATGCCATATCCATGACAGACGGTCATTTGTTTTTTGACTACAATCTTTTTGTAGAAGGCCGCCGGCCTGCCATCAATCCGTTTCTTTCCGTAACGCGCGTAGGCCGACAGGCGCAGAATCCGGTTGCTAAGGAAATAAACCAGCTTCTCACCAGTTTTTTGAGTTCCGCGCGCCGGTTGGATACCGTAACAAGTTTCGGCGCGGAGTTAAGCGACCAAGTGAAAGATACGCTTGAGCGCCAAAAACAGATATATCTTTTATTCAACCAATTCTCGCATGAAATAATAGCGCCTCCCCTCCAATTGTACGCGTTCGCTCTTATATGGAACGGTACATGGAAAGAGAATAAGAATGAAGAAGTAGCGGCGGCATTGCACGCTCTTTTCAAGCGGTATTCTGCCGAGGCGACATTTCGTAAAACGGTAAACGCCGCTGTTGCCGGAGCTTCTTCTTTGGATGCGTTATTGAAAGCAGTTAAGACAAAAGGCGCGAATAAGTAAATTGATAATTTTATACAATAAAGTCGCGAAGCGACACCAAAATTTTACATTTTGATTTTTGAGTTTTGATTTATTTTATATGTCCACTTTCCGAGAAATTACGGAAGAAGTTAGCAAGCTGGATTATATCCAGACGCTCTTGAGCACCTATGAATCAATTGCGGCGCTTTATATGCGGCGCACGAAAAATATGGTTGTGGATAGTCGCGCGTTTTATGAGGGCTTACGCGGCATATATGACGAAGTGCTTGAAGCGCATAGAGTAGAAATTGAGTCAGTTTTCAAAAAGCGCTCCTTCACGAAGCGTCTCCTGGGCGCGTTTTCCGGCAGGAAAAAACAAAAGGACGCGGCCGTGCTTTTGTCGGTAAATACGGGGTTGTACGGAGACATTGTGCTCAAAACGCTTCGGGAGTTTAGTAAGCATGTTCAGTCTCAAAAAACGGATGTTGTTATCATGGGGAAGCGCGGGAGATACCTTTTTGAGTCACTCATGCCGCGTACGCCCTATGTGTATATGGAATTTCCCGATACGGCCATTGATGTGGATAAAATTATCTCCGCGGCAGATTTTTTATCGGGGTACCGGCGCGTGCACGTGTTTTACGGGAAGTTTGAAAGTTTTGTTTTGCAAGTGCCTAAAGATACTACGTTGGGAAGTGCGGGGGAATTATCAGCGCAGCATGCAGCGGTAAAGCAAAAAGGCAAGCCGGCGGTTTTGTATCTTTTTGAGCCGTCGCTCAAGGAAGTCGCGCGCTTTTTTGAAAAAGAAATATTTGCCTCCCTCTTCCAACAGTTGGTTGAAGAGTCTCATTTGGCAAAATTCGCTTCCCGCATGTATCTGTTGGATAACGCGACGCGGCGCATCCGTGATATTGCGGCCGTAACAGAGCTTAATCGCCAGAGAGCAATTCATCAGATTCAAAATAAAAAACAGCTGGAAGTTGTATATAGCAGAATAGCCATCGGCGTATGAATCAAACAGAAGCGACACTGCACATACAAGGCAAAGTTATAAGCGTGCGCGGACAGGTTGCGGAAGTTGAGTTTCCGGAATCAAAACCGCGCCCGCGCGATGTCTTGGCGCTGGCGGATAATCCGGCCATCCAGATGGAAGTGTATGCCGTCTCTGCCAGAAACACCTATTTTTGTTTCGTGCTGGCTTCCACAAGCGCGATTGCGCGCGGCGCTCATGTTATAAATACGGGGTCATCCGTATCTATTCCTTCCGGCAAAGAAGTGCTGGGGCGCGTTATAGATGCGTTTGGCAACCCGATAGACAGCAAAGGAAAGATAGAATCGCAAGACCGCATTCCGATTTATCACCCGCCGCTTTCCTATTATGAAATTCTTCCTAAAAAAGAAATCTTGGAAACCGGCATAAAAGTGGTGGACTTGTTTTGTCCTCTGATAAAAGGCGGCAAGCTCGGCCTTGTGGGAGGCGCGGGCGTAGGGAAGACGACGCTGCTGACAGAACTCATTCACAATATTGTTATTCTGCGCGGGGAAGATGATGCCGTCTCGTTGTTCACCGGCGTGGGTGAGCGCACCCGCGAGGCGCATGAGCTTTTGGAAGTGCTGGAGGCAAAACGGGTGCTGCCGCGCACGGTTTTGGTATTGGGCGCTATGGGAGAACACCCGGCAATTCGTTTCCGCGCCGCATATACGGGTGTCGCGCTTGCCGAATATTTCCGCGATACCATGAAAAAGAATGTTCTCTTTTTTATTGATAACATGTATCGTTTCGCGCAAGCCGGCAACGAACTTTCCACCAGTACGGATATTATTCCATCCGAAGATGGGTACCAACCGACATTGGCATCGGAGATGGCGTCTATACACGAGAGGCTTATTTCCGGGCGGGGCGGTTTTATAACTTCAGTGGAAGCGATATACGTGCCAAATGACGATATGATGGATCAAGCGGTGCAGACAATATTTTCATATCTTGATTCCACCGTAGTGTTCTCACGGGATGTGTACCAGCAAAATTTCCAGCCGGCCGTAGATATGCTCTCTTCCCATTCTTCGGCGCTGGATCCACAGCTTGTGGGGGAGAAGCACTATGACGTTGCATTAAAAGCGCAACAACTGCTTAAGAAAGCGATGGACCTTGAGCGTATTGTTTCTCTTATTGGAGAGGTGGAATTGATACCGGAGGATCGCATGCTTTACAAGCGCGCGAGAATTCTGCGTAACTATATGACTCAGCCGTTGCATGTTGTTGAGGATCAAACGCGCCGGCCGGGGACATATATTTCGCGTTCCCAAACCGTGGATGAAACAGCGCAGATTTTAAGCGGTGTGTACGACTCGCTTGAACCGGATCAGTTTCTTAATATTGGCAGCCTAAAGAAAATCAATGCATAAAATTCTCGACACTATTACACGCGGCAGAATGCTTACCGTTACCGTTCGGAGCAGGAAAAAGACGCATTTTGAGGGAACGGCAGCGGCACTATCTTCTAAGAATACGAGAGGTCCGTTTGACGTCCTTCCCCGGCATATTCATTTTATCTCTCTCATTCAAGACGGCATTACGGTGCGGACCCGGGAAGGCGGGGACAAGCATATCCAATTCCCGCGGGGAGTTATGAAAGTGAAGGATGACAAGGTGGAGATATACATAGGAACGGAAGAAAAAAAGTAAAAAACATCTTCTTGAACTGGGGTGTTTTTTATAAAGATGTGGATAACATGAAGCATTATTCAACACACATTACTACTATTTATATAATTAATATTCGATACACTTAAAATGACTCAATTGGCAAAATGTTCTTAAAATATAATGATTTATACATACAGTATCAACTCATGAGAACGTATTCATTCTTAATGCTATATCTTACTTAATAAACCTATGCTTTAGATTAGTAATGTTTAGTAATCTATAAATAGGAATATACAATACCGTGCTATACGGTATTTTTTTTGGCATATGTTTCATATAGATGGCATAGTACTACATATATTTTTTTTTCATAAGAATTATATAATAATGTAATGGTAGATACATTGGAAAAACAAGTGATTACAGCACGTAAAAATAACTCAAAAATCATTACGATGCGCGCTTAAATTGCCTATAATTTTACTATAGATTCATGGATAACTTGCGCGCCAAATATATTGCTCTACTGCTCGCCGCCACGGGGCTTTTTTCTACCCCCGTTTTCTACGCGCAGGCCGGTTTTTTTTCTTTTTCCGACATTCACGATTATTTCAAGCCCGCGCTGCATGCGCTTCGCGGAACTTCTCGCGTTGAGCAGGGGGCGTCAGCCGATCTTCGCTCAGCTATTAATCGGCTCTTTTCATTTTCATTCCTGGGGGATCTCTCCACCCGGCGCGCTTTAACGCCGGAAGAGGCACTCCGTATACGCCGGCAAAATGACAGCGGCAGCGAGGATGCGTTGCCATTCAGCGCGGAGGATGCCGAACTCAACGTAAATGCGCAGAGCCTATTTAAAGAGCAGACGCAATTTAGAAAAAATGTTTTCCTTGAGGGCGACCTTCTTGCTGAGGGGCGGCACGTAGAACTTGGGCTGGGAACATTATCAGCGTCAAACGTATTATACGCATTAGCGGCGGGAGACGGTATTGTGCTTTCCGGCAGTTCTCAGCGTCCGACTATTTCTCTTGCCGAACAGATACAGTTTTGGCAGTTGGCAGATAACGTACTTACGCCTCAGCCGCAAAATCTTACTGTTTCAATCGGCGGAGAATTGCAGCTGGAAAACATTTTGCGGTTCTTAAACGATGCGTCGGTGTTTTTTGGCGGCAGTTCCAGCTTCTACGTTCCAGATAATTTGGCAGGCGCGTGGACAATCGGCACCTCAACGGATGCCGCGCCGATTATGTCGCTGGACAGTATAGGCCGCGGGAATATTTTATTCGGCACCAGCACACCCAATGCGTATGTGAGCATTGTGGGAGGCGCAGACCAAAACCGCTTGTTCGTCGGCACGTCCGACAGAACGGATTTTCTCATAGATGAAAATGGCAATGTTGGCATAGGCACGCGCGCGGCTACTTCTACGCTGTCTGTTGCGGGAACTTTTTCCGTAACGGATCGCGCGACGTTTGAGTCGTCTCCGCGGCTTTCATCCATTCTTGGTTGCGTGGGCAGTGGTTCGTTGGTAACCGATGAAGAAGGCAATATCCAATGCGGGGGTTTTGTCTTTGAGACGTCTCCGCAGTTTTTGAGCGTTACCAGCTGTGAAGGCGGTGGCGCTTTGAAGACCGATTCAGACGGGTTGATCTATTGCGGTGAAGATCAGCGCGGCGGCGGACGTACTGCGCCGGAAGGGTCGGACAAGGCAGTGCAATTTAACAACGCCGGCAGTTTTGGCGGCAACTCAAAATTCACGTATGACTTTTCGGCAAGCATTCTGACATTGGACGGCATTCTCAATCTTGACGGCACAGGGACCTCAACCTTTAACGAATTTGTCTCCTTAGAACAGCTTCACGCGTTTGATCACGTGCGCATTGGCGATACGGCATCTACCACCATTTACGGGTCCGCCACTTCTACGTTTACGGGTGGCATCTTCGCTGATGCGTTCCGCACCAATCTGCCTTCTTGCGATTCACTTGATACTGATACTGATGGCGCCATCATTTGCGGCACGGATCAGGGCGGCACCGACACCAATACCTACAACTTTGATTTTCTCAACAACGTGAGCCTGATCGCAACTTCCACCGGCCCATCGGGCTATCTGGGTCTCTTTGTGAGGGGAGAACACAGCGCCACTTCCACGCAGGACCTGTTTGAAGTAGCAGGAGACGCAAGTATTCATGACATTCTTACGGTCTCCTCCTTCAAAGCAACCAGCACGAACGCCACCTCCACCATCAAGTTCGGATTGGAGAATTATCAGATGATTGCGGTGGGAGGCACCGCAACAACGACAATCAAAAGCACGGGGACAAGCACGTTCTCAAGCGGCATTGATACCGCGGGGCTTACTTCTAGTGGCGGCATTGAAATCACCGATGGTATTTTGCTCTCCAACGGTATCATCAACGTTACCAACGCGGGAACCTCCACCTTCACCGGTGGCATCTCAACAGGCGGCTTGGCAAGTTCCGAAGGCATCGTGTGGACTGCCGGCATCCTGCGCGGGGAGGCAACCGGAACATCCACCATGGCAGGTGGCCTTGACTTAGGCACTTCTGCGGGCGGGTTGTTGTTGGGATTGCCAAGTTGTAACAACCTCACCACCGATTCTGGCGGCGGCGTAGTGTGTGCAACTACGGATCCCATGACGTCTTTCACGGTTGCGGGAGACGCGGGAGACAACCAGACGATCAGCAACGGCAACACGCTCACCATCATAGGGGGCGCGAATCTTACTACCACCGGGCAGAACACGGACAATCTTCTGATGGATCTCAACTCCACCCTCTACCTTGCCGGCCATCTCTACGCCACGAGTTCGCTCAATGCCAGCACCACCATCCATGCTGACAGCGACATCAGAACAGGCGGATTGCTTTTTACGCTCGGCGCCGGTACAAGCACCTTCCGCGAGAACATAGAAAACTACGGCGTGCTTGCGGTAGGTGGCACCGCGACGACGACCATCAAAGGATCGGGGACAAGTACGTTTTCTTCCGGCATCTCCACGGCAGGTCTTACTTCATCCGGCGGGTTGGAAATTACGGATGGCATCTTGCTTTCTGCCGGCATTCTCAATGTAACTTCCAGCGGTACTTCTACGTTTACGGGTGGCATCTTCGCTGATGCGCTGCGCACCAATCTGCCTTCTTGCGATTCACTTGATACTGATACTGATGGCGCCATCATTTGCGGCACGGATCAGGGCGGCACCGACACCAATACCTACAACTTTGATTTTCTCAACAACGTGAGCCTGATCGCAACTTCCACCGGCCCATCGGGCTATCTGGGTCTCTTTGTGAGGGGAGAACACAGCGCCACTTCCACGCAGGACCTGTTTGAAGTAGCAGGAGACGCAAGTATTCATGACATTCTTACGGTCTCCTCCTTCAAAGCAACCAGCACGAACGCCACCTCCACCATCAAGTTCGGATTGGAGAATTATCAGATGATTGCGGTGGGAGGCACCGCAACAACGACAATCAAAAGCACGGGGACAAGCACGTTCTCAAGCGGCATTGATACCGCGGGGCTTACTTCTAGTGGCGGCATTGAAATCACCGATGGTATTTTGCTCTCCAACGGTATCATCAACGTTACCAACGCGGGAACCTCCACCTTCACCGGTGGCATCTCAACAGGCGGCTTGGCAAGTTCCGAAGGCATCGTGTGGACTGCCGGCATCCTGCGCGGGGAGGCAACCGGAACATCCACCATGGCAGGTGGCCTTGACTTAGGCACTTCTGCGGGCGGGTTGTTGTTGGGATTGCCAAGTTGTAACAACCTCACCACCGATTCTGGCGGCGGCGTAGTCTGCGCGGCTACGGATCCTATCACGTCCTTCACCGCGGCGGGCGATTCCGGCGGGGGACAATCAATCGCCAATGGCAATACACTCACGCTCATTGGCGGGAAGAACATCACCACCATAGACGCGGCCACCGATCAAATTACGTTCAATCTCAATGACATTCTCTACTCCATGGACGATATTTTTGCTACTTCCTCCGGTGCTTCCGTGTATGCTTCTTCTACCATCCAGGGCGCAACGCTCTTTGCATATACCGCGTTAGGCATCGGCGGTACTACAAGCCCTGCCTATCCGTTCTCACTGGACGGCAAGGCGCTGTTTGATTCCAGCGAGATACGGTTTGGCACTACCTCCGCCGATCGCATCAATGTTACCTATTACGCAAGATCAACGACTACGATTCCGGATAATACTGTGGGCAGTTTTAATATTGCGACGAGTACGGGGGCTGGAAATCAGTCTATACTTACTATCACAACGGCAACAAACCGTCGGGCAACTACCTCGGCACGCGGCGCCTTTGAAATAGATGGCGGCGCGTTTGCGTACAATTCGTATCAGGGCGTTACCTATGCCGACAGTTTTCAGGCGGGACCGATGGCATTTGACACGGATGCAGGCATTCTTTCATGGGTAGATATGCCGGTTTCTACAACCACTGCTAATATTGTAATGAGATATAGCGCGCAGATAGACAGCAGCCCGGTTCTAAGCATATACGCAACTACTACAGGTACTGGCCTTGTTAACTATGGATCAGTCGGTATTGGGACAACGAGTCCTATTAAACGGTTTTCTGTCAGCAATGGCGGCGTCGCGGTGTGCTCGCTTGCGGATACCTCTTGTAATGATACGTTTACCGACGGTGATATCTATGCGACAAGCCGATCCGGCGGCGCTATAGACGTTGCAGAATGGGTGAAGGTGGGAACTTCAAGCCTTGATTCCCAGGGAGTATCGACTATTCAACCGGGCGAAGTTCTCTGTACTTCCTTGCATGAGCCGAGAAAAGTTGTTCGTTGCGGATCTAAAGAAGCGCGCGTGCCTATAGGCGTTGCGTCTACGCGCCCGCACCTTACGATGGGGGCAGAATACGATGGTCCCGATGCGGTGCGCTTGGCGCTTACAGGCCGCGTGCCCGTTCAAGTAAATCTTGACGGTGGGGAAATTGCATCGGGAGATTATCTTGCGCTTGCTTCAATGGAAGGCATTGCCGCTAAAGCAACGACTTCAGGCGTTGCCATTGGTATTGCATTGGAAGCATTTGATGGAAATATAAAAAGGGAAAATAACTCGTTCGCCTATGTCGCAACAGGTACCATAGAGATGTTTATAAATCTGGGTTACGCCAAGCTGGACACGGCAATTTCCGGCGGCAGCGTGGCAAGTTCAACATTTGCCGATCCGCAGACAGGGGAGCTTCTCACTCTGGGCGAGTCGCTGGATATGGATAACAACGATATCGTAAACATCCGCGGCATCCTCTCGGCGAACGGCTCATGGAGCATTGATGAAAACGGCAATCTCAAAGTTGTCAGCATTGAAGCAGAAAGGATCAAGACGCAGCAGTTGGAGGTTGGCACGACAGACAAGCCCTTCGGCACTACCTTATATGATGTAGAAAACGGCCAACCATATTGTGCTTACATTAAAGCGGGTCAATTGCAGACGGTGTCGGGTACGTGCGAATCAAACAGATACCTGTTTGATAAATCACAGGCTCCAAGCACCAAACCACAAACAATTTCCAATGACCAAAATTCAAATACCAAAACTGAAACGCAAACAAATGACGCGGCTGTAAAAGAAGGGGGTGAAGGGGAGCAAACAGAAAACCCCACCGTTTCCGATGGGGCTTCCGAGGATTCTACTCAGCAGAGTGAACCCGGGCTAGTCACCAATGATTCCATTATAGCAGATGGTGATACCGTGTCAAGTGGTGATACGGTGGATACTCACAAGACCGTGGAGGTGGAGGGAGTTGAACCCTCAGAATCCGAGGTGACTAGCCCAGATCCTCTACCGAGCACCCCCACGGCAGACGAATCGTATCAGGAACATGAAGAGGCAACAAGTACCTCCGATACATCTGGAACTCAACCCATTGAATCCGATGCTATACCACAAGATACTGCTTCTGACGATCAAAATAAGCAAGAAACGGCAAGTAGCACAAATTCCAGTCCGTAGAGCCTATCTCAAAAATAATGAGGAGCTGAAATCCTTAAAATTCGTCGCGAAAATTGTAAAAAATGAGGAGGCATAGCATGCTATGGCGACGAGTTTTTTGCAATTTGCAGCCGAATTTTAAGGATTTCAGCCCTCAAGTGCCATAATTTGTTATATTTGCACGGTTATTTTTGAGATAGGCTCTAAACACAAAAGCCGCTTGGCGCAATGCAAAACGGCTTTCATGAATGGACCGAGGGGGAGTCGAACCCCAAAAGCAGAGTGACGAGTCCGCTCCCGGAACCCTCCGGACTCGGCCCTCAAGTCCACAATGGAAGATTACCAGATTGAGTATAATAAAACAAAAAGCCCCTTTCGGAGCTTTTTGGAGTCTCGGACAATTCCGATCATCGCGGACTCGTCACTCGTAACCAAAGTATAGCAGATACAAGAAACATGTCAAGACCACTTATCCACAGCCGCAAAATCATCTTCCTTCTCGTCCTTGCCATGGCCGGTGGCGCGATTTTTCTGCTCAATAAAACTTCCGGCGGCAATCTTTCCAGCGCCCTCATAGAGAGCATTTTCTCCCGGGAACAAACCGCTCCTCCTTCCCAAGGAGGGGATGAAGGGGAGGTGGAAATGGCGGCGCGTCCCTATGTTGATGAAGCCGGCCGATATATCCACAAAGATCCCGGTTTCTCATTCGCGGCGCCCGATGGAGACATGCCCGTGTCTAACAATATAGGAGACGGCTGGGAAGTTGTTACGGCAAAAAACTTCCAGATCTCGATCTACCCGCATGATGAGCCCGCCATAACACCGGAACGCATCAAGTTGGACGTGCCGGATATTGTTATCGAGAACATCCAATATGCAACTTTGGACGGCGCTGAAGCGCTGGTGTTCAACAGCAATGAAGCTACCATCGGCGAGACCTACGAAGTGTGGTTCGTGCACGGAGAATATTTGTATCAGGCGATGACGTATGCGGGTAAAGCGGAGGAGTTGAATGAAGTTTTGAATACGTGGAAGTTTATGCAAATGGTATGGTAGCTGAAGAACTTATTGACTACATACAATAACCCTGCTAAAATATATTTATATATTATTATAACCCTGCTGATATGTACATCCATAGAGAACTGGAAAAAGAAATATATCCCTTTTTAGAAAGAAAGGAGGTGCTTTCTATTGTAGGTCCTCGGCAAGCAGGCAAAACAACTTTTATTCAACATCTTGCGGCGCAGTTGCAAGAACATGGAAAAACAGTTAAGGTTATTACTTTTGAGAAACGGGACGATCTTGCGCTTTTTAACAAAAGCATTGAAGACTTCAAAGGGTTAGCGGAGCAATACGACTATGTTATCATTGATGAATTTCAATACGCGTCGCAAGGTGGGCAAAAACTCAAGTATTTGTACGATACCACTAACGTGAAGTTTATTATTTCCGGATCTTCTTCTTTGGAGCTCACATTTCAAACAGGTAAATACATGGTGGGGCGGCTGCTGGATTTTACGCTTCTCCCATTTTCATTTCGTGAATTTTTATCTTTTAGAGATCATGAACTTTCTATACTTCTGGAGCAAAAGGGTTTTGTTTATATTTTGGATTTTACTTCGGCAAAAAGTTTTGGCGAGGAAATTACGCGAAGACTTGTAGTATTACTTGAAGAGTATGCAACCTACGGAGGATATCCGGCCGTGGTACTTACTCCCCGTAAGGAAGAAAAACGTAAGATTTTAGAAGGAATTGCGGAAAATTATCTACTGCGAGATATAAAGAGCTTGCTTCATTTGGCAACAAGTGAGGAATTATGGCGGCTTGAGAAACTTCTCGCGGGACAGATTGGCAACATGGTAAAATACGAGGAACTTTCCAGTGCGTCCGGCCTGCCGTATAAAGAATTAAAGAAACATCTGAACATTTTAGAAAAAACGTATGTGGTTTCGTTCATTAAACCATTTTTTGTGAATCGAAGAACGGAACTTACAAAAAATCCAAAAGTATATTTTTTTGATATGGGGCTTCGCAATTATGTGGTATCCGATTTTCGTCCGCTTGCAGATAGAAACGATGCGGGAGCGATAATGGAGAACTATGCGTTTAGTTTGCTTACGCGCTATCATGCTTTGCCGTTGGCAGTAAAATATTGGAGGACGAAAAGTAAAGCCGAGGTTGATTTTATCATTGAAAAAGATCAAAAACCATACCCTTTTGAAGTAAAATATTCTTCAAAAAAAGTCATAGGGAAAAGTCTCCACAGTTTTATAGAGAAGTTTCGCCCCCCGCAAGCAGTTATTTTTACCAAAGATTTTGCGGGAGAACATCAAGTATCGGAAACGTTGGTCAAGTTTATTCCATTGTCATACTACTGAATTGAAAGTTTGGCGCAGGAGGATATTTGTATCAGGCGATGACATACGCGGACAAAGAAATTATACCTTTTGGGACGTAGATCCGAAAACTATAGACCCGGAAAAACACGCCAAGTATATCATTGAGCGTGTAATGGATTTTGGCAACGATCAGGAAGCGCGCTGGATATATAAGCGATACCCTCGTTGCTTGCCGGATCAATATCCATTACCCCTGACTCGTAACCCCGTAACCGTAACAGGCAATCTTTTTCTTGAAAAGTATTTGCAGATGTGCTAGGTTTCGTGGCGAAGGAGGCGCTTTATGGAGCATATATGCCTTTGGGAAATTTTGGTGCCGGCTCTTGACAATCACGGCAAGGAACTATCGATAGATCATCATGGGACTGTTGCCGAATGCCGTTTTTTTAAATTTGCCTGTTGAAAAATAAGGATATTTTCGGGCAAAAATCGCTAAAAGTGCCATTCGGCAACAGTCCCATTATGGCAGCGAAGGTGCAGAAAAATTCTGCAACGATCTTCTGGAGAAAAAGAGCGTGTTGCTTGCGCCGGCTTCAACGTTTGGCGCCGGAGATTCACATTTCCGAATAGGCCTTGGCCGCACGGGCGTGAAGCCCGGATTAGATGAGATAGAGAAGTATGTGAAAGTAAGAAAATAAGACCAATAGGGAGAATATGATGACTCTTTGGCAAAGAATGGACTATAAGAAATTGGCTAACTATTTGCTTGATCGGGGTAAAATCCGCTTTGAAGCGCCTGCAGGAAGAGGGGTTTACTCTTTTAAACGAGAACGGCGCAAGATACTAGTGGAAAATTCTGTTGCGAGACACACTGGGGCAGATGAGTGGCGTTGGGAGTATAAGTTTTTCAGAGAGTTTGTAAAGGCTTTATCGGAAACCAATCATTGCGGAGCCTGGTTGGGGAAGAGATGGTCACGGCGATTTCTTAAGAAAGTGTTTACAAACCCTTCGTAACGAAGCTTTCCTGCTTTGAGCTGATACAAGGAAGGCAAGTAAAACGGCATAAGTCGTAGCAACGCTACGGTGAAATGCTGTTTTACGCAGCCCCCGCGCTCACACAAGTGCCGGGGCGTTTAATTTTTGCTCTTAAAAACACACGTTTTCAAGCATTAGTATGATTTGAAGGAAGCCATTCCAAGAGTTTTTTACGATGTTTTTCTATGGACCATTCTTCGCTATTTTTGAATAGGGAAGGATGCAGTGATTGGAATTTTTTCAATGCCGCAACGGATGCCGGTGTAAAACTTGCAGGTAAAGTGCGGTTGTACGTTTCCATAAAGACCGGCAGTGATGTCGTGGCTTGATTTGCCTCTAATTCGTAATCTCTTCTTTTTACCATATAGGTAAGGTACCATAGTGCAGCATAAAAATCAATTTGTTTTATCGGTGGCGCGGGAAGCGGTTGATAGGGCGACGGTTTCCGGCAAAAGAGGAAGCACCTGTCCGTCGCCTGGCGGAAAACGGCCGTTGTCCGCTGCCATGCCGCGCGCGGGGCCGCGGCCGCATTATTTTCTGCAGCGCCATTAGCTCTTCCGAGACGCTCTCGTGCCGTTTTACAAGAAGTGTTTTTCGTATAAGGCGCTCAATGGCGCGTATTTCTCCTTGCTGGTCCGGCATGGCAAACGAGATGGCCTTGCCGGCGCGCCCGGCGCGGCCCGTGCGCCCGATGCGGTGCACGTAGTCTTCGGAATTGTCGGGAATATCAAAATTTACCACAAGCTCAATGTCGGATACGTTAATGCCGCGCGCGGCTATGTCGGTGGCAACAAGCACGCGGTATTTCCCGCGCTTGAAGCCCTCCAGGGCTTCGCGGCGCTGGCTTAACGATTTGTTTGAATGGATGTCCACTACCCGCTCGCCCGCATGCTTGAGATGATTAGCTAGCTTGACGGCGCCGTGTTTCGTGCGGGAAAACACCAGTACGGATCCCGCGTGTTCGCGTAGAAGTTGCGTCAATAAATCTATCTTCGCTTCTTTTTTTACGATGTATATCTCCTGTTCGGTAAGCTCAACAGTAGTCCCTTGCGGAGCTACCTCCACGCGCACGGGCAGCGCCATATGCTTCGTGGCGATAGAGACAATTGCATCCGGCATGGTGGCCGAGAACAGCAGCGTCTGCCGTCCCGGCGTGCTGTCGGAACCGGCCGCGGGCGGCAGAAATGCAAGGATTTTGTTTATCTGGGGCGCGAAGCCCATGTCAAACATGCGGTCCGCTTCATCAAGCACTACAATGGACGCCTTGCCCAACGACACGGTTTTCTGCTCCACATGGTCTATGAGCCGGCCGGGGGTGGCGATGATAATATGCGGATTGCGTTTTACCTGTGTTATCTGCCGCGGCATGGATTCGCCTCCTATAAGGACCGCCGTGCGAAGCCCCAGCGGGCGGCCGATTTTTTGCAGTGTTTCGTTTACTTGCAACGCAAGTTCCCGCGTGGGCAGAAGTATCAGTCCTTGCGCGCGGCGCTGCGCGATCTGCTGGATTATGGGTATGCCAAAGGCGAGCGTTTTGCCGGTGCCGGTCTGCGCGATGCCGATGATATCTTTTCCTTCAATAGCGGCAGGGATGGATTGATGCTGAATGGGCGTCGGTACGGTAAAATTGTTCTCGCGTAAAATGGCAAGAAGCCGCGGCGCAATGCCGAGGCCGTCGAAGCCGGTTTTTTCAGCAGATAAAGTTTGCGTCATACATGCGTGACCCGATTCCTGCTCCATGGGCCACACTCTTGATAAGGAAGATGACACAAATGAGGTTCGAGTCTAATATATACTATAATATCATATGCCGGTAATTTTTGCAAGTGGTGTTTGCTTTTTGTGCCGCTTTGTGCGAAAGTAGGGGAAATTTACATAAGGAGGGTTTGTATGACCAACGATAAAGGTTTGTCCGGCGTCGCACTGAAAGATTTCCTGAGTGACCAGACACAGAGCTATAATATCGGCGATTTCGATCTTCTTTCCGGGTTTCGCTGGTATTCCCGTGCAACAACTGCCGCTGACATATCGGGGCATGCTTCTCGGCGAATCAAATTGCGCGTGCCGTTGATAACGGCTCCCATGCCGGATGTTACAGATGCGCATGTTGCAATTTCTGCGGCACGGCATGGCGCGCTTGGGATTATTCCTGCAACGCATGTGCCTGAAGAACAGGCGGAAATAGTACGACATGTGAAAAAGGCAGAAGGAGGGTTTATTGAGCAGCCGTTTATCTTGCGGCCTGATGATAAAATCGCTACAGCGTTGGATGCTCCCTACTCAAACATTCCCGTCGTAGAAAACGATAGTTTGATCGGTATGTTTTTTCATGAACGGTATGGCACGCTTTACTACAACTCGAACCGTGAGAGTCCCATTAGTGAAGCGATGGTCAGAGGATCTCATCTCGCGGTTTCTGTAGAAGACGTACATGTCGCCGGTGAATTGAATTTTTCTCGTGCGCGAGAGCTTATGGAGCAGCGGCGGCTTCCCGCTCTTGCGGTGCTAGGTTGGTTCCGCGAATTGAAATACCTTGTGACCATGAAAGATGTCTCGGCGCGAGAATACTATCCACTCGCGTCGCGGGATTCGGCCGGGCAGCTTCTAGTGGGCGCGGCTATCATGGAATATATGACGGATGAGAACAAGGAGCGGATACGTCTCTTGGCGGATGCTCGTGTGGATGTGCTGGTTATTTATCAAGCGCATGGGTGGAATGTGGATATGGGGGACATGACAAAGTACCTCAAGCGCGAATATCCGCATATTGATGTGGTATCCGGTAATGACAGTAATGGCGGCGCGGTATGGTTTCACTATCGAAACGGCGTTGACGGCGTTAATGTTGGCCAAGGACCCGGTTATCTCTGCCTTACGGGTGAAGAGGATAACGTCGGCGTGTGGCGGCCGCAGTTATCGGCGGTGTTTGATTGCGCGAAAGAAGCGAATGAAATATTTAAAACTGATGGCGTGTTTCTGCCGTGTATCGCTGATGGGGGTAACGGCACCGCGTACGATGCGGTCCGTGCGCTTGCTGCGGGAGCATGGGCGGTTATGATTGGAACATCGATCGCGAGAACGAAGGATTCACCTGCCCAGGAAGTAGAGCCGGGCAAAAAATTAATCCGGGCTATGGCATCGCCGGAGCTTGTCCAAGCGTTTCCTGATGCATATCAGCGGTATGACCCTACAACGTTTATTCCAGAAGGAACCGCGCGAACGTTGACGATTACGTCAACGTTTGAGGAGTTTGTAAAGAGAACGGCCGGATTGTTGCAGCGAGAGTTTGAAAGGATCGGCGCGCGCGATATGGAAGATCTCCATGCCAAGCTTCGCCGCGGAGAACTGCGCGCCCAGTTTCGGCACGAACGGCCAACAAAGTAAGGGAAAGCAATGCTTCGTACATGCCTGTACGGAGCATTTTTATTCCTATAAATCACGATCGTGATTTATAGTGATTTTTTTAAAAATTGCGTATTTGCTTGTTCTGTGCTACGTTCCACATGAAAATTCTGATGCAGAGGAGGTGCTTTTGTGAAAATCTATATGACGTTCTGCGAAGGCGAAGGATGGCCGCGGCCTTTAGAGAGTATTATCTGGAATCCATCGCCGTATATTGAAAAAACGTTCCGGCATTGCGACTGGGAGCCGGATTTTATTTTTGAAGGGATGTTTGTGGAGCGATACGGGGAGAGAGTATTGGTTATACATACTCTAAAAGGAGCAGGACACCCGCGGTGTATTATTGCGGTAACTCATCTGCTCCGCGCGAGCAGGAAATTTATCGAAGGAGGTTCCTGATGTACGACCCGACTAAGCCCTATATAGGCGCGGTAGAGCGAATCATTTGCAGCACGTGGCGGACTGAACACGAACCTTCCAGCGTGGACGGTATCGGCTCAAAGGGTTTGTATCATTGGATAAAGCGGACATTCCATGCGGCGGTACTTGACGCTCTTGCCATGAACTTAAATGACATACTGGTGCTGCGTGGTTGTGCGCGCAAGTTGTGGTGCCACATGATTCTTCCCGAAGATGACCATGAGGCGATTCTTGCCATTGTGCGGGCGCTGGCGGATGAATGCCTGAAGCGCGGTATTGAATATTACGGCGGCGAGACTTCCATGCAGGAAGGAAATATCCGCGGGCTTGAAATTGGCTTGACGGTAGTGGATGATCCTGCGCACATCGTAAAGGAGCAGAATTATTTTGTGCCGGGGGACGTGGTGGTGGGGCTTGCTAGTAGCGGGTTGCATTCCAATGGTTTTTCGAAAGTGCGGGAACTATTCGGAGAGGATGACGTGCGGCCCGAGTTTGTGGAGCCAACGCGCATCTATTATGATGCCATGCTTCCCTTGTTGGAGAAGTACAATATCCACGGCATGGCGCACATCACGGGGGGTGGGTTTACAAAGATTCTTAATGTATTGCGCAAACAGAAACAGCAATACCCTCATACATTCGCGGTTATTCATGGTATGCACGCGTTGGAACCGCAACCGATATTTCATGAACTGTTCCAACGTGGCGTGCCGGACTATAAAATGTACCAAACCTTTAATTGCGGCATTGGGTTTGTTATCTCTTTGCCGAAACGCGAAGCCAATGCGTTTGTGCGCGAGTTTCCGCCGGGAGAAGCCGCTGCAATAGGGTTTGTTCTCAAAGGTGTGCCGACCTCCAGTGTGGATATAAAGTCCAAGTTCACCAACAATTGGCTGGTGTACCAATAAAACAGCAGACGCTCTGCACATGCCATGTGCAGAGCTTTTTATTTTTCCTTTTGAGTCACGAAATCCCTCCCAACCTCTCTTTTGGGACTGTTGCCGAATGCCGTTTTTTTAAATTTGCCTGTTGAAAAATAAGGATATTTTCGGGCAAAAATCGCTAAAAGTGCCATTCGGCAACAGTCCCCTTTTTCAAAGGGAGGAACAGTAGTTTCTCCGTTTGGAAAATGGGGAGCAAGGGGGATTTTTAGAGTTTTGTGATTCACATATTTTCCTAAACTCCTGTCCGACCGGACACAAGTTTAGGAATAAATATAATAATATGGCGTATAGTTGTGATATATGGACATCACATCCCGAAAACGCACTAAGAATATGTTGAAATATAAGGATATTTTGCAATTTTAGTGCACGTTCATAATGTTTTGTCTATAATATATATAGGCATGAAACTTTCAGAATATTTCACCAAAGAAAAAATCATCGAACTCTATGAGCGTTACGAGCGGCAGGTTACGTCGGCGGGGTTTGTATTCGGGTTTGTGATGGACAACCTTACCTTGCGGCGCATTGATCTTCTGATAGAAAACATCGTGCTTATCACCTATGTCGCGGTGGCGGGTGCGAGTATTGTTATATATAACTTATGGGAATACGGGCGGCTGCGCGGGCGCGTTGCCGATGTCGTGGCGCCCTGGCTGCCGCTGGTGATGCAAATTGCGTTCGGCGCGCTCTTTAGCGGGTATGTGGTATTCTATTCCCGGAGCGGATCGCTGGTGGCAAGCTGGCCGTTTTTGTTCTTACTTGCATTTCTTCTGGTGGGCAACGAGTTTTTCCGCAAGCGCTACCAGCAATTGGTGTTCCAGATTAGCATTTTCTATATTGCCATTTTTACGTTCACCATATTCTTTCTGCCGGTTGTATTCCGCACACTGGGGCCTGTTGTATTTATTGCAAGCGGCCTTTTGAGCTTGGCGCTGATAGCTGGTTTTTTGTATGTCTTTATGCATGCCATGCCCGCGCGCATGCAACAGTACCGGCGCCTGCTTGCCGCAAGCATAGGCGGCATATACGCGGCCATAAACATTCTGTATTTTACGAATGTTATTCCGCCCATACCGCTTTCGCTTAAGGATGCGGGCGCGTATCATTCTGTTACGCGCGTGGCGGATGGGTATAGCGCGATGGGGGAAGACGCGCCATGGTATGCGTTTTTGCGGCCGTACGAGATCGTGCATACTACAGGCGAAGAATCCATCTATTTTTATAGCGCCGTGTTCGCGCCCACGCGGCTCTCAACCGTGATAGTCCACGAGTGGCAGTATTTTGACGAGCGCGCGAAGAGATGGACAACGCGGTCGCGCATTTCATTTCCCATTGTCGGCGGGCGGGACGGCGGGTATCGCGGCTATACGCTCAAAACGGCGCCGGAGCCGGGAAGATGGCGCGTGAACGTGGAGACGAACCGCGGCCAGCTCTTGGGGCGGCAGACATTCCGCGTGGAGCGGGTGGCGGAGACGCCTGTGTTGGTAGAGAAGATATTGGAATGAATTGACGGCACGCGCTCGTTTGTGGTAGTACAATAGTAGAATTTCAGTTTAGGAGGGCGCTATGAGAATAGTACTCATGGAGGCGGCGCGATGGTTTACTGGTTATACGGAGCCAGATCAGACCTTAGTTTGGACCGGCATACTTATCCCCAAAGGAACCGAGGTGGAATGTGGAGAGCCCGTTGAAAAGATATATGATCATCGCGATCAGTGGGCCATCCCATTTTGGCTTGAGGACGGGCGGGGATTTATGCTGTGGGAGGAAATTTCGTTTAAACTGCACCTTTAAAAAAGAGGTTTTAGAATGGCAGGCAATCTTAGTTTTGTGAATGAAGCGCAGTGTCTTGCGTTCCTTTCCAATACCGCATTGCGTGCCTTCAGTTGAGCGGCGCAGTTGCAAATTTGGGGACGGCATGGTATGTTTTGAGGGAATTTTGATGGGACTGTTGCCGAATGGCACTTTTAGCGATTTTTGCCAGAAAATATCCTTATTTTTCAACAAGAAAATTTTGAAAAACGGCATTCGGCAACAGTCCCCCAATAGGAGGTTCGCATGTTCAAATTCAAAAATATGTCCGCCGTGCTTGTTGCCGTGCTTGTCTGTTTTTACGGCGGTACAGCATACGCGGCCCAGGCATGTAAGAATGCCCCTTTCTATAAAGGGGATGATCCGTATACCGTCTGGAACACGAATTCAATCCTGAAATCTAGTTTTGTATTCGAGAAAAAGGAAGGAGAGGAAGGATACGAAACTACATTTAAAGAGAGAGTGCGCCGCTGTAATAATTTGGGGTCCGGCGAGGACGTATTTAAGAAATTACGGCCCGGCACGCTTAAAATTCCCGTGCCGCCGCTTACGGTAATTGAGGCGGAGAAACCAAAACTCGTAGAGAAAAAGAAGGGAATACATGTTCTTGAGAGCGCGAAAACGGCAATTCGCTTGCCGGCAGCAGCTCTGGATAAGATACCGACGATCGTCGGGGACAATCTTGCCCTCTGGTCATTGCAGGAGACCGTTAGTCTCTATGAAGATGCAAACGAATTGACCCGCCAAACGGAAGTAACAGGTTTTGCTTACCTGCCGGTGGGCGGCGTTGAATTTCATGGTAAGCCGAATGATATCGGCTTTGTGAAAGCTGCAAGCGAACGGTATGTGTGGGTGCCGGTGATTCATGAAGAAAAGCCGCGCCTAACTGTTCTTGCGCTGCCAAAAGAAAAAAGGGCAGCAAAACCCGCTGCGCCAACTCGCTTTGTCCGCGAACCGAGACGAGAGGAGGAGCGCAAATCCGCAATCGTAAAAGAATTACCAGCACCGGATCCGCGCGAAGTTCAAAATGAGATTGCGCTTCTGAAAAAAGCCGTCGCCGCGCTACTGGAACAGATTGACGATTTGGGAAAAAGCTTGCGCGAGCAAGTAAAAATACGAGAGGAGGAGAATAAGAAACTGCGGCAGGAGTTGGAGCGCATGGACACGCAAGCGCGGCAGGAGCTTGAAGCTCTGAAAAAAGAAATGGAAAAGGAGAAAAAAAGTTCGTATGTGTGGGTACCGTTCTGGGGATTTTTATTTGTGGCGGGATATACCGCGTCGCGCTGGAAAGAAAGAAAAAAAGGAGTAGATGCGCATCAGAGCGGCGAAGTTGAACAACATAAACAGGGTGGAGAAGAAAAGGAAGAAATAAAGCCCTTGTATATACACCCTGTGTGGAAGGAAATGTGGGGCAAGAAATAAAAATAAAACAGCCGTCCCGGTCATGAACCGAGGACGGCATTTTGTTTAAATATATCGTTACCCTGGTTGATGGTGGTGGTGTCCTTTATGTAAATGACATAAATTTTATCCACATGTTTGAACCGAGTTTACTCGGTTTTTTGTTTACAGCGGTTTCGTCTTGCCAAGCTAGTGGTGTACAATAGGAAAGCGTTACATTTTCTCTCCATCAATTATCAGCTGTTATATATATTATGGAACCGATCCAACAAATCAAAAAACGTTCGGGCGAGGTCGTGGAGTTTGATAAGAATAAAATTGCGCTGGCCGTGCAAAAAGCGTTTTTTGCCACGCGCGGCACGGTGGAAGAAGAACGCGTACGCGCCATCATGGCGAATGTGGTTGAAGAGCTTGCCGCCATGTTTCCTTCCGCCGAGCAGGTTCCCTCGGTGGAGAACGTGCAGGATATCGTGGAGCGCAAAATAATGGAGCAGGGGTTTTTTGATGTGGCGAAGGCCTACATTCTCTATCGGTACGAGCACGCCAAAGAGCGCGAAGAGAAAAAGAAAGAAGTTCTGCGCCGCCTGGAAGAAAATCAAATTATGGTAGTGAAGCGTTCCGGCAAATCGGAGCCGTTTTCGCTGGAAAAAATACAACGCTCGCTGGAATACGCCGCGCGGGGATACGAAGACGCAGTGGATAGGGAAGGGCTAGCCGTGCAATGCCGCAATGAAGTCTATGACAACATGCCTACTACGGAGATCGCGCGGATGCTGGTGATGGTGGCGCGGTCCTTTATAGAGCTGGATCCGGCGTATTCCAAAATGGCGTCCCGTTTACTGCTGGCAAAGCTCTACAAAGACATCATAGGGTCCGGCATAAACTATGCGCGGCTGGATCAGCAATACCGCGAGGCATTCGTGCAGAATATACAGCGCGGCGTGGGGCTTGGGCGGTTTGACAAGCGGATGCTGGAATTTGATCTGGAGAAATTAGCGCAGAATCTGGATCCGGCGCGGGATGAGAGATTTCGGTATCTGGGCACGCAGACCATATATGACCGGTATTTGGCGCGCGACGCCGTGAAAGATGAAATTTTGGAAACCCCGCAGGCATTCTGGATGCGCATTGCCATGGGTATTTCCATTAATGAAAAAGAACAAAACGAATGGGCGTCCAAGTTTTATGAAGTGCTGTCCACATTCCGGTATGTGCCGTCCACGCCGACGCTTTTTCACGCGGGTATGCCGAAAGCGCAGCTCGCTTCCTGCTTTCTCTATACGGTGGGGGATGATTTGGACGCGATTTTCAAGTCCTACAGCGACATTGCGCAGCTTTTGAAGTGGTCGGGGGGTACCGCGATGGATTGGACCTCTGTGCGGGGGACAGGCGCGCTTATTAAAAGCACGGGCGTGGAATCGCAGGGCGTTATTCCTTTTTTGAAGATTGCAAACGACGTTACCATCTCCATCAACCGCAGCGGCAGGCGACGGGGCGCGAATTGCGTATACCTTGAGGCTTGGCATTATGACATTGAGGATTTTCTGGAACTGCGCAAAAACACGGGCGACGAGCGCCGGCGGGCGCACGACATGAATACGGCCAATTGGATACCAGATTTGTTCATGAAGCGGGTGCGCGAAGACGGGGACTGGACGCTCTTTTCGCCGGACGAAGCCCCCGACTTGCACGAGACCTATGGCAAGCAGTTTGACGAACGGTACGCGGCGTATGAGAAGAAAGCGGAGGAAGGCGGCATACATCTCTGGAAGCGGATGAAAGCGCGCGAGCTGTGGAAAAAAATGCTCGCCATGCTATTTGAGACGGGGCACCCGTGGATTACATTTAAAGACCCGTCCAACATTCGTTCACCCCAAGACCATGTCGGCGTAGTGCATAATTCCAACCTTTGCACGGAAATTACGCTTACCAATTCCGCCCAAGAGACGGCCGTTTGCAATTTGGGATGGGTAAATTTTGCCGAACACGTAACGGACGGCTCGTTTGATACGGAGAAAGTTGCCGAGACCGTGCGGCTTGGCATGCGGATGCTGGATAACGTGATTGACGCGAATTACTATCCCACGGGGGAGACCAAGGTCTCCAACCTGCGCCACCGGCCAGTGGGCTTGGGCATCGGCGGCTTCCACGACGCGCTGTATCAGATGAACATTACGTTCGATTCCGAAGCGGCGGTTGAGTTTGCTGATCAGAGCATGGAACTTATTTCCTACCACGCTATTCTTGCTTCTGCTGATTTGGCACGGGAGCGCGGCGCCTACGAGACGTTCAAGGGCTCCAAGTGGGATCGCGGCATTCTGCCGGTTGATACGCTCTTGCTTCTGGAAGCGGAGCGGGGTGAGCGCGTGCCGGTATCGCGCCGCGCGGCGCTCAACTGGGATGCCGCGCGCGCCGCCATACGGGAGCATGGCATGCGCAATTCCAATTGCATGGCGGTGGCTCCCACGGCAAGCACGTCTAATATAGTGGGCGCTATACCGTCTATTGAGCCAATTTACAAAAATATTTACGTAAAATCCAACATGTCGGGCGATTTTACGGTAGTGAACCCCTATCTTGTACAAGACCTAAAAAAGTTGGGATTGTGGAGCAAGGAGATGCTTGGGCTGCTGAAATACCACGATGGCGCTATTACCGCCATTGCCGGCATTCCGGATACACTCAAGGAAAAATACAAAGAAGTGTTTCAAATAAACCCACGGTGGCTCATACGCGCGGCAGCCCATCGCGGCAAGTGGATTGATCAGAGCCAGTCGCTTAACATATTCTTTGTGGGATCTTCCGGCAAGCAGCTTGCGGACGTGTATGTCTATGCGTGGGAGATGGGGCTCAAAACTACCTATTACTTGCGCACGCTGGCGGTTTCGCAGGTGGAAAAGTCTACAGTCAGCATAGCCGATCATGGTGCTACGCATATACGCGTTCCACGCGAGAAGGCAGCAGCCGCAGTCGCGGTTTCGGAAGCGGCCGTACGGGACGTAAAGTCCCATGGGGACAGCGTCCTTTTACGCGAACCGGTGCCGTCCGGATTGCCAATACGAGAACGCAATCCCATCAGTATTGCGCCAACTGCTTCCAATGAACAAAAGACAGCGGAGCCGAAATTATGTAAGATTGAGGATCCGAGCTGTGAAAGCTGCCAATAATAAAAATTAAAAGTTCAAAGTGCAAAGTTCAAAATTTTGGTGTCCCGACCCGGGTCGGGACGGATTGTATAAGATAATCCCGCTGTAAGCGGGATACCAACACTTTGCATTTTTAACTTTGAACTTTAAACTTAAGCGAAGCGAACATGCCTATCCAAAAAACAACCGAAAAAGTAAACATCAACAACCGCCGCATTATCAACGGCGCGGATGCGGATGTGGTGCAGCTGCATCCCATCAAGCATAAGTTCGCGTGGGACGCGTATATCGCGGGCAACGCGAACCATTGGCTGCCTACTGAAATAAGCATGCAAAAGGATGTGGAGCAATGGAAATCGCCCTATGTGCTCTCGGCCGATGAGCGCATGGCGCTGGAGACGGTGCTGGGATTTTTCACTACGGCCGATTCCATCGCGGCCAACAACTTGGTGCTCGCGGCATATAAGCATGTTACGTCGCCCGAATGCCGTCTGTACCTTCTGCGGCAGGCGTATGAAGAGGCGATTCATACGCACGCGTACCAGTATATTGTGGAGGCGCTGGGCATGGATGAGTCGCGCCTGTTTAATATGTACCGCGAGCACGAAGCGATTTACAACAAAGATTCGTTCGTGCTTACGTTTAACGAAGGGATTTTTGACCCGCACTTTAAGACCGGCACGTTTGAACAGGATCAGAAGTTTCTAGAAAACATGATCGTCTTCTCCATTATTATGGAAGGCATTTTCTTCTATAGCGCCTTTGCCGTTATGTTCGGGTTCCAGCGGCAGAATAAAATGGTGGGGGCCGCCGAACAGATCCAATACATCATGCGGGACGAGTCCATGCATTTGAATTTCGGCATAGACATGATCAACGCCATACAGCAGGAACAGCCGGAACTGTGGACGCGGCATTTTCAGGAACATGCGGCGGATCTGGTGCGGAATGCTGTAGTGCTGGAATATACGTTTGCAGAGAACGTGTTTCCGCGCGGCATTTTCGGCATGAATTCCGAGGGATTCCGCCACTATATTGAATATATCGCGGACCGGCGGCTGCAGCGCATTGGCCTGCCCGCGCAATACGGTAGTGCCAACCCATTCCCATGGATGTCGGAGGCTATTGACCTTTCCAAGGAAAAAAACTTCTTTGAGACGCGGGTTATTGAATATCAGACCGGCGGCGCGTTAGAATGGGAATAGCAAAGAAAATTAAAAATTCAAAGTGCAAAGTGCAAAATTAAGGTGTCGCTTCGCGATATATAATAATCCCGCTGTAAGCGGGATACCATCACTTTGAACTTTTAACTTTGAATTTGAGCGCAGCGAACATGTCTTCTCAACCTCAAAATCCTATCACGCCGGAAAAGTTCTTAAATGCCGTTTTAGAAGGAGCGGTGCGGGATCGCGCCTCCGACGTGCATATTGAGCCGATCAGCGGCATGCTGCGCGTTCGGTTTCGGATAGACGGCTACTTGCAAGAGCGGTATCAGCGGCCGCTGGAAGAAATTGACCCGCTTGTAACGCGGATAAAAGCGATCTCGAACCTGGATATTGCAAGTCATCTGCCGCAGGACGGCCATTTTGAGTTTAGTGTTGAGCTTACACAGGGGCTTGCGCCGCCCCAAGGGGATACCGCGCCGCAAACGGCGGCAAATCCAGGCGGAGTTGCGCCCACGCGTCTGTCGCATGCGCTCTCATCCTTGTTCGGCGCGGAAGGAGACGCGGGTAAAAAACAACCGCAGCCGTGGGAAGATGAGAAAAATGATCGACTGGAACCGGAAGTTGCGCCGTCGAAACCGCGCCAACACGGCCGGCCGGCCGGTACCTATGTGTTGAATGTCCGCGTATCGGTGTTTCCGACTGTCTATGGGGAAGCGGTTGTGTTTCGGCTGTTGAACCGCAGTGAGATGCTGATTCCCTTAGAAAAGCTCGGCATGAATAGGGAAGATCTCGTCGTTGTGCGCGATCTTATCTCCCGCAGTTACGGCATGGTGCTTACTACGGGGCCGTCCGGAGCGGGAAAATCAACTACCCTGTATGCTATATTGCAAGAACTCAAACAGAAAGAAAAAAATATTGTTACCCTGGAAGACCCGGTGGAGTTTTATTTCGGCGATATCCGGCAGACGCAAATCCGCCCGGAGCAGGGACTTACCTATGCGGTCGGCATGAAATCCATTCTACGACAGGATCCGGACGTGCTGATGATAGGCGAAATCCGCGATCACGAAACGGCCGAATATGCTATGCGTGCTTCACTTATCGGGCGCATTGTGGGATCCACTGTGCATTCCAACACCACGGTTGGTACCATTGCGCGCCTGATTGATATGGATGTGGAGCGCAGCCTCATTGCCTACGCGGTAAGCGGCGTAATTTCCCAGCGGCTGGTGCGGAAAATATGCGCGTCTTGTCCGGTGGAATACGCGCCCGACGTGATGTTCTTGGAGCGGCTTGGCATTGCCCGAAGCGCGGAACAGCGCTATCTCAAAGGGGGAGGATGCGCGGCTTGCGACGGCGCCGGATTCAACGGGCGCACGGGGATTTATTCCGTATTGCGCATGGACGATGAACTGCGCTCGCTAATTGTGGAACGTGCACCGCTCAAGGCCCTGCAAGATTACACCGAGAAATCTGGCACACCGACGTTGCGACAGCGGGCGGCGGAGAAAGTGCTCGCCGGAGAGACCACGGCGGAAGAGGCGGTGTTAGTAGTATAAAAATGCAAAATGTAAATATCAAAATGCAAAATTTTGGAAAGAAATATTTTTGCTTTGCAAAAATATTTCCTCATTAATTTTACACTTTGATTTTTGCATTTTAAATTAAGCGAAGCGCATATGTTCGACAAACTCAAAGACATCTATCAACTCCAAAAACAAGCGCGGGAAATACAGTCACGTCTCGCGGCCGAGCGCGTAGAAGGCATGTCGCGCGACGGCAGTTTTCGCGTGGCGTTAAATGGCAATCAGGAAGTGTTGTCTGTTTCCGTTGCCGAGAATGCGAATCTCTCGCGGGAAAAAGTTGAGCAGAACAGCAAAGAAGCATTCGCCGATGCGCTCGCCAAGCTCAAAAACCTCCTTGCCGCCAAAATGCGCGAAATTATGTAAATATCTTTACTTGGACGTCCGGTTTCCAAATAAGGCCAACTATTAATCAATCAATCAGGATGCTTGCTAATTCTTTGTCTTGCTTTTTTCTTTCCCTGATGCTTTTTAAAGATTCGAGCGCGAAGAGTTTGTATTCTTTTTGATCCTTGAATTGATCAAGTATGATCTCTGTTGAACAAGGGATTATTGGATTTGTTTGTGTCTCTGTATATTGGCGCCAACTACTCCGATTTTTATTCTTTTCTAGCTGACTTGTCTTTGAGTGGAGGCGATCATTCAGATTTACGTAGGCACTGAGATGCAAAAGATATTCATTTGAAGAAACGTGGTTTGCTTTGAATTTCCCTTGAAACAGTACCCCGTTTCGCCGCCATTTGTTATTAAAGTATTTTGTATATCCGCCAGAAAGCCGTTTTAGATATTCACTAATACCGTTTTTTGCTTTTTGTTGAAGGATTAAATGAAAATGATTTACGTTGAGGCAATAACAGACTATATTCACTAATTGTTGCTTAAACTTGGACGTCCGGTTTCCAAGTTGACGTTTTACATTTATTTCCTGAGTTCTGCCATTTAGTGCGTTTTTGATTCACCGAGAAGTGTGGA
>CAYZNS010000014.1:0-27838 GCA_964479945.1 uncultured Candidatus Saccharibacteria bacterium
TCGCTCGAGACGATCAAACCTTCGGTTTCATCAAAAATTGGCAGAACTCAGGAGTACCCCGTTTCGCCGCCATTTGTTATTAAAGTATTTTGTATATCCGCCAGAAAGCCGTTTTAGATATTCACTAATACCGTTTTTTGCTTTTTGTTGAAGGATTAAATGAAAATGATTTACGTTGAGGCAATAACAGACTATATTCACTAATTGTTGCTTAAACTTGGACGTCCGGTTTCCAAGTTGACGTTTTACATTTATTTTTACGAAAGAGTTTTCATAAATACTTCCAATTGGCCTCAATGAATTGAACTCTTCCATGCTTTGAAAAAATCGACTGTAGTCATATTCATCAAGAAACACTCGTCGTTTATCAGTACCTCGATTATAGACATGGTAGAATTCACCAGCGATAAATTTTGTTTTTCTCATATGTGCCAATCATACCACTTGGAAACCGGACATCCAAGTGTAAGGAAAATAATAAAAAATCTCCTCGCAACCTGGATGCGAGGAGATTGTATACTGCTACTTACGAGCAATGATAAGCTCGATTGCAATCCGAACAGTTTTGCAATGCTTTGTTGAAGGTGTTGAATGAAGATCAGATGTCCCCAAAAGAAATGGCAGTCGTGTTGACTCACAAGGCATGGCAATGGTGGCCTCATTACTCCCATGTACACGATGGTGTGCAAGGGCTCCTGTTCCAAAACATTAAACAATTGATACTGAAACTTGGATGTCCGGTTTCCAAGTAATCAGGTTTCCAAGTAATCAAGAAGGCTGACCGCCTTCTTTTTTCATACAAGCGAAGATGGGCAAAGTTTATTCAACGGGCATACCGCGCATTTGGGTCTTTGCGCTATGCAGATTGCGCGGCCGTGGTTTATGAGACGATAGGTAAGGGGAAACCAGTCTTTTTTGGGGAATAGCATCATCAACTCTTTTTCAATTTTTACGGGGTCGGTTTGCCGGGTAAAGCCGAGGCGTTGAGAGAGGCGTATCACATGCGTATCCACCGCAATGCCATCTGTTACGCCATATGCGTTGCCGAGGACAACATTGGCGGTTTTTCGCGCGACGCCGGGGAGCGTGATCATCTCTGCCATTGTGCGCGGCAAGCTACCGCCGAAATCGGCCTCAATTTTTTTGCACGCGGCTGTGATATTTTTTGCCTTGGCGCGGTAAAACCCTGTTTGCCTGATTTCTTGTTCAAATACTTCCGGTTTTGCGCGCGCAAAATCTTTTGCCGTTTTGTATTTCTTAAACAGAGGAACGGTCACCTCGTTTACTTTTTTGTCCGTGCACTGGGCGGAGAGAATAACGGCAACCAAAAGTTGGATATCGGTTCCGTATTTTAAAGCTATTTTTGCATCAGGATATGATTTCCCCAAAACGCGGAAAACGTGCTCCGCGCGTTTTTTCTTTTCCGCAGCGGACTCCGTTTTGATCCAGGGTTTGGTATAATTCTGAAACTTTGACATTGGCATGGATACAGAATATCATGGTGGATTATCAAATACCAAAAGGTCTGCCTCTCGCCGGGCAACTGGTATTGACATGCGAGGGCCGCCCGTGCTAGCCTTTAGACGGAATGTAAATTGATAGGAGGTATTCAGAGTGGCTCGTTTAGATGATCTTAGAAATGAATACAGAGAAGTTGGCTATTTTGTGCGGCTTATCATAACGTTTCGATTAGGGATATTGCCTTTGTTGGCCGGGTTTCTTTCATGGACAATAAGTATACTTCCAGAAATACCAGGTGCGGCTGATGGTATTTCACTTGCTCTTGTCGGACTTATTGGGGTTAGATTGCTGCGAATGTTAGAAAGTGTTTACAAACCCTTCGTAGCGAAGCTTTCCTGCTTTGAGCTGATACAAGGAAGGCAAGTAAAACGGCATAAGGCGTAGCAACGCTACGGTGAAATGCTGTTTTACGCAGCCTGACGCCGTAGCAGCCAAAGCAGGAAAGCTGCAGTAGAAGGGGCTTGTAAACACTTTCTTAGACGCGCGGCTAACATCACTTTATGATGTGCTGCTTGGAAGAGGCGCTGATTTAGAGGAGGTTTTAGATGTTTCCGGTATATACAGGCGTGTAATTTTCTTCTCGCAGGAGCCTTTGTTAAGATCCGTTTTGATGAGGGCATTTGTTTTATCAACTGGTTGGTTTGTATTTTTGCTATTAAACGCATTGATAAGCTTAGTTGTCAAGGGAGTATGATATATGAAAGAAAAGCTGATGCTGGAAAGGTTTCTTGATATAATAGAGCCTGGCATTGATATTGTCATAGTAGTGACTGCTCTTTTTTATCTTTATATTCTTTTTCAGAAATGGACTTCTTAAATTGAGGTCCGTGAAAGGGGATTAGCAATATCAGCTAATCCTTTTTTGTTGGTGAACTGATTTGTCATTTTGGTTTTTCGCAATACAATGTATAATAAGCCCATGTTGGATGTTGCTTTCATCGGCCTCACCCTTGACGTTATTGGTAAAATTCTGGTCGCCTATACGGCGCTGCGGGTGCACCATAGGTTTTGGCGCGAACACAAAATAGATGAGAAGGTTTTTATGGCGATGCACCGGGAACAAGTGGTGGGGGTTGTCGGTATTGTTTTTATGGTGGCGGGGTATATATTGCAGATACCGGGAAAATTAAGTTAGGATTTAGGAAATAGGAAATAGCTTGTAGGAAAAACAGAGTAATCTACCTACAAGCTAATTCCTATCTCCTAGAACATGCAAATACTTATCAAATATAGCATAGTTCTTATTATTATCGCGGGAGCGGTGTTTTTGCTTTCCCGTAATAATATTTCTTTTATGCCAAGTGAAAAACAAGAAGATGTGACTCCGCCAGCCGGCGAAGAAGGCGTGGTAACGCTGGAGGAGGCCGTACTGGCGGATGTGCATACGAATTTCGGCGTCATCACGCTCCAGTTGTTTCCACAGGAGGCGCCCAAGACCGTAGAGAATTTTATCAATCTCGCGGAATCGGGTTTTTATAATGGCACGAAATTTCATCGCGTCATCAAGGACTTTATGATGCAAGGGGGCGATCCCAACAGCAAAGATGATGACTGGTCGGACGACGGCCGCGGCGGACCCGGCTATGCGTTTGAGGATGAAATAAATAATCGTACCGTGGTGCGCGGGGCGTTCGCAATGGCAAACAGCGGTCCCAACACCAACGGCAGCCAGTTTTTCATTGTTACGGCGGAATCAGCGCCGTGGCTGGACGGCAAGCATACGGTATTCGGCCGCGTGGTGGAGGGGATGGATGTAGTGGATAAAATTGAAGCGGTACAGACGAATGAGAATGATCATCCGATGGAGGATGTAGTAGTAGAACGGGTGAGCATTGAACGGTAGTTTAGCAAAAAAGCGTAAAACGCAAAGCGAAAAACGAAAAACCACAGCATAAAATTCAAAAGAATTTTCTTTTCTGTTTTGCATTGTAATTTTACGCTTTTAGTTTTACGTTTTTACATGCAACATCCACAGGGCATAAAACATCATCGTACCAACGGCGCTTACATCAAAGACGTTGTGTATGGCGCCAATGACGGCATTATCACCACGTTTGCGGTGGTTGCCGGCGTTGCGGGCGCCAATTTGGATCATACCGTGGTTATTTTGCTGGGCTTGGCAAGCTTGCTGGCCGACGGATTTTCCATGGCCGGGTCCAATTATCTTGGCAGCAAGTCGGAGCGCGATTACGCGCTGCGCGAGCGCCGCACGGAGGAGCAGGAACTGCATGAAGCGCCGGAAGTAGAATACGCCGAGATGCACGGGTTTTTGCGGCGCAAGGGGTATACAAAAAAGGATACAGAGACGCTTTTGCCGCTTCTCTCCAAAAATAAGGAGTTCTGGTTGGATGTGATGATGCAGGAGGAGCTTGGAATAGCCCCCCCGGATATCAATGGCAACCCAATCCGCGCGGCCTTCGCCACGTTTGTCGCGTTTATTGCGGCCGGCATAGTTCCCCTTATACCGTATCTTTTTGCGGCTAACGGAGATGTGTTTGCGGTTGCCGCTCTGTTCACAGCGATCATTCTTTTCGTGGTGGGAGCTTTGCGTTCGTTGTTTACCGATCAGCGCTGGTATCTGGCGGGTCTGGAAATGTTCGGCATCGGCGGCGTGGCGGCTGTAATTGCCTACGGGGTAGGGTATGGCGTGAGTTTGGTGGTGTGATGAGGCGCTTTGCGCAATTGTGCAATGCTCGGCTTTGCACATTTTGCACATATTTGCACATATGCACAGATATGCTGCTTACGCACTTCGCTTCCAGCGTGTAGTATGGAACTATGAAGCGTGTGAAGCATGTTGAAACAAACAAACTTCTAACGGGGTTCAGTCTCGTAGAGCTGCTTGTGGTAATTGCCATCATAACGATTATTACCGCGGCCGCCGTTTTAAATATTCCTTTGTTTAAGACAAGTACTAGAACAAGCATGGCAGCAGAGGATATACTGACGCTCATGAAAGAGGCGCGGCAGCGCTCCCTTTCCGTAAAAGAATTCGGCACTACGGGCACATTTCCGAATTACGGCGTTGTGTTCAAAACCGGGCTGCCCAATACAATTACGGTGTATGCGGATTGTGTGGGTGATGATAATGGCGATGGTGTGCTTAATGATGAAGATAATTTTACCGATACAGATACCAGCTGCGGTATGGGCAATCTTGTAAAAACGCATACTATTCCCTCCCCCATTCTTATTCTCAAACTTCGTTTTTGTCCGACATCAACGTGTGGGGTTGCGCAGGAGGTATCGCAGCTCTTTATTGAATTCGTGCGGCCGGAGCCAACCACATGGATTTCAAAAGGCGTGGGTTCCGGGAATGTCCTTTCGGTGGGCATGGCAGAAATAGACATAGGGGATGCGTCCGGATCATTCATTAAAACAATAATCGTTTCCACAAACGGTCTGTTATCGTTAGAATAAAACATGGATACACTGAAATACGAAACATCTAAAATGTTGTCATTGCGAGGGCTGTCCGCCAGAGGCGGATCCGTCTTGGGCGGAAAAGCGGAATACCGTGGCAATCCCATGAGTATATTTACGAGATTGCTTCTCCGCCAGCCGGCGGATCGCAATGACCAGAATCCGTTTCGCAATTTAACAGGTTTTACGCTTATTGAAACCCTGGTCGCTATCAGCATTATCTTGGTAACGCTTGTCTTTTTTATCAGCGCGGCATGGCTTTCGCTCCGCCTGCTTGGCAACGCGGAGCGCAAATACATCGCCGCCAAAATTGCTCAGGAAGGCATGGAGCTTTTTATCAGCAAGCGGAACAATAACGTGCTGTGTCTAAATAACAGCAGCTGCACGGATGTTACCGACTGGCAGGAAGATCTTTCCGGAGGCAATACCTGTGGCTCTGCCGGCGCCGAGGTTGCCAATGATAATAAGGGTTTTGAGATATTCGGCAATGAGGAGGCGCTGCTGTTGGCAGGCGCCAATCTTGCAAATTTTCATTTTGGCCACCGTGTCTGCTACAACAGTGCCGTTTTACGGGACCGGTTCGTGCATGGCGTTGGGGGAACCTGCCCGGCTGGTACGGAAATTGATGGCAATCCCAAACGCCGCATCCGGGTTTGTGACTCCGGAAATTCGGGGGGCCTTATTACAAGCCCCGATGTCTTGCTTGTCCAATCCATTGTGCGATGGACCGATCGGCTTGGAAATACGCAAACCATAACAATTGAGAAATATTTATTTAATACGCAGCCATGAAGAACGCAAGGGGGTTTACCCTCATAGAAATAATTGTGGCCTTGGGCCTTTTTTCCATTGTGGTGGTGCTTGTCTCCGGCGTTTTTCTCTCGCTTACGGGCGCGCGGGGCGTCGCGCGGCAGAAGGAAGATCTGCGCAGCGAGCTGCGATTTCTCTTAGATACGCTGGGAAGAGAGATGACATGGACAGTTGCCGTTGATTGCACGGCATTGCCTACATGTACGACGGAGACACTTACCTTCGTGGGACGGGTACGGTCCGATGTGCCGGAAAAGGAGATAACCTATCGGTATGATGCCGCCGCCAAAACGGTATATAAGAAAGAACAAAAGTCGTTCGGCGTCTGTGCCAGCCGGCCGGTTTCTTCGGTATGCGAGCAACAAGTGCTCTCAGACGCTGTTAAGGTGGAGTCATTCAAGTTTATTGTGGCAAACAACGAAGACGAGGTATCGCAGGTATACGTAACGGTGGCGCTCCGAGGATATCTTGATTTTAAGGGCGTGCGCGAGGAATTTTCCGTCTCTTCCTCTTTCACGCCGCGATTTATTCAAAGCCAGCAGGTGCTGGCCACCGGTCCGATAACGCCTATTATAAGTGTGGCTGCTCAGGCGTGCACGTATGATGGTAATAATGATGGATTCGGAGATAGATACCGGGCGATTGTGAAGTGGATTGATGATGGTAGGCATTGGATGCATATAGAACGTTGCGCTGGGTCGGGATGTATCGGCCCTTGGACCTTCGTTGGGGAAGTGGATTCAACAAAATTTTGGATATACAGCGATTATCACGATGTAACTCCTACTTTTCCGCCGCCGCCGCCTAACCGTACGTTTCGGTATCGGCTTACTCTGCACGATCATACGACAGGCCAGTTTAGCGCTGTTCCAGCAATTAGTAACGATGTTATCATAAAGGATCCCAGCACAGTATGCCCACCTCCTTGTATAACATGTCCGAAAACAACCAAGCCGACGATTCCAGGAGGCGGAGGCGGAAATTCTGAAGGCAATAAAAGCGGGGAGGGAGGCGAACTGTAAAAATAATGCAAAACACAGAGTTGTGGCTAGTCCGGCTCGGCACACCAGGAGGTAGGTTTTACAATAATGCTCAATAGAATAAAAAATAATAAAACAAACGGCTTCGCTCTTTTCTTCTCGCTTGTGTTTATAAGCGCGCTCCTTCTTATTATAGCTACCACGCTCAATTCCGCACTGGGCGAGTTCCGCGCGTCCAGCGACGAGATAGAGTCCTTAAAAGCATTCTATGCCGCGGATACGGCAATTGAGTGCGTGCGGTATTACCAGGAAAAGCTTGGCGCGTTTAATTCTACGGTAAATCCCGCCGTGCATGATTGCGGCGCGGGAACGACTGTATCTGTCGGCGGCAGCCCGGTAACGACGTTATGTGAACCACGAACATGGAATTTTACTCTTTCCGGTTTTTCCAACGGGGCGTGTGCGGACGTAACGGTTACTACGGACGAAGATCCCAACGACAACTCGCTCTGCACAATGCTGATAGAAGCGAGAGGGAAAAATACCTGCGGCAGCGGGGCAATAGTGGAGAGAACGCGTTGGGAGAGTTGGGTGGGGCTTCCGCTTGGGGCAGGGAATCTGGAAGGGGGACTTGTCGGCCACTGGCAGTTTGATGAGGGATCGGGCGCCACAGCCAATGATTCGTCAGGGTATGGTAACGCTGGGACACTAACCAATGGGCCGGTCTGGACAACAGGGAAGATCGGCGGCGCCTTGGATTTTGACGGGGTAGATGATTATGTGAATATCGGATCTGTTACGTCTCTTAATAACGTCCGCCCCATTTCCATTTCCGCATGGATTTATCCGCGCTCCCATGGAGAAGGGGACGCCGGCCGTATCATTTCAAAACATGACGCGACGGGAAGATGGTCATTCCATTTCAATACAACCGGCCGCCTGCGGTTCCATAAGGACTTCAGCGGCGCAAGCGAACTGAATCGCATCGCCGCAGGAGGTACCATCGCGGTTAATGACTGGCAGCATGTAGTTGTCACATGGGATGGATCTTCCAACGCCGCCAATGTTCATATATACCGTAACGGGGGTGAGACGGGCTATTCCACCACGATTAGCGGCATTAATCCGCCTGATGATGATTCTGCTTCAATTCTGCGGATTGGAGCGTGGGGGGCGCCGGGGAATAATGTCTTTGACGGTCTCATAGACGATGTCCGCATTTACAACCGTGTATTGAATCCGGCGGAAATATTACAGCTCTGCCGTGATGGCGGCGCGTGTTGAAAACAAGGGTGTACTATAGTATCATAGCGCTATGCGTCTGGAACATTACTCTGCCGAAAAATTAAAAAAACAAATCATAGAGATTCTTTCGCAGCGCCTGGATATGGCGCACTATCATGTGTTTTTCTTCGGATCACGCGTGGGAGGATCCGGAACGGACCGTTCCGATATAGACGTGGGCATTGAAGGGCCGCCTATTCCGTCTTCAACATGGTTTGAAATTCGGGAATCATTTGAGAATTTTCCATTTCTCTATAAGATAGAGATTGTGGATTTCAACCGGGTAGATTCCCGTTTTCGTAATCTCGCCCTTCAGCATATAGAAGATATCGCAAGGTATGCATCTTATGACAAAGTTTGAAACAGCGCGCGAGGAGTTCCGTGAGGCTATCACGCGCCTAACAGAAGCGTTGGAAAAACCGAAGGATGAATTTATGCGGGATTCAGCCATCAAACGGTTTGAATTTTCATTTGATCTTGCATGGAAGACAATCAAAGCTTTTATGGAAACAAAAGGTGTTTTTTGCGCGTCTCCAGTCGCTTGTTTCAAGGAAGCATATCGCCAGAGGCTTATTCCCTATGATGACATCTGGATTCAAGAGATGATAGAAACGCGCAACAAAACGGTGCATTCATATGACGAAGATCTTGCCGAGGAAGTGTATGCGGCGTTGCCGCGCATTTTGGAATCGTTTCGAGCGCTTCTCGCCGCTCTTGAAAACAATGATGCTTGATTTTATCCCCATTCCGTCCCCAACTTTTCCCCAACATTGGGAAAAAGCAGTTTTCTTTTGTGCCATTGACCATGTGAAATAACGCAAAGCGCTATCTTGCAAAGCGGGAATTTCATAGGGTTGACGATTTCAAAAATGGGGCGTAGTATTGGCCTATGCCAAGCATTAAACCAGACGTTGAAGCGTTCGCGCGGATAAAGGTTATCGGCGTGGGCGGCTCCGGCAGCAATACAGTAAATCACATGATACGCGCCAAGGTGCAGGGCGTGGATTTTATCGCTATCAATACCGACGCGCAGGATTTGCACCATAATCTTGCTCCAAAAAAAATTCATATCGGCAAAAACTTAACGCGCGGCCTGGGCGCCGGCATGAACCCGAATTTGGGGCGGCAGGCAGCCGAGGAAACCATTGAAGAGATTAAAGACGCCTTGAAGGGTGCGGATATGGCGTTTGTGGTGTGCGGGTTGGGCGGCGGCACGGGCACAGGTGGTGCGCCGGTTATTGCGGACGCCGCGCGCGGCCAGGGCGCTTTGACCGTGGCGGTTATTACGCGGCCGTTTTCGTTTGAAGGCGCGCAGCGCGCGCGTGTTGCCGACGAGGGTTTGCAACAGCTGCGGCAATCCGTAGACGCGCTGGTGGTGATCCCGAATGACCGGCTGCTTGCTGTCATTGAGAAAGGAACTACGTTCAAGGACGCATTTGCCGTGTGTGATGAGGTTGTGCGGCAGGCGGTGCAGGGCATATCGGATCTGATCACTATGCCAGGCATTGTGAACGTTGATTTTGCGGACGTGAAGGCGGTAATGCAGGAGGCCGGCACCGCGCTGATGGGCATTGGAAAAGGATCAGGAGAGACGCGCGCAACGGACGCTGCCAAGCAAGCTATAAATTCGCCGCTGTTGGATGTTGCCATTGACGGCGCGCGCGGGGTGCTGTTTTCCATTCATGGCGGAACCGATATGTCCATGTGGGAAGTGCAGGAGGCAGCTCGCGTTATTACCGAATCCATAGACAAGGATGCCAAGGTGATTTTCGGCGCGGTGGAGGATACGCGCTTGAAGAAGGGCGAGATAAAAGTAACTGTTATTGCCTCGGGGTTTCCGTCTGATGTGCGGGCCAGCGTGCTCTCCGCTATGACTGCTGATCCGGCGGTCGTGGAGAAAAAGAAACAAGATCAGGTTATCACGGTAAACCGTGCGCCGGCCGCGCCGCGCCCTATTGTGCAGCCGGCTTCAGTGCCGTCTCCGAAGACGCCGGATGAAGAGTCAGGCGAGAAAGATAATGATGAATGGGATGTGCCAGCTTTTTTTCGAAGACGGAGATAGACAAAAGACCCCGCCTAAGCGGGGTCTTTTCGCATGCCTATAAGCCGGGTTCTGTGGTCCGACCTGGGTCGGACTGACGGCTATCTATCTAGCCCCGACATTGCTGTCGGGATCAAGCGTCGTATAATCGACTTGCACCAAGTAAGGTTTTCCGCGCGATATTATTGCCAATACCGCCTGTGGTCTCTTACACCACTCTTTTCACCCTTGCCACCAGCGCTATGCATTGGAAATCCCAAATTCAAAAACCCAAGCTCCAAACAAATCCTAAATTCAAAATCTCAAACTTCAAACTTGTAGATGTTTTGAATTTTGAACATTGAATATTGTAAATTGTTTGCAAATTGGTACTTGGAAATTCCAGCGCAAAGCGCTGGTTCGGCGGTTTAGTTTCTGTGGCACTGTCTCGTCCCGCCTACATTCTTTTATCAAAAATGGTTGGCGGGAGGCGGCCGTTAGCCGCTACCTTCTGCCCCGACATGGGTCGGGGGGCGCCCGGACTTTCCTCTTGCCAATTTTGTACGTGCCTTCGGCAAACAAAGTTGGCAAGCAGCCATCCGGCATGCATTTTTATTATACTTTATGATATTATTTTTGTCAATCTTCCTCTGTGCGAATGCGGATTTTTTTGGGCGTATGCGGCGACGGACGCGGAGTCGCGGGTGATTCAATGGACCGCAAAAAGAGTTCCAGCTGGTCAAGGCGGTACACGCGGTAGTTATTGATTGGGTGGCGGTATGCCGCAAGCTTGCCCTGCTTATCCCAATTGCGCAGCGTCAAGGGGCTTACGCCTACATATTTTGCTGCTTCTTTGACAGTTAAATATTTGCGTTCCATAAAAATATACCTTACTAGAGCCTATCTCAAAAATAATGAGGAGATGAAATGCTTAGAGTTCGTTTGCGAAAATTGCAAAAAACGAGGAGGCATAGCAAGCTATGGCGACGAGTTTTTGGCAATTTGCAGCCGAAATGTAAGCATTTCAGCCCTCAAGTGATATTTTATGTTTATTATAAACGGTTATTTTTGAGATAGGCTCTAATCATTAGTATATACCCAACTTTGCCAGTACGCAACATATATCTTTATTGATAAGATTGATTGTGTTGTTTACAATGAATGAAGGTATCTTACCAGATAAGAAAATCTTTATGGATGAACAAGCATTTACTATAAGAGAAGAAGATCGGTTTGCTTCTATTGAGAATGCGGACGTATCGGTTTGGGAAATTATCGGGCAATGGGGCGCTTATATCATAGTCCTCCTGTTACCGTTGTGGTTCCTGCCGCTTACCATAAGCCCCGTTGATACGAATAAAATATTTTTGGTGTCCATACTGGCGATTGTCGGGTTTATTGCATGGCTTGGCATGGCGGTATATCATGGCGTGCTTACCATTCCACGCGCGCTGCCGCTCTATGCGCTCGGCATCTGGGTGATTGTCTATGCGCTTGCATCCGTTTTTTCCGTAAGCCCGGAAGTAAGTTTTTGGGGATCTTCCGCAACTTCATTTTTCAATATCGCCATAGGCGCCTTGGTCACCATGATGGCTGCCGCCACCTTGCGGACGGCAAAGGATACGCGCCGCGCGCATATGCTGTTCCTTTTCGCGGCGGCGGTAGCAGCGGTGTTTATGGTTATCCAGACGCTGTTGAGCATTGATATTTTTCAATGGGAGTTTGCGAAGGCGCGGACGTTCCATCCGATAGGAGCATGGAACGCCGTCGGTATTTTCTTTGGATTTGTCATGGTGAGCTTACTACCGCTTGTTTCCGGCAGCGATTCTTCGCGGGTTTTGCGCATAAGCGCCGCCGCGCTCACCGCGTTATCTCTTGTTCTTGCCGCAACGGTGAATTTCCGCATTTTATGGGTTGGCGTCGCGTTTGTGTCCATTGTATATCTTGCGTATCAGTACTCCGCTATCCGCCAACCGGCGGAGCGGGAAGGGACACGAAACACGCAATTTGTCGCGTGGCCGATGGCGCTTATTTTGCTCTCCGTGCTTTTGTATCTCTCGCAGTCCATGATAAGCGCGCTTACGCTGAATATCAGTCCCCCGCTTGACGTAACGCCAAGTGTGTCTTCCTCGCTGCAGATTGCCCGCGAAGTAATGCGGGAGGATTCTCTGCTCGGCGTGGGACCGAATTCATTTGGCTCGGCATGGGATACATTTAAAAATCCCGCTGTTAACACGAGCATCTTTTGGCGGTTGCGATTCGGAACAGGGTCTTCGTTTGCGACAACGCTTCCCACTACCACCGGCATAGTGGGGGCAATCGCGTTTTTGGCGTTCGTAGGGTCGGTGCTCGCCGCCGGCTTCTCGTTGATGCGCAAGCTCCGCATGCAAGAATTGGATCATCGCTTCCTCGCCGGATCTTTGCTGGGGCTTCTCTTCCTTTTATTTACGTGGTTCATCTATCCTTTGACGATCATCACATCCATTCTTACTTTCTTTATGCTGGGCTTGATGATTGCCCAGATGCGCGCGGCCGGTTTCATAACGAGCGCTACGGTTCCCATCCGCGCTGATTCCGCGAAGGGTTTTGTAACGGCGCTCGTGATTATCTTTCTTATGGTGTTCGGCGTGGTTGGGTTGTATGTTACCAGCCAGAAATATGTTGCGGCCATTATCTACGGCCGGGGGGTTCGGGCGTTTGACGAGCGCGGCTCGGTGAACGAGGCGGAGATATTATTCCGACGCGCGGCGGAATTCGACAATAGCCGCGACCACTATTATCGCGCGCTTGCGCACATGTCGTCCATTAAACTGCAGCGCAGTCTGGCGAATGCGGAAGGGCAGCCGCCGGAAGAAGTGCGCAGCGCCTTTCAGTTTGCGCTCTCCGGGGCAATTGCGGGCGCGCAGGCGGCGACACAGGCAAATCCGGGCGACGCGGCAAACTGGCGTATCTTGGGGCAGATATACGAATCAGTTATTCCGTTCGTGGGGGGCGCTGCTGATGCGGCGGTGGAGGCGTACCGCGCGGCTATTGAACGCTCGCCGCGCGATCCGGCGCTGCGCGACGATCTCGCCCGCGTGCATATCGCGCTGGGAGACCATGTGCAAGCGCGCGAAGCCCTGGAAGAAGCTATCAAACTAAAACCGGACTACGCGGCCGCTCATTTCCGCCTTGCCCAGATTGCCGCCATTAAGGGAAATGTAGCGGACGCGATTAGCAACACCGAACGCGCCGCCCTTGCCGCGCCCAATGACATCGGCATCTTATTTCAGCTTGGATTGTTGTATTACCAACAGGAGCGCACTCGTGAGGCGTCACAAGTGCTGGAGCGCGCTATCAGCTTAAATCCGAATTATTCCAACGCGCGTTATTTCCTGGGGCTCTCGTACGCCGCGCGCGGAGAGCGCGACTTGGCAATAGAACAATTCCGGCATATTGGGTCGCTGAATCCCGACAATGCCGAAGTGTTGCTTATTCTTGCTAATCTGGAAGAAGGGAAAGACGCGCTCGCCGGCATTACCCCGCCGCCGCTTGACCGTACCCGGGTGCCGGTAGCAAAGGAAACGGAAGAATTGGAACAACAAGATGAATTGCAGGAAGAATCCGTTTCAAATGAAAATATTGATGCGGCAGTTGAATAAATGCGGCGTTTATTAGAACTCTTTCACCGTGAATTCAAGGGCGTACGGGAAGCCGCGTTCCTGCTTGCTATGGCAACGGTGGCGAGTAATCTGTTGGCGCTCGTGCGCGACCGGCTCTTGGCATCGCGTTTCGGCGCAGGTCCTGAACTCGATATCTATTACGCGGCGTTCCGCATTCCCGATATTCTCTATACCATCTCGCTCTTTTTTGTCGCGTCCACCGCTGTTATTCCCTTATTCTTAGAAAAGATCGCGGACGGCGAGGAGCGCGCTTCTGAGTTTATCCAAAGCGTTTTTGTTGCGTTCCTACTAAGCATGATTGTGATTATCGCGGCGGCGTATGTCGCTATGCCGGCCGTGATGCCATTGTTGGTGCCTGGGTTCGACGAGGCAGCGCGCGCGCAGGCAATACAAATAGCGCGTATTTTACTTGCATCTCCCTTATTGCTGGGTCTTTCCAATCTGGTCTCGAGCATATTGCAGTCATACCGAAAATTTTTGCCTTACGCGGCAAGTTTTCTTTTCTACAATCTCGGTATTATCTTTGGTATTTTATTGTTTGTGCCGTATCTTGGCCTTGTGGGGTTGGCGTGGGGCGTGGTAATGGGAGCGCTGCTGCATGTGGGGATTCAGATACCAAGCCTTCTTATGTCCGGCATCCGGCTTACTGGATCCGTATGGCGCGTTGCCATACCGCTCCGGGTATTCCGCCGATCGTTCCCGCGCACACTGGGGCTCGCCGCTACACAGGTGACGTTTTTTGCCGTCACCGCCATAGCTTCCACCTTGGGCGCGGGATCTATCGCGGTCTTCCAGCTTTCCTATAACTTGCAATCCATTCCGCTTGCAGTGGTGGGGTTGTCATATAGTGTGGCGGCATTTCCCACCATGGCGGAGTTAATTGTAAAAAAGGAACGCGCCATTTTTTTTGACCACCTTGTTTCCGCCGCGCGCCATATCATATTCTGGACGCTGCCGATCACCGTGCTTTTTATTGTGTTGCGGGCGCATATTGTGCGCGTGGTGCTGGGCGCGGGCGCTTTTAGCTGGGTGGATACGCGCCTTACGGCCGCAAGCATTGCGCTCTTTGCGATAGGCATTGTGGCGCAGAGTTTGGCGGCGCTTTTTGTGCGCGCGTTTTTTGCTATCGGTAACACGCGCGTGCCGGTAGCGGTGAATGTGGCATCCGCGGTGTTTACGGTTATTCTTGCTCTCTTTTTTGTGCAAGTGCTCAAGGAAGCGCAGGGTATAGGGCAGTTTTTTTCCGGGATGCTTCGCGTAGCGGATATAGAAAATCACGCTATGTTAGGGCTGCCGCTGGCGTTTGCGCTGGGCGCTTTGGCAAACGCAATCATTCTGGGGTTGAGTTTGGGTTGGATTGACGGCGAATTTCATGCGCGCAAATTAGGGGCCTCGGCAGCGGATATCGCGGGCGCGAGCATCTTGCTTGGCGTTGTCAGCTATGGAACATTGCAGCTGCTTGCTCCGTTTTTTGATTTAAACCGTTTTTGGGGTATATCTCTTCATGGATTAAGCGCCACTATTGCCGGCATTCTGGCGGCTGTAGCGCTTCTTCGCGCGCGGGACAATAAGGAATACGCGGAAATACGCGATGTGGTAGGCCGTAAATTCTGGCGCAAAGAAACCATCGGCCCCGAGCAGGAGCATTTGTAAAAATATTTTAAACTTATCCACACCCCCGCCAGCTGGCGGACAGCCCTTGTTTTTCTTAATATAAGAGCTATAATATCCGTATGGTAAAGCTTACACCAAAAGAAACAGAAAGAATAAAATATTTCCGCGCGTTGTTTCCACAGGAGATTAAGGCACATGTCCGTCGTTCGCAGGATGGCGGTTTTATTGCAGAAATTCTTGATTATCCGGGTTGTATCACAGAGGCAGAAACTCTTTCCGAGTTGATTGAAATGATGAATGACGCCGTGCGTGCAGTTTTGGAAGTTCCTAAGAGGTATGCTTCCTATATGCCGGTATATCTGTTGCCTCTCAAAATGGCGCAGCGTTTTAACGTCTTTCCCGTGAAAGATACTGAGGGCGATCTGAAACTTCTTATGTATGAGCCCTCCGCGCGTTAAAATTTCCGATTGTTCCTATCAGCATCTTGTACGTGTAGCGCAGCGATGCGGTTTTGTTATTGTGGAAGGCGGCAAGCATTGCAAGGTAAAACTTCCGACAGGAGATTTTATAACTACTATTCCTCGTCACGCGCGCCTGAAGCGGGAAACAGTACGCGGCATTGTAAAGCAATTCAATGAGTTTGGGGGAAAAATCAAAATTTCATAAGTTTCCATGTTTATCGCAGACCACATCCGCAACTTTTGCGTCATTGCTCACATAGACCACGGGAAGTCCACGTTGGCAGACCGGTTTTTGGAGTTGACGCATGCGGTGGAGCGGCGGAACATGAAAGCGCAGCTCTTAGATCAGATGGACTTGGAGCGCGAGCGGGGGATTACCATAAAAATGCAACCCGTCCGTATGATTTACAAAATAAATCATACGGAAGCTCCAAATTCCAAGCACCAATTTCCAAACAAATCCCAAATATCAAATTCAAAAATTCCAAACTTGGAAATTGGAAATTGGAAATTGGAAATTTCAGATTCAAAACAATATGTTTTGAATCTGATAGATACTCCCGGCCACATAGACTTCTCTTATGAGGTATCCCGCGCATTGGCGGCAGTGGAGGGGGCTATCCTTTTGGTGGATGCCACGCAGGGTGTGCAGGCGCAGACGCTCACGAACCTTTCTATCGCCAAAGAGCAGAGATTAGCAATTATTCCGGCGGTAAACAAAATTGATATGCCGGGCGCTTATGCGGACGAAGCAGTGGAAGAGATGGCTGCGCTTTTAGGCGTTGCGGAAGAAAACGTATCGCGCGTGTCGGCTAAAACAGGCGAAGGCGTCGCCGCGCTTTTGGAACGCGTAATCAATGAAATACCTCCACCTTCTTCCTGTCTTCTGCGTGATTCTGCGTCAAGTCAGCGAGAGTCTGCGGCGCGGCAAAGCCGCGCACTTATTTTTGACTCCAAATTTGAAAGCCATCGCGGCGTTATCGCATTCGTGCGGGTATTTGACGGTGAGTTCAAACAAGGAGACAAAGCGCGCCTGCACGCGGCGGCGACATCGCTGGAAGTCAAGGAGGTTGGCGTATTTACTCCGGCACTTGCTGCCGTGGATGTGCTCTCTCAAGGAGAAATCGGTTACGTGGTGACGGGCATTAAAGATCCCATGAAGGTGCGAATCGGGGATACCATATTTCTTGATGCGCCAACGCCCGGCTTTGAACTTTTGCCGCTTCCGGGGTATCGCCAGCCGCAACCCGTTATGTGGGCGAGTTTTTACCCGGAAGACGAGCGCGAATACGATTCTTTGCGCGATGCGGTGAGCCGTCTCCAACTAAACGATGCCTCGTTTACGTTTGAGGCGGAGTCGTCGCCTCTTTTGGGCCGCAGTTTTAAATGCGGTTTTCTAGGCATGCTTCATCTGGAAATTGTTACGGAGCGCTTAAAGCGCGAGTTTTCACAATCTTTGATAATCACAAGCCCGTCAATTGCGTATGAAGTAACGACACGGGACGCGGCAGCCAGCATAATCTCTTCTCCTGCAAAATTCCCTCCGCGCGGCGAGATAGTAAGCGTACAAGAGCCATGGATGACAGGCGATATCATAGTTCCTGACCGGTATCTGGGCGATGTGCTGGGTTTAATTGATGCGTATGAAGGCAAGATGCTCGCAAGCGAACAATTCGGGAGCGCGGAGCACGCAAAGGAAGGTGAGGTGCGCATGCTGCTCAAGGCGGAGATGCCGCTTCGGGAGATCGTATCCGATTTTTTTGATGCATTAAAAAGCGCCACGTCGGGCTATGCGTCGCTTGCGTATGAACAAGCCGGTATGCGGCCTGCGCTGGTGGAACGGCTTGATATTCATGTTGCCGAGGAGCCGGTGGCCGCACTTACCCGCATTGTGTCGCAGAAAAAAGCGCCCGCCATCGCGCGTTCTATGGTAACGGCGTTAAAAGATGTGCTGCCGCGGCAGCTCTTTCAGGTGAAAATCCAGGCGATTATGAACGGAAGAATTATTGCGTCTGAATCTCTTTCCGCATTAAAAAAGGATGTAACGGGGCATCTCTACGGCGGGGACCGGTCGCGTAAAATGAAACTCTGGAAAAAACAAAAGCGCGGCAAAAAGAAACTCGCCGCCGGGGGAAAAGTTCGTATTCCGCCGGAGGCGTATCTTCAAGTGCTGAAGCGGAGATAAGGATCCATTTCATACCATAATAAATAATATTACGTAGTATGCAGGCGGGAACAATCAGCGATATTATATCGTATTTTCTTCAAAATCATGCGTATGAGGCAGATATTGGGCGCGCTCTTTGTGAGTTTTTTGAATTACATTCGGCGGATGAGTTGCTTGCTGCCGTACCTGACTTTGCTGATGTCGATTCACCCGCGCATCGTCATTTTCACGAATGGCTCATATTTCATTTTGAGCTTTCAGATGGAAAGACGCCGCTTCAAGAATGGTGTGAGAAAAACCCTATGAATTTAGATTCCTTTAATATGACAGAGTGCGCAGATCTGTTGCGCTTGGTGATTTTAAGGGAAGATATTTTCTTGAACTAGCGCTCAAGTTAAATCCCCGATATGATTTTGCGTGGCAGTCGCTTGTGAGACACGATCGCGAATTCTCAACGCTTCGTCGCAAGGGTGCTTCGGAAGAAGAAAAGATGGCAGGCATAGTAGGCTCGCTTTTTGCAAACATGATGCGGCCGGGCCGTTATGCGCCACGCATGGCGGAAGCGATGGGTTTTGCGAATGACCCCGCACACCAATATTATATGTGGCTCAAACGATTTGGAATAAATTTTTCTCGACACAAGACCATTCCTACGAAGCGAACTATGATACGACAGTCCCCTAAAAAAACGAAGGAGCGAGCGAGAATATGATCATACTCACGGCAACTAGAACGCTCAAGACCGCCCATAGTATCCCCATGCGCCGGCGTGACTTTTTTGTTCTCATGCGTATATAATACATACCGTATGCAGCACTTTCAAGAACAACGCAAGCTGCGCGCGTTCTTTGCTTCGCGCACCGTGCTTATTGTATTATTTCTTTTATTGATTGGCGCAGGCGTTATGAGCTTTCAGGCGCTTCTGGCAGGGGAGGAAGTGGAGCAGGAACGGGAGGAAGTGGAGCGGGAACTCATAGATCTCGAGCGGCGCAAGAGCGAGCTATCCTCGGAGTTGGAGGACTTGCGCGGCGGCCGGGGCGTGGAGTACCAAGCGCGCGAAAAACTGAACTATCGCAAACCGGGCGAGGAAGTTGTTATTATTGTGGAAGAGGAACAGGCAGTGAATGAAAGCGGAGAAGAGCAGGAAGCAGGGTTTTTTAAGAAATTGTTACAGTGGATAGGATTATAATAATTCAAAATGCAAAATGCAAAGTTAAAAGTTGCAGTCCAAAGTTTAAAATTTCAACTTTGAATTTATAACTGTAACTTTGCATTTTGAACTTTTAACTTTGAATTTTTGCTTTGCGTTATGAAAAGAATTATTATTTCAATTTTAATACTCGTTATAATTGCCGGAGTGGCTGTTTGGTCTCTCGGCCTCGTTCCTGTTGCTCGCGTCAACGGCGAAAACATTCTTCGCCGCGCGTATACCGATCGCGCGGCGGCTCTGGTAATGTTTGAAGAACAAAGCCGGGCGGCGGCGGGCCGGGACGACATTACCCTTGCCGCAGCAGACGATATTCGGCAATCCGTACTTCAGAATCTTATTTCCGAAGCGGTGTTTCGCGGATATATAGAACAGAATTTAAACCGTGCCGACCTGGAGGAGCGCTCCCGGCGGGTTGTGGACGACACGCTCGGCGTGGCCAATCCGGATATACTTCCGCGCGCCACCAAGCAGTTATATGGCTGGAGCGTGGAGGAGTTTACCGAGAACGTACTGTTCCCGCAGGCGCTGCAAAACGAGCTTGCCAAAGATATTGAACAGGGCGGCACGCCGTTTGAGGAATTCGCCCGCACGCAACTGTCGCAGGCGGAAGTAAAACTCTATTTCGTCCCCTGGAAATGGGAAAACGGCGCGTTGATCGGGGAGTGAGTTGTATTGACAAAGTACACAACTGTAGTACATACTTTAGATATATGAAGACGCTACTCAATATAAAAACCGACAAAGAGGTTAAAGAGAAAGCGCAAAGGCTGGCGAAAGAGCTTGGACTGCCATTGAGCGCGATTATCAACGCGCAGCTCAAGCAGTTGCTCCGCGATAGAGAATTGCAAATTTCAGCGGCCCCTCGGATGAGTAAAAAACTAGAGGAGGTGATACGGGAAGCAGAACGGGATCTGTATGACAAAAAAACATCTCCCCCATTTTTTCTAACACAAAAGGGGCTCTCACGTATCTGCGCTCCCGATGAACATCCGTTTTCATAAAAATGTAAAAAAGCGCTACGGCAAATTACCGCTTATTTTGTGGCTCTTGGCGCGCATAGTGAACTGTATTCATAAGATTTCTCGCGGAGACACGGCTCTTCGTTGGCGGTTTCTCATTTTTTGTAAACATCATGATCTCCAATAGTAAGTAGAACCGCCTTGTTTTTTGAAATATAATCAAGTACGATTCTATATTTATAGTTTACTGAAAACGAAAAACTTCCCGTAAGCCTGCCTTTAAGCTTGTGTACCTCAAGTGTTTTATGGTTTTTTCTATCTTTGAAGAGTTCTATCTTTGCCAGCGTTTCTTTTTGGAGAGCAGGTTCTAATTTATTCAACTGTTTGAGAAACTTTGGCGCGTATTGCAGCTGCATTAGTTCGGCATTCGCTTGATAAGGTTTTTGAGATCTCCCGTAAGGGCTTTGCCATCTTTTATTTCTTGCTGTGCTTCCCGGACAGCCCGAATAGCTTCTTCTTCCGCAAGAAGTTCCAGCGCTTTTCGCACAACGTCGGCTTTGTTCGCGCCATAGCCGCTTTTTATCAGGGAATTTACCAATTTCTCTAATTGAGGTGATACGGGTACCGATAAGGTAGTCATACTGATTTATATTAAATTATAATATGATATTATCATTATCTGTAAATGTGCTTGTGTCAAGATTGATAGTAATTATAGAACGCGCATTATGAAATAGCGCTCTGGCGACCCGAACGCCACTTGGCGGTCGGGTCGCCAAAGCACAATGAGTGCTATTTCATACTGTGCGTTCTATAGTGTGAGTAATTAGAAGTTAGGGATAAAATTCCCATTTTTATATAAATATCCTCCAAACCCTACCTACAAAATACTAACTACCAAGTACTCAAAATTTCCATGAAATGGAAATTTTATGAGCAGAGTACGGGAATCGAACCCATGTCCTTAGCTTGGGAAGCTAACGTACTGCCAAGCCGACGTGCCTGTCGGCTCCCCGACTTCCTTATTTACTGTGAATTACGAAACTCCGAAAACGCTGTCATTGCGAGGGTTGAAAGCCCGTGGCAATCCCGTGATTTGCTGTATTTTTCGGGATTGCTTTGCTTCGCTCGCAATGACAAGAGCGCGTTTCGTAATTCAAGGTATATTACATTATAATATGATGTTATTATATATTTGTATTGTACAAGACTGCCACATGTAAAGCAGTTAAAATTCTGGTATAATCAAATCAAGGTCGAGTTATCTCATAAACAATAAAAAGCACACTATGACTTTAATTCAAAAATTAGCATGGGTTTACGCAATCCTTTTTGTGCTCGTGACGGCTGTGGGATATATACCGGCTTTTAATGACGAGAGTGGCAATTTATTTGGCTTATTCTCGCTCCAATTTTATGATGATCTGTTGCATCTTGCGTCCGGTATTTGGGCGGGAATAGCCGCATGGCTTTCGTATCGCGCTTCAGTTTCTTACTTCAAAATCTTTGGGATTTTATACGGAATGGATGGAATTGTGGGACTCCTAACCGGAAGTGGATATTTGGATCTTGGAATTTTTCTGAATGGTCCCTTAGACCTAGATTTATGGACAAGAGTCGCAACCAATATCCCCCATATATTGATTGGGGGATTTGCGGCATATTTAGGTTTTGTTTTAAGTAAAAAATTTAATAACAAAACGAGGTTCTAATTCCAAAATATTTGAAAAAGATTTTACACATTATTTGGCATTCGCGCATAGCCAAGGCTATTGTCTTGGTAATTTTGGTTTTGAGCGTTTCTCCGGCACTGATTTTTTCCGGCATGTGGATTGGCTGTCGCCCAGATGGTGTAAACGCTAAGTTAGCAGAATCTCTTGAAGGTGATTTTGGCTCCGAGTTGTGGAAAAAATCCACAGATGCGATAAAGGGGTATCCTCGCGGTGAAGAGCAAACATATCTAACATTTCCAGAATGGTATATTGTCTATAGCGCCGAAGAATACGCCGCCTCGCTTCAAAAAAATCCTCCAAGCAAATTTCCTTATTTTCGCTCAGTCGGACAATACTGGAAAAGCTACTGCAATATCTATGCAGTGACGAGAAATGAGTATCCGCTCAATTTTGGATATCATGTCATCCTTTTTGTCATCGGCGGCAGTTTTTCGGCAGAAAATATAACAAAAGGAGTTTATGAAAACACAGTTGGTAGAGTTACAGAGTTGTTGAGCGCAAAGGAGTTAACGGACGAGGATAGATATGCCCAGAAGGTTGCTGCCGAATATGGAAATTTTTTGCATACAATCCCTTGGTATGAATTCCCGTTCAGAGAAAAACTCAAGGAACTTTGGAGCCAAACTGATCTGTGGGGTAAAAACCCCATTCGCAAATTGGAGAGAAAAATGATTTTGAGTCTTGAGTATGGTTTTAAGTCGTTATATGGCTGGATAATTAAAGGTGGCACTAAAACCGCATACGCACCGGCAGAATTAGAAATATATGCGGTTGTTGAGAATTTGGATGAAAAAACTTTAGAAGAAAATTCACAAAGCCGTATGATTGAAAACATTGGATCAGATTATTCCATTGTAGCCCTCCCCCGATATGAAGCATTTACGCTGATGGTGCCCCGCCTTATTGATTCGGGAACAAGATTCGTTGAAATAGCCGGTAATGATGATATTTTAATTTCTGTCATTGCTCAGAAAAATTGGATATTTGATTCAAGTGACGGCAGAGAACTTTTTTCAATGCCGGTTCTTGCAGATCAGAATTTCAATAGAATAGTAGTAAATGTTCCAGTGAAAAATTTGCATAAGATAATAGATTATCTCAACAATAAGAACATAAAACTTGAGCATATTTACGACTATTGAGACATGGAAACTAAAAGATTTATCATAACGATAAGTAAGTGGCTATTGCGGGTTATCGCTGTATTACTGCTATTGATAGCGGTAACTTTGATTTTTTTTCAGTTGGCAGACTGGTAAACGTGAGACGAAAAGCGGTAACGAAACAGCTCCTTCAACAGGAAGATTTATACAAGCAGCGGATATTCAAATTTTTATTCAGGAAACGGGGCCTTCGAATGGCGTACCGGTTTTACTCGTTCACGGAACTGGAGCATGGAGCGAAATATGGCGAGAGACAATGACCATACTTGCAGAAAATGGCTTTCGAGCGATTGCGATTGACGTTCCCCCTTTTGGATTTTCAGAGAAACCAAAGGGCGCGGATGTTTACAGTAGGGAAAGACAGGCTGAACGTATTATCGGAGCGTTAGATTCGCTTGGTATAGATGAAGTCAATCTTATAGCCCATTCAGTAGGCGCAAGGCCTGCAATAGAAACTACCTTAAGAGTGCAGGACAGAGTTAAAAATTTCGTACTTGTTGATCCGGCATTGGGATTTGCTTCTGAAGATAAACCCACATTTCAGCAAAATAATCCTTCATTATTACTTCGCGCTTTTTTTGCTTTCAAGCCATTGCGGAACGCCGCCCTAGCAACCTACGGCACAAACCCTCTTTTTACAAAAAGATTATTTCAATCGTTTGTGTCCAATAAAGACGCTATTACTGACGAGAATGTCGCAACCATGCAGAAGCCATTAGTCGTTAACGGCACGACAAGAGCGCAAGGAGACTGGCTGGAATACTTTCTTGTATTTAAAGATAATTCTATGGCAAGTAATTTTTTAAATTTCCAGAATCTAAAAATGCCTGTTTTAATAATATGGGGAAGCACAGATAGTATCACACCTTTGTGGCAAGGTAAGAAATTACGAGATTTGATTCCTCATTCAGAATTGAAAGTTATGCCAAATGTGGGACACATTCCGTATATAGAGGATATGGAAAATTTTAACAATATTTTAATCGAATTTTTGAATAGATACAAATGAAAAAACTTAAACAAACGATTATAAAGCCGATAACAATTGTTACGATTGCACTCGTAGTTATGGTTTTTGTGATCGGAAAGAAAATCCAATACTACTCTGCCGATCCAGTGGGAGAGAAAAATTGTCCGCCACTTTTTCCAAATTTTGTTGGTGATTCGTCTAAGCAAAACAGGATTGAAATTGATGTGCCTCAATATAAACTCCCCTGGACGCAAAAGGGTGGCTTTATCAACGATGCAAGCTGCCTTAATAAAACTGCGGTGCATGGAGTTGTTTCGATCCAGAATGTAGATGATATAAAAAATGCCTTGATTTTTGCGAAAGATAAAGATCTCAAAGTATCTATTGCCGGAGTTAAACATAGCATGGGAGGACATGCATTTTACAAAAACGTTTTGATTTTAGACATGACGAAATTTAATCAAATGACGCTTAATGAAGAAAGTAAAGTTCTAAATGTTCAGAGCGGCGCAACATGGCACGACATACAAAATTTCCTTCACCCTAAATTTGCAGTCAAAGCCATGCAGTCCACCGATATTTTTACTGTTGGTGGCTCTATTTCCGTCAACGCTCACGGGATGGATCATACTGCGGGGGCGATCGCAAGGACTATTCGCTCTATGCGAATTATGCTTCCTGATGGCTCAATAAAAAGAGTAAGTCGCACCGAGAACCCCGAACTATTTAATTTGGTTATCGGTGGCTATGGTCTTTTTGGGGTTGTACTCGATGTCAATTTAGAAGTTACAAATAATGTGGTGTATAAATCCGAACGAAAGGTGATTGATTATAAAGAATTTCCAGACGTATTCAGTCGCGAAATTGAAAATGATGAAACTATAGGACTATTTTATGGTCATCTTTCTACAGCACCACAATCCTTCTTGAAGGAGATGATTTTATATAATTACAAAAAAGTTGACGCTCCTGACGCAAAAATTCCTCCACTCGGGGAAGTGAGTAGTATCAAGCTGCGGAGATTGATATTTAATCTTGCGAAACATAGCTCAATTCCAATGAGATTGAAGTGGTTTGCCGAGAAATACATAGAGCCGATGTTAGAAAATTGTCCGATTTCAAGAAATCAAGCGCTTAGTGAAGGCGAGGCTTGTTTGGTATCGCGGAATGAACCCATGCATGATTCGGTACCATATCTCCGTAATAATTTAAAAAATGATACCGACATTTTGCATGAGTATTTTATTCCACACGATCAATTTGTTTCGTATATTGATGCAATGAGAACAATAATGACTGAAAATGATGTGAACCTTCTTAATGCCTCGGTGCGCGTGGTCCACAAGGAAAACATTTTTTTGAACTACTCCCCAACAGATACTTTCTCTATTGTTTTATACATAAATCAGACAACAGATGAAAAGGGAAATCAAAAAATGAAGAAAGTCACTCAAGAACTTATTGATCTCACCATCAAACATGGTGGCAGATTTTTCTTGCCATATCAACTACTTTACACAGCAGATCAACTGGAACGATCTTATCCAGAATTTAGATCATTTCTTGCTGCGAAAAAAAGATACGATCCGGAGCAACGATTGACGAGTACATTCTACGAAAAATATTCGACGGAACTACAATAATTTACACCGCCGTGCTTTCTTTGCGAGGGCGAGGTGGAAGGGGGGGTGTGGGGGATTCCTTTCGTGGGCGAGACTTTGTGTTGCCCACGGAATGGCTCTCAAAAAGCCGTTGAGTTTGAAACTGGAGCGGGATACGGGAATCGAACCCGTATCTTTAGCTTGGGAAGCTAATGTACTGCCACTGTACTAATCCCGCATGCTGTATAAAATATCATACCTTTTCTTGTTTGTCATCCATATAATTTCATTGCGCCGGCACATTATTTTTTGCCCTTAAATACCCTGCGGCTTGCCGCAGGGATGAATGGATACAAAAAATAAATCCCGCCAACGGCGGGATCAACAACCTTGATACCGCACTGCTTGCGGTGCCTACATTCTACCGTGAACCGCACCAGGCATCCGACCTAACATAAACACTTCATGAGGAGTCAAATAGCCAAGACGTTTATGAGGTCGGTGATTAAGGATACGCTCAACTCGCTTCACGTCTGATATTTTGAGTGTAGCAAAGTCAGTACGCTTTGGAAAGAGAAATGGGAAATGGGGTCAGGGGAAATGGGAAATGGGGTCAGTCCCCTTTTTTTAATTAAACCACTCTGGGCTGGAAGCCCAGAGAATTGTAGAAGCATGGAATGCTAACCTTCGACTTTAAAGTCTCCGTAACGATCATCTTTGTGTATATGATCTTCAATGTATTTTTTAATCATTTCATCAGTGACATTGCCTGTCGTTCTCCCGAAGTATCCAACTGCCCAGAAATGCCTGCCCCAATACCGTTTGCGAAGTTCGGGAAATTCTTGCTGGATTTTGCGTGATGTTTTACCTTTCAGATATTGGACGATTTTATTAACGGATATATAGGGTGGGATGGATACGTAGATATGGACATAATCTCGTGCTACGCTACCTCGGATGATTTCTACTTGATTTTCTGTGCATACCTGTCGTATGAGGTCGCGGGTCCGTTCTGCAATGTCTCCCACCAGCACAGGATAGCGATATTTGGTAATCCATACCAGATGATAGGTATAATCTCCCACTGTATGACTGGTCCTTCTGTAGTATTGCGTCATTAGCAGATACTATCATGTTGAAATGATGCGCTGGAAGCGCAGGGTATTACTCCCAAATTTGGGACAATAAAATCCTTTGATACACTTGCGTTTTACGCAAGCCGTTCTCAATGGCTGCGGGTCGTGGAGGCTGTTAGAACATGGATTCGGAATAATCAGGAGAGTTTTCGGGTGCCAAAGCTCACCCTAACAACGTAAAGTTTTCTATTTCTTTATAAACGGATTCTCCATATCAAAGACTATTCTAGGCGTTTTATTGTTTATGATATCCTCCTCCAAGCCATACTTTTTACTGTAGAGCGTTCCGACTGCGCAAAATAATGCTTCACCATAGTTAAACCCGATCTTTTCGGACGCTGATTTAACTTCCTCTTCGGATGATCCTTCTACCTCCACAAACGGCTCTAGAAACGGCCATTCGTCAATAGTTATTTCCACATCGCCGAGTTTCCATAGTTCCCGTTTCGTTTCCTGATACGATTTCTGCTTGCAGCCAAGAGTTTTTAAAAGCTCTGCTGCCTGAGCAAAATCATCAATCGCGAGCAGAATTTCTTTCTGGCTTTCAATACCGTCGCCATGCACCGTTTTAAGAGAAAGGGTTATTTTATCGCCCTCGTCCCGCACACGCAACCATCCGCCTTTAAGTTCTACGCCTTCCGGCAGGTTAAAGGTAACACGCTTTTGAAGAAATTCCGGACGGACAAGCTTCGCTCCAATTTCTTTTAATTTTGCACGGATTGATTCTTTATCAATATCTGTAAATGTCGCTTCGTATTCTGTCTTCATGGATAGGACTATAGCATGAAAAAAAATAGCTGACCAGACAAATCCGATCAGCTAATAAAGGAAAGTTTTTTATTTAGGGCGAAAATCTTCAGGTACATCGTCCCAGTTTTTGTACAATTCCAGCACTTCATACTCCGCTAAGCCGCGCGGCGTTTGAGCTTCCGTCGCGCCGCCCTTTGACAATCCAATCAATGCGCTTGCTAATGGAGCGTTGTAAGCAACCTGATGTTTTGGCGCGTCCGTTTCTCCGTAACCCACAATTTCCCATACCTCGTCTTCTTCATCACCCGTGATTTCATAGTATAGCCCCCGCAAAACAAAATGTCAGATTTCATATTTAAACTTCCTGCCATCCA
>CAYZNS010000015.1:0-27440 GCA_964479945.1 uncultured Candidatus Saccharibacteria bacterium
ACTGAATATAAAATCCCGAGTTATCCACAGGAAAAATTGACATAGCGGATCCTCCACCGCAAAAATTGAAAGGAAACGGCGCGGTCTGCTACCGCCACTTCGTCCTCCAAAAGCGCGGCTCCCATTAGTTATAGTTAGAACGAGATTCCCTGAAGCAACTTTTTATATTCCGTATCGTCAATATTGGTGTGCGTTAAGTGTTCAAAAATAGAATTCTTGATGTTTCCAATAGCGTCTTTTGCCTGGTCTTGCGTCATGCCGTTGTCGGTAAGCCACTTTGATATCGCGACGAGCTTTCCTTTCTTGTCCGGCAAAGTTGTTTCAGGGAACGCTGGCATGGTTGAGCCGTTTATCATGGCCTGCACTTGCTTCGCGATGTAGGCATTTTTCACGAAGTCCTCGCCTGTAATTGCCTCAATACTTGCGTCAATATCCTGATAGATTTTCCATTCACCAAAACCTTTGCTGTTCTTGTAGGATTTCTGCTGTTCCTTCGCGGGCTTATCGCTGTCGCTGATAATGACGCACTTGCGTTTTGCAAGCTCCAGCATCGGCGTTATCGCTTTGATGGACGGAACTCCTTTCGCGTGGCAGATGCCAACCTTCTCATATTTCTTTTGAAGAGCGCTAGTTGCGCCTTCGAGCGCGACGCGAAACAGGCGTTTGTCGTTCCAACCCTCAAAAATCAGGTTATCTTCTTTTATTATTGAGAGTACCGAGTGACCGAGCGCGTTGTACAAAACTTCCTCGTCTGCGATATTTGATTCCTTTGCCGCCTCAATACCGGTTATCTCGTCTTTTTTTCGCACGATGTAATGGCGGCCAATGTCGCCAGAATCAATCATGAAGATTGAGTGCGTGCTATAGACAACATAGTTGGTGCGGGAAATTCTAATCAACTCGTCGCGAAGATAGCGTGCGCCGGACGGGTGCAAACTGATATCCGGCTCATCTATGAGTAGAAGTGTGTCGCGTAGGTTATCGGTCTTCACGTTGACGGAGATCATGAGCAGAAAGGTAACGAAGCGCTTGAAGCCATCGCTTCGGCGCGCGAAGTCGTGCGTATTCTTCTTTTTAATGCCAGGAATAATCTGGTCCGCGTTGAGTTTCAAACAAAATTCAATGTTTTTGTATTCTTTCCATACACCGCGGAAGTGGTTGGTGGTCTTTTTCGCGATTCCGTCCAAGTAGTTTTGGAATTGGTTGTCGGTACCTTTCCGCTTATCCTCAATACTCTCCTTGATGTCGGTTATCCCTGCGAGTGTGAACATATTTTTGAGAGGTATACAGGAGTCCGGATTTGTCGCGAAGTCGGCGATCTTCACGCTTGCGGGAAGCAAGTTTGCTTCGTCGTACTCCCAAAACAGCGTACCCGGCAGATTTTCTTCCGTGATATCGGCGATAATGCCGCCCGCCACGCTCGAAAGGTCTTCGATAGTCGCATCTTCCAGATACTCCGCCGACACTTCACCAAAATCAGCAACGCGTACGAGGTTATAGTCGGCAAGTTTGTATTTCTGCCCCTTGAGTTCGATGGTGAAATCCGCCGGGCACGCTTTCGTCGGCTTCTTCCAGCCCGCGATGAGCTTGTGGCTCGCGGAAAGCCGCCAATAGCGGAACGATTTTTCTTCCTCCATGATGTTCACGGAATAAAGCCCCTCGTTTCGGGTCGCACAAAACTCTTTGACGCTTTTGTTTTTACCGGAAATGGAAACGATGTCCGGATTCTTCACATTCGCCAGTATCTTTGCGGAAAGGTCTTCAAAAAGTTTGTCCGATTCCGCCTTTTCAAAAGCGAAGACGAAGCGCACACATGCTTCGTCAATGGCATCTTCGTCGGGGAGCGCTTCGCGCAGATCATCTTTCTTTACCGGATCGTGCTCACTCCCCATGAGTGCAAGTGCTTTTAGGATATTTGACTTGCCAGACTCGTTGATGCCCACAAGCACGCGACAGGCAGGGTCAAACGCAAGCGTAATATTTTGGATAGAACGGAAGTTTTTAATTTCGTGAGTTTCATATATCGTGTGGATAACCCTCTATTGTTTAGGTTATCTTTAGGTAGTATACTAGAGTCATGCAAAAGAAGTCAAGCATTTTGGAGGGCAATCCCACGAAGCGCGAAGCAGAGGTGTTAGATTTTATTCGCGCCTATCGGCGCGATAACGGCTATTCACCTTCGCAAGTAGAAACAGCAAAGCATTTTGATGTTTCGGTGCCGACGGCACACCAACATATTCACGCGTTACAAGAAAAAGGTTTGTTGCAATTTGATAAAGGAAAGAAACGCTCGATTGTTGCGCCGCAAGACTACAAATCGCAACTCGTTGATATTCCACTACTCGGTATAATTTCTGCTGGCGGTCCGATTGAAGCGATAGAGAATAAAGAGATCATCGGTGTCCCTCGCTCAATGCTTCCTAATGTTTCTCGGCATTACGCACTCAGGGTTTCCGGTGTGAGTATGATTGAGGAAGGGATTATGGACGGCGACATTGTGATTGTTCGCGATCAACAAACAGTGAACGACGGTGAGAAAGCAGTGGCATATATGCCGGAGCGTAACGAAGTTACGCTCAAGAAAATTTATAAAGAGAAAAATCGCATCAAACTCGTTCCTGCCAACAAAACTATGAGCCCCTTTTACGAAACCAATGTTGTTATTCAAGGAAAGGTTGTGGGAGTATTAAGAAAAGAATTTTAAAAATTATGTCATTACTATCAATACAAGATGCATCACGTTGGGCAACAGATTACCTCGAAAAAGAGGTAACGCCGAACAACATTTCCTACCTTGTGCAATATGGCAAGGTGAAAAAACTGGGTGAAAACGGCTCCACGCTCGTGGATGTGAATGATTTAAAGAAATATTACGAATCATGGCGTGGGAAGCGCGAGGTTGATTGGAAAGCGAAACTTGGCAATGACCTGAATTGGGCGTTGTCATTTGATAATCTCCGCGAGAAAGACACGACAAAGCATGTCCACCGCTTGCATCCATACAAGGGCAAATATATTCCGCAGTTGGTTGAGTATTTTTTGAATGACAAAACAGACGATTTCAAAACCGATGTCTTTTTCAAACCCGGCGACATTGTGCTTGACCCCTTTCTTGGCTCTGGTACTACAATTATTCAATCGCTCGAAATGGGCATCCATTCTATCGGCATTGATGTGTCGGAATTCAATCGCATGATTGCAAGTTGTAAGGCATCTGCTTATGACCACGACCGCTTGCGTAGTGCCATAAACAAAATGCTTGAAGCGATAGACTCGTTTGAGAGCGAACACAACACACAAGGTTTTGAAAGCGAACTATTGGCGGAACTTGCGGCGTTCAATAACAAACATTTCCCCGGTGCAGATTTTCGCTATCGCATGAATCAGGGTGATGTGCGAGAAGATGATTTTGCGCGCGAAAGAGAAAGAGAATTTTTGCCTACATACGAGCGATTGATAAAAAAATACAATATCAAGCTCAAGCAAGACAAGTCAGAAACCTTTATTGATACATGGTTCATGGACTATGTGCGACAAGAGATAGACCATGTGTTTGAATCAGTGAAAAAAGAGAGGGACGCAAAACTTCGCATGATTCTTGCGCTTATTCTAAGCCGCACGATTCGCTCCTGTCGCGCTACCACACACAGCGACCTTGCCACACTCAAAGAACCGCAACTCACGACATACTACTGCTACAAGCACAAGAAAATGTGCAAGCCGTTGTTTTCTATCAAAGCAATGCTCAAGAGATATGCATATGACACGCTTGACCGAATCAAAGAATTTGAGCAGTTACGAAAGCCAGTACATTTTTCTGCCATTGCCGGCGATTCAAGAGCGGTGGATATTTTGGAGAAAGTAAGGAAACAAAATTCTACTTTTGGCGATGTTTTAGAGAAACAACGAATCGCCGGAATATTCTGCTCACCGCCATATGTAGGACAAATTGACTATCACGAACAACATGCGTATGCCTACGATCTACTTGGATTCAAACGAAATGACGATATGGAGATTGGTCCCTTGTACAAAGGACAAGGACAAGTGGCGAAGCAATCCTATGTGCAGGGTATTGCGGATGTATTGAATAACTGCAAAAAATATCTTGCCGATGATTATCATGTGTTCTTGGTTGCAAATGATAAGCATAATTTGTACCCACAGATTGCAGAAAAAGCTGGTATGAAAATTATCAACCAATACAAGCGACCGGTACTCAACAGAACCGAACGCGACCGCAATCCTTATTCAGAAATTATTTTTCACCTTAAATCAATATAAATCTATGGCACTAACTAAAACACAAATTACAAATGTTGAAGATGTCTTGAAGGCAACCCTTCGGACAAAGTTTCAAAATTACAATCCGGAACCAGCTTCGATGCCTTTTCATACGCGACTACTTGGCAAGGATCGCCTTGCTCTGTATGCCTTTATCCATTCTCTCAATACACAATTCGGTACGAGTTTTTTTGAGCCGGTAGCCATTACTTTGGCGGAGGGCAGATTCAAGTCTGCAACTAAGCAGGGAGTTGCGGGAGCAAAGATAAGTAGCGCGGCGCAGGTAGAGATTCAAAAGATTATGGACGGTCTGACGACCGCCAAGACGCAACCAAACAAGCAGGAGGAAATTGAACGTTTGCGCAAGGTATGTCGCAAGGATGAAATGATAAATGTAAAACTCACCAAGGTTGATCTGCTGTTTGTTGCAAAAGATAATAAGTACTATTTGTTTGATTTGAAAACGGCAAAACCTAACGCGGGAGGATTTAAGGAATTCAAACGAACATTGCTTGAGTGGGCAGCGGCAATTCTTGCCGAAAACCCAGAGGCTGACATAAACACTCTTATCGCCATTCCTTACAACCCATACGAGCCGGAGCCATATAGTCGTTGGACGATGCGAGGCATGCTTGATCTTGAACAAGAGTTGAAAGTCGCAGACGAGTTTTGGGACTTTATCGGTGGCAAGGGTACATACAAAGACTTGCTTGACTGTTTTGAACGTGTTGGTGTTGAGTTGCGAGAAGAAATTGATAATTATTTCAAACGATTCAATACTAAGTGATTCTATGCAGAACCTCTCCACACCCGCGCCGTTTCCTTTTCCTTTCAATTTTTGCGGTGGAGGGGGAAGGGAGGAGGAGCCGCACAAAAATGCAAAGGAAACGGCGCGGGATGCGGGCGACCGAGGTGAGCGGAGGCGTCTCGTCAGAGCGCCGGAGCGAGCCGAGGGCGCACCCGAGGCGCATTGCTTCGCATCACCACGCAATCGGAGCGTACGATTTAGTTTCGAGCTGGCACGCGCTCGGCGCCCCTCACAAGCGAGGAAGTATCAATCTGCGGAGAGGGAGGGATTCGAACCCTCGAGGGGTTTTTAGGCCCCCAACGGATTAGCAATCCGTCGCTTTAAGCCGCTCAGCCACCTCTCCGATTTTTCTATTTCACGACCGAAGCCGCCCTCTTGTTCGTGTGTATGCTATCATACGCAGGCTCGACTAGAAAGGGTTTGAAAAAGCTCATTTATAGCACATCAAGTGTGAACTTGCAAGAAAAGGAGATTGGACAACAAGTTGTCTCACTCGCCTTGTCTTGTTATAATGCATTTGCTACCATGCCTAACATTGTTAATTTACAACACAACACGCGCACCGCGCCGAAAGAGCAAAAAAAGGCGCCTGTGCGCGCGCAAGAATCAGATCGGAATGGCGCACAGGCAGACGAGACCAACCTGCCTGCCGTATTATCTTGGCACGCTGCAGAGTATATGCAGGTCAAAAAACACCCGGACTGGTATTGGGCCGTCGGCATACTGACGCTGGGACTGTTTGTAACCGCGCTGGTATTCAACAATTTTCTGTTTGCCGTGTTCATGCTGTTGGCGGGGTTTACGGTAGCCATGTACGGCGCGCGGCCGGCGCGCGTGGTTGAGTTTAAACTTTCCGGCGAAGGCATACACATCCACGGCAGCGTGTATCCGTATGAGACGCTTAAATCATTCTGGATTTTCTACCACCCGCCGGATGTAAAAGAAATCAGCATTGAATCGCAAAAGATGATTATGCCGCACATAAAGATACCGCTCGGCGACATGAACCCCATCACCGTGCGCAGTTACTTGCAGCAGTTTATGCCCGAACGCCCACAGGAAGAATCCTTGGTGGATGTAGCGGCGCGGTATTTCGGGTTTTAAGAAATTGTCCCCGTAGTTCAACGGATAGAATGCGAGCTTGCGGAGCTCGTGATGTGGGTTCGATTCCTGCCGGGGACGCTAACTAATTTGTGTCGTTTCAGCCAGAGGCTGATCCGCCTTTGGCGGAAAAGCGGAATACCGTGGCAATCTCGTGATTTACTATATGTTTTCAGGATTGCTTCGCTTCGCTCGCAATGACAAGAGCGCGTTTCGTAATTCAAAGGAATTATGCATTTTTCAAGAAAAGCCATTGAAAAAACAGTTGCTATTCTGCAATTATTTTATCTTCTTCTTATGGGGCTCGGCGTTTTAGCTATAGCGTTGGGTATTACGGAGTCTTTATCTGGTGAAGCGGTTGGGTTTAAAGAAATATCAAGAATTGTTGCTATAATGATTTTTGCGTTTGTATATTATCTTGGTCTTTCGCGGAAAATATTCTGGATTGTACCGCTAGAAATAATAGCTAGCACATTTGGAAGTATTATTTCATTATTCTTTTTATCCGTTGCATTTTTATACTCCGCAACACTTTTGTATATTTTTGTGCCCGCTGTCATTATTAACATTTTTTTCCTTTACTTTTTTACCAGGAAAAGTGTGCGGGAATATTTTGATTTTACTTGGAATAAAAAATCTGTAATTTATGCCGTGCTAATTTTTATAGGAGTGGGACTACTTCTACAATCTGGCCTCGTTTTTGATATTTTGACAAAAAATTAGGTAAAATATCTCCAAAATAGGTTTATAACCTGTTCTCCTAACGTGTGCCAATGTGTAACGGGGCAAGTAAGCCTTAAACAAAGGTTCCCTGTCCGCCTCTGGCGGAGACTCCTCTCGAGATCACAAATTAATCGGAAGCGTGTTTTAACAGCGAGTCGCAATTGCTTTTGTTGCCGCTCCCTTGATTCAAGTCTAGACATGGTATTGAATTATTGATACGCTTTGTTTATGAACGAAGGTCCTCCTACAAATCAATTCGAGAACGATATAAGAGAACATAGAAGAAGAGAAATCATTGATCTATTGACCTTTCACTATTCACTTAACAGACGCATGCCCCGTAAAATGCCTATTTTAAAGCATTTTTGAGAAGACGACCATGTTAAGCTGTTTATGAAAGCTCAATAGCTAAAGAATTTGTTGAAAATCCGGAGGTTTTCCCTTTTCCTGGTATTAATCCGGAATCCTACCTGAAAATAAAATCTGACCAAGAAGAATTTCCCGACTATTCTACCCCCATAGATGAGTTATTAGAAAGATTCGAAAATGAAGGAATGAAAGTTGTTCTAGGGAAATATCCTGAGAGTGGAAATGTTTTTATCTTGCCTGCGCAGAGTGATGACATCGTAAATGATAATTTATTTCCCAGACATCTACAAACTAACGAAATGATGGGTGAAAAACTTAAAAAATTGATCTTACTGAACAGCGAACAGTTTAATGAAACTTTAAAAAACACATAGTAGAGAAAAATACTCCTTGATTAATTCAAGAATACCGCACCACTCTATACTCCTCCCGTTTTTTCCCCTATAATCGGGGCATGCACATTCTTGACCAGCCAATCAGCGAGGTTCTTGATGTAACCGCGCGCGAGAAAAAAGACCTGCTTGCGGCGCATATTGCAACCGTGCGGGACTTTTTGTTGGCTCTACCCGCCGCGTATGTGGATACAGCAGCCCCCGTCCCTATTGCCGCGCTGGAGCCGGGCATGCACGCACTAGTACATGGAACTGTAGAAAGCATTGCCGTCAAAAAACTATTTCCCAAGAAAACGCCGTACACGGAAGCCGTAATCCGCGACGGTACCGGCACGCTCCGTGCATTATGGTTTACGCATTCCAAAGCGCCGCGCGCCAAAAAGGGCGAAGACGCGCGTTTTTCGGGAAGGGTACATCGCAACAAAAAAGGAGGGCTGTTTTTTGTAAATCCTACACGTATCGTTGCGAGCGCTTCTGCAGATGACAGTATTGCGCCGATCTACCCCAAGATACGCGGCATACCACAGCCCCTAATGGATGCATGGCGCGATGAACTCCTTGCCGCCCTGCCGCCCGCACTCTCCGACCCCCTGCCGGCGCACGTGCGAAAAAAATTCAATCTGCCTGCGTTTGAACAAGCGATACGATACGCCCACCGTCCGCTTACCTCCGCATGGGCGGCCGCCGCACGCAAGCGTTTTGCTTTTGAAGAGATGTTTGCCATCCAACTGCACCGCCTGCAATTGCGGCGCGCTATGGAAACCGCAAAAACATTCGTCGTGCCGCCGGCAAAAGCGCTTGCGGATATTGCCGCCCTTCTCCCCTTTCCGCTTACTAAAGCGCAAGAACGGGCCGTCACAGAGATTCTCCGCGACATGTCCCGCGCCATCCCCATGATGCGGCTTCTGGAAGGAGATGTCGGATCCGGCAAAACGCTTGTTGCTATCATCGCCTCGCTCGCGGCCGTGCGCGCGGGGTTTCAAGTTGCGTACTTGGCACCCACGGAGATCCTGGCGCGCCAGCACTTCGCCGAGTTCTGCCGCCGATTAGCGCCTTTCCGTATTCGCATGGGACTTATAACATCCGCCGAGAGCAAATCGTTCCCCTCCAAGATGCGCCCCGCGGAAGCGACGCATATTTCCCGCAGCCAGCTTCTCTCATGGACGCGCGACGGAACGGTATCCGTTCTCTTGGGCACGCATGCAATTCTGGAAGAAGAGATACAATGCAAAAACTTGGCGCTTGCGATTGTGGACGAACAGCATCGCTTTGGCACGAACCAACGTAAAGCGCTGGTTCGCAGATCAACACAGAAGGCAACGCAGATTGACGCAGAAAAAAATAGATACATGCCGCACATGTTGTCTATGACCGCAACGCCCATTCCCCGCACGTTAGCGCTCACCCTCTATGGCGACCTTGACCTCTCGCTCTTGGACGAGCTGCCGCCCGGACGCAAAAAACAAATTACCGCCATAGTGCCGCCTGAAAAACGAGAGCAAGCGTATGAGTTTATTCGCAAAAACATACGGGATGGCGGGCAAGCGTTCGTGATATGCCCGCGTATAGAAGAACACAATGATGACGACCTGCCCGCCATGTCTGCCAAGCCACGGCGGGTTCGGCAGGCGGGTGAAAAACGGAAGGAAACAAAATCTGTTACAACGGAATACAAAAAACTCTCAGAAGTAATTTTTCCGGATCTCAACGTTGCCATGCTCCACGGCAAACAAAAACCAAAAGAAAAAGAGGATATCATACACGCCTTTCGCGAGAAAAATACGCATATATTGGTTTCCACGTCCGTGATAGAAGTAGGCATGGACATTCCCGACGCCTCCGTGATGATGATAGAAGGCGCGGAACGCTTCGGCTTGGCTTCGCTCCATCAGTTCCGCGGACGCGTGGGGCGGGCGGGCCAACAGGCGTATTGCTTTGTATTCACGGATTCGCGCAATCCAAAAACACACGAGCGTCTGGCCGCACTGATAAAGGCAAAAAACGGTTTCGAGCTTGCCGAATACGATTTGCAGCTACGCGGTCCCGGGGAGCTTTCCGGTTTGTCGCAATGGGGCATTTCCGACCTGGGTATGGAGGCGCTTAAAAACTTAAAAATGGTAGAAGCCGCGCGCGAAGAAGCAAAGAAGATTATTGAGGAAGATCCGGAGCTTAATGCATATCCATTGCTTAAGGAACGCGTGGATCAGTTGGGGGAGAAAGGAATACACCTTGAGTAAATTCAAAGTTAAAAGTTCAAAGTTCAAAGTTTTGGTGTCGCTTCGCGACATATAATAATCGCACGAAGTGCGATACTATCACTTTGAACTTTTAACTTTTAACTTTGAACTATTATGTATCGCGGACGCGATGCTTAGGTGTCACCCAAAACCCCAGCCGCCACCGTCCGCCCCGCATAAGCCTGGTCTGCGCTTCCAGCCCGGGAATCGCGCCGAATACGGTTATAGTTACGGGAACCAGCAGCCATTGAAGCACCATGCCCATACTACGCACAAAGCCATAGCGCCGCGGGCGCGGCGGAAGAAGTGAGAGCGAGATAAGCGCGGATCCGATGAGCCCCGTCATGGCGAGTGTCATCAACGTGCGCGTTATGCGTGGCAGGTTATGAGACAGAAGCGTAGTGTTAAACTCCTGGCCGCCTAGCCACAACGGCAGCCACCCAAGCATAAAAATCAAAAGCGGGTTCGTAGCCAGGCTCCAAAACCCTTCCAGCTGCGTAGCGATAACGCGTGCTTTTATGCGGAACGGTATCGCCTTGTTTTTTACAAATCCAAATAGAAGGTAGGGCACATTTTCCACGCCCCACGTCCACCGGCGCTGCTGCCGGTACACCTGCTTTACGGTCTCCCAAAAACTTCTGCCTATGTTGGCGTCTAACGAAACCGGATACGATAACGGGACCACGCGGTAATCGCCATCGTAGCGCAAGAGATGGTTCCAGAAAATGCGCGAGTCCTCCGAAACAATGTTTTTCTGCCAAAACCCTACATCTGCAAGAGAGCGCAAACTCATGGAGTGCGATGAAAACGTGGAGAGGCGTTCGGGCCGTTCCTGCTGCATCATCTGCCAAAAGGTGCCGCTCGTTGCCACCACACGGCTCAATGCGCCCGCCTCCCACATATTATTATTATACACCGGCACCGGCTGAAAAGATGAATGATGCGGATGTTCGGCCGTAAGAAAATGCCAGGTAAGGCACAAGAAGTAATCAGGATACACGCGCGTATCAATATCAAACGCCGACACCAACACATGCTCATAAGGAATAGTCCCGGCATCAATAAGTCCCCGCGTTGCAATACGAGCGGCATGGGCGATGTTGGACCCTTTGCCGGGCATTTCGCCCGACACGCCCGCCGGATGCGTAGTGATGAAAAATGCACCGAATGAATCACCAAACTCCGTTTGCATCCGCCGCGCCGCCTCCTGCGCCGCTTCCCCCGCGCGTTCTTCGGCGGCAAGAACAATAAACATGCGCTCTTTCGGCCACCGGGATACCTTGAGCGCTTGCAGCGTACCGCGAATAACATCCGCAGGCTCGTTGTAAAAGGGTAAGAGTACGAGTTGGTATATTTCCGTAACTCGTAACTCGTAACTCGTAACTCGTAATTTCTTTTCCCAATCCACGGCTATATGCTGTTTTAAGCGCCGGTGGTTGCCGCGCAAATGAAGTGAGAGAAACACTGTTTTTACCACCCAATACAGATCAAAGATAATTATAAACACCGCCGCCCACACGGGTACGAGCCACGAAGCAAGCACCACGCCCAAAAGCGTGCCCCAACTAAGCAGACCCGGCAGCATCTCAAAAAACCGGTACAGACGCCTGTCCGCACCGGAAAGATCAGCCGCGCTGCCGATATGTAAATATGTATTTGCATGAGATTCCACTCTGTTGTTGTAACATTCCGCGCGTAAAAAGAAAAATCTCCGGAAGATTGCCTTCCGGAGGTTGTTGCTACGCCAGCCGCAATCGCGGAAATTCAATGGAGCCGTTTTCCTCCAACTCCTCCGGCAAACTGACCACCTCATTATACAGCCATCTTCTGCCTCCACAGATTACGTCTATAAAAGATACGTCCGCAAGCCTTATATTGCGGTAAAACGCAATGTCACACCGGAAATGATGCTCCAGCAGCTGCACGCGGTCTTCAAACGAATCTCCGTGGCGGTAGAAAAGGGACAGTTTGCCGGTATGTTCGGCGCCTTCAACGCCTATCCACGTGCCATGAGCACCTGAAAAATCATACGGCGACTGTTTTACCAGCATTACGAGATGCGGATACAAAAAGGCAAGGTGATACTCCGGCCCTTCTATCTGCAAATACGTCTGACGAGGCGACTCCACAGGAGCAACAACAACAAGCGGAGACCCGAAAAAAACAGAACGCAGCACGACCTGCTGCAAATCACCGGTACCAAGAAATAAACGCTTCATGGTTCACCTCCACATGTATGGTAGCAAAGATTTTAAAAAAGAAAAACCGGAAGCTCGGATGAGCTTCCGGAAGGCGTACTATAATTTCAGATTCATCCGGCGGATATACCCGCTGGTTCGCCTATTGCCCAATAGCTTGAGCACGCAGCAGGGCTGATATCCCATGCCAAGCAGATTTTTTTCAAGATTTTCAACCTGCTTTTTTTCTTTTTCCGGATCACGGTTATCCATCGGAGTTATTCCAAACGCGACTTGTATCTGTAATAAAGGTGGCGCGGCAGCTTCTTTCCACAATGCCATCTCCAAGACCGGTATATCAGACAATGCAACTGAAATGCCCCGTCTTTCAAGTTGCGAAAAGAATTGACATACCTCCTGTCGAAATGCGTCTTCTTTTGCTTTTTCAATACCCGCAAGACCTTCTACCCTGCGGAGAAATTGCTCATCTATCCGCTCTTCCCGCTCCTTGTCAACGAAGCCATCGCTCAATGCCATGTTTTTATAGGCGCCCGCATGGTCAAGGTATTTTTTCTGCAAAACGGCCATGTTCTTTTGAAACAATTCCGGCCCTACCCACGCCGATACAATATCGCGTTGAACAGCCTTTTGATACACAAGCGCCTCAAGCTGGGATATCGATATCTTTTTGCCTCCGACTTCCACGTCTGCGCCGCTGTCTTCCAGGAACCGCTTCGGAAACGAATTTGCATCCCCCGAAAGATTTTCTGACTCCAGCTGTTTTTGAGCGGCAGCCAGCGCGTCAATGATAGTAACACATCCGTCTTCGCACAGCTCGCCCGCAATGCTCCGCATTTTGAGAGCCGAGCGAATAGACATGGCATGCAGCATGCCGTCGGATACGTATTGCTGGCGCATTTGTTTCCGCGTGCGATACAGGGGTAAGGCCGTGCCGGCTTCTTCCACGAAAGATCCATCATACAAATTGAGCCGCTTTAAAAGCATGGATGCCAGAGGCGTACCGCTGTCCCGCAAACGCGAGGAACACACGAATATATTCAACGCGTCTTCCACATGCGGCATAAAATGATGCGTATGCGCCAGATGCCGGTTGAGTTTTTCAACCACCTGTTTTTCCGCGCGCGGTGAAACCACGAGTGGAAGTACGCATTCCCGCGCACGATTTCGAAACGCCGTATCCCCGCTTTTATATTCAGAAACACTCTGGTTTGCCAGAAAGATAACGGCCATATCCAGACAAACGCGCGCCGCGCTTTCTTTTATATTCATGCGCCGCGACTGGATCACTTCCCCCACTAATTCAAGGAATGCCCCGGGCTGCGCTTCTTTTGTGCACTGTACTATCAATACCCCTCCATTTGCCTCCTTTTGCAGAGCTTGAATCCATTCTTCCGGCAAGGACTGGCCTTTTTGATCCGCAACACGGTGATCCACAAATGCGATGCCGCAAGCAGCTCCTTCTGAATATGAAAGTTCTTGCACCGGCATAGTCCACCAACGCTTATCATAAGGAAGTTCATTCTGCAAACACCGCCAGCACTCCGGGCAGGGACTCCCATCAAATGGATAAAACACATCGAAGAGAGGGGAACGTTGCCGTTTGGGAACCATGTGCAACGGATGCTCATGATATTCGCATCCCTTGACTGTCCAAAACGTAAAATCTTCCAACCGCTCACATATCGTACGTGCGATCGATGTCTTGCCGCCTCCCGGGGGTCCCCAAAGCCAAAATGCCTGCCGCTCTTCTTCGTGCCCTCCGTCTGCGCGTTCAAAAAAGTTCCCTACTTGAGCCAATGACTCGTCAACCCCGTAAAATTCCGCAAACAACGGATACTTCCGCATGCGTTCCGGCTGATCTTCGTACAACCACCCTAACGGAGCCGGTAAGTTCCGTAATAGCACCGGTCCAGATCCATCCAACAAACCGTGCAGCGCACTCCATACTTTCCTTCCGGCCCGGGCAAGATATGCAGGATCCTCCGCGGCTCTTGCAATCAGCCATCCTACCGTGCCGCCCGCTTGCTCCTCGAGTCCTGTAACTTTGTGAAGCCATTCTTGCACGCGTTTAATTCTTTCTTCTGTATTCATAATCTACTCCTCTCAAAGAAAAAGTCCTGCTCGTTGTATAGCAGGACGGTGACAGGAAAGCAAGGTTGCTTTCCTTTATTTCAGCGGATTTGTGGCAAAACCTTTGTCACTGTACGAGAGCAAGGCTTTTTTTCCATTGACGACGGTTTCCAGGAGGACTTCATGCCCCCACAACTGTTGGAGATAAGCCAAGGTCTTCTCAGCATATTCGAGCTGCAAGTCTCGGCCGTCATGGTAATGCTTCATGTAAAGGGTCCTGTTGCCAGCATGGTCAGCATCTTCTATCTTAATGACTGGGATCGTCCCCATGCCAACACTCGCCAATAATGTCTCTTTGACCTGCTTCCATCCTTCCTCGTCTGAAACATGGGAGATAACTAAATCCTCTCCCTTGGGCTCGTACTGGAACATATCCATCTCACGCATCAACTCTTCAGTCAGAAAGCGGCGCAAGAACGAGACATCACGATCCACCTCACGTGCGTCGAAAATCGCCTGTGTCCCAGTTTTGGTCGGCGTGCCGTATTTCTCGAGTTCTTCACGCGTCGGCTCGTCGTGGCGGCGTTTGATGTCATCCCAAACCCTCAGCCCTAAGTAGTACGGATTGAGGCCACGGGGAAAGGGGCGGACCACTTGGTTATGCCGGATCAGGAATTCCAAATGCAGTCCCTGCGGCAGCTGGAGGTTGTTGAGGATCTCGCGGTGCCAATAGCTGGCCCAGCCCTCATTCATAATCTTGGTCTCAATTTGGGGAATGAAGTACTGGGATTCCTCATGCACGATGGTGAGCAAATCCTTTTCCCATTCGCTCAGATAGGGATTGTGGTCACGAATGAACAGGAGCAGGTCGTCCTCCGGTGAGAGCGGGACCTTATGGAGGTCGGGCTGGGTGTACTCGTGCCGCTTGTGCACCCGCCGAAACGGATCGGGCGCCGGCTCGGCCGCCTCAAGCAAGCGTTGCTGTTCTTCTTCGGGCGAGAGCCTTTTGAGCGCCAGGTTGCGCCGACACTGGAGGGACAGCGCACGCGCCGCATCGAGTATTCTTTCCACCTTGGTAATCCCAATCGAGGGATCCTCCTCGTAACTCCGTATCCGGTCGGCGTGAATCTTAAACAAGTTCAGCATCAGCTCAGCGCGCGTGCTCTTGAAGGTGAAGTTATTTTTGAAGAAGTCATTATGCCCGTACACATGCGCAACCGTGAGGACTTGTAAACACAGTGAGTTATCACGCATCAGGTAAGCGAGTGCGGGACTGGAGTTGATGACCATTTCGTAGGGGAGACCGGATACCCCATAGTCATACATGGTCTTGAGTTTCTCGTAACTCTTCCCGTACGACCAATGCGGGTAATGCGAGGGCATGCCTGAGTAGGCCATGTAGCCAAGCATTTGAAAATGGTCGCACACTTCAAACTCCTGGGGATAACACGAGAGGCCGAACTCCTCGACTTTCTCGCGGATCTTTGCGTCCCAGTACTCCAGATCTTTTATTTGCCATTCTGACATATTGTGCTCCTTTCCTATCGGGTAGTTTAAGTGTCCCGGTCGGCCAATAGGCGCCCGGGACGCTTGCGTGCTGAGATCTACGCCGCTTGCGGCGGTTGTTTCTCCGGCCGCTCTTTTGCCAAAAGCGCCTTAAACTGCGGCCAGATATCTTCCTTTCGTTCAATGAGGACCGTTTGGAAATTATCCGCCTCCAAACTCTTAAAGATAGTAAGCATGGAGCTCTCGTAGAAACGCGAGCCCAAGGGTTTAATTTCACCGTAGCCGAAGAGGTTACACATCTCGCACAGTTGCCGCGCCGCCTTGAGGGTTGCAGGATTGTCAGACTCGAAATTGTCCCCGTCTGAACAGTGAAAGGCGTAGACGTTCCACAGCGTCGGATGGTATCGCTCCTGAATGATCTCCAAAGCTTTGGTATAGCCGGAGGAGATAAACGTGCCGCCCGACTCCCCTTTGTGGAAGAATTCTTCCTCCGTGACCTCGCGACCCTCGGTGTGATGGGCGATGAAGACGCGCTCCACATTCCGGTACATCGCGTTCACGAATTGATAGAGGAGGAAGAAAAAGCTGCGGGCCAGGTACTTCTTCATCGTGTCCATAGAGCCAGAGGTATCCATAATGCAGATCACCACCGCATTCGATTCTGGCCGCACATTCTCGATGAGGTGACGGTAGACCATGTCATCCTTGTGGAACGGGAATCGCTCTTCCGTGTCTTCAGGATTTTCTGCTGACTCCGCGCCTAACTCTCCCCTGCTGACGGCGAGCTGCCGCCTGATGCGCTTCTTTACTGTCCGCCTCTTGTCGAGCCGGATGCGAATCCCCGCCTTTCGGTACCCTTTCCGCTTGCTCATGCGCTCGGACAGCACCTCGCGCAAGATTTTGCGTTCCATGTCGGGGAGTTCCAGATTTTCAAACAGAATCTCAGTCAATTCTTCCAACGTAACGTCGGTTTCGTAGTAGTCTACTCCCGGCTGGTCACCCGCCATGTCCTGCCCGGGTCCTTGCTTCTTATCAACCTTTCCAACCACCTGGCCGGGCCGGGAGTTGCCATCGCCCTGCCCCGCGGCGGGCGCGTTCTCACCGTAAACAAAGCGGTATTCTTTGACGCCCCGGATTGGGACTTTAATAATTTTGTTCTTGTCTTTGCCAATGATTGACTCTTCCGAGATGATATCAGCAATGTTCTCACGAACCGCCTCGCGGACCTTCTGCCGGTGGCGCTTGCGGTCACCTGCGCTCCGATCAGATCGCAGCGCGTCAGATGGGGAATACGGACGGAAAATGGTTTCTATTGTAACCATAAGAGACTCCTTTCTCAAAGTTCTTGTCGCCTCTACTAAACCACAAATCCCGTAAGAAAGCAACAATTTCATTTCTAATGGGACAAAAAGAAAATGCCGTCCAGTATGCATACTGGACGGCTTCACGGCTTCAAAGTTCTACCTACAACAAACAGCCATTTGGAAACCGTATGTCCTTTTGGACATCCGGTTTCCATGTTAATCTTTCCACAGATTATTTGCTGCATACTTCAGCACGACGTCTACACAATATTCGCAATAGCCATTGTCGAGCAAGTTCTGGACCATCGTGTTGTATTTGTCCGTCTGCTCGACGTCCCGGGTTCGCGCTTTCGTGATAATGCGACTGATGTCACGGACCGAGCTCATGAGCTTCTTCTCGATCGCCTCTTTGAGTGGTTCATAACTATGGTACGAGACCCTCTCCCCTCGTCGGGACGACGCCCACAGGTAGGCGATGACCTCCTGCCGGAATCCATCCGCGGCTGAGCCAATAATAGCGATCTGTTCTTCTACCGATTTGAGGAACCCCTCATCCGGCTGCAGTTCCTCGCGGGTATTGTGGTCCTTCACCTTGGTTTTATTAACGTAGGCCTCGGCATGGTCCAGATAGTTTTGGAACAGAGCCTCCGCTTGCTCCTGGTACGAGTACACAAAAGCCTTGGTAATCTCCTTCTCCAGGAGTTCGAGATACTCCTTGTGCAAGGTGTCTTGGAGAAATTCCAGATATTGCTTACGCATGTCGTCGGGAATGTCCTGATCCTTGACCATGCTAATCAGCGCTTCGCGCACGTTGATCGGATTGATGCAGCGACCGGACTCCGAGAGGGCATTGTCGAGGGCTTTCATAATGAAGCGCGTCGAGATGCCGGTCATGCCTTCACGCTTGGCTTCTTCGCGCAGCTCTTCCACGTTGATCTTCTTGGTGCGTCCCTTCTCGACCACCTCTTCCCCGCTATACAGCCGGAGTTTGGTCATGAGATCACACTTCGGCGTTGGCTCGAGGCGCGACAACACCGCAAACATCGAGGCCATCTCTAAGGTGTGCGGGGCAACATGGGCCCGAAAGTCGGAGTTCCGCAGGATCTTCTGATAGATCTTCACCTCTTCAGACAGGCGGAGATTGTACGGGACTTTGATCACTACGATACGGTCCAGAATGGCCTCGTTGGTATGGTCAGCCTTAAATTTCTGCCACTCGGCCTCGTTTGAGTGCGCCACGATGACCGTATCCACATAGACAGTGCCGTGCCGCCCCGGGGCCGGAACGAATTTTTCCTGGGTGGCCGTGATCATGGCGTGCAGGTACTCGGTCTCGTTCTTAAAGACCTCGATAAACTCAACCACGCCACGGTTGCCCACGTTGAAGGCGCCATTGAGTTCGAGGACCCGCGGGTCACCCTCAGAATACTTATCCAGTTTGGAGATGTCTTCTGAGCCGATCAGCACCGACGTATCCTGGTTGTTCGGATCAACCGGCGGAACGACACCAATGCCCCTGCGATTGCGTTTGGAGAACTCCACGGTTGCCACCGGGAATTCTTCATAGCGCGCCCCAAACTCTTCCTTCAGCCGGAAGCGGCACGTCGGACACAGGTCGCCTTCGATATGCACGCCCAGCATCTTTTCAAATTCCCTCCGCAGATGGCGGGGAATAAGATGCAGCGGCTCCTCGAACATTGGACAGCCTTCGATCGCATAGACCGGCTCGGTGGCTTCAAGCCCTCGCTGGATTTTCTCAACCAGGGAGCTTTTGCCCGAGCCGACTGGGCCCATGAGGTAGAGCACCTGACGGCTCTCCTCGCCCTTCAGCGAAGCCGAGTGAAGGTAGCGCACAATTTGGGAGATGGTACGCTCGATGCCGAAGAACTCGTCCTTGAAAAAGTTGTAGACCTTCAGGGACTCATCCTTGTACAGCCGCTTGACCCGCGGGTCATCGGACTCCGTAATCTCGTGCATGCCTTGGGAGGTGACCATATCGTAGAAGCGGCTGTGTGCCAAGCGGGGCAGGGCAGGATTTTCTTTAACAAGTCTTAAGTACTTAAGAAGCGATCCCCGCCATTTCTTGTCTTGGCGGTTTGCTCGATCATCCGAAATGATCTGCTCAAACTCCGAAAGTCCGATCAGCCCGTTCTCCGGCGCCGCCGGAGACGCCTTTTCCATTACTTCTGCACCAACATAAGGTTGCAAGCTCATAGCTACTCCTTTCTGAAATAGTGTTGAATTGTTAATGAATGTTTATGCGATTGTCTTTCAGTATAGATACCAAATAAACATGCGCTCGTCAATCTGTTCAACGAAATCCGCCAATCAACAACCCCCCGCGCAATCCAACTATTTACAAAAACATCTCTCGGTTCCATATAACTCTCCTTATCAGAAATTTTGCTATAACTCTACCGTATGTCGCTTTCCCTGTCAAATGATGTATGGTATAATCGGCAACAATGAGGGCATGTAGCTCAGCGGTTAGAGCACAGACCTTATAAGTCTGGGGTCGATGGTTCAAATCCATCCATGCCCACCATATTTCCAATTACTCATGCTGATTGAGTGCTGTAAGTACGCAGAGATAAACCTCTGCCTCAAAAGCAACCCCGTTGCTTTTGAGCTACTTCGAGTCCGGGCGCATCCACGAGCATCCATTTATTCATTACGACCGACTTGCGAAAACAAAAAAGCCGCGCATCCTCCGGAAAAATTGCGCGGCCGTGCTGTGTGCTACCAATAATTTTGATGCGTTTGGCCGTTGAGCCGGCGTTCCTCTTGAGCCATAAGCTGGCTGTATGCACTCTTCGGAACTATACGGCCGCAGAAGCGGCACAGCCTTTTTCTCCCTTGTTTCCTTACAGATTTCAATGCGGGCAACCCCGACTTTAAAAGCACTATGTTCACAATATCTCCTTTTGTGCGACAAATTTATATGGAGAATACCAAGAACCTATATTTCAGTCAACACGCGCGCGCTGTTTTTCGTTACAACTATCGTGTGCTCAAAGTGCGCCGCGCGCGTGCCGTCCTGCGTGCGCCAGGTCCATTCATCCTCGTCAAGATGCAGGCGGAAACTTCCGGCCGTTACCATAGGTTCTATAGCAAGCACCATTCCCTCTTTCAATAAAACACCGTGTCCCCGTTTCCCGAAATTCGGAATCTCCGGCTCCTCGTGCACTTTGTGTCCCACACCGTGCCCTACCAGTTCCCGCACTATGCCGAAGCCATAGTCCTCCACATACGCCTGTACCGCTTCCCCGATATCGCCCGTGTACCCGCCCGCGCGGACCTGCAAAATACCCGCGGCCAATGCGGCACGCGTAACATCCATGAGTTTTTTGGAATCGGCATCAATCGCACCGACTCCTACGGTTATGGCCGTGTCCGTGTACAATCCGCTATACTTCATGCCGATATCAAGCCCGATTATATCGCCTTCTTTTAATACACGCTTTTCCGACGGAATGCCATGCACCACCTCATCGTTTATGGATGTGCATAAAGACGCCGGATATGCAGAGCGCGCGCCGAATGCATTATAACCCTTGAAAGACGGTGTACCCCCGGAAAATAAAATAAGGCGCTCGGCGAGAGCGTCTAATTCTTTGGTAGTAACGCCTGCTTGTGCGGCATCGGCGACTTTCCGCAATATCTCCGCCAATCGCTTGCCGCCTTCGGCCAATACCTTTATTTCTTTTTCAGTTTTAACTATTGCCATACCAATACCAGATTGTCAGACACTAAGTGTTTGACAAACCAAGCAATTGCACAATATCCTCATGCACCTGCTCCACGCTCTGCTCGCCGTTTACTTCAATGAGCATGCCTTTTGCCCGATAATGTTCTATAACCGGCTTTACGTCCTGTTCAAAAAAAGCAAGGCGGCTGCTGATAGATGCTTCCGTATCATCTTGCCGTCCGCGCGCGATTAACCGCCGCTTTACCTCTTCTGCAGAAACATCTATGTAAATTACATGCGCATACTCATCACGTTCCAGGAATGCAAGCACCTCATCCAACCCCTGCGCTTCCCATACGCTGCGCGGAGACCCTTCAAAAAGCATGCCTTCATCATTCTGTAAGCTCCATGCCATTTTATGCAACCACATAGAAACCGCCAAAGCTTTCGGCGCCAACCCTCCGCGTGCCAATACGCCATGCAAATGAATACCAACATCCGTCTGCTGCTGTTCCAATTCGCGCAATAAGTCGCCAGTGGAACTGGTATAAACTTTTTGATTTGCTAACAACTTCTCTTTTAGAAGCTTAACCTGTGTTCCTTTTCCACAGCCAGAACGTCCCAAAAGAAATACATTAAGCGGTTTTTCCATAACTTATGAACAACAAATACCGTATGGTTTGTATTATATAAAGAAAATTCGCGACAAGGCGAACACCAAAATTTTGCACTTTGATTTTTGCATTTTGCATTTTATTCATACTCTCGCATCACGAGCTTTCCTTGCAGCTGCTTCATGAATTCCAGCACCACGGATACCACAATCAGCAGCGCCGTGCCGCCCAAGGTTAACGCGACAATACCGGTTGCCGCCTGCACAATAAACGGCAACACCGCAACAAGACCAAGAAACGCCGCGCCCACCAGCGTAATGCGGCTGATTACGTTACCTAGATAATCCGCAGTGGGACGGCCGGGACGGATGCCCGGCACAAAACCGCCGCTCTTCTGAAGATTGTTGGAAATGTTATCCGGATCAAACGTAACGGCCGTATAAAAATACGTAAAGAAGAATACTAAAACAAAGTATGCCGCGCCGTAGAGCATCAAATTTTGGGAAAAATTCAGAAATACATCCGCAATGCCGCGCATAAACGCGTTGGAAGAGCCGGCAAGAAACCCGGCAAACATTTGCGGGAATAGTAAAATGGAAAGCGCGAAAATAATAGGAATAACGCCTGCCTGATTTACCCGAAGCGGCAGGTATGTGGAAAACCCGCCATACATCCGCATGCCCCGCACGCGCTTCGTGTAGGAGACCGGAACCGGTCGTTCTCCCTCGGTGATAAATACTATTGCTGCAATAACAAAAACGGCAAGTACCACGAACGCGGCAAATACGGGAACTTGTGAGCTGTCAAACGAAACCAATGATTGCTGAATGCTTGACGGTACGCCCGCTACAATGCCCGCGAAAATCATGATGGATACGCCGTTGCCAATGCCATATTCGGATATTAGCTCGCCAAGCCACATTAAAAACAAGGCGCCTGCCGTCACGATTATAACATTGCTCATCATGCCAAAAAACCCAATGTCACCAAGCACGCCCTGTCGGGCAAGAAGCGTCAAAAGCCCGTATCCTTGCAATATCGCAAGCGGCACCGTAAGAAGCCGTGAATATTGATTAAACTTCTGCCGGCCCGCTTCTCCCGCTTCCTGGTACATTTCTTTGAGCTGCGGGAATACGATCGTCATCAACTGCATGATGATGGAACCCGTTATGTACGGCCCCAAACCAAGCATCATGATGGAAAGATTATCAAGCCCCCCGCCGGAGAAAATGTTTAAAAGACCCAGAAGTTGGTTTCCGGAAAGGTATGCCTGAAGCTGCGCCAAATCCACGCCCGGAATTGGCACCGTTGCTGCAAACCGGAACGCGACCAAAATGCCCAGCATGAATAAGATGCGTTTGCGGAGATCGGGGTCTTTGAATATTTGAAGGATTTTTTGCATAACGTAATCCGTAATCCGTAATCCGTAATCCGTACATTTTGTACGAGTTACGAGTTACAGATTACGAGTCCCTGCTATATTTCCGCCCGCTTTCTCAACTTTCTCCCTAGCCGCCGCTGACATATCGCATCCCTCTATCGTAAACTTCTTTGTAATCTCTCCATTCCCCAATATTTTAACAGCAGGCATTTTGCCACCTTGTTTTTTCAAAAGGCCTTTTTCCAACAGTGTTGCCAGAGAAACCGTCTCGCCCGCCGCGTAATGGCGTTCGAGTATTTCGAGATTAATGCCGAATGGTTTTGCGCGAAAAGCTGTAAACCGATAGCCGCGTTTTTTCGGTATTTTTTTGAGCGTATCGCGCATCTGCGGTCGGATGCGACGGCCGGAACGCGCTTTCTGGCCCTTGATGCCGCGGCCCGAATACGTGCCGCGTTTGCCGCCGCGGCCGATACGTTTGGCTTTCTTACCTTTAGGAACATGTAACGTGTGAAGTTGCATAAAAGCAGTAATCCGTAACTCGTAATCCGTACATTGGAAGTTTTTAATACTTTTCTTTTTGTACGAGTTACGAGTTACGGATTACGAGTTACATTGATTACCTTCTACCTATGATTTTAATTTCTGTAACGCTTTCATCGTAGCAAGCGCATTATTCAGCTTATTGGTTGAACGTGAAATTATTTTTCCCGTAACGTCCTGAATGCCAGCAAGGTCGCATACGATACGCACGGGTCCGCCCGCCATAACGCCTCTTCCCTGCCGCGCAGGCTTCAACAAAATCTGCGATCCCGCATGTTTGGCAGTTACTTCGTGAGGAATAGAACCCTCTTTTGTAAGCGGCACGCGCATCATAAACTTACGCGCTTGACGATAGGCTTTTTCAATTGACATGGCCGTATCCGCCCCCTTTGCCGACGCGAACCCCACATTTCCTTTGCGATCGCCTATTACCAAAGAAGCGCGAAAGCTAAACCGGCGTCCGCCGGCAACCACGCGCGACACGCGCCGCAAATCAATGAGTTTCTGTTCAAACTCCGGCCGTTCCCGTTTTTGTTTTGTTTGTGTTCTGCCTTTACGCATATTTAAAATGTAAGGCCCTCTTCCCGCGCCCCGTCCGCAAGCGCCTTTACGCGCCCATGATAGCGATACCCGCCGCGATCAAATGCCGCCGTCGTGATGCCCTGTTCCCGCGCGCGACGCGCTAACTCGCGACCTGTCTCCCGCGCCCAATCTTGTTTCGAAACTGCTTTTTTCTTAGGTACCGCAACAGCAAGTTTCACACTATGCACGCCCACCATGGTGCGGCTGGCGGTATCATCAATTAGCTGCGCATACACGTACCGATTGGAACGCGCAACTGAAAGGCGCGGGCGCATAGCTGTTCCAGAGATTTTTGCTCTCACCCGCTTGTGCCGTCTGTGTAATTGTTTTTGCTTTGATATCATATAATTAATGAGGAAATATTTTTGCTGCGCAAAAATATTTCTTTCCACAATTTTTCACTTTGCACTTTACACTTTATTATCCGACTCCCGCTTTCTTCCCTTGTTTACGCGTGATATGTTCTCCTTGATACCGAATGCCTTTTCCTTTATAGGGTTCCGGCTCCCGGAACGCGCGGATCGCGGCAGCTGCCTGTCCCACTGCTTCTTTATCTATACCGGAGACGCGAATAGTGTTTTTTTCGGCTGCAAGTTCAATTCCTTGCGGCGGCGCGTACCGCACCGGATGCGAATAACCCAAAGAAAGAATAAGGTTGCCGTCTTCTACCGAAGCGCGATACCCCACGCCTTCCAATTCAAGCGTCTTTGTAAACCCTTCCGACACGCCGCTTATCATATTCCGCGTATGAATATATGTGGTACCAAGAAGCTGTAAAACGTTTTTGGTCTTCTCTGTAGGAGAGACGGTAACCTCCCGACCATCGCCTGATAGTGTAAAAGATATTTCATGCGGCGCCCGGCGCGTAAGCTCCCCCTTTACTCCTTTCACCGTCAAAACGCCGTTGGCAATACGGACATCAACGCCTGAAGGTACCATAATCGGTTTTGTTGCTAAACGACCCATAGTGAAAGTTCAAAGTTAAAAGTTAAAAATTCAAAGTGCAGGTATCGCACTTCGTGCGATGATTCAAATAGTCCCGCCCCTGGCGGGACACCGAAATTTTGAATTTTGCACTTTGCATTTGAGCGTAGCGACCTACCATACTTCACACAACACCTCGCCGCCTATGCGCGCTTTTCGCGCATCCGGCGAAGACATCACGCCGCGCGATGTCGAGACGATGCGTATGCCGCGCGCACTGCGGCGCGAAGGGCGCAACTCCTGCGACCCTGCGTATATGCGCCTGCTCTGTTTGCTCACGCGGCGCAAGCCGCGTATGCGGCTCGCGCCGTCTGCTTCATAGGAAAGCATGATGTCGAGCATGCGGCGGTTGCGGCGGCCTCGTTTTGCCGCGTCCCCTATAAATCCTGTTTCTTTCAGTACCCGCGCTATCTCGTTTTTGAGGCCGGAATACGGAACGGAAACTTGACGCCGAGACAAGCTCTGGGCATTGCGAATTCTTGTTAACATGTCTGAAATGGGATCCATTTCGTGTAACGTGTAACATGTAACGTATAACGCAAGGACTGGTTTTTTCTTTTTCTTGCGCTCTACGTCCTTGTGCTACACGGATTACAAAGTTACCATGATGACTTCTTAATTCCGGGAAGTTCGCCGCGTACCGCAAGCTCTCTAAAACAAATTCGGCAAAGATCAAACGCGCGCATATAGCCGCGCTTGCGTCCACAACGGAAACAACGCCGCACGATTCGCGTGATAAACTTCGGCTTCTTTCTCGACCTTGCAATAACGGATGTTTTTGCCATATATAAAGCGTAAACCGTAACTCGTAATCCGTAATCCGTACAATGTGTATATTATAATTCCTATTGTACGAGTTACGAATTACGGCTTACGAGTTACATTTTTTTAATGGGGAATCCCAATAATCTAAATAACTCCAATGCCTCTTCGCGGCGCTTCGCATCGGTCACCGTGGTAACCTCCAGCCCAAATATCATGCGCACATCTTCACCAATGGTCTCGGGGAAAATGATATGCTCTTTTACGCCAACAGTCAAGTTTCCGCCGGCATCCACCGCTTTGGTATCAATTCCGCGAAAATCGCGCATGCGCGGCACGGCAGCCGCTACGAATCGCTCTAAAAAATCATACATGCGCCGTCCCCTCAACGTTACTTTATAGCCTATAACCTGCCCCTGGCGCGTTTTAAACGACGCAATGGATTGTCGCGCCGCGCACGGCGCCGGCTTCTGGCTCGTTATCATGGTGAGGTACTTTACCACTTCTTCATCGCTGTTTTTTTCCCGGACAATATGCCCCGTGCCAACGTTCACCACTACCTTCTCCAAACGGGGCACCGCCATTACGCTAGAATACCCAAAACGCTTCCTCATCGCAGGAATTGCTTCTTTTTTATATTTTTCTGCTAATGAAACCATAAAAAGTAATCCGTAACTCGTAATCCGTAATCCGTAATCCGTACAATGTAATTTTTACGAGTTACGAGTTACGGATTACGAGTTACGCTATAAATTCGCTCCGCACTTCTTGCATATACGGCTTTTCTTATCCCCATCTATACGATATCCTATCCGGGTCGGCTTTCCACATTTGCCGCAAACCACCTGTACGTTGGCCGCTGGCAATGGCGCCGAAAACTGCACTATCTCCCCTTTCTGGCCTGTACGGCGGGGGCGCACATGGCGTTTTCGCATGTTGAGCCCGTCCACCACAATACTTCCGCGATCCGGAAAAGCGCGCGTAACAGTTCCCGTTTTACCACGATCCTTTCCCGATACTACTTTTACGTTGTCTCCTTTTTTGATCTTCATAGAGCATTAGAGCATTAGAGCATTAGAGCATTAGGAGTCATTCCAAAACCTAGTGCTCTAACACCTAACACTCTATCACCTAAACGACTTCTTCCGCTAACGATATAATTTTTGCATATCCGCGATCCCGCAGTTCCCGCGGTATGGGCCCGAATATGCGCCCGCCTTTCGGATCAAATCCGTCTACAATAACGCCCGCGTTCTCGTCAAACCGAATATAGGAACCATCCGCGCGGCGAAAAGGGCTCGTCTGCCGAACGATAACAACGCGGACAATATCTTTCTTCTTCACAGTCTTTTTAGGCTCCGCCATTTTTACCGACGCAACCACCACATCGCCGATGCGCGCATAGCGGCGGCGCGTGCCGCCCAAAACCTTAAAAACCTGGATTGATTTCGCTCCGGTGTTGTCTGCTACTTTTAATTTTGTCTGCGGTTGGATCATATATCTCCTGAATCCTGAAACTTGAAACTTGAAGCATTTTTGATTTTTTGATTTTTTGTTTTATGTTTCAGGTTTCAGGTTTCAGGTTTTTCTATTATCTTCCACCTCTTGTCTCTTGACAACGGTCGTGTTTCCTGTATCACTACCTTGTCGCCGACCTTATGCACATTTTCTTCATCATGCGCTTTGAATTTCTTGCTTACCTTAAAATACTTCTTATACTTGGGATATTTTTTGAGGCGCGTAACAAGAACAACCAGGGTTTTCGCCATACGGTCTGATACCACAATACCTTGCAATTTTTTTGGATGTGTTTCGTTCATACTCCTTTGCGCTCTCGCTCGCGAAGCACCGTCTTTATGCGCGCTGCTTCACGGCGCAGGGAAGCTACTTCCTTTAC
>CAYZNS010000016.1:0-27054 GCA_964479945.1 uncultured Candidatus Saccharibacteria bacterium
TTCTTCAAGTGTAACTATGCGCTATCAAGGTACAAAATTTGCCAAAGTTTAGTAATAAGTTGATACGAAAACCATTACTGTTGTTGAGAATATGATTTTTTGCATAGCAAAGGATGTAATCGTGCATTGTAGAAAAATATGTAGCATCATTTGAGCGAGAGAATTTTTTCTGCCAAATAATGTTTGCCACAAAATTCTTTTCGCCAAAAATCTTATCGCACAAAATACGCAAGTGTGCCTGTTCGTTGTCGTCGATACTGATGAAAATAACGCCACTCTCATTTAGCAAGTCCCTTGCCAATCGGAGGCGGTTATTCATGAACGAAAGCCACTTGCTGTGTCGGTATCCGTCCTCAGTATCAACATACTGGTCGTTGTAGATAAAATCGTGATTGCCGGTATTGTAGGGTGGATCGATATAGATAAGATCAATCTTTCCTTTGTGCGTGTAATTAAGAACGGAAAGTGAATGATAATTATCGCCCTCAATAAGTAAGTTGTCTGTAAAGCCGTCGCCAAGATTGATACGTTTTTTGATGACTTCTTTCAAAACCGGCACTTGCTTTTGGCATTGTTCAACGACATCTTCCTGCTTGTCCTCAAAAACCAGCCCAAGATTGCTTTTCTTGAGTTTCCTGATTTGAGCTTTCAAATTCACTATTTCTTTTTGTAATTCGTTTTCAGACATATTATTTCGTTTTTACTTTGTCCATAAACTTACTAAATTCCTTTTTATCTATCCGAAATTCTTTACCAATCTTGTACGCTTTCAGTTTACCGGCCTTAATATATCGGTAGATCGTCATCACGTTCACGCGTAGTTTGTCAGCTAGTTCCTGCGCAAGATAGAATTCCTTGTTTTTGGTCATATTTTATAACTGTGGATAAACTATTGACTTTTAATCAGTACCTGCTATACTAGCAATGTCTTTCGGTTTTAGACATAAACTGAAAGGGTATTACATCCAAGAGTAGTCCTCCTCGCGGAGGGCTACTTTTTTATTTCCTTTTGTGCTTCCCAAAGATTTGACGCATCAATAAAGACGTAAACTCTTTTCATGCTATTTATAATACTTTACAATACTTGACATTGCAAGTGGATAACTATTCAGGTTTCTTATATGGGGAAATGGGGTCAGTCCCCATTAATTCTGTTGCAGAGCTTTATTAATAATTCCGCATCCTCATAAAGGCACACGCATGCTAACTTTAAAAGTAAAGGTCACATGTTGATATTATTTAAAAAAAGGGGACTGACCCCATTACCTGACCCCATTACCCATTACCCATTACTTACCATTACCCATTACCATTACCCATTACTGACCCCATTACCCATTACCTCAAACGTTTTATCCATCTCGCGTTGAGTGTTTTTATGGAGACTGACACCAATTTCCAATTTCACCAATTTCAATTTACTGTAAAAAAATGATCATAAAAAAGCCTGTCGGGAGGGCAACAGGCATGTACGGTTTAGTTTAGTATAGAAGAAAAATCTCCCAGACCGTCCGGGTACTGGCCGGTGAAGTGGCCTTCGTAAAAGGTTTCCGGGGAAAGATGTACGGACGAGCGCCATTCCGGCTTGGGCAGATTTTTCCGCAGGCGTTCCGCGCGCGCGCAGAGAATAGCTTCCCGGACATATTCTATCGGCAGATAGGTAACGGAATCAAGTCCAAGCGCTTCCGCTATGGCATGGGTGTTGCCATTGTGGGCGGCCGCGATAAGTGTTGTGTCTCTCCCGGTGTCCGTGCCATAAAAGCATGGGTATAAAATGGGTGGCGAGGCTATGGCCGCATGTACCGCCTTGGCGCCCGCATTGCAGATAAGGCTGGCAACGAACGGAATAGTGGTGCCGCGGACAATGGAATCATCCACGGCGATCACGTATTCTCCCGCAAGTTCCATGGGCCGCGGGTTGAATTTACGCGCCAGTTTTGCCTCGCGGGCGGTTTGGGTCGGCTCTATAAACGTACGGCCATACGCGGAGTGTGGCCGGTGAAGAGCCCAGGGGCTGAAGCGGACTGTGCAATTTTGTTTGCATAGTTCATCATAAAATCCCTGTGCTGCAGTATTTCCCGAGTCCGGTATCGGAATGATGACGGTATTTGGCGGCACTGGGTGTTGATACGCATAGCGTTTGCCCAGCAGCCGACCCATCCAATAGCGGGCATTGCCGGCTTCCACGCCGTATATCACGCTGGGAGGCGCCGCAAAATAAACATATTCGAAGATATCTATTTTTAGATCGGCGTCCGCCCACTGCGTTTTGCGGCAGGAGAGTTTATCTACTATATAAAGGGAACCGGGCTCTATGTCAGCAACAAGCGCCGCTCCTATGGCATCAAACACGCAGCTTTCGGATGCGACAATCCAGTCGCCGTTGCCTTCTCGTATGCCGATTTGCAGGGGATGAAAACCAAAGCGATCTTTCACCGTGTACAATTTTTCATCAAAGAGGACAATAAGGTTAAATGCCCCCTTGAGCTGCGGCACTGTGTCCAATATTGCCTCTTCCATTGACCCGGCCGGAGAAGTGGAAATAAGATGAGCAATCAGATGAGAATCGGATCCGGCGGCGTTGTTCCAGCCGGTTTTTGCGGCGAGTTCCCGCAGGTTTACCAAACTGCCATTGTGTACCAGTCCGAATGCCCGGCCGCGGAACGAATCTATAATCGGCTGCGTATTTTGCAGCGAGCTTTTCCCGACGGTAGAGTAGCGCACGTGGCCGATGCCAACCGACCCGCGCGCTTCCCAGATGTTTTTCCCGAAGAATGCTTCCGATACAAGCCCCATTTCGCGCAGGGGCTTGCCCAACGCGCCGTTGTCACAGAGTACAATGCCTGCAGATTCCTGCCCGCGGTGCTGCTGTCCCTGCAAGCCGGCAAGGAGCGCGGCTGCCGCGGGGCGATTTTGATTCAGTACCCCTATAATTCCGCACATTAGAATGCACCCCCATGTGGTATTGTGTAGAGCCCATCTCAAAAATAATGAGGAGCTGTAATGCTAATATGTATAATTATAGCCCCCGCAAAACAAAATGATGGATTTTACCTTTTGGCCCTTTGCCATTAAAGTGGCTTAACAAAGGCAAGTTTCCCGTTTACGAGCATACAGAGAAAACGAACATTTTGTTTTGCGCTTGCTATATCAACGGTTATTTTTGAGATGGGCTCTGTTAGCAAAGAGTTTCTATATCCAGTAAATCGCATGCGCGCCACGTTGTCAAAGAATTGAAATAAGGCGGTTTTTTTCTTGTAGTTTTGTAAACACTTTCATAGAGGCATGTACTTCTAATAACCAAAAATAGTTAAAAAAAGAGCCCCGCCGTAACCAGTTTTGAATTGGCGCCTGCGACTGCCGATCCGTCTGAAAAAAGATATACCATGCTTTGCGTGTGCTGGGCAGCGGCAAGAACGAGAAGGGGACCGAGAAATATGTCTGCAAGAGAAACAAAAAGCGTCTTTACGCGTAACGTATGCGCCATAGGTATCTTATTTTGTTATAGAAATAATATCCGACCTTTATACATTTATCTGTACCAACGGCCATATCATTAAAAAGTGTCAAAGCAGTAGCAGTTTTTTTATTGGTTTTTATCCATGTGAGTGTACTATACTATGTGTATGCGTGCAGCTTTGGATAAAAAATGGATTTATTTTTTGACATTCATGGCACTAATTGTGGTGGGTGTTGTTATTATCTTTGGATTCTTGTTCAGAGAAGAGAACAGCGCATATTAGTGGGAAGATGCGGCGGGGGAGAGCGGTCCGTTTTTGGATTTGAATGGGAAATATGAAAGCAGCCGTATTGCCAATTATCGCATTGAGTGGTTATAATACCTTTTATGGAAATTCAAACCAAACTTATTTTAGCGGCGCTTTTTTCTACCGTTATATTTTATGGGGTGGTTTTGTACGCCGGCCTTCTAAATCCTTTGACCATCATGGTGGCTTTGCTTTTAATTTTTAGCGTTAGTTTTTTTATCTCGCGCGTAATTTCAAAACGAATCGTGGAAGTGCATGAAGTTATAAACGCCGTCTCAAAAGGAGATATTACAAAACGGGTGCCGATTGAGACTGAAGATGAAATGGATCGGCTGGGCAGGGATTTAAATACGATGATTGAAAATTTGATAGAAGCGCGGCGCCTTCCGGAAAATATTCTCCGCTCCATGAAAGACGGCCTTTTCGTGGTGGATGTAGAGGGAATTATCACAGAAGCCAATCAGGCGGCATCCGAGATGCTTGGGCTAGCGAAGGAGGAGCTTATAGGTAAATCCGTGACAGATATTTTCAGTGAATATCAAAGAACGTAATTACCAATTAATAAACAGCGTATGAAAATAGATTTTTTTTCAGATATCAACAAAGAAAACTATTACGTGCTTGATTATGACAAAATAGACAGCTGGATGGTTACTTTCAGTTGGGCGAACGCGTTTTTTCTTATTCCTTATTCATTTGCGATTTATCTCATTGCGCCTGCCAGCTTTTATCCAAACCCTTTTTCGTGGCGCTTGGTGGAGCTTCCCGAGGTTATAGTCGTCTCTATGCTGGCTCTTATAACCGCGGGGTTGGTGCATATGCTCAAGGGGCGTTTTCGGAGCCATTATTCCTATCGTTTTCTGGTGGCGAACGCGTTTATGATGTTTTCTTATCTTGTGGTGTATATCAGTGGCGGATCCATAGAGTGGCATTTTCATTTTTTCGTAATGATTGCGGCTTTGGCGCTCTATTCCGATTGGCGGCTGGCTTGGTGGGCAATTATTGCAGTAGCGGTACATCACGGCGTCCTGAATTTTATCGCCCCCACGTGGGTGTACTTTTACGGGCGCAATGACGTTGCGTTTATCGCGCATGCGCTTATTGTGTTTTTTATGGCGATAGTTGTTACGAAAATTTCCGAGCACAACAGGGAGCTCGCAGAAGCAAGCCGGCTGCTGGGCAAAGAATTAACTCAAAATGTTCCGTCAGAAGATGAGATCGCCAAAAAAGTTTAATTTTAAAAGTATATTGGTCGTCTTGCTTTCCCCGCTTATCTTTTTTTCTTTTACGGGTTGGCTTCAAGCCGATCATCTGACGCCGGAACGGGTGGTTGACAATACATACACCGTAATCCTTCTGATGATACCCCAGGGAGAACAGATGAAACTCCAGTTCGTTTTCAGAGATGTTCATACGGGTAAAAATATATCTGACCCCATTACGTATAAAATTGTAATCTCCGAGGAATTGTCCCGCGATACTCTTCACGCAAGAATGGGAACAACAGACAACGGCATAGTGGAATTTTTATATGCATTCCCGAGAGGGGGGTTGTATGACGCTGTGCTTGAGTTTGAAGAATCCGGCAAGGCGTATCGTCCGCATGCTTGGACGCTATGGGTCCCGGGAGTTACGGAAAATTTTTTTCACAGGAAGAAAAAGAGAATATTTTGATAAGCGTAAAAGATAGCGGCGTGGGTATTCCCAAAGATGTCCAACCGCAGATTTTCAAAAAGTTCTTTCGAGCGAAAAACGCTGCAAAACTTGAATCCGAAGGTACGGGTCTCGGTCTGTATGTAAATAAAATGCTTGCGGAGGCCATTGGCGGAAAAATATGGTTTGAGTCGGAAGAAGGCAAAGGCACAACATTTTATGTCACACTTCCTAAAATGGCTTGCTCATGTTTCAGCAGTTTTCCGGATAATAGGTGCGTTCCCTTTGATAATCGCGTGAAAGGACGTAATGGTGTCAGACTGCGTGTTACTGCACTTTCACCACTTCGCCCGTTACGGCATCAACATACACGTTGACGGCGTTCCCGCTGCTTGTGGCGCCGTATACCAGCCATACCGGCCGGTTATCTACGATCCCTGCGTATACGGATAGAACGCGCATGATATAGGCGCCGCCTAATGCCGCATCCATTGCGTCTGAAGGCGCGATTTTGAAAAGAGATCTGTTTATGGAGGAGGGAATAAGAACAAAAACACCGCGCTCAATTTCTATATCGGACAGGGAATCTATGCCAAGCGTAAACTGTTTCATGGCGCCTGTCTCGTCCATGCCAAAGCTCGCGGAGAATTTTGGGAGGCCGCCGAAAAATTCAACTTTCGTTCCTGATTTCTGTACTGTCTTGATTTCGCCCAGTACGCCGACTTCAATTACCGGCGCGAAGACGTATTTTTTTGCGTTGGTGATATGGAGCGATTTGTCCGCGATAAAATCAAGCGTCACGGCGACGGTCTGACCGGTCTTGAGCGGGAGTGAAAGCGGCATGGTAACGGCAGAGGACGGAAGGGCTGCTGTGTGAGCCAGTCCGTTTTTTACCACGACTACGGGGCTTACGGTAAAACGAAGTTCGGCGTATGTGCCTTCCGGTACGGACTTGTCGAGCATGAGCTCCAGTTTGCCCTCGCGTTTGAGTTTCAAGAGATCATACGTTTGTGATTCATTGGTGATAGATACCCATCCCGTGCTGATGTTTCGGGCGGCAATGCCGGCAATGCTTATAAAAATAGAATCTATCTCATTAAGATTGGCAGCGTCATCAGTGATGGCAAAAACTAAACGGCCCGTCTGTGCCTGCGGGGTGGATGGAGATATATCCGGTGATGAGCCGGCCGGCTTTACCGACGCTTGGGATGGATCGGAATCTATTGCGTCTGCGCCAGTTTCGGGGGCAGCCGGTTCTTGCTGATCTTCTCTTGTTTCGTTTTCCACAGCTTCTTCAGTGGGGGCTGGTGAACGCGTAACACTGAACACAATAAGGCCAACCCCTAAAACGAGCAATAGTATGATGATCAATGATTTCGTTATACTCATGAGGTACCTCTATAATACCATGCATTTTGTTATATATCTATAATAACAACTAATAATTCATTGATGTCATCGCGTCCATCTTATGCACACCTATTTCTTAGAAAACCTCTTCCTATTCCGGCGCCCGTCTTGTACTATGAAAACGTGGCGCGCGAATCAGAGAATGTCTGTATGCAGGATTTCCGGTGCCGGTGCGGCAAGTTACTGTTCCGGGGCGTTTTAATGGAAAGCAACGTGGAAGTAAAATGCCGGAAGTGCGGCTTTATGAACGAATTTCACGGTTCATCCCTTTCGCCCTATCTGTGCCTTATTGCAGACAAGTGCCCGCGACGCGTTGTTTTTGAGGGGGGTAGGCAAAAGCGAGCGCAGGCCGTGTTGTAATAAGGATAGTAACTATAGAGGCTCTAGAAGCTCGGTGTTTTATTGTTAAATAAACCTCGGGCTTTTATGTTTATCACCATACAAAAACGGGACGGACGGGTGGCGGTTTTTAATCCGCAGAAGATTACCGATGCCATTGCGCGCGCCGGTGCGGCAACGGGCGAATTTGAGCCCCAAGCGGCTCGCGCGTTAACGCAAGAAGTTTTGCGTTTGGCACGGCTGCATATACGCAAGGAAGTGCCGACAGTGGAGGATATTCAGGATATTGTGGAGACGGTACTTCAGTATTCGCCATACAAAAAAACCGCAAAAGCATATATTGTGTACCGGTATCAGCATCAAAAGATCCGCGAGATGACGTTGCGCATGCGCGCCGATATTGTGGATGATTATCTGGATCAGCTGGATTGGCGGGTGAACGAAAACAGCAACATGGCGTACTCCTTGCAGGGACTCAACAACTACGTATCCTCCGAGGTTACCAAGCAGTATTGGCTCCACAAGGTCTATCCCCGGGAGATTGCGTCTTTGCACAGGAACGGCGACATGCATATTCACGATTTGAATATTCTCTCCGTTTATTGCGTGGGGTGGGATCTTATTGATCTTCTCCGCGAGGGGTTCCGGGGCGCGGTGGGGAAGATTGAAAGCAAGCCAGCGCGGCATTTTCGCAGCGCGTTGGGGCAGGTAGTGAATTTTTTCTACACGCTGCAGGGGGAGGCCGCGGGCGCGCAGGCGTTTTCCAGCATTGATACGCTGCTTGCCCCCTTTATACGGTATGACGGTTTATCCTACGAAGAAGTGCGACAGGCGCTGCAGGAATTTGTTTTTAATATCAATGTTCCCACGCGCGTTGGGTTCCAGACCCCGTTTACCAACATAACGCTTGATCTCTCTCCGCCGTCAACGTATGCTTCAACGCCCGTGATATGGGGCGGCGTGCCGCAGAAAGAAGCGTACGGCGATTTTCAAAAAGAGATGGATATGTTCAACCGCGCGTTTTTGGAAGTTATGAACGAAGGGGATGCGAAAGGCCGCGTATTTACGTTTCCCATTCCCACTTATAACATTACGAAGGATTTTGACTGGGATAATGAAACTATTGCGCTGTTGTGGGAAGTAACCGCAAAGTACGGCATTCCGTATTTTGCGAACTTTATAAATTCCGATATGCGGCCGGAGGACGTGCGGTCCATGTGCTGCCGCCTGCGGCTTGATACCCGCTTGCTGGAGAAAAAGGGCGGCGGACTATTCGGCGCCAATCCGCTGACGGGTTCGGTTGGCGTTGTTACCATTAACATGCCGCGCCTGGGGTATGCCGCAAAAAATAAGAAAGAATTTTTAGAGCGGCTTGGCATCCTGATGGATGCGGCGAAAGCAAGCCTGGAGATTAAGCGCAAGATTCTTGAGCGGTTTACGGATCATGATTTATATCCCTACGCGAAATTTTACCTGCGGCATATCAAGGAGCAGTATGGCACGTACTGGACGAATCACTTTTCCACCATAGGGCTGGTAGGTATGAATGAAGCATGTGCCAATCTGCTCGGCGAGTCTATTGCGGAAAGCGGGGGCCACGCGTTTGCGGCGGAAACGCTGGATTTCATGCGCGAGCGCTTGTTGTGGTACCAGCAAGAGACCGACAACGGCTATAATTTAGAAGCAACGCCAGCGGAAGGTACGGCATACCGGCTCGCACGTAAAGATAAAGAACTATATCCGGATTGCCGGTGCGCGAATGAAGAAGCGTGGCAGCGGGGAGCCGCGCCGTATTACACGAATTCTACGCATTTGCCGGTCGGATTCACGGACGACATATTTGAAGCTTTGGATTTGCAGGATAGTCTGCAGACGCGGTATACAGGAGGCACGGTGCTGCACGGATTTATCGGCGAGCGCATGCCGTCGGCGGAAGCCACGAAGCGGCTGGTGCGGACAATTCTTTCGCGGTACCGGCTTCCTTATATTACCATCACGCCGACATTCAGCATCTGTCCGGTGCATGGATATCTTGCCGGCGAACATGAATTTTGTCCGCGATGCGATAGAGAACTATATCCCATCCCACATATGAATATAAAAAAACAACAATTGCCTCGCGACATGAAGCAACGCCAACGCTGCGAGATATATTCGCGGGTAGTCGGCTATCTGCGGCCGGTACAGCAGTGGAACAACGGCAAGCGCGAAGAATTTGCTGAGCGCCGTACATATGATCATTTATATGAGAATAGGCGGCCTGCAAAAATTGTCTCTCGTTGATTTTCCGGAGCGCACGGCGGCCGTAGTGTTTACTACCGGATGCGTTTTTCAGTGCGGATTCTGTTACAACAAAAACCTGGTGCGGCCGCCGTTTGCGCCGCGTATTTCCGAGGAGGAACTTTTCGCATTTTTAGAGAATCGTAGAGGCAAACTGGACGGGGTGGTGATAACAGGCGGCGAGCCGACGCTGCATGCCGATCTGCTGCCCTTTTTACGGAAGATTCACGCGCGGGGCTTTGCCGTTAAGCTGGATTCAAACGGCTATTTCCCGGATCGTTTGCGGGACATTCTTTCTTCTGGTATTATTGCTTATATAGCCATGGATATAAAAGCGCCTGCTGCCGCGTACGCAGAGTTGGCGCATGTGGCGGATGCCGCGCCGCGTATTACGCAAAGCATTGAGATAATCCGTATCAGCGGCATTCCCTATGAATTTCGGTCCACGCTTATTGATGGCATCCACACCTTGGAATGGGTGGAAAAAATGGCGCGCATGATACGGGGCGCGCGCGCATACTATCTGCAATCATTTCAACCCACGGAGACGCTTCTTGATCCGGCATACCGCGAAAAGACCGCGCCGTCATCGGCGTTCCTAGAGGAAGCGGCCGCCCGTTGCCGGAAGTATGTGGAAAAATGTGAAATACGTTGAGTAGTTCTAATTTTATGAACCAGACACGCGCAAAAATGTTCTTTACGGCGAATTACGAAATATCGTAAACGCTGTCAAAAACAGGAGCGAAGCGACGCGGCAATCCCGTAATTTTCAAGAAGACAAAAACTCATTTCGTTATTCAATGTTATTAGGTAATATGTAACATACATGGATACAATAAATGTTCAAAAGGCGCAGTGGGTTTTGCGTATTGCCGTTGCCGGCGAATTTATTGGTCACGGCTTTTTTGCCCTACAGGGCAGAACAGCGTGGGTGGAATGGTTTTCTATTTTCGGTATTACTGATCCGCAAACGGCCGCAACCATTCTTTGGCTTGTTGGTTTGTCTGATGTTATTCTGGGCATTTTAATTCTCATAAAACCCGTTCGCTTGGCCCTTCTCTGGATGGCGTTTTGGGGTTTCTGGACTGCTTTGATGCGCCCCATCGCGGGCGATTCAATATTTGAATTTATAGAACGATGGACAAACTGGGGCGCGCCGCTTGCGTTGTTGCTGCTTCGCGGATACCCGCAATCATTTCGTGAGTGGTTGCGTTAATTTTTATTAACTGTATGAAATACCAAAAACGCGCTGCAACAAATATTGCAATTGTTTTGGCAACTGTCATTGCAGGCGTTTTTTTATATGCGGCGTACGGTACGCCGGCGGATGTGGTTTCTGTTACGCTGGAAGATGGGCTTTCACGGGAGGAAATAGCCGCGAAATTTGCCGTGGCATATGCATGGCCGCCAGAACGGCAAGAGGAATTTTCCCGCGCGCTCTATGGCATCCAGTGGGATGCATTTAATGATGAACTGGCGGAAATTATGGCACGGGAATATGGATGGGGTGGTGCGGAACGAGAAGAGTTTCTTATTCGCGGAGCATCATTTTCAGAGCCGGAATTTGATCTTTTAGCTTGGGCGTACGTCCCCGATACGTACGTGTTCCCCCCCATGCTGGAACCTTCGCAAGTCGCGGCCATATTGGTGGATCGTGTTGCAAAAAAACATGCCGACGCAAGCGCATTTTTGGAAACAATACTTGATGAAGATGTGCGTGTCCGCATTGCTGGCGTGATTAAACAGTCGGTTTCGGCCTTGCTTCCCGATCTGATACCGTATCCGCCGCAGAGCATTGGGTTGCGTACGAGCGAAGAGGGGCGCGTGCTTTTGGTGTTTGATACAACCTATTATAATATAGGGAGGGGCGCGTTTGAACTGGTGGCGGATCCCATGACCGCGGGCATAGCCGCCGATATAGAAAGAAAAATCTTTCAGCGGATTTATCAGCGGGATGGCATGGCAGCGCAGCAGCGCTTGGTCGGCACATTCTTATGGCACGAAGAGCATTTGCATTATCATTTCAGCGACTTTGTGGAATACCGACTGGAGTATCTTGATGACGATGTGGAGAATAGCCCCTACCGTGTTTACGAGAAGCAAACATTTTGCGTGCGGGATGTCAGCCGCATAGATGGAATTTCACAAGGTGAAGCCCGATATCTTGTGTGCGGCAAAAACAGGCAGGGCGTGTCGGTTGGATGGGGTGATACGTATTTTCATACATACGGGAGCCAAAATTTTGACATTACGGCATTTCCGTCCGGCAGGTACAAACTTTCATTCATCGTAAACCCGGAAAACAAATTTGAAGAGGTGTCGCGCGAAAACAACATAGCAAGCGCAATTATTGTTATTGCTAAGGAAGCTGGTACGGTAAAGGCAGGAGAATATGTGCCGCCGGAGCGTCCCGGCATTGAGCATGTAAATAAGGAACAATAAAAACGTTGTCATTGCGAGTCCCGGTGTAACCGGAATTGTGGATAGTCCGGTTCGGCACGTTCCGGATGATGTGATATAATGAAAAGACTGGTATTACCAATTGTCTTTCTAATTGCGCTCGCCGCGGGCGGATTGTTTTTTCGCGGATGGTTTACAGCGGAAGCGCCCGGGGAAGGTGATGCGGTGGTACCCGGTGTTACTTTTGATGATGGTATCACGGCGCCGCGGGGAGTCATACAACCGCTGGAAATGGTCGCGGAGAATCTTCAGATTCCCTGGGAGGTTGCGTTTTTGCCTGCCTCGCCGGAAGGCGGGTTGAGTGGCGATATGCTGATTACGGAACGGCCGGGAACACTTAAACGCATCGGGAACGACGGGCGGACATATACCATAGAAGGCGTGGAGCATGTCGGCGAAGGAGGCCTTTTGGGGATGGCGCTTCATCCGAATTTTGCTGAAAAATTCTGGATATATCTTTATCTTACCACGGAGACGAATACCGGTCTGGTGAACCGCGTGGAGCGGTATCGATATGATACGGACAGGCTTTCTCAAAAAACAATAATCATTGACGGCATTCCGGGCGCGCGCTTTCATGACGGCGGGAGAATTGCGTTTGGCCCGGACGGGTATCTTTATATAACAACGGGTGACGCGGGAAATTCGGATGTAGCGCAAGATACAAGCTCGCTTGCGGGAAAAATTTTGCGCGTGCAGGACGACGGCGCCGTTCCGGCAGACAATCCGTTCGGCAACGCGGTGTATTCCTATGGGCATCGGAACGCGCAGGGCCTGGCGTGGGACCGCAATGGCAATTTATGGGCTACGGAACACGGGAGATCCGGCGTGCTTTCGGGTTTAGATGAAATAAACCGTATTGAAAAGGGCGCAAACTACGGCTGGCCGGTGATACAGGGAAGCGAGCAGCGAGAGGGGATGCGTTCCCCCGTGGCGCACTCCGGCGCGGATGTAACATGGGCGCCGGCGGGCGCGGCGTTTATAGGCAACTCTCTCTTTTTTAGCGGATTGCGCGGAGAGGCGCTGTACGAAGCGCGCGTGCAAGAGGATGGAACGATGTTAATTGTTGCGCATTTCCAGAATGAATTCGGCCGCATACGCGCGGTTGTCGCGGGTCCCGACGGATTTCTCTATATAACAACATCCAATACCGACGGCCGCGGCAATCCGTTCCCCGGGGATGACAAAATAATCCGCATTGATCCGCGGATGTTGTTGTAATAGCGCACAATATGAAATCGCACTCTGGCGACCCGAACGCCAATTGGCGGTCGGGTCGCCAAAGCACAATGAGCGCTATTTCATACTGTGCATTCTATATTCATCGGATAGTTGTTTTATTTTGCATTACGAACTGCGTATGGTATCATCAAAAAATTACTAGTAGTAATAATAATACTATGGAACAAGAACCTTTTCGCAACGAAGAAAGAGAAGCGCCCGCTTCTTTAGAAGATCAAACGCCTCGTTCGCAGACGCCGTCCTTTTCGGCGCCGCCGCACGAGGAAAAAAAGCGAAGCCCCCTAAAATTAAAATGGATACTAATAGCGGTATTGGCGATTATAATTATTGCCCTTTTGTATATGTTCCGCGGCGCGTTTATTGCGGCAACGGTGAACGGTACCCCGATAAGCAGATTAGCAGTGGTGCAGGAGATGGAGCGGCAGGTAGGGGCGCAGGTGTTGGATTCGCTCATCAACCAGGCGCTTATTGAGCGCAAAGCCGCGGAAGCGGACCTGGACGTTACGGTGGAAGACATCAAGAAAGAAATCGCGCTTATTGAAGAAAATCTCTCTACCCAAAACACCACGCTTGATGACGCATTGGCGCAGCAGGGTATGACGCGCGCGGACTTGGAGCGGGACATTCGGTTTCGTAAATTGGCCGAGATGTTGGTGGAGGACCGTGTTGCGGTGTCTGAAGAGGAGGTGAATATCTATTTGGAACAAAACAAGGAATTTCTGCCTCCGGAAGAAGATGAAGCAGTTCTTAAAGAGCAGGCACGGAACATGCTCCGCCAGCAAAAGTTTTCCACCGCATTCCAGGAGTGGCTCACTGCGGCAAAAGCGGAAGCGGACATCTCGTATTGGAAGGAGTATTGATTCTTATGTACTGTGGATAACATAATTGCGTAGAGATATCCTATGCTGATATTATAAGAGCATAGGAATTTTCTATGTCCAGCATTGCTCTCATTATAAGTGTTTTAGTCCTGTTTTTTGTTTTATCTCTCAAAAAACGTGTTCGGCATTTGGAAGATGTTTTGGTGAATCGCGGCATAGCGTTACGCGAGGAAATAGTATATGAAGTAAAAGCAGCACCGCCGCCAACTCCCGTAACAGCTCCGCAGCCGGCATTGTCAGAACGATCTGACGTATTTGGGAAGTTAGTGGATTGGCTACGTGAAGAATGGCTAGTAAAGCTTGGCGCTTTGTTGTTGCTTATCGGTTTTGGTTGGCTTGCGCGCTACGCGTTTTTGAATAATTGGATTGGTCCGGCCGGACGCATTACGCTTGGATTATTGGGCGGTGTCGGCTTATTGATAACGGGTTGGTGGCGCATCCGGACACATGTTCACCAGGGAAGCATATTTTTATCATTGGGTTCCGGCGTTATTCTTGTTACTATCTTTGCAGCTCGTTTTCTCTATGGCTTTTTTACGCCGTCATCCGCGCTTACCGTTATGTTTTTGAGTACGGCGTTTGTGGCGTTTGCCAGCGTGCGGTTTCGCGTGCCGTCTCTTTCGCTGGTCAGCATTGCGCTTGCCGGAGCAGCGCCTCTCCTTACTCATGCGCCCACTGCTGATTATATCGGATTGTTTGCCTATGTATTTATTGTGGTAACAGGCGTGCTATGGATAGTTGCGATTACAGGGTGGCGTTTTCTTACATTTGCGGCGTTGGTCTTGGTTTCGTTCTACAGCGTATCTCACGTGATTGGTAATGTTTCAAAAGATATTGACGCATTGCTCCTCTTTGCATACGCGTTTACCGGACTTTTCTTTATAACAAGCATGATAGGCATTCTACGCGCGCCCGTCCGCGATATAAAAGGGGATATCATCACGGCGGCAGGGATCGGTTTGTTTTTGCTTGCCTGGATATGGCAAGCGGCTCCCGGGGAGTGGCAGAGCTTGTTGTTGTCGGCGTGGATGGTTGTATTTGCCGCAGGCGCTTTTCAAGCATTGCGCATTACCCGCATGCAGTATCCATTTTATAGTTATGGCGGCGTGAGCATCGTGTTATTGGGCGCTGCATTGGCGGCGGAACTTGACGGCGCCATGCTTGTCATCGCGTTTACGCTGGAAGCGGCCCTTATCCCGCTTTTAATGTACTCGGTATTAAAAAATGTACGCGCCGCGTTCTTATCTGCTGCTCTTTTCATAGTGCCGATAGTTCTCTCCGTGGAAAGTCTGCAGGCGCGCATATGGCGGACAATTGTTTTTCACGAACATTTTTTCGTACTTCTTTTACTTGGCATTTCTCTGGCGGGGATCGGATATCTCTTTAGCTCATTTCGTGATAAGCGCTTTTTTTATGTTCCCGTTTCGTTTATGGTCGGCGGATCGTTTTATATATACGCGCTCGCATGGTTGAGCTTGCATGCCGCGCTGGAAAATGACGACCTTGCCGTAATGACAGCGCTTGCGCTCTATACGGTTATCGGGTTGGTTGCGTATTTTGGGCGCGTGGGCGCGGATGAATTTGTTCCCGCCATGCGCGCATATGGCGCCGCGCTTCTTGGATTTGTAGTGGCACGCTTGTTGCTCATAGACGTCTGGAAAATGGCGTTGACGGGACGCATTATCACCTTTTTTGTCATCGGCACGCTTCTTATGAGTACGGCTTTTTTCTGGCGCAAGCGCCAAAAACCGCTAAACAATTTTTCAACGCAATCTGATTCGGATAAATTCACCATATGAAAAAAAATAATTTTTTACTTTCAGTATGCATTGTAGCAGTAATGTTTATTTTTATTGAAAACAGCGTTACGGCGCAAGCGCTTTCAATATCCGATGATTGGCCCTCTGACACAAACGCGATTCTTCGCGTATTTCGGCAGTATAAAAGCGTAGAAGATATTGCGATACAAGTTCCTACGGTAGTGGAAGTGCCGTTTGAACAGAACGAAGCATTCGCGCGATCCACGTTTGCCGTATTTAATAACACGACTAAGCAGACGTTTGAGCCGTATGTTTTTCATCACGCGGCACCTGTTGTTCCCTTGACCGCGGCCGCAACATATGCGCGCCAATCGGCACAACGCATGGTTGATGGAGATGAGCGAACATATTCGGAATTTCTGGTCTCGGAAGACGCGCGCGGGGAGACGGTGATAACCGTTGTGAGCGCGGAACCCATTACTTCATCTTCAGTTTTGTTTTTGTTGGATAAAAATGTCGCGCTTCCCGTTTCAGTTGAAATTCGCGCTTTTGTGGAAGGAGAGGAGAGAATAGTGCTTGCGCGGCGCGAAATGAAGAATGCCGCCGTATTGTTTCCGCCCACGGAATCTGCGCGATGGACTATATCTTTTTCATATGCGCAGCCACTCCGTATAGCGGAAATTCGTTTTTTGGAGGAACTCGGCACTGGAGCGCGTGTGCAGGGCATACGGTTTCTTGCGCATCCGGGCGAATCGTATCGCGTGTATTTCGATCCTGACAGTTACATCATTGTGCCAACCCAGGAGGGAGGAAACCTGCTTGCTGATGAGGGAGTATTGCGGCTTGCGCCCGTGCCATCGCGGCAAAATCCTCTTTATCAGCCCTCTGATAGCGACGGAGACGGTATACCGGATTTGTTTGACAATTGCGTTACGGTACCGAATTCAGATCAGGCAGATGCGGATCGAAACGGCCGCGGCGATGCCTGCGACGACTTTGATCGCGATGGAGTTATAAATAGCAAAGATAATTGTCCGAACAACCCAAATAGGGACCAGCGTGATGAAGACGGCGATGGCATCGGCGACGCATGCGATGAAGAGGAAAGCAGGCTTACGGAAAAATACGGCTTTATCCCATGGATTGGCATGGGGGCAGCGGCAGCGGTGCTACTGGTATTGTTTGCCTATACGGCGCGCATGGGCGGCGAATCATTGCCTCTACCCGCAGATAATGCGGAGGGCAAACCGGATGCCAAAGAAGAATCAAAACATATCTGAATTTCGTTACTCACCGTATCTGAGAAGGTGTTCAGTACTATGATAAACAAAATTTCACGATCGTGAAAATCCGTTTATCAGTATGTTTTTGGAATATCATTGAATGTCAATTGAAATGCGATACAAAAATACTCTGTTTTTTTCCTGAATGGGCTGCCAGCCGGGGATGGGGAATTTGTGCGCGAGCACCAGCGTGCCCGGTTTTGCATTTTTTTGCAAAAGGCGGCCTACGTTGTTCATAAGAGAGGGCATACCGAAGATAGTAATAACATCATAGGGAGATAAGTCTTCCTGCCAAAAGTTTTTCCGGTACACAAATACGCGGCGCTGTAAACGCGCGCGCCGCGCCCGCGCCCGCGCTACAAGCGTTAAGAGCGGATTAAACTCAAACCCGTGCGCTTCCGCGCCGCGTTTTGCAAAAGCAATACAAATGCGCCCGTCGCCACAGCCCAAGTCGCATATGCGCTTTCCGGAAACGTTGCCGGCAAGCTCTATCATAGTTTCTACAGCGCGGGAAGAGGTAGGCACATAGGGTATTGCTCTTTTCCGCGGCAGAGCATAGAGGGCGGTTATATAGAGAAAAACGAGAAGAGCCACAATTAGTATGCCCTGAATTCCGATGACGATAGGCAAAATAATCATACGTATTCCGCGAGTTCCCGCATTTTGTTTTCAACCGTAATAACTCCTTTTAGTATATTCTCAAGCACGATCAGCGGCAGATAGACTGCATACGCGAAGAGTGCGAGCGTTGCGTAGGGAAATAGAAAAGCGCTCGGGGCAAGCATGCGCTCAAGCGTCACGGCGGCGGCAAATAGCATGATTGTCAGAAAAAAATCCTGGAATTGGTGGAATGGCTTCAAGGCCGCGTGCAGCAGAGCATGCCGCGCACGGAGTTCCGGTATGCCGGAAGATGTCTCCGGAAGGCGAAGAATATCGCGGTGCTTTGAATATTTTTTGAGAAATATGCCGTAGTGGATATTGTGCGTGAGACGCAGAAAAATAGAAGCAAATCCGGCCCACATGCCGGCAAGAAGTATAAGCGACTCATGGTGTATAGTCGTGTCTTTCAGTCCCCACGCGAACGAAAGAAAAAAAAGCGGCGGGATGAGATAATGATTTATTTCGTCAAAGTAAATGCCCTTTAGAGAAAATATGCGCTTATAGCGCGCAAGTTCGCCGTCCACGCGGTCGAATAAAAGGTTGAGATAAAAAAGAAGCAATGCCGCGAGTTTCAAACGCCAATCGGGATGAAGAAGAAGCAAAGCGCCGCCCATGCCAAAAAGAATACTCAATAACGATACGGTATTCGGCGTCAAAGGGGTACCGAGAAGGATGCGCGTAATATAAATGGAGGGTCCGCGCTGGAACAAGCGATAGCCCCAGGGACGCTCCCGGCCTTCCAGTTTTTCTTTTTGCAGTTGTTCTCGAAGTTCTTTTATTGGTTCCATGTTAAAAATGTAAAATGTAAAAATCAAAATGTAAAATTTTTGTGCGAGCTTTGCTCGCAGATTATATATTTATTCCGGTGTAGCCGGAATACCTTAATTTTGAATTTTGATTTTTACATTTTGCATTATCTCAGTGTCCTTTAATCAACCCAACAGGCCGCAAATACGCTACCGGTTTTACAATCCCTGCATCCTCCAATTCTTTCGTAACCGCAAATAATCCTTCCGATGCGCGGTGCGATTCACGACGAAACTCCGGCTCTTTTCGCTTGCTGACAAGCGTGAAATGCGTGAAATCCGGTTTGCTCTTGCCTTCTTTCTCAAACTGCGAAATTGTTTTTCCAGCGGATGGCGTTGCGGAATGCATGGTTACTTCGGTATTATTCTGCCCGACACCGAGATAAGAGAGCGTGTTGAAACCCGCTATCATAACGGGCTTTCCGGGAAATACGCGCATGGCGTCCTGCCGGTGGACAATAAGTTTCTCGCCATCCATTTCCTCCTCCATTATGCTATTATGCGCCGCGTCCCACAAAAAAGATACTTTGGCACTTTTATTCTGCGGCATTGCGTCTATAATACGCCGCAGAAGGGTCGCGCGGAAGGCGTAGCCGTAATTGAGAGCTATTTTTATTGATTGCATAAGGCGGCGCCCTTCGGGTGAGTTGAGCGCGATAGCGGGAAACGGCATGCGGGAAAAATATGCGTGCCATCGCGCGCGGAAGTTTTTAATGCCTTCCCATGAGCTAAAATGGAAAAACAGTTTAAGCCAAAAGAGCGCTATTTTTTCAAACGATGTATTCTTTTCTCGTCTGCCAAAATACCGGCCGAGGTGATACGTCGCATGCCCGCCGCCGCCATGATACAAGAGAAGGATTTGATTTGCATGTAACCCCCATGCGCGTGCGGTATCTTCATCGATGATATTCTCTACATAATGAAATTCAAGAAAATGATTCCCGCCAAAATTATAACCCATTTCATGCAGGCCGTTTATCCAAGCGGAGCGGGGAACAAGACGGGAAAGATCCATACCGCGTTTTTCTTCCTCGGACAGCACGCATCCTCCATATTCCATCTGTCCAACCTCGGAGGTTGGACAATTGTAGCGACGAAGTGCGGCAGGCGCGCCGTGGAGAAACATATCGGCAAGTTCTTGTTTGGAGAGGTCGTATTTTGTTGCGGGCCGTTGGTAAAACCCGAACCATTGGAGCGCTGTTCTCCATCTGCCGATCCACGGACGAACGCCCGCGCGGAGATTTTTTGCAAATTCCCGCAAAAATTTTTCAGAAAAATCATCTTTTGTAAGTGATGTTTTAAATATGCTCATACCGCAATTCATAGCGGGGGCCGAGAGCTGGGGGATTATGACATCTCTAGTCGCCGCCACAAACTGCGGCGGGGATTCCAACCCGCTTTTAGGATGAATATTCGGCAGGCAAACCAACGGACGTGCCAAACTCGGCACATGGTTTCGCACGCGCGTAATCTTGTTCGTAACCTCTGTGTATGGCAGGTTATTGCAAGTAAAGGACATGGGAATATAACGTAATTGTAGCATATATTGATCTTATTTCCACTGAGCTGTTATACTATTTCATATGGCGAATTCAGAAATTAAAAAGCTATTGGATGAACAGAGAAAAACTTTCTCGGAAGATATGAAAGGTTATATTGGTACGCTTGTCGAGGATTTTGATAAAAAGATTGAGCTTATTGCGGAGCAGCATAAGTCTATTATGGATGTTTTGAAGGCACATACGCGTTAGATAAACGAAATCAAAAAACAAATAATGCTAATGAATGTGAAGATGACAGAAATAAATATTCGGCTTGGGCATGTGGAAGACGGTCTTCGCCGCAAAATTGACTACGAAGATTTTGAAAAACTGGAGAAACGCGTGGCACTTTTGGAAGCGCGAAAATAATTTTGAAAGTAAAAACCCCTGCACAGCGCGGGGGTTTATGGTATAAAAAGTAAAGACCCCGCGTGGAATGCGGGTCTTGGAGGAGGGATATGTGTTAGTTGCGGGCGAATTGGTGGTGCCTCTTGTTGGGGCAATGACCAGGGTCGCCATATTGACTATCTGGTTTCTTGATCAAATATGCCCCGCAGGGCCGATATGTTGACCCCGAGACGGCGGATTTCCGCCCCTGGATCAATAGATTCTCCCAACAACGGCTTTTGTTCATGTTCTCTTTCATAAAACCTCCTATGAAATTTCTAATCTAATGGGGAGTATAGCGTATTATTATTATTATGTCAAGTACTACCAGAAAAATCATTGTAAAATAAGGATATTTCCTTTTTTCCATAATTCATATCAATGATCCTAAAAAAACTAGAAATCTCCGGGTTCAAATCGTTCGGCAAAAAAGTTGAACTGGAATTTGACGCGCCCATTACGGCTATTGTGGGGCCGAACGGGTCGGGGAAGTCAAACGTGTCGGAGGCAATCCGGTGGGTTTTGGGCGAGCAATCTTTAAAATCGCTTCGCGGCAAGCGCGGAGAGGATTTAATTTTCCACGGATCAAATAGCGCCTCCCAACTGGGCAAAGCCCGCGTTGCTATCTCGTTTGACAACACGAGCCAAATATTTCCGCTGGATTTTTCGGAAGTTACCGTCTCGCGCGAAGTATATCGCGACGGCGCAAATGAATATCGTCTGAATGATTCACAAGTACGCCTCAAAGACATCATTGAACTTATGAGCAACGTAGGCATCGGCGGGTCGGGGCATCACATCATAAGCCAAGGGGAAGCCGATCGCATTCTCTATGCTTCCGCACGCGAACGCAAAACCATGATAGAAGACGCGCTCGGTTTGCGGATATATCATAGTAAGCAAGCCGAGACGGAACGCAAACTTGCCGCCACGGAAGAGAACATGCGCGAGGTCGGCATGCTGCGCCGCGAGATCCAGCCGCACATGCGGTTTCTACGCGAGCAGGCGAAAAAGGTGGAAGCGTCCGAGAAATTGCGGCAGGAACTCATCGTGGCTCTGCATGATTATTTTTCCCGGGAAGAAGCTGTGCTCAAAGCGCATGAAGCCGCTTTACAGGAACGCGCGCGGCCGCTGAAAGAAACGCATGCCGCGGCAAACCAAGAAGTTGAGATTCTCCGCGCGAACGTAACGCATCGGCAAGACGAAACCATGCGCGGGCTTCCCGCCGAGTGGTCCGCGCTTTCGCGCCGTCTGGAAGAAATAGACATGGAACGAAGATCTTTGGAGCGGGATATCGGCCGTATGGAAGGGCAGCTGGCAGTGCTATCGCGTCCCGCGGTCAAGGGGGAATCGGGTCAAGCCACAAGCATTTCAAGCGAAGAAATAGGCAGGGAATATACCTCCATTCTCTCGCTGGTAGAACAAGCGCTTGACAGCGATTCACTTGATAGCGTACGCAAAGTATTGGCTAGATTAAAAACGCAAATAGAGTCTTTTCTTTCGCGCCTTACCGGAGGACCATCTGCTTCCGCATCGCATACCGGAGACGAGCAGGCAAACGTGGCAAAAGAACGGGACCATAAATTGCAGCGCGTGCGGGAGTTGGAAGAAGAGCGCCGACAACAACTTGCGGTAAAAGGTGCAATGGAAGAGCGTCAACAATCTTCTCACGCGTCTTTGACGGCAGACCAGAATACGCTCCGCCAAAAGCAGGAAGCATTGTTCCAAGTTCGCGATGCTCTGCGTACGCTTGAGGTGGAATGGGAACATATACGCATGCGGCAGGAAGAGTTTGCGCGCGAGCGGGAAGAAGCGCGTGTGTACGGCGATATAGTACACTTGGAAACCGGACGTCCAAGTGTATCTTGGCAGGGAAATGAACGGGATACGGCGCGCAACGCTATCCAACGCTTGAAGATTAAACTGGAAGAAGCGGGGGGCATTAATCCGGAAGTGGTGCGGGAATTTAAAGAAGTGGAAGAGCGGGATTCATTTCTTGCCAAAGAATTGGATGATCTTCAAAAAACTGAAGTTTCCCTCCGAAATCTTATGCAGGAGCTGGAAGAGGAGCTGGGGCGCAATTTCTCCGAGGGGCTCAAAAAAATCAACGGCGAGTTCAACACTTTGTTTGAGTCAATGTTCGGCGGGGGGAGCGCTACATTAATGCTTATAAAATTACCGTCAAAAGAAAGTGAAGACAATGTAGAAGTTAAGCTTCCAAGTAAAGAAGAACTTGGAGTTGATATAACGGTTGATATTCCGCGCAAGCGCGTGAAAAATCTGGATATGCTCTCCGGCGGCGAGCGCGCGCTTACGTCTATCGCGCTGCTGTTCGCCATGAGTTTTGTCAATCCGCCGCCGTTTTTGGTGCTGGACGAAACCGATGCCGCGCTGGACGAAGCAAACTCGCAACGATACGCCGCCATGCTTACTAATTTGAGCGGCAAGACCCAGCTTATTGTTATAACCCATAACCGCGCCACCATGAAAGAAGCAGGTGTGCTCTATGGCGTAACGATGGGATCCGACGGCATCTCGCGCCTGCTGTCACTGCAGTTTGGGGAGGCCGCACAGGTCTCTGAATCTGTCAAACACTAAGTGTCTGACAATTGTGTATTTGACAGATGTCAGAAAAACGGGGTGCCGTTTGACTCATACTGTTTTGTATGATAGTATCATACAAAACAATTCAAGGAGGTTTAGCATGGCAAGAGAAAAGAAAGATGGCAACATGGTTTTCTATTGTCCTGCATGTCATACCGTAACGCAAGTTTCGGTTATCATCGGCATGCAGCCGTATGTCTGCCTTAAGATGGGCATGCCCGTATCCGTGCAAGCGCAGCAACAAAGTTTTCGGAGACAGGGGTGGGAAATTATAGAAGGCAAGGAAAAGTTGGTCAATGGCACAGAGGCCAAGCCGCGCCGGACAGAAAGATAGCATAAACCAGTCTTGCACTCAAGCCTGCCGCATGGTAGGCTTTTTCTATGCTTGTTATTCGCTTACAGAGGGTAGGAAAGCGCAACAATCCGGCTTACCGGGTTGTTCTTGTGGATTCCCGCCGCGGGCCGCAGAGCGGCAGCTTTCAGGAAATTTTGGGTTCCTACAACCCGCAGCACAAGGGCTCTTTGGCGCTTCAAAAAGAACGCATAGTCCATTGGATCTCTAAGGGCGCCCAGACGTCCGACACCGTACATAATCTGCTTGTGTCGCAGAGTATAATTAACGCCCCGAAGCGCAGCGTAGTACCGCCGTCTAAATTAAAGAAGGCGGTTCCGGAACAGGAAGTGAAAGCTGAAGCACCAACGGAACCGGTAGCGGCAGCTTGACTTGTCCTATAAGACATGCTATAATGTCAGCATAGTAAACAGAAATGGTCGAATTTCAGTATATTACAGGGACTAATGGAACGAAACATTCATGGAATTTTCCGATAAAGATTTCCTTGAATACGTCGTTAAAGCATTGGTAGACAGCCCGGATGCCGTAAAGGTTGACCGCAAGGTTGACGAGATGGGCGTTCTGTTGACGCTCAAAGTTGATCCGACCAATATGGGTCAGATCATAGGCCGCAACGGGAATACTGCCAAAGCAATCCGCACGCTCCTTCGCGTGGTAGGCATTAAGAACAATGCCCGCGTAAACCTCAAAATTGAGGAACCCGAAGGCGGACGCGTTGATAGAGATGGCGCACGTATATCAGGAGGTCGCAGAGGCATAGACGAAGTGGTAGATGATTTGAAATTATAAATCACTCGTAAACTACCCCACCAATATATTCATTGGTGGGGTAGTGAAAAACAAAAGGCCGTGCTACAGTGGTAGCACGGTTTTTTGGTTAATGCCGTTTTAGGAACATGAATCGGATTAGCTCAAGACTACCCAGAAATGTAATAATGGAAGCTAATCCAAACATGATTCTATCAATCATAGAGACATGGGGTGCATAGCCGGCTGCCACAAAGAGAAATACTGCGGTAATGCCAAGTCCAACAAGTGGACTTATTATAACCAGCAATGCAAAGAAAAAATGAAGAAAATAAGTCAACATGGCATATCACTCCCTTCGTCTGTTTGTTTAATACTTTATATATAATGCATCATACAGTCAACCATGCGCTTTGATATAATCACAATATTTCCCGAAATCATTAATGCCTATTTGAGCGAATCCATAATAAAACGCGCTTGTGAACGCGGGCTATTGGACGTGCATGTGCACAATTTGCGGAATTTTACGGATGACAAGCATCGGACGGTTGACGATAAGCCGTATGGAGGCGGACCGGGAATGGTGCTCAAAATTGAGCCAATAGTGCGAGCGGTAAACCATGTCAAACACTTAGTGTCTGACAATCTGTCAGACACTAAGTGTTTGACATTAATAACTTCAGCCGATGGCATACCGTTTGATGCAAAACAGGCAGGGCAATTTTCCAAAAAATACGGCCGCATAATTTTAATCGCGGGGCATTATGAAGGCATAGACGCGCGCCTGGAAAAAATTTTACGAGTTACGAGTTACGAGTTACGAGTTACACCTTTGTCAATAGGACCATTTGTATTAACAGGCGGTGAGTTACCAGCGCTTGTGGTGCTGGATGCCGTAAGCCGCCACATTCCGGGTGTTTTGGGAAAAGAAGAATCGTTGGAGGAACGGCGGTATGGCGTCGGCGTGCCTGTCTATACGCGGCCGGAAGTTTTTGAGTACAATGGGAAAAAATATAAAATCCCCGGCGTACTAAAATCCGGGGATCATAAAAGGATAGAAGAATGGCGAAGGAAACACAAAACTGAATTCTGAGTTTGCATTTATCCGCTCAATTTTTCTATACTTATACTATGGATGAAAGAACTAACCCTCGTAAAAAGACGGTCCTTATTATAGAAGATGACACGTTTCTGCAGGATATCATGGCGCTTAAGCTGGAGAAAGCCGGTTTTGCCGTTGAGCGCGCGATAGACGGAAAGGAGGCATTCTCCATTTTAGAAAAAAAACATGCGGATCTTATACTTCTGGATCTTTTACTTCCTGGTATGGAAGGGCACGAGATCTTAAAACGCATGAAAGAAGATACTGTACTAAGATCCATTCCGGTGATTATTGCCTCCAACTTGGACAATCCCGAAGAGCGCGAGCGCGTCAAAAAGTTAGGGGCCGCCGATTATCTGGTAAAGGCGGAGCATACGCCGGATGAGATTATAAAACGTGTTGCCGAAGAGCTGAAATAGAGCGTATTTCACGGGGTTGACGCGCTTTTTTTTATTTCCTATACTATAAAGACAGAATATCGCGACCGGTCTTTGACAACTATATAACCACAAAACACTTAAGTTGAATATCTGTCCTATTGTTCCGGGATCAATGAGATTACAATTCTCATCTTTATTGAGAGTTTGATCCTAGCTCAGGACGAACGCTGGCGGCGTGGATAAGGCATGCAAGTCAAACGGTCGTGCCTCGCTATCGCTCAGCACTCCCTAAGTGCAAAATGTAAAGTGCAAAGTTAAAAATTATGGTATTTCGGCTGCGCCGGAATGATCATATAAAATTGTCGCGAAGCGACACAAAAATTTTGCATTTTGATTTTTAAATTTTGCATTTGAGTGCCGAACGGTAGTGAGGCACGACAGTGGCAAACGGGGTAGTAACACGTGGGTACGTACCGTCAACACGAGGATAACCAATCGAAAGATTGGATAATACTCGATAGCCTGGTAATCATTCAATGTGTATGAATTTAAAATGCAAAAATTAAAATGCAAAATGACAATGTAAAATTTTAAAATTTTGAACTGTAATTTTACATTTTGAACTTTGCATTTTGCATTGCTTGTAAGAAGTTCGTAACTATTGAATGGTTACCAGTAAAGGTTAAGAGCAATCTTTTCCGGTTGATGAACGGCCTGCGGGCTATCAGCTAGTTGGTAGGGTAATGGCCTACCAAGGCGATGACGGCTAGGGGGGGTGAGAGCCCGATCCCCACCAATGGCACTGCGACACGGGCCATACACCTACGGGTGGCTGCAGTCGAGAATCTTCGGCAATGGGCGAAAGCCTGACCGAGCGACGCCGCGTGCGGGATGAAGTCCTTCGGGACGTAAACCGCTTTTCTCCGGGAGGAATTTCGATGACTGTACCGGAGGAATAAGGACCTGCAAACCTCGTGCCAGCAGCCGCGGTAATACGAGGGGTCCAAGCGTTGTCCGGATTAACTGGGCGTAAAGGGTGTGTAGGGGGTTGTGTTAGTCCTGCTTTAAATCTCTGGGCTTAACCCAGGGGCCGGGCAGGAAACGGCACGGCTGGAGGGTGCGAGAGGCGAGTGGAACTCACGGTGTAGGAGTGAAATCCGTTGATATCGTGGGGAACACCAAAGGCGAAGGCAACTCGCTGGCGCATACCTGACCCTGAAACACGAAAGCGTGGGGATCAAAAAGGATTAGATACCCTTGTAGTCCACGCCCTAAACGATGATGACTAGCTATTGGAAGTATCGACCCTTCCAGCGGCGAAGCTAACGCGTTAAGTCATCCGCCTGGGAAGTACGGCCGCAAGGCTAAAACTCAAAGGAATAGACGGGGACTCG
>CAYZNS010000017.1:0-22244 GCA_964479945.1 uncultured Candidatus Saccharibacteria bacterium
CTCGCTCGAGACGATCAAACCTTCGGTTTCATCAAAAATTGGCAGAACTCAGGAGCGCTCTATCAAACGCGGAAATAACATTTGCTGCTCCTCCGTAACCTTGTTATTGTTACCCGCCGCCTCCAATACCACAACAATCCGATACGAAGCGTTTTGTATATCCGTTATGGCGGCAAGCGCCTCGTCATACGTACGCGCAGGAGCGCTGTAATACCACCACCCGCCGTACGCGGCACCCCCCAGAAATAACAATCCTGCAAGAATTACAATGGCTAGTTTTATTTTATTGTTTTGTTGCCCTCCCTCACTGTTGTCATCGCCGTTCATCGGCATGGAAAACAGCTCGTCCGTCTTCGGAGATTCCTCCCCAGGAACATTTCTATCCTGCTCGCTATATTGGTTTTCCATGCGTGTATTGTATCATCACGGTACGCAATGCGGAACGGAAAGGGTGTGCATAAAATAAATACGCGCGACGCCGTGCGTATTTATTTTATTGCCATTATTGTATTGCGGCGCTAATATCCCATATCCATGCCGCCGCCCATTCCGCCGCCGGGCATTGCCGGCGTTTCTTTCTTCGGCAATTCCGCGACCACCACTTCCGTGGTCAATAGCATCGCCGCCGCAGATGCGGCGTTCTGTACCGCCGAGCGCGTTACCTTGGCCGGGTCTATAATGCCCGCCTCCACCAGATCTTCATACTCGCCGGTAGCCGCGTTGTAACCCACGTTGCCACGTTTCTTCTCCACCTCGTTTACCACCACTTCTCCGGCTACGCCGGCATTGTCCGCAATCTGCATAAGCGGCTTTAAGATTGCTCTGCGCATAATATCCACGCCTACCATTTCATCTTTCGTAAGGCCGCCCTTCTCTTCCATAAGTTTGCCGAGCGCGTCCAGACACCGAATAAGCGCGACGCCGCCGCCAGGCACAATGCCTTCATCAATAGCCGCTTTCGTGGCGGACACCGCATCTTCAATACGATGCTGTTTTTCTTTCTGCTCCACTTCGGTTGCCGCTCCCACGCGGATAACAGCCACGCCGCCGGATAGCTTTGCCGCGCGCTCGCGCAGTTTTTCTTTGTCAAACTCGGAGGTAGCATTGTCATGCTGCATGCGAATCTGGCTTATGCGCTTTTCAATATCTTGTTTCTTTCCCTTACCGCCCACGATGGTCGAGTTGTCTTTGGTTGCAATAACGCGTTTTGCCTCGCCCAGCATATCAAGTTCCACATTCTCCAGCTTCAGGCCCACTTCCTCGGCAATAACGCGCCCACCCGTTACTGCCGCGATATCCTCCAGCATTTCCTTCTTGCGATCGCCGTACCCGGGCGCTTTTACCGCCAGCGTGTGGAATATGCCCCGGAGCTTGTTGACCACCAGGGTCGCCAAGGCCTCGCCCTCTACATCGTCCGCAACAATTACGAGCTCTTTCTTGCCCGTCTTGGCAAGTTTTTCCAAAAGCGGAAGAATATCGTTTATTGCGGATACCTTTTTGTCCGTGATAAGAATATACGGGTTTTCATAAATTGCTTCCATCCGCTCGGCGTTCGTGATCATATACGGCGAGACATACCCGCGGTCAAACTGCATGCCTTCCACTATTTCGTGCTCAATGCCGAACGTCTGCGACTGCTCCACCGTTACCACACCATCTTTCCCTACCTGTTGGATAACTTCGGCAATTTTGTCGCCAATGGCGCGGTCTTTTGCCGAAATAGTCGCCACCTGCGCGATCTCGCTTTTCTTGGAAGCAGAGATTGGAATGGAGAGATCTTTCAAGCGCTTAACGACTACTTCCGTCGCGCGCTCAATGCCGCGGCGGATGCCCACGGGGGATGCGCCCGCCGCAATATTTTTTAATCCTTCGCCGACTATCGCCTGCGCCAACAGCGTGGCGGTTGTAGTGCCATCACCCGCGACATCGTTTGTTTTAGTAGCGACTTCTTTTACTATCTCCGCCCCCATATTTTCCACTTTGTCTTCCAGTTCAATTTCTTTGGCTATGGTAACGCCGTCATTGGTAATAGTAGGTGAGCCGTAGCCCTTGTCAAGCACCACATTGCGCCCTTTAGGGCCCAACGTAATTTTCACCGCGTCTGCCAGCGTATCTACCCCGCGTTTCAACGCTTCACGCGCTTTTAAGCCGAATACAATTTGTTTTGCCATATGTTCGCTTCGCTCAAATGCAAAGTTCAAAGTTAAAAGTTCAAAGTGATGGTTTCGCGCTTCGCGCGATTATTGATAGTCCCGACCCGGGTCGGGACACCTTAATTTTGCATTTTGAACTTTGCATTTTTAATTTAGCTGTAATTGAATTTATTCAATTACAGCGAGGATGTCTTCCTCTCTCGCTATGAGATATTCCTTTCCTTCGACCTTGATTTCACTGGGGCCGTATTTGGTGAACAACACCACCTGCCCCTTTTTGATTCCCACCGGAACCACTTTGCCGTCCTCGTTCCGGCGGCCGGGACCCACGGCAATCACCGTTCCCTGCTCCGGCCGTTCCTTCTCGGCCGTATCCGGGATGACAATGCCGGAAGCCGTCTTCCCTTCCTTATATTTGGCGTCCATCGGCTCAATGAGCACACGATCGCCAAGCGGCTGTATTTCCATTTTAGCCATATGTTCGCTTCGCTCAAATGCAAAAATTAAAATGTAAAAATAAAAATTAATGAGGAAATGTTTTTGCTTTGCAAAAACATTTCTTTCCATAATTTTTCACTTTTCATTTTGCATTTTTAATTTATATTATTGGCACTCTCGACCAAAGAGTGCTAATTCCAGTGTATAGGAACAGCACTAAAAAAGTCAAGTGGTACTGACTAAACATGGCTTTCCGGGCTTTTTTATTCGGGAACTACTGCAAGCAGGAAATGTATAGGTATCCAAATATCTAAGAAAGTGTTTACAAACCCTTCGTAGCGAAGCTTTCCTGCTTTGAGCTGATACAAGGAAGGCAAGTAAAACGGCATAAGGCGTAGCAACGCTACGGTGAAATGCTGTTTTACGCAGCCTGACGCCGTAGCAGCCAAAGCAGGAAAGCTGCAGTAGAAGGGGTTTGTGGACACTTTCTGAGTCAAAAAGCCCCATTTTGTTTTAACATTGCTATAAGTGTCCCGGTGTTTCCGTTTCCGGAGGCGTCCTGCGCAGTTTGCCCCGCCCCTTCCTCAAAGGGCCAGTAGCCGACAGGCCCTACTGGCGGTGGTGTTGCCGAAATTTGATAATCCGTGATTATTGAGTCATCTGTATACATAATATATAGCCCAGCAGGGGTCCCAGAGAGCATATAGGCGCCTATTCCATAGTATAACGTCGTGTTCTGTGATTGGGTGTTATCCCCAAGCTCTTTGGTGAGTGTGTTAATTCCAGAGATGTTGAAGATTTCTTCCCCATTTTGCCAGACCCTGATTTGGCCGTTGGTCCCTGAAGTCCGGTAATAAGTTTCAACATGAACCCATTGCTGAACCGGAAAGGATTTGGGGGAAGTTTGGTTATATCTGAAAACTTCGTTTCCTGTTCCCCACCACACGGTGACATAGATCTGGCGGATTCCATTGATGCCTGTGACGCGCACCATTGCCTTTGGATTTATTGCCCCAGAAATAGGGTCCAGATATTTTGGGCGCCCCAGCTTCCATTGCATAAGCATTGAATTTGCATTCACATTCTGGATAAACCCTTCATCCAGATAAAACCATGCGGAGAAATACGCTTCCCCGGAACCCCCGTTGAGGGCGACATCGAGCTCATCGGAGTCCGGTAATGCCAGCTTCCCTGTTTGATCGCTTATAGATGGATCCACCGGATGTTTGAAGCTGTATGTGCCGCTGCGAACCGGGGCCGGGCTTGGGACAGACTCTACCAATCCATTGTTCGTGGCTTGACATTGGGAGCTCGGACTCCACTCCCCTGGGCAACCCTTTTCTGCCCCGGATTCAAAATAAATGATTGCGGCAAATGAATTCGGCACGACGGGGTTTAAAAATGTCATGGCCAGTAAGAATGTTGGAAACAATAACCTTTTGCCCTTAAGGCCTTTTGCAAAATAGTCCCTTAACAATTCCATAAGGTAATTAGTGGGAATTGATAGAAATGGATGGAGATCAACGCAGCACTTACGAAAAGAGCGAGAAATAGATGCTTAGCGACTAGATACTCGGAATGTAATATAAACATAGTGTTATTTATTAATTGTTTTTACAACCTTGTAGGTAGATGTTTCCATTATACCATTTTTTTGCGAGGGAAGGGGGGAGGTGGGGATAAAACATGACTGTGACATACAAGTGCTTTTTATTCAATGGAAAGATCGTATTTCTCCGGATGTTCAAGAACGTTTTTTACGGCAGCGAGGAATGTTTCAAAATCTCCTAGATTGTTATTTATAATATTATATAGTTCATATGGTGTAATTTCCGCGTAGAAGTGCGTGAGACGATTGCGATATCCCGCCATTTGCGACAATTCTTTGTCGGCAAACTCTTTTTCTACAATGCCGTGTTCGCCAAGCTTTTTCGCAATTTCTCTATATTCCGTTGCACGACCACCTTCTATGCGAGAAAGTACATGTGCGCCAATGTTAAAGACACCTTCCAGCGCTTCCCGAAGACGCAGTTTTGCGACATCGTAATGATTATTTTCCATATTATAAAAATCTTCTTTCGGCAAAGAGGATAGATGCCGCAATTTTTTGATGTCTTTTGTAATACCGTCTATACGGGGAATAATGGATTGGGATTTAAGGGGAAGCTGTTTCATACACGCTGAAGGATTACCTCGTTAAATTGTTTCAATAACGGCTTGAAGTCCCGATACAGCATCTGTACCCGTTCCTCATACTGCATGCGGACATCGGGAGATGATTCAAACAACACCTTGCCATGCCGAACAACATCGCATTGAAGCTCAAGTGGCGCGCGTTGAAGGAATACCACGTCCATGGTGCGGAAATTACTCATATCAAAACAATCTTCCAAGATGTGGAAAACGTCATTATACAATGCGGTAACGGGCTTTGGTTTTGGGATAGAATTTTTAAGGACAAGCCCAATATCAATATCGCTCGCAGGTCCCGCAATCCCTTCTGCCTGCGAACCAAACAGATAGACGACTTCAACGCCCAAGCGTTGTAATTCTTTTTTTGGCAATTGTTTTTGTTGAATGGTGGGCATGCCTGCATAGTATCATGGTAGCGAGGGAGTAACAACTGTTCAGTCCTGAAAATACTGTACCGCTACATATCTGTGGTTAAGACACTTTTTGTGTATGCGGAGCTTTGATGTAGTGTTAAATAAGTTATTCAACAAATGTTTTTATTTTCTCAATAAGGCGAGGATATATGGTCTCCGCGCTTGCAATAAATTTGTGAATGCTCTCCCACCGATAATCCAAATATTCATGCGCTATGAGATTGCGTAAGTCCGCATAGGAAGCAAACGCACCCGTAAACGAGGAATCAAAGTAAAGAGCGGCGAGAGAGCGCAGTGTTTCTTTGTATGTTTGCGGAACATCTCTCCCTTCGGCGGCAAGAATAATCTTTGCGATATCCAAAGATATAGCCCCTTAAAAACAAAATGACGGATTTGATCTCGGCAGTTTTTGAAGGAATTATGCTGTATATACGCAATATTTCCTTGAAATCTCTGGGTCAAAAAGCCCCATTTTGTTTTAACATTGCTATACCATAACGAGATTCTCGACCCAACGTTCCATATTTCTTCGCGCACTACGATCACTTTCATTGGCATAGGTGCTCCATTCCATTCCTTTTAGGTGCTCGAAATCTTTCCACTCATTCTCCAAAAATACCAAATGCTCAATTAGCGTTGCTCTATCCTCGGGCGACAGTGAACGGGAACGTTCCCGTATTTTCCAAAAATCATGCACAAAATTCCAAAAATCAACCGCTTCATAATGTGTTTTTATAAGCAGATGGAGATACAACGCGCGATCTTTGATGCCAAGGGGAGTTCCGGTGTTCAAAATAGAAAAGACAAGCGATGGTTTTGCGCGATTAAGCACAAGGAGATCAACATTGGCGTCCACTAAGCGCTCAACATATCCCCATATATCAGAAACGCCTGCGAACTCTTTTGCGACCTCCAGCTCCCCATACAATGAAGGTTTGAAATACACCGCAATATCCCAGTCAGAACCTGTGTGCGAACGTTTTGTCGCTTGCGAGCCAAACAGGAACGCCATAACTACATCTTCGCGCTGCTCAAAATATTCTTTGAGTTTTTTGATTTTTACTTCCTTATCATCCATGCAGCAATGCGCCTTTTTACTGTGTCTTACCCCAATTCCTATTCATGAGTCCGAAATCAATACTATTCACCAACCCATCCTTGTTGAGATCAGCCACCGGGTCGTTGGTAAACCACACAGACGCCATCAGCGACCAATCAGCGGCATTCACGATGCCGTCGTTGTTGAGGTCGCCGATAAGAAATACTCCTGTCTGCGTCAGATAAGCACCCATATTCACCCCGCCTTCACCGGCACCAATAGCGGGTGATGTGGGCTGAAGGTGAAAGTCTTCAACATTGGAGGCAATGGAAATAAATTGCGGATTTACAGAGAGCGCCCCGGTCTCCCCAGATTTGGCTACCCACTGATCAAAAGTAAGGTTTGGGGTCGCCGAATCCGATATCTCCGGGCGATTGGGGTCGTTGTAGATGCCGACGAGCGAACTTGCGGAATCAAACCAAAGATTGTTCCGGAAAATATTTCCCCCATTTTGAGCGGTTACATCCGAAACTAGAATCTCGGCGCGCCCATTGTTAAACCCAATGTTGTTCTTGATAACATTCCGGCCGGTTTTTAAGAAGGCAAAACCCGCCAAGCCGTTGCCGAAGGATACATTGTTGATCCACCGATTGTCCCAGGAAGGCTCCCCGATCCAATAGGACACGGTGGTAAAGCCGCTGTCCCCGTTCCGATACACGATGTTTTCCTCGATGCGGTTGGCATCGCAGTGCGCCTCGATGAAAATTCCGTTCCCATTCTCCAAGCCGTGAACCCGATTTCCCCGCACGATGTTTTCATCCCCGTTCACATCGCACCAGATGCCGTTGGCCTGGTACTCTGTCGCATCCTGCGCGAACTGAAACACTTGGTTAAAGGTAATCTCGTTGTCCCTCCCTTTGGTGCGTTCCTGTTCGGCATCGGTCGGAAATGACTTGTCTTCCCCGCCAAACGTGATCCCCGCCGCGAACTGGCGGGAATTCCAGGATACCGCTTTGGATCGCTGTTGCGAAATCTGGTTGCCGGTGATGAGATTTTCAAAACATCCGAAGCACCGAATGCTACTGCCGTACACATTCGTGAAGCTGTTGTCCTGGATGATGTTATCCGGGCCGGCATAGCCGATCCGAATCGCGGCGCGTATCCATTCCTTGTCCACGCTCGGGTTCCCGATGTTCGTGAAGGTATTGCCGACGATGACATTGCCCTGCGCGCGGTAGGGCAAGACGGTATGGTCAGACTCGGTGCTAACGATGTGAATCGCGAATCCATAGGAAAAATTCGCAAACCGGAAGCCTTCGATGCGGATATAACTCCGATCCTGCAATGTGAATACGGCAGTCGACGCTTGTGAGGTTGAAGGATTTGCCAAAGTAACTACACCCGTGCCTGGTTCGGGCTTGAACGTAATCAATGCTCCTGCTTGGCCGGAACGGGGCGGGGAGATCTGCTCGGCATACGTTCCCCCTCTAACCAGTACCGTATCTCCGGCTTGGGCGCAGTTTGCCCCGGCTTTGATGGTGCGCAATGGCGTGCTGTTATTCGTTGCTTGGCTGCAAGTGCGGGCGTCGCTCCCGGTGGCAGCCACATAGTAGGTAGAAAAAATGGAAAGCGGGATGGAATCAGATGATCCGGATTTAAGCGTATAAAGCGCCTGGACATCTGCGGCAGAGAGGATGCGGTTGTAAATGCGAACATCATCAATAAGGCCGTCAAAAACATTCTGACCTCCGCTCCGTGAGCCGATACGGACAATGGAACTGGCATCATCGTCTGGCGGATCAACGCCATTAACCGTAGTGGAATAGCCCGTCTCTACCCCGTTACGATATATGTGGACATTGGCGGCTTGGGAAGATCCATCCCATGTAATAAGCACATGCTGCCATTCATTAAACGTGATGGCACTTCCTGCGGTAGCACGATTCAGTTCGCTTGAGCCGCTGAAGTCCTTATGAAACAACAGGCGGCGAGTTGTATTGAGATGGAGTGTCCATCTTCCGGTTGTGTCTTGTTTTGAAATGATACGGCCGCCGTCTCCTTCTCCATGGGAGCGGGGATAAATCCATGCGGAAATGGTGATAGGGCGTATATTGTCAAGGACGGCGGCAGAACCAGCATCTACATAATCATCAATCCCGTCAAAATCCAGGGCGCCGCCGATTTTTCCCGTGGTCCATGTGGGGCCGTTGGTAAGCGTGCCTGTGTTGTTATTGCCGCTTGAATCACTCGCCGTAGTTCCTGACCCCTCATCAAACTTCCAGTGGCCTATTAACCCCGTTACAATATCCGCGGTTTGTGCATTGGCGGATGGGATAGCAACATACTCTCTAAAAAACTTTTGAGTTGAAGATTTCCAGTATTGTAATGGGGCGAGGCCGGTGGTGATGCCTGCCCCGTATGATCCCAGCGGGATTTGTATGGGGTCTTGGGCAAAAACAAACGTAAAACTTAACCCCGTTAGAAACAAGGATAGTAGTATTATTTTTATAGGAAAGAAATTTATCTTTACTTTTTGAGAACGTTGCATATCAAAAAAGTTTCTAACGGGGTGAAAACGAAAAAGTACAGCTTACGAGAGAGCATAAAATTCTTTTAATATTTATATTACTATATTTCATTTTTCGATTTTACATTTTTGCGTTCCATGAGCTTTATTCCAGAATTTTCTTTTGAAAAAGATTCAAGAAACTGAAGCACATAGGAACAATACTGCGTGTATTGCTCAATAGCTTCCCCAATAGTATTATACACGAGATTTTTGTCTATTTCATTATATTCGTGGATGATCCGGTTTCGAAACCCGGCGCTCTTTGCAATTTCTAACACAAAAACTTTCGGGAAAATATCGAGTTCTTTAAGCAATATGAATGACTCTGTATAATCTTTTGGCGGTTGCATATTTTTCTCTCCTAATTCCGCAAGTATATGCCGATTTATATCAATAGCGCGTCCTATGATTTTTGCGAGCGCCCATTCAAGCGCATTCCATCGCGTCCAATCTTTGGCAGCGTCGGAAAACGTCATCTCATAAAGAGGCGCGAGATGATCGAGGTCTTCTTGTATCAGGGCAATCTTTCTTCTGATAAAAATGGGGTCAAGCATGTTGCTGAGATAACGATAAAAGATATGCATTATGTTTTTTTACCATAATTTCTTCCAGATGAAAAAGCTTTTTGGAATCTTCGTAAGCGCGCGCAGCATACGCTTTAAATTCATTAAAATCGGTGATATCGCCATATAAGAGAATGCCATCATGCGCCACAAGGTACCGAAACAGAGGATCTGCGCCGTGAAGTGTTTTTAGATCAAGTTCTCGATTTTGGTTATTACCGAAAATGGTTCCAAAGGGGCCGAAGAGCTCAAGTATTGTATCAAAGGAGAACGGCGTATTGCCTACTACTGCAATATCTAGATCGCTTCCTATGTGGGGGAAACCCTTTGCGTAAGAACCATGCAAAATAACAAAACGGATATTATATTTCCGACTTATACGGTCAAGAGCGCTTTTCTGTTCAGAAGTTAATTGAAATGGTTTTTGGATCATGGATATAGTGTACCAGACTCTCCTCAAAATTCAAACCAACGCATCAGTAATCGCTCACGCTTGTTGGTTTCCCCCTTTAAAAAAGGGGGAGCAAGGGGGATTTTTTAAAATGGTTTTATTATAAAATCCCTCCCAGCCTCCCTTTTCCAAAGGGAGGAGTGAGCGGTTAATAGAGGGTTATTGGAGAGCCTCAAGCTGTTTGAGCAACGCATTCACCTGCTCCTGCGCCACCCATATTTGATATTGGAGGGATGCTATGTCCTCCGATGAAGCTTCACGCGCCATCAGCCCATGAACTTTCGCGCGTGTGGAGGGTCCGAAATACCCGGTGCCTTTCGTCAATGCGACAGGTACGAGTATTTCCGCTGCAAATGCTTCCTGCAATCTAACAACTGCCGATTGGGTGATAGGACCAAAGAAGTCCGTCTCGCTGCCGGGGGAACCGGGACCGGAAGACGCCAATACAAACCCCTGCGCGTTGAGGAACTTCTGCAACTGCAAAACATCCTCTCCCCTGCTGCCTACGGTAAGATCACGTGTAAATGCATAGGAAACAGTTGTTAGAGTTGTGAGAGCTGATGGCTGCTGCATGGATACGGTCGGAACAAGCTCATTGAGCTTCGCGCGCGTTGCGGGACCCACTAACCCTCTATCTCCCACGGGCACTGCCGTGAGATGCCGCGCCTGAAAGCGCGCGACGGCGTCTTTTGTAGCCAGGCCGAAATACGTGGTTTCATTCCCCCCGGAACCCGCACCGGAGACGGAGACAGCAAATCCAAGCAGATTTAGAAACTTTTGAAGCTGGCGCACTTCTTCTCCGGTGGATCCCACTTGGAGCGGCAGCGTAAAGCGATAAGTAAATGAGACTGCCGGCGGCGCCACTGCTTGTGTTACCATCATAGCTTCTTCCGCAACCTTAGCGACGATTTCCGCCTCCGTAAATTCATTGGGTACCGCGGATACCACAATAAATGTTGAAGGATATAGCGCGCTGTTCAGAGAAAAAATAGCATAGTAGTAGCGCGTGCCAGCGAGAACGTCCGTATCCGTATATTCCCCCCCATTCCCCTCATAGATAATAGCGCCATCGTTTGTTGACAGCGGCGCGGACATTTCTTTGCGAAGAACACGCACCCGCACAAAGTTGGAACTTACCGGATTCTTCCAACGCAGGAGGATCTGTTCCGGGCCGCCCAAGGCGGAAAACCCGGATGGTGGGGGTGGTGTGGAAATACCTCCCCCACCACCACCTCCACCACCGCCGCCGCCAGAAGAGCCGCCACCTCCACCGGAGGATGACTCCGACCCGCCGCCGCTGCTTGCGGCAGAAAGCGTGTACGAGGCGCCGCTTGCGGTAGTGAGCAAATCTGTTACATTGGCAACCACATTCGTGTCATTACTTGCCCCCGGCGTAAAATCAAACGAAAGCGTCGCGACACCGGCGCTCTTTACGCGAAAGCGCATAGTAGCTAAAGTTTCAGCGCCGCTACTGGTAAATTTTTCTCCGCCAGCCGTGTGCTGTGAAAAATCAACCGTGCCCGCATTTGTATCAACCACATTCAAGACTGTATTCGGCATCAAGGAAGCAGCGGCCACTTGCACGCCTGTCTGCGTGCCGTCACTGTCTTCAAGCTCTAAGAGGGCAGGATCATACCGGAGATAGTGCAGATCAACGCCGTCAATGGCAACGCCGGCCGTGTCAAGAAAAACACGCACCGTAATGGTGTCATCTACGGTATAAGAACCGGATAAAGGACTTACCGAAAGTGTTGCCGCGCTCGCGAAAATGGGGAGCAAGAAAAAAAACGTTCCGATAAATGTAAAAGCGTTTAATTGTAAAACTTTTTTCATATATATCATTTTTTAATTCTGCGTATTTCCGCGTTCGTTCTGCGTTGTTCCGCGAGCGCCGCACGGCGCTAATTAATCCCCGAATTTGCCCCAGTTTTTATTGAGAAAACTATAGTCAATTGTGTTTACCACGCCGTCACCATTTAAGTCAGCCAAAGAATCAGAAGAAAGCCATCTGTTGTTGCTGTTCATATAGGACCAGTCAAAACTATTGATAATGCCGTCATTGTTAAAATCTCCGCCCCGCAACTTTGGCAACGCGATGGCTGTATTGGCAGATATGACAACATCGCGCACGAACGATCGCAAGTATGCCGCGGCTTCCACTAAAAGATTGTACGTTCCTTCCAAAAGATTTGATTCTACTGTAGAGAGCGGAAGTTTCTCTTCTTGATCCGGCTGAGTGGTAATGATAAAGAGTGTCGTACTACTAGTCCGCTCCACAATGTTCACCGTAAAATTCCGCGTGGAAACGGTATTCCCTTCCACACTTGGCACGAATTTTGCTCCCGTGGCAAACGTTGCAAGCTCCAACGCGTCCTCTATGCTCCAGCCGTCTATATCAGAACCAATACCGCCGCTTGTATTGTAATCAACTTGCCACCAATGCGCACCATCCACATGCACGGGACCGCCGACAATGGTTCCCAACGTGCCATCCGGCTGTACCGTAAGGCGCGTAGACGAAATGCTTGCAGAACTATACACCGGCGCGCTGTTCGCCTTAGATGAGGGAACTACCTTCACCCGATCATTATTCTTAAATTTTTTGCTCGGCGGCGGCGTTATTGTTAGCTCAAATGATGTCGTTTTTATAAGACTACCACTTGTACCGCTCACCGTAATTTGATATTTCCCTACCGGCGTTGAAGCACCCACGGAAATAGTTAAGGTTGTTGAACAACCCGGCGTGCAGCTAGTCGGCAAAAACGTGCCGGCCGCTCCGCTCGGAAACCCTGTTGCAGAAAAGGCAACACTCTCCGCAGTTCCGGCCACACGTGTCGCGGTAATTGTGTTTGCCGCCGATCCGCCTTGCGCAGCATTTTTAGCGCCCTCATTAGAAAGCGAGAAATCAAACGCCGGCGGCGGATTATTCAGCACATTCATCGTAACGCCGCTGCTGGTAGTTATATTCCCTGCCGCATCCCGTGCGCGGGCCGTCAAAATATGCGAGCCGTCGGCGACTCCAGCGGTATTCCATGAAATGCTGTACGGAGCAGTTGTATCTTCCGCGCCAAGATTCGCGCCATCAAGACGAAATTGTACACCCACTACGCCTACATTATCCGTTGCTGTAGCAGATACGGCAATGGTTCCGGCTACCGTGGCGTCTGCCGCAGGTGATGTAATAGAAACACTGGGAGCAATAGTGTCTGTTGTTGCCGCGCTTGCAATGTTAGAATAGGCGGAAAGATTCCCCGCGCCATCAACCGCGCGCACGCGATAGCGGTAGGTAGTATTTACCGCAAGTCCCGTGTCTGCATAATTTGTAACCGTTGGCGCGGCAATTTGCGCAAAGTTCGCGCATGTTGACCCCTGGCAGCGTTCCACGCGATAACCCGTAACTCCCACGCTGTCAGACGACGCGCTCCACGTGAGATCTATCCGCGACGTGGAAACGGAAGCCGCCATCAAATTTGCGGGAGCAGTGGGCGCCGTTGTATCCGCGGCCGCTTGCGTGGCAAAACTGACTATATTGGAAACAAGCGACGTGTTCCCCGCGCTATCGGAAGAGCGAATTGCCGCGTAATAGGTTGTGGAAGGGTTAAGCCCCGCCAAGATATAATTCTGTGTTGTTCCGGGAGTGGACGGCGCGGGCTCACCCGTTACGGCAGTCGCGGACGCAAAGTTGAGTTCCGTGATAATTGACATGGAATACCGGATATCGTAACTTGCGGCCGCGCCTCCGCCCGGCAGATCCGCGGGCGCGCTCCACGCAAGCGTTGCCGCATTCGCGGTTATATTGGAAGCTGCAAAGTCAACAACGGCAGCAGGCGGCGTGGTATCCGGCAACGCCTGCGTGGTAAACGTACGATTGAGCGAAACGGCAAGATTGCCCGCGGCATCCTTGGAACGCACGCGATAGTTATATGTTGTGGAAGGCGAAAGATTAGAGAGCGTTGCCGTATGGGATGTGCCCAGGGTACTGTTCAACGGCGACATGTTCCCATAGATAGTAGTAACGCCATACTCAACTTGCGAATCAGACGGTTCATTGGTATTCCATGTTATTGTCGCGCCGGAAGTTGTAACGTTAGAAGATGCGATATTGGACAACGTAGGCGGCGTGGTATCTGGTACGGGACAATAAGAAGGATTATTCATGTTTACCGTGACTGCCGCTGAGGTAGTGGTGTTGCCTGATGAATCAGTTGCTCTTGCGGTGAGTGAGTGCGTGTGCGCTCCATTGCAGGGGTGTGTTCCTCCATTGGTGGTGTCCCACTGTATTGAGTAGGGAGAAGAAGTGTCTGTGCCTCTTGAGGTTCCATCAACAAAGAACTCAACGCTCGCTACGGCTACGTTGTCTGTCGCATTGGCGGATAGTGTAACGGTGTTTGAGACTGTCGTGCCTGCAGAGGGAGCGGTGATTGAGACGGCGGGAGGGGTGGTGTCGGTGGATGTACTCTGCGTCGTCGCGCTCGCAATAGATGAATATCCGGAAAGATTCCCTGCGGCATCAGTAGCGCGTACTCTGTACCGATACGTGGTGTTGGCAGTAAGTCCGGTATCGCTGTAACTCGTGCCTGAAGGAATTGCGATTTGGGTGAAATTGGTGCACGAGCTTCCTTGGCAGCGTTCTACACGATAGCCGGTTACGCCGATGTTATCTGTTGATGCCGTCCACGAGAGATTGATTTGCGAGGAAGATATTGCGGCTGCAGATAGGTTGGAGGGGATGGAAGGAGCTTGGGTGTCAGAGGTTGTCGTAACTTTTGTGAGAAAATCCTCCACGCTCCAGCCGTCCACTCCCGCATCATAGTTGACATTCCACCAGTTGAAGCCGTCAGCTGTTGTTGGTCCTCCGATTATCGTTCCTTGATTACCTTCCGCTTGTGTGCCGAGAATTGAGCAGGACGTGCCGGCGCAGGATCGTACGTTGAGGCCGGATCCTCCCGTGCCGGATACCTGCACGCGGTCGTTGAGGGAGAATTTGGTGGAGGTGGAGCAATAAGAAGGATTATTCATGTTTACCGTGACTGCCGCTGACGTGGTGGTGTTGCCTGATGAATCGGTTGCTCTTGCGGTGAGTGAGTGAGTGTGCGCTCCATTGCAAGGGTGTGTTCCTCCATTGGTGGTGTCCCACTGTATTGAGTAGGGAGAAGAAGTGTCTGTGCCTCTTGAGGTTCCATCAACAAAGAACTCAACGCTCGCTACGGCTACGTTGTCTGTCGCATTGGCGGATAGTGTAACGGTGTTTGAGACTGTTGTGCCTGCAGAGGGTGATGTGATAGAGACGGTGGGAGGGGTGGTATCAGATGCTGTGTTAAGCGTATAGCTTCCATTTGTTACAGATGTCAAGATATCGGAACCGCCCTGCGCGACATTGCAATCCGCCGTACTCCCCAGCGTGTGATTAAGCGTAAGCGCGGCAGTTCCGGCAGCCAGCACTTGAAACCGCACGGTGGCGAGCGTTTGAGAGCTGGCATTGGTAAACATGGTGCCGCCAGACGGAACTTGCGAAAATGTTATGCGCCCCATCGTATTGTCCACCGTGTTGACGGGCGTGTTTGGCATCAACATCCCCGGCGTAATTTGCACACCGGAGACGGAGGAATTCTCGTCAATCACTTGCAAAAGTGAAGGATTGAAATTCAAATACCGCACGTCCACGCCGTCAGACGCCGCTCCTTGCGTGTTTACTTGAATTTGCACGGTAAGCGTACTGCCAACCGTGGCAGACCCTGTTGCCGGAGAGACAGAAAGAGTAGCCGCAAACGCAAACGCAAACGCGGGACTTGCGGAAAAGATTGCGGATATAAAAAGGATTTTTCTAAAATGCATGCTCTTGATGTAATGTGCCAAGCCGAGCTATCCACAACGCCTGCGGCGTGTGTAGAGCTCGGCTAGTCACATCTTTCCTATTACTGCAATGCCTGTAACTGCTGTAATAATATATTCACTTGCTCCTGCGCCTGGCGAATCTGATCTTGCAGTTCCGCTATCCTATTTTGCGCAACAGGCGATGCCTGAGGCGGAAGCGTAAGCGAGAGAAGACCATTCGCTTTCGCGCGCGTTGAGAGACCAAAGTACCCGGTGCCACGTGAAAGGCCAACAGGTGTCAGGATTTCCGCCGTGTACGCTTCTTGAAATCGAATCATTGCTGCGCGCGTTATAGGTCCAAAATATTCCGTCTCGTTTCCAGATGATCCAGGGCCCGACTGCGCGAGCGCAAAGCCGCGCGCGTTTAAGAATTTTTGAAGCTCCTTGACGTCCGCCCCCGTGCTGCCAACGCGCAAATCGCGAGAAAACGCATATGAGGAACCTTGCGAAAGAAGCCGTCCGTCCGCCGTAAGAAGCGTGAACAACGCGTTCTCAACCCCACGCAAGAGATCTATCCCGCCTAACTTTGCGACGTTGCTGTCACGTGTATTCTCCGGCGCGTGTAAAATAGTAAGGGGCGCGACACCGGATCCGATTACGCGAAATGGAATGATAGCGAAAAGTTCCGGCGACGAATTTGAAAAAGACGTAAGTGCCGGCATAATTTGCGCAAAGCGGATTTTATTTCCCTCAATTCTGTTAAGCTGTTCCATCTGCATTAGCGTACCGCCTGTTATCCTGCCGCCCGGCACTTCCAAAAGAGAGGGCGGAAACGTCATCTCCAGATCAACTCCAAGAATATCCTCTCCTTCCGTATTGAGATGTACCGTAACAGAGAATGTATCACCTATTTTATATGTACCGACCTGCGGTGTGAGTGTAAGTGTTGCCGCAAACGCAAAAACTGGCGCCAAAAACAATGCGCCGGCAACAAAAAAAGAAGTCATATAATTCATTGGACTGTTTTACCCCAATTTCTATTAATAAGGCCAAAATCAACGGAATTAACCACTCCATCTCCATTTATGTCAGCAACAGGATCCGCGCTAAACCATCTATCTCGCAGAAACTCCCAATCACGTTCGTTTATAATGCCATCTCTCGTAACATCCGTTTCGTGCACAGTCGCGGTGACTATTGGCAGACGCTCGCCCACCTGGCGCGCAAGATTGGATACAAGTTCCTGCAAAGACTGTAAAAGAGACGCCATTTCCGATAAATTTGACGCTTGTTGCGCAAACACAAACACCGGAACCACCACAAGACCAACAGCAAATAGCGAGTACCATTTCATGTATACATGATATCCTTTATCCAAAAAAAACGCAAGCAAACCTGTGGATAAAATAAATGGACCAGGCGCTATGTGGCATCAGCAGAATTTTCTTCCAAGAACCGTTTTACGGATTCCACATATTGTTCCATATAGGGCTTGCTTTCATCTATAAAATTCTTAATCCGCAACCACTTAATGTCTAAATATTCATGCGCAAGCACATTACGAAGTTTTATCCAACGTTCCATATGAGATGCCGCATCTTCAGACAAATGCAGCACAAAGGCAGCTTTTACAACTGATTCTCGATATGCATGCGGGGTAGCGCGTAACTCGCTGGAAAGAACAATTTTTGCTATATCTATGGCGGCATTCATACAATTTTCTACCCATCGTTCAACATCATTACGCTTATGAATATCATTCATGTACTGCGCCTGATCAAACGCATTAAAATCGCCGTACAGTTGCATTTGCTCGCCAATAAACGTAAGAACATTCCGCAAGCGATCTGCATCATTTGGTGTAAGTGATTGAGAACGCTGAAAAATTTCATAATAATCTTTTGTAAATTCTCGAAAATCTTCTGCGACACCGGTTATAATAAGCATGAAACGTAAAAACAGATTCCTGTCTTTTTCTACCAAGGAGATACCGCGAATCGCAGCATCTGCTATAGTCGCAGGAGCACGGTTAAGCACTACCAGATCAACATTATCTGATTGAAGAATTTCTCTGCAATCGCTCCATACATGATCTTCTTCCGGATACTCTCTGCCATGTTCTTCCCATTCAATTTTTTCGACTTCGGGTTTGAAATACACCGCAATATCCCAGTCAGATCCGCTATGAACGCGCCCCTCCGCTTGTGAACCAAAGACGAACGCCATTACTACATCATCGCGTGTTTCAAAATAGTCTTTGAGTTTTTGGATCTTCACTTCCCGGTCACCCATACGGCAATGGTATCACGCAGAAGCACAGGAAACAACTTCAAAGATTATTCGCTCTTCCCCCAATTCTGGTTCATCAACGAGAAGTCAATGGAATTGACTATGCCGTCTTTGTTTAAATCCGCCACCGGGTCGCTGGTAAACCATTGGGATGCCATGATGCTCCAGTCAGAAGCGTTGACCGTGCCGTCTTGGTTGAGGTCACCTACCAATGGTTGGGGGGGTGGAGGTTGTGAACCGGTGGCTACCAGCGAGAGCGGCAAGATTGCCCACTGCGCGCCGCCACTGCCGTATTCACTCTGATCGCGCGAACACATGCTGGCAAATTTATTCCATGCATTCTGGCCTGTGTAGCCGCTTGCTGTGTAATCGTAAAGCCGCGACAAAGCGCCGCCAAAGATAAGCCGATAACTATGAGTTCCACCTCCGCTCACATAACATCCACTCGGTTTTTGTGTATATAGATTCTCAAATTCAGACCAGGAACCAACCCAACGCGCCTGCCCCCCCTCGGTAACCGTAGTCGGCCATACATAGGCTTCTGATACATACTGGTTAACTGCAGGATTCAGCATAATATTGAGGTATAACGGAGCAACAAACTGTAATATTTTGTCTGTTGGGTAATTATACTGCTTCGCGTTCCCTAAAGCGTTCGCGAAGAATCCAAACCCCCACGATGCATCAGCTTCTGAAACAGGAGGGTTACTGCCAGTAAACATACTGTCGCTTGAATAGGAACCAATGCCGCGGCGCGGATGACCTAATGGTGACGCAGTAGTGAAATTCCCCCAAATAACGGAGCTCTTACTGCGAACATTTCTGCCGAAGTCCCATGCGTCTTGATATGCCGGGTAGGAATTTGACAGATTAAGAATTCCTTCCCAGCCTGCGATACCGCGCTGCATCATCTCGTCAAAATACTGTTTTTCGGGAGAACCATCGGGAGATACCATGGCCGTAAAAGCGGTTATGTCAAGCGAGTGGCCCGCGCCGCGCGATTCATCTTCTATAATCATGGAAGGAACAGTATACCCGCACCGCGCCCAATCGATACCGCAGGATCCTTGACGGAATCCGACCATAAATGCGCCATTATACTGCGCTTGCCGCAAGTGATAGGGATCGCCAGTCAGCACATAAAGATCCCCAAAGCGCGGCTGGTGGGTTGGCCCGGTGCCAGCGCCCAGTGAAATGGAGCCAAGATTGTATTGATCTCCCGTTGACGCTCCAAAGTTAATATCCCGAAGCCCATTGGAAGGCCGCGCAAACACTGAAAATACCTTCCCAAATGTATCTACTGTTTTTTGCCTATTAAAGTAGTCGCCCGTTCCGGCAAGAGTATCAGCCTCACGAATGTAGATTGGCAGCCTTCCGCCAAGGTCGGCATTTCCCAGTGTCTGCTCAAGCATCCGGTCATCCATGGTACGGAGATACAACACATACCAGTGATGCATCCAAATCCACGGAGAGGCACCTGCCGTTGTTGTGCGGCCCGTATCACCTGGATAATTGCCGGTTTCCGTGCCGTTGCCGTCAATAGTTTTATCCGCGCTTGTCCAGTCATTGTAGGAACTTGCGACGGCGCTTTCTGTTATCTGGTTATTGGCATCAAACGTTGGAACCATGCGTGTTCCTGCAAGATACGCCAGATTGTGATCCACGCGGATCTTGCCCGGGTCAGTTGCCCCAAGCCAGAATCGTTTGTGCCAAATAGTCTTGCCAATATGTTTGAAGCTGGGATGGGTAAATTCGGTGGTAGGGTTTGTTTGCCCTGATTTCAGAACAAGGCTGTACGTTTGATCCCGCATGCTGCTTGCTTGATTGCTGCCGGCCCACGCGTTTTCCATGGTATAGCCGATATCCACCGTTTTGTTCTGCGGGTAGAACCAGACGTCAAAAATAGGGTGCAATGGGTTGCCGCTTGCGCTGTCCACTTTGCGGTCATATTCCCGAGCAGGAGTTTTCGTCTCGATGGTAACTGCTGTCACGACCGGCCCCTGGAGCCAATATGTGAAATGGCCATCTGCGAGCATCTGGCGCGCGCTTACGCTTGCAGACTGGGAACCCGCCATATCAATAACAGCATCAAAGTTATAGGAAGAATCCAGCATTTGGCTTTGCGTAAGGTACCCCGTGTTGTTGCAATTTGCCTGGTTGGAGAAGGAAACGGTTACGGAACCGTTTGCGGGAAGTGAAGGAACAACAAACGACACGATAGCAAACTTCACCGAGCCATCGGGCCAGCGGTTCTTTATGTCTGTTTGCGTAAGGAGAGAGGTACCACCTACAGAAGCGCTGTAGCACTGGGGAATACCTCCTTGTTTGGTTGGTCTTGCAATGGAGACAGGACGGTTCGTTTGGACAACACCGGATGTATTGTGAATGGTTACCGTATTGGTTGATGAGGGATGGGGTGTAGTAGTAACTTTCACCAGAAAATCTTCCACACTCCAGCCATCTGCGCCCGAGTCATAGTTAACATTCCACCAGTGGAAACCATCGGCATAGGTAGGACCACCAACAATAGTTCCCAGCGCACCGGTAGCCTGTGTCCCCAAAATAGTGCTCCCCGTTGAAGGAGTGGAGCGCACGTTGAGCGGTCCGGAAGAAACCTCTACGCGGTCGTTGAGCTGGAATTTGGTGGAGGGAGGAGGAGTTACCGTGCAGTAGGAAGGGTCGTTCATGTACACCAGTACGTCAGCGCTTGTTCCCACATTCCCCGCGCTATCTACGGCTTTGGCGGAAAGGGTGTGCGTGTGCTGGCCAATGCAGGCGTGCGTTCCGCCGTTAGTGGTGTCCCAGGAGAAACTATAGGGACTTGAGGTGTCGGTAGATTTCAAGACACCGTCCACATAGAACTCTACGCGCGAGACGCCCACATTATCTGAAGCGCTGGCAGAGACGGTAACGGTATCCGCAACCGTACTTCCTTGAGAAGGCGCGGTGAGAGAGACGGTGGGAGCGGTGGTGTCGGAGGGGGGAGGCGCGGCAGACCCTTGGTATTTGTAAGCCCAGGTTTCCACATTGCCGGAACTTCCGTAGATAGAAGCGATAAAAACATTATCAATCGGATCATACACAAAGTGCGGCCAGAGAGGCCATTGGGGCGAGGGGGCGCCGGAAGGAGTGGGCGTAGTCCATTGGTTCGTGTTCCAATTGTATACGCGGAGTCCCGATTGCGTATAGGCAATTAACACATCGTTCACCGGATCATACGCAAGACTTTGCCCGGTCATATCAACCTTCGTTGCAGGCGTTTTAGATGTCCACGCATTTTGATCAATCAGGTAACGATGCACGGCGCCATTCGCATCTACCACATCCAGTGAGCGAGCTCCAGAGTTGTACACCATCACATACTCAATGCCGAACAAGTTGGAGTTGGTAGATAAGGACTGCCACGTATTCGTCTCGGGGGTATAGGCATAGAGAGTTCGTGTGCCGCTGCCGCCGTGCAGGAAGTATACCTTTTTTGTAACTGGATCATATGCCGCATTGGTTGCATAGGAGCCGCCCGGGCTTGTTCCTAATGTCGGCGACTTGTATTCCCATCTCACCCCAACGGGATCAAAGAGCCAGGTGTCGTTGCCGGAGGCTGTGGAGGGATTAGCCGTCATACAGCTTTTGTCCCAAAGATAAAACCCAGAATGTATAAACAGACGATTCACGTGGCTGGCATAGGCTAACTGATCATAGGTATGGCGCGACATAGGCAGCTGAACATGAGTGAGCATACCGGGGCGACTCGCATCATAGTTCTGCGTAGCGTATTCTGCGCAGGGCGTTGGTTCGTACAATTTTACCCAGTTAAGAGTAGAGAAATTAAATTTGTATACTTCATTCCCCCAGTAATCATTATGGCCGCCGCCAAAGAGAAGAATGCTGTGATTTACATCATCGTAGACCATGCCGCTGTACGCCAAAATACCGAGCGATATCTCCGGATTTTCCCGGAGTTTGAGCCATGTATTATTGGACATATTTTGCAACGTGGGGTTAGGCTGCGGACCAGAGGATGATGACAGTGTCGTCGCGCTCGCAATACTCGAATACCCCGAAAGATTCCCTGCTGCGTCTGTTGCTCTTACGCGGTACCTGTACGTAGTGTTTGCGGAAAGTCCGGTGTCCGAATAGGAAGTTCCTGTGGGTGTGGCAATCTGCGCAAAGTTCGTGCAGGTTGACCCTTGGCAGCGTTCTACGCGGTAGCCTGTGACTCCCACGTTATCCGTTGAAGCCGTCCACGAGAGATTTATTTGGCTGGAAGATTGGGCGGTTGCAGAGAGGTTGGTGGGGGTGGAGGGGGCTTGGGTGTCAGAGGT
>CAYZNS010000018.1:0-21970 GCA_964479945.1 uncultured Candidatus Saccharibacteria bacterium
CGCATATGTATACCTTTTGCGCTTTCAAAGAACAAAATTTGCCAAAGTTTAGTTATTAAGCAGAAAAGATAAAATTCCTAGTGGATATTCAAACCCAGACAATGATCCTAGAGGATTGTGGGTTTCTGTTATTCTTTCCGCAAAATCCGGCTCAGAAAAACTGATTTACGAAGTAAAATCCCCAAGTGGCAGGAAGCACTTACCCCCGAGCGGCAGGTATTGGAGCATGAACAAAGAAAAGCTTGATGAGTTAATAAAAGACAGTAGAATTTGGTTTGGAAAAAATGGCAATGGAACGCCGCGTCTCAAAACTTTTCTGAGCGAAGTTCAGGAAGGTTTAACTCCAAACACTATTTGGTTCCACGAGGAAGTGGGAAATAATCAAGAAGCAAGACAAGAAGTAAAGAAAATTTTTGATGGTCAGGGATTCTTTGACAATCCAAAACCTGTACGACTAATTGAAAGGATTATTCAGTTAGCGACAAAACCAGATAAGCCTGCTACGGTTCTCGACTTTTTTGCAGGTTCGGGAACAACCGGCCACGCCGTTTTGGAGATGAACAAGATTGACGGTGGCAACCGCAAGTTTATTCTCTGCACGAACAACGAAAACAATAATGGTGGAAACGGCGGGATTGCCGAATCAGTCTGTTATCCGCGAATTAAAGCCGTCATCAAAGGCTATAAGAACAAAAAAAGCGAAAAAGTCGCTGGATTGCCGAGCAATCTTTTCTACTATCAAACTGATCTTGTGGACATTGAGCAAATCCACAAAGTGCCGGATGACGCAAAAATCCGCATTACCCATGAAGCGGGCGAAATGATCGCCGTCCGCGAAGACGCACTAAACGAAGTGGAGAAAAATGACTGGTGGCAGATTTTTGAAGGGAAAGGAAAACTCGTGGCGATTTATTTCAAGGAAGATAAGGCAAAACTCGCCGAGCTTATAGCAAAACTGGAAAAGAAAAATCTGCCAACGGCTTTGTATATTTTCAGTTGGGGCAAGAACGAATATAAAGGCGAGTATTCCAGCGCGAATATCAGGGTCGAGGATATTCCAGAGCCGATCATTGAAGTTTACAAAGAACTAAACCGGATATAACTATGTTTGCGCTAAAACCATTCCAAGAAACGGCAATATCACAGCTCAAAGACGAATTTTTGAGCTTGTGGAAATTACCTATTGAGCTTTCATAAACAGCTTAACATGGTCGTCTTCTCAAAAATGCTTTAAAATAGGCATTTTACGGGGCATGCGCCTGTTAAGTGAATAGTGAAAGGTCAATAATCAAAATATTCCGCTCGTTCTCAAGTCGCTGACCGGAAGCGGGAAGACGATAATGTTGGCGCAGTTTTTACGCGACATCGTGAGTGATCCGCGTTTTGCGGGCAACGATGTGGCGTTTGTATGGTTCTCATTTAGCGAGGACTCATACGAGCAGAGCAAGAAAAAACTTTTTGATTACTATGGCGGCGCGAGCGAGCTTGATTTAATTGATCTCAATGACCTGTCGCGCGAGAAGCTGCGCCAAAACGATGTCTTTTTTATAAATTGGCAGAAAATCAAAGACAAAAGCAAAGATAGCCGAAAATTGCGCCGTAAAAACGAGCAAGGACTGACTTTTGATAACTTCATCAACGAAACGCACGAAGCGGGGCGCAAAATTGTTGTGATTATTGATGAGGAACATATCGGAAGCGATACCGACCTTGCGCTGGAAGTCGTTGAGGGTCTTATCAAACCAAAAATTACGCTCCGCGTCTCGGCAACGCCGAAATACATCCCTACTCGCGCCGACATCGCCGGATATGTTGAAGTTAAACGAAAAGATGTTGTTGAGGCGGGACTGATTAAAGAAAAAGTTGTATTTCAAACAGAGGAAGATTTGAAGCAAAAAGTGGTCAAGAAACTTGACCAAGACGAAATGCTTTTAGAGCTTGCCTACAACAAACGGCTTGAATTGATTGAGCTGTATAAAAAGCTCGGCGTTGAAGTCAATCCGCTTGTTTTGATTCAGCTCCCGAATGATGACCAGGCGACAAAGGAAACTGGTGATACGAACAAACAAACGATTGTGCTTGAGTATTTAAAACGCAAAGGCGTAAAAAGCGACGAGATTGCAGTTTGGCTCTCCAAGGAAAAGGAAAATCTGGAGGACTTGGAAAAGAGCAACTCTCCAGTTTCATTCCTGTTGTTCAAGCAAGCTGCCGCAACTGGCTGGGATTGTCCGCGCGCTGGCGTTTTAGTGATGTTCCGCGAAATTAAAAATCCGACTTTTGCGATACAGACCGTCGGGCGCATTTTGCGTATGCCGTTCGGAATGCATTTTGCCCATCCTGAACTCAATCTTGGTTATCTCTACACCAACTACAAGCGCAATGAAGTTTTGGCGGAATATGCGAAGTCCAAAACCGAAAATCGTCCGGCGATCAATGGCAGTTATCGCAAAAAGAATGTTGAGCCGCTAAAGCTGGAATCTGTCTTTATGACACGCGCGGACTATAACGATTTGGGCGATTCTTTCCAGATGACATTCAAGCAAGTGGCGGACAAAAAACTTGATATCAAGAATCTCAATCTAAAGCCGAAAGTAACAAACGGCTTGATTGTCGGCGTGGAAATTGATGATTACGACAATTTCACCAAAGAGCTGTTTGAGGAGGGAGGAAGTTATGACGAGGAAATGTCTCGCCACGACCTTGAACGACTGTATAACTTGCTGTGCTTCAAAATTGTCGCCAAGCAAACCGACGAAAACCGTAAATTCGCGCCGGAGCGTTCGTGGGGAAAACTCAAGACCGCGCTGAATATTTATCTCATAGAGAAACTCAAAATTTCTCGCGCTGACGTTTACAAAATTATCGTGAACGATCTGGTAAGCGAGGCGGGTGCGCTTGCGCCAGTCATTGGTGACGCGCTTTTGGCATATCGCTCGATTCGTGAGCAGGAAGTAAACAAGAAAGCGGCACGCGCGAAGCGCGTGGAGCATATTGAAATACCGCGCGAGGCATTGTTCTTTACCGACCAATATGAGGAGCTAAAAGTTAAGAAGTCCGCAATGGAGCCGTTTTGGTTTGAGAAAATCTCGGCTGGATTATTCGGAGGTACAAACAATGAGAGGAAATTTATTGATTTCCTCGAATCTCCCAAGAATAAAAACATTATTTGGTGGCATAAAAACGGCGACGTCGGAAGCGAATATTTTTCAATTTCCTTTTACAATCCCGACGAGAACAAGGAAAAACTATTTTATCCTGACTGGATCATAAAGATGAAAAACGGCGTTTTGATTGTTGATACAAAAGCCGGAATTACTGCCGAGAGCAATGACACGAAATACAAAGCGGAAGCCCTGCAAGCATGGCTGAAAGGCAGAAAGGGCTTTGACGGCGGCATCGCCGTTCAAGACAGACCAAACGGCTGGAAAATCAATCGAAATGCCAAGTATTCTTTCGATTCATCGATGAAAGGATGGGAAATATTGGACTTAATCTAAACATATGAAAACAATAATCCTTGCCAGAGTATCAACCGAAGAACAAAAGGAGGCCGGAAATTCCCTGCCCGCGCAACAGGCGCGGTTGCGGGGGTATATTGAGCGTAGTGATAAACTTCAGCTTGTGAAAGAGTATATTTTTGACGAATCGGCGTATAAAGAACACCGACTGGAATTCGGAAAAGTGCTTGAGTATATCGCCAAGCAGAAAGAAACAGTTGCGCTCGCAAGCGATTTGCTTTGAACCCAAAAAGTCGTGGAAAATTCTCGCCAATTTGCCCGCCGAGGATAGAGGCCCCGAGGCGGTGAACTCGTATCATCCAATCTGGCTCCCCCTGTGGGATGTGTTCGGAACCGTGGATTGGAATAAAATCCTTGTGGAATTGCAAACGATTGCATATGCAAAATAAAAAGCCGGCGGCGTAATTGCCGACGGCGGTTGAGTTTAATAATCGGTGAATTTTTCAACAAAATATATAAGAGCCGGAAGTTGCAAAGGAAAGATAGATTTCGGTTTTTCGCGTAATAACGCTTCTAATTTTTCTATTGAAATCCATTGAGGATGTCTTGCCTCACTCTCGTTGATTTTCACCTCCCCTCTCGCTTCACAGACAAAAACAAATCCTATCCATGGCAATCCATTATTTGTTTCAAGCACTTGCTGGCAAATAAAAGGCTTAAAAACAAAAGTCTTGTCTTTCTCTCCGGGTGTTATAATATCCCCCCGATAATCATCTATTACCGTAACTATATCCAAATTTGTTTCTTCTTTCACTTCTCTCCGCAAGGTATCATATATATTCTCATAAGAATCAATCGCTCCTGCCGGAATTTCAATCATACCGGAATACGTTGGACTTGTTTTTGGCTTCCATCGCGTTTGAAGAAATACCTGCGTTTCACCTCTTTCTTTTCTTAAAAGAATTGCTGAAACGACGGGAACCGGCGCGGATAACTTGTTCATATTATCTCCTTTTCTTAGCAATGAAGTGAATAAATTTTGTTTCCTGCCCCTGCAAGATTTCTACTGTTCTTCCGATATCAATGATCTCTAGATGCAGATATCTGCACAGAGATCTTATATCATTTTCCGCCCATGCTCTGCGAATATGTCCGTCAACGTCTTCGTAACAGTTCTTCCCCACCTCTACGGACCTCGCAATTTTGAAGTCCGCTTTTGGCTTTCCCTGGATCATAACCACCCCATCCTCATTTAGATGAGTAACCACATACCCAAGAAAAGGAATAATCTGGTCATCGTCTAAATGAAGCGCAGAACGGGCATAAAAAGCGTCATAATACTCCTGGTCTCCAAGCAATTTTGGAATTTCTTCCGCATGTCCAACAATCGGCAATATATTCGCTACCGTACCATCAGCTGTGGCCGCTTGAATAAGTTGCCGAACTGCCTCTGTAGAAATATCTATACCGACCACCATATTCCTGTTCTGGCGGACAAAATATCTTGCATCTCTGCCGCTTGCTATGCCAATTTCCAAAACCTTTCCACCCGGTTTTATGTATTGCAGACAGATTTTAGCAAATTCATTTGGCGTTCTCTCTAGCACAGCATGTTCCCTTTCCCGCTTTTTATGTTGTCTATCCCAATATTTCTTCTGGTTTGCTTTGCGACCGGTCTTGTCGGCTTTTTTCTTTTCCATCTCCAACCCCTTTCTATTGTTTTGAAAAGAACAAGAATATGACTACCAATACCCTACAATATTATAAAGAGAATGTCAACTCATTTTCGGCTGAAAACATTTTTTGTCTTCTGTAATGCGGCTTCTAACTCCCGCACAATTCCGCTATCAAGGCGTTCTTTTACAATGTCCAATACTCCCTCGTAAAACCACAGCTTTTTATCGGGCGGCGAGTTGAATTCTGTAAAATCAATTTAGAAGTGCAACTTTAAGCACTATGCTTAAAGTATATGCACAGCAGAATATATAAGCAATTGGCTCTAAAAGAGCGCGAAAAGATTTATCAACTAAAGAAGAAAGGCCTTACAAACAGCGATATTGCACAAAAACTTGTCAGAGATAAATCCACCATTGGCAGGGAGCTGCGAAGGAACCAGCATCTGAAACTGAAACAGTATCTTCCTGATACCGCAGAACGAAAAGCGCAGAAACGAAGAGAGAAAGGGCGCAAGGTGCGATAAAATATTACTGCCTAAATGTGATTGAGGAAACAATTTGTCGCAGTATTTCAACTTCTTTATCATCCACTGGTTCACCAGCACGCGAAGAAGCAATCTCAAATACTATCCCCGGGAAAGATGATTCTGGAATGTTTAGAAATACAGCGATGCTTTCAGGACTGAGGATTTGTTCAATTCTAGTATTTCGAACAACGAGAGCCTGATCTTTTCCATCATTTATTGGCCAAAATTCGTTGGGCACAATTTCTTCTTTGCCCCAAACAAAGTTTATAGCGTACTTCTCCCCTTGTTTTTCATAACCGTGCGTGCTTATTATACTCCCTCCTTTTGATGCACTATAATCTTTTGTCACACCACCGAAGAAAATCCAATGATTCGGAGTAAATTCTAGTACGCCGGTAAATATGCGACCGGTTTCTCCGTTGGTTATCCGTGTATCTACTCTTGTGAAAATATTGGGATATCGGAAAGAAACACCGATTTCTTTATTTTCGTATATTTTCCACTCATCAGTTTGATCATCGTTATTTTGCTCGTCTTGTGGTTGCAACGCATGGTTATTTGTATCGGTAAGTTCACCGCTTTCAGACATGCCCCACACTACTATACCAGCGACTATGATGAGTATCACTATTATAATGAGTATGTTATTTTTCATGGATGGGGGGATAGCTCCACAGTATCATTAGATGTGGAGCTATCGGATAGGATGATCATACCAACAAGACGCAAAAAACACAAGAAAAATGGGAGGATACTCGCATCCTCCCACACCGTCGCGTTTACGGCAAAAAATACATCTGTTTTACAAAGTATTCTGCCGGCCCAGGGTTCGCCGTGCATCCCTGCGATGGCTTGATCATTACGTCAGAAACGATGCCGTTCCAGTAAGACAGACCAGCCATGTTCAGTGTGTAAGTTCCGGTGGATGAATAGTTGAATTTGCCGCCGTGCCACACGTCGTCGGGTCCACGATAGTAGATCACCGCCGGATTGTTGTAGCACTTGAAATCGAGTCGGAGCACCAGACGCTTGAAGATATTCGCATCGAGCGTGATCTCGCGACTGCATGGCTTACCATAATCGTCCCCACATGTCGTCTCACCCAACCAGCTGCTCCTGCCCACATATGGGTACGCTGAGTTGCTGTCTACCCATAAATCACTGTTAGCCGTATTGTAAGCGACGACGTTCTTAGCACCCCACAACTCTTTATTGTTGTTTTCCGCGAACGTATAGTTGTACGCATAGCCGAGAACGAACGGAAGAGGGTTGTGAGTCTTTTGAGTCACCTCAAAATTGTTGTCCTGCTGCTCAACTTGACCGGTTGGAAACCACGGATATGTCCCACCGTGCGGCCGATCCACCTGGAAATGGAGATGCGACCCAGTGCTCTCACCATGGCATGGGTCTGAAAGCGCTCCTCCCGATTCGCCGATGATTGTTTGTCCTTCGGTAACTGGATATCCTTGGGCTACAAAAACAGAACGAAGGTGTGCATAGCCAATGTATGCTTTTTCGCCTGCTTTGTAAGGATTATTCACTTCTATGACAACCAATCCTCCCCAAGAGGAATTGCAGCTTTCGACCCGATAGGCGGTTCCGGATAATACGGCTAAGATTTGAGTACCGCTTTCGACATCGATATCAACGCCGGGGTGTTTCCCGCACCGCTCCCCAGCACAGCCAGACGCGCGAGCACATAGAAGCCGATGAAGAATTTTATATCACGGCAAATACGGTATTTCGCATAGGCCAACACGCGCTTGAACTGTTTGAAAGTTCTGAACCAAACGAAAAACGGCAATTCCTGAACTTTCTACTTCAGAACTGCCGCCTTTCGGGAAAAAACCTTTATTTTGACTTGCGTTCTCCCTTTGATAAGGTCATTTCTACCGCAAATCAACCTATAGGGCTCCGCGGGCAGGATTCGAACCTGCAACCCAGCGATTAACAGTCGCTTGCTCTACCATTGAGCTACCGCGGAATACAAATTTTCTATTGATAAATATACCATATATGCTAGTGTAATCAATAGGTAACCTATAACTTCCTTGAAAGGAGAACTAAAGTGGACTGGAGGAATACTGCGCGTAATGAGAAATGGAAACGGAAAGGAAGGAATACATAATGGACGACAAAATGGCGGAATTTCTGCAACAAAAAAAAGCAGCTATGGAAAAGGAGCTCTCACGAATCATACAAAAGCAGGTTATATCCCGCAAGGAAGTATACCGCTCAATCCAGGATCTTAAGAATCAAAATAGGATACCGGAACAATGCGCAGATCTTTTGCGCTATACCTATACCATCTGCGCCTTACCAAAGGCAAAACTGTCCGCCTTGGTAGTGTGCAGTCAAAACAGAGAAGACATTGAATGGGCGCTTGACGAGCTAAAGCGTCTGACATAACCACACGAACGAACCCCGCGCCGGATACCATCCGGTGCTTTTTGTATTCTTACAAAAAAATGCTATTGCACAAAAATGATAGAATAGAAATAAAAAACCCCGTTCATATATTGATTTATATGAACGGGTTGCGAATCTGAATGTGCCGAGTACATGCTACCTGCCTGCCGGTAGGCAGTCCACAATCCCGCTTACCGTGGGATGTGTAGAGCATGGCTCGTCACATTCTATGCGGCTTTTTCTTCTTTTTGCGCATGCTTCCGAAGATCATCATGCGCGTCTTGAAGATGCATGGGGACTTCACCGCTGTGATATGCCGCGCGCGAGAGTTCATGCGTGGCGGTAGGGTCGGTCAACAGATACATAACCATAATGATCAGGATAAACGGCGCCCATGCAGGATACGCATACATTACCGCAAGCGCAAACAGAATCTGCGATACGGCCGGCGCCTTGGTCGCCGGATGCGTGCGGGTGTAGTAGTCGGGAAAACGCAGCACCCCTATCGCGTTCAGGAGAAAAAACATGCTCCCACTGATTAGTAATCCAACTTTGATGTATTCCGATTCCGTTATCACGTGAATACCCTCCCATGCAGCATATACTGCGCGAACGCGCAGGTTACGTACCAATTTACGTTGTAGAGCACAAATGGAACTAACAGCAAATCCTTCTGTCCTGTTTGTAATGCCAAAATCATGGCAATAAAACCGACTCCGGCGCTTATGGTGGAGCCGGCTAGAACGCGGTCTGGCATCGTCGGTCCCAATACAAGGCGTATAAATAACAGCATGATGCCTGCAAATAGTACGCCTATAGAAAAGTCGCACGCCCCGTCAACAGCTCCAGACACAGCGGCAGGCCCCGGTATCCGCGCAAGAACGCTCAACACCGCAGCCAGAATCAAACCAAGTCCCACGGCAGCATACCGGAATTCTCTGTTAAACCGCCGGATCCGCCGCTCAAACCCTTCCTCAATGGCATATACCTCCTCACCCATATTCTTGATATTAAGAAAGTGGATGAACATGGTACCTGGCTTTATATCCGGCCGCGCGTCTAATGTCATGGTCCCCGGCGTGAGCGTTATGCAATTCCCCTGTATAGTCTGCTCCAGATTCGTTGCTAATTCCGTGTGAATCCGCACGATACCGGAGTTTAATACAGGCCGCCATGAAATTACCTGCCATGACACGCGCAAGGCAGATAGGAATATTTCTTTGAAGAGAAACGTAATACCTTCTAGCGCGAAACCTGTGTCCCGCAGAATCCTATAATAAAAATTCGGAATAAGTATCATCACGTACCTCCCAACACAGCAGGAATATATACTTCCGGCTGCATCATTGCCGTAGCTTCTTTGGCGATTGTCCAGAGCAAATTCGTAGCTCCCAGGCCCGGCATGCCGAGTGCGAGAGAGAGAATCGCAAGTATGGCAATGCCAGCGAACGCGGAACGTGGCAAGGGCAAGTACAGCGTCTCAACCATCTTCTCTTTCCCCCAGAATATTGCGTTCCAGATTTTCCGCATGGAGAGAAGCGTGGCAAGTCCCACAAACAAACCAACCGCAACATATTGCACATGCGGCATGCTTGCCCGCAGTATGCTCCATTTTGCCACCATACCGCTGCTAAACGGCATAACACCAGCCAGTGAAAGTCCCAACACGAGAAATAGCGTGCCAAGCGCCTCATACCTTGCTTTAAGTCCGCTCACTTTTGCCAAGTCGCTGCTGCCAGCCACAAACTCCACCGCCCCGGCAATCAAGAACAAGCCGCCTTTTACCGCCACATGGTGGAATATATAGAACACTACCGCCGTATATGCCTGATCCGTCGCGATGCCGATTCCCAAAATCATGTAGCCGATCTGGCTTGTGATGTGGTACCCTAATATGCGGCGCATGTTGGTCTCTGAATAGGCAAGAAAGACAACCAACATGCTCAACACCGCAAGAGCCAGGAGTATCGGAAAAAGGTTCTGCTGGCTTGGAAAAATTAGCGTTGCCAACCTGAATATCACATACACGCCGACCTTGGTAAGAAGCCCGCTGAAATACCCCGTTACCGCTGGCACTGCCGCCGCATAAGGTCCCGGAAGCCAGAAATATCCCAGAAAGAGCGCGGCTTTAATGCCGAACGGTATCATGTAGAGCGCCACGAGCAATCCTACAATGGGTTCATCCGGATGTTGCGCAATTTTTTGCGCCAGATCCGCCATGTTCAGCGTCCCGAAGCTCGTATATGTTACACGGAGCGCAACCAACAAAACCGCGGCCAATCCTATGTTGAGTAACAAATACAGCCACCCCTCCCGCACTTGCTGTGGCGAGGCGCGCAGTACCATAAGCGCCGCGGAGGATAGCGCCATAATCTCCACCATAACGTAGAGATTAAACACGTCCCCTGTAAGAAACGATCCGTGCACGCCGGCCACCAGTGCCAAGAATAGCGGATAGAAGAACTTTGCTTTTGTCGCGTTATCTACCGTCTCCAACGAAAAAAGAAATGATGCGGCAAACACGATACTCGAAAGGAGCACCATGGTGAGCGAAAGCAAATCCGCCACCAGCACTATACCAAAGGGCGCCGCCCAGTTGCCCATGGAAATTACCACCGGCGTACCAGATTGCCGCACTGCCAGTAAGACAACCACGTCTATGGCAAGCAGTGTGATTGCTATAACGCTCGTAATCCATTCGGAGCCGATAATACCATACCGCCCGCCAACGGCAGTGGCAAACCCGGTAACAGCCGCGCCGCCAAGCGGCAGGAGAATTAACAACGCCGCAAAAAATTCAATGCTCATCAATCTTCCCTCCTTCTTCCAAAATGCGTGAACATTTCACGAAATAGCAATCCCAGCACAGACGCGAACGCCAATATGCCCAATCCTATGACAATCGCCGTCAAGATGAGCGCCTGGAGCGTTGGATCCGCGTATCTGCTGTGCGGAACGCCATCAAGTATGATGGGCGCTAATACGGCGGAATCCAGGACGGGCATAAAGAGCCACAGCAACGTTGCAGATGATATATATGCAATCCCCGCATACTTTTGGTGCACGTCGTCCTGGAGCGTCAAAAACACGCCGGAAAAAAACAGAAAACCAGCCGTCACGTTAAGAACATCGTATTCCATTTTGACCTCCCCGCAATAAGCAGTAGAATGCCGGTGAGTGAACCTGCTACCGCAAAATATACTCCCGTATCAAACCCCATAGCCGACGGCAATTCCCACGTCCCCCAGAGGGGAATGGAAAAGTGCCACACGGCGCTCGTAAGAAACGGGTACCCGAACATATACGCGGCAAGTCCTGTAAACAACGAAACACCCACGCCTGCGCAGCTTACTGCGACCATCCGCTGCACCCACTCATCCCCGTTCTTTGGCAATCCGCGCGCCAGAAACACCAGCGAGAGCGCTATCACTCCTAGAACGCCGCCGACAAATCCGCCGCCAGGACTGTTGTGCCCCCCCGCATACACGGCAAGTGATATCAGGAACAGAACGTACATCATGATGGGAGCAACAGTCTCAAAAATAGGCGAGGCGGGCAATGAGCCTAGCCGACGGAATGCAAACCGCCCCATTTCTTGAACCGGCTGCATGAGCGCGAAAACGCCCATTACGGCAACAGCGATTACGGTGATCTCGAACATGGTATCGTAACCCCGGAAGTCAACCAAAATTACGTTAACCACGTTTCTTCCCCCTGCAAGATTGACACTATTCTCCAGGTAGTATGGAGACACTTGCGAAGGATACAACAACCCCGCGCGCGCGGCAGTCACGGCAAGCACGATCGGGAACGCAATACTGCCACTTATCGCAAGGTGTGCCATCAAGCGCTTATAGGACCGTATCGCCGCAAACTCCATCGTACCCGTCATGCCAAACACCGTAAGAAAGATGAGTACTGTCAATGCGCCGATGACAAGCTCCGTTAATGCAAGATCAGGCGCTCCCTTGAGATAATAAATCCCCACAAACCCGATGCTTACCACTCCCACCGTAAGAAGCAGAAACGTGCGCGTGCGTATGAACAGGCACGCGAGCGCTGCCCCTGTTATAAGTATGGCAAGTGAAAGAATTGGCGCGGATATGCTGCCGGAGAAGGTTGGAATTGCCGCCCATCCAAACTGCCGGATGGTAACAAAACCGATAATCGCGGAACTTGCAACCATTACATAGGTAAAATAATCAGTTGCATGTCCTGTCATATGCGCTTCCTGCAACCAGGCACAAAACCGCATAAAGGCATCCATGGTACGGACATATATCCGCTCACAAAACCCTTCATGCTTCTCCTGCCGCAAGAATCCCGGAACTTCCGGCCACTGCAGCCACCAATGGCAGGCGGCGTATCCCCCGATGCCCAACGCAACCGCGCTCATGAAGAACGGCCCATTAAGCCCGTGCCACAACGCAAGATGCATCGCGTGTTTGCTTGCAAGACCGGCTACCGCAAATTCTGTAACAGACGGCATGCCAAGCAGAACCGTAAGCCCTGCAAGCGCCAACATCGGCCCCCACATGCCGACTGTAGCGTCATGCGGCGCATGATGTACCGAGCGCTCCGAAGCCGTGCTGAAAAATGGAATCCACAGCTTGCTTGTATACAGCATGGTCAGGGCGCCGCCGAGCGCGGACATAACCCAGATTATCTTCCATTCGGATGACAACACCGCCTCAAAAAACAGTTCTTTGGCAATAAAGCCGCCGAAGAACGGCACGCCCGCCATGGAGAGCGAGCAGATAAACATGAGCCACACCACATATGGCATATGCGCTTTGAGATTGCGCAATTGACGCAGATCCCGCATGCCCGTGCAATGTTCAATAGCGCCTACCCCGAAAAAAAGGCAGCACTTGAACACCGCATGGTTTGCGGTATAGAGCATGGCGGTTGGCACAGCATACTCACCGCCGATACCGAGTATCGCCATAATCAGTCCCAGCTGGCTTACTGTTGAATAGGCAAGCAGGGCTTTCATATCCGTCTGCCGGCATGCGAGATATCCGCCCCAAACCATCGTTGCCATCCCAAGAGTCGCAATCAAAAAATGCCAGACGAAGATAGTTTCAAAAACTGGCGTCATACGGGCAACGAGATATATCCCCAATACCACCATCGTGGCGGAGTGGAGATACGCGCTGACGGGCGCAGGTCCCGCCATTGCGCGCGGAAGCCAGAAATGAAACGGCACTTGCGCCGATTTGGTAAGTGCACCAATAAGAAAGCATAGCGCAATCCAGACAGACCATGGATATGTATGAAGAGGAACTTCGCGCAGATCTGAAAAACCGGTGGCGCCTGTACTCCACCATACTAGAAATATCCCAAACAGCTTTACAATACCGCCCCCGACGGTTATGGTAAGCGCCATGCCGGCGCTTTCCTGCGCTTCTTTCTGCTCGTGATTGAACCCGATGAGCAGATATGAAGTAATACTGGTTATTTCCCAACCGGTGTAGAATAGAAAGAAATTATCCGCCAGCACCGCAAGCATCATGCCGCCGTTGAAGGCGAGCAGGCATGCGTAAAATTCCCGCAGGCGGCTTTCGCCATGCATATACGCGCCGGCATACCAGAACACCAACGCGCTTATTCCCGCAACCAGGAACGCAAACCACCAGGAAAGCGGATCGGCATAGAGCGTTGCCGCAAGGCCGAGTTCCGGTACCCACGACAACACAAACGTGTCGCCGCCGTCCATTACGTTTCCATACTGAATAAGAAGCAATCCCGCCTGCATCAGGGGCGTTGCGGTGGAGAATAGCATAACCTTTTTCGCGGAAGCCCTCCGCATCAGCGACACCAGAAACACTGCATCTAGAAACGGAACAACCCAGAGAGAAAGCAGCCAGCGTGATAGAAATGCTTCCCGCCACGTTTCAAACAGAAACAACAAAACATCCATCAGGAATCCTCCTTTTTTGTTCTATATTGTCAGCGAACTAACCCGTAAACTGCTGAAGATTGTACCATGAAAAATACCGGGCAGCAAGCCCTGTATTTATTGATGTTCCTCAATTTTCTTGGAATGCTGGTGCTGGCGGATTTTTTCAAACGATTTTGCTTCAATTTGCCGGATGCGCTCGCGGGTTACGCCGAATTCTTTCCCCACTTCCTCCAGCGTATGCGTAATGCCGTCATCTAGCCCGAAGCGCATTTTAAGAATTTTCTGCTCGCGGGGCGAGAGGTCGTCCAGTATGCCACGCAGCTGGTCTTGCAAGATACGCCGGTCCACCTCCTGCGCGGGTGTGAGCATTTTTTCGTCTTCAATAAACTCTCCCAGCAAAGACGCTTCATCATCGTCTTCCCCCACGGGCGCCTCCAGCGAAACAGTATCCTGCGAGATTTCCATAATGTGATGCACCTTCTCCACTTCAATGCCCATCTCAGAGGCAACTTCTTCCGGCAGGGGCTCGCGGCCGAGGTCTTGCAGAAGCCGGCGGCGAATCTGTTGGAATTTTGAGATGGTCTCTATCATGTGCACCGGAATGCGGATCGTGCGCGCCTGATCGGCCAGCGCGCGCGTTATCGCCTGGCGGATCCACCACGTGGCATACGTAGAGAATTTAAAGCCCTTGTGCCAATCAAATTTTTCAACCGCGCGGAAAAGCCCCAGGTTTCCTTCCTGGATTAAATCCAGCAGCGAGAGATTGGTACTGCGCCCGACATAGCGTTTGGCGATGGAAACCACCAGGCGTAAGTTTGCCTGTACCAGCATGTTTTTTGCTTCCTCGTCATTTTTCTCTACGCGCTTGGCAAGCTCACGTTCCCGTTCGGGGGTCAACAGCGAAATCTTTCCGATTTCCTTTAAATACATTTGCACCGAATCCGATGAAATATGTTCAACATCTTCTTTGAAACGCGCACCCCCTGCTCCGCGCTTCGGCTTTGCCTGTGCTACTTCTTTTTGGTCATCAAATTCAATAAACCCTTTTTCCTCCAGCACATCCACGCCTGCTATCTCGAGCTTTTGGTAAAAGTTCTCCAACAGTATAATATTCTCTTCAATGCGTGGAAATTCTGCCAGTATCTCGCCATAGGTTATAAATCCGCGATCCCTTCCACGGTCCAGAAGCATGGTAACTTTTTCTTCATCCAGTTTTTTTTGCTCTGCCGCCTTTTCCTTTGAAACCGCCGGCTTTTTTGCCCGGCGCTGTTCCCGATGCGGTGTTTTTGAAACTTTCTTCGGCCGCTTTTGCGTTGCCGCGCGCGTGCCGCGCTTAGCCGCCTTTGCCTTTGCGCGAACGGCGCGCTTTTTCACGCGCGCTGCTGCGCGATTTTTCTTCTGTTGTTTTTTTGGTTTCTTTTTTGGCATGGACTTCCTACGAAATTACGAAAAGTACGAAAATACGAAAGTTCGCTTTTTGACATTGAATAAAAGTTTTCGTATTTTCGTATAGTTCGTACTTTTGTAGGACATTACTCATTGCTCTTCATAATCATCTACAATCACATGCTTGCCAATTGCTTTGACGTTTCCCGAAACTCCTCAATAAGCTGCGGTAATTGCTGCTCATTTCCCGCCTCTTCCGCCTGCCGAATATCATGGGTTAATTGCTCCAGCTTTGTTTTCGTATGCTCCCGCTCCAGCTCCCCTATGCATGCCGCACATTCCGCTGCAGCATTCTCCGCTGATACCAGCATCTCTGCTTCAAAGACAAGCCGACTCAACAATTGCTGAAGCTCGCTGTTTTTAATATTAGCTACCGCGCACGGAAACGCGGAAAATAATGCGCGGTGCGGTTCAGAACGGAAAAAACTCTCGGTAACGCCGGCGGGAATGGAAATCTGATGAGCGTATACTATGCCCAATATGCGGTCTTCCAATAGTTCCGCGCGGCTCCGGCTATTGGACGCATTTCTTTGATCTGCCTCTCGCACGGGCTGCCGCAATACCGGCTGTGAAGAAGTAGAGCGTCGCATATCTTCCCACACAGACTCTTCCCGCACCCCGAGCCGGGAAGAGAGCACCGAAACCCAATGCGCTTTTTCCACCTCGCGGCGCAAGCGCGCTATAAGCGGCAATACGCTGTTTGAAATTGCTCGCTTGCCTTCAATGGTTTGCGCGGTATGCCGGACCTGTGCCTTTTGTAAAAAATAAGAAATAATATCCGCCGCTTCAGCGGCAGCGCGCCGCCACGCGTCCGGATCGCTCTGCACCAGATCGGCAGGGTCTTTGCCAGACGGCATTGCAATTGCCTTTACATCAAAGCCCATATCGAGACCCAAGTCAATGCTTCGGCGCGTAGCTGACTCGCCCGCGTCATCCATATCAAACGACAGTACTATGTTGCCGCATAGCCGGCGCAACAACGTAAGCTGATGATTTGTCATAGCAGTTCCCGATATGGCAACCGCATGTTCGGTTCCTGCCTGATGCGCCATAATCGCATCCATATACCCTTCTACTACAACACACGCATCCTCCCGACGTATCGCCATTTTTGCTTTGTCAAACGCATATAATATGCGGCTTTTATCGTACAATACCGTCTGCGGCGAATTTATATACTTCGCTGGCGCTTCACCGCCCGCAGAACCGCGCTGACCTGACGCAGAATCGCGCAGAACATCAAAAATACGGCCGCCGAATGCAACTACGCGCCCTTGCGGCTCTGCTATGGGAAACATGATGCGGTTTCTGAATCTGTCGTAACTCGTAACTCGTAACTCGTAACTCGGACTTTGTTTTTTTATAATAAGGCCGGATTTTTCGAGTTCTTTCAGCGTGTATCCTTTTTTGAGCGCGTATTCAGTAAATTGGCGCCAGCCGGAAGTTTCCGGCGGGGCGTATCCGATGCGGAATTTCGCAATTGTTTCCGGTTTAACGCCGCGCTTTTCCAAATAAGTTCCAACTGCGGGAAATCGCGCCCGATGGGTCTCATAAAATTGAACGGCACATTCCATAAGAGCAAACAGGCGCGAACGCTCATCGCGATCTTGGTTGTTTTCGCGCTGCAGTTCCACCCCCGCGCGCTGTGCTAAAATTTGAAGCGCCTCGCGGAAAACCACGCTCTCTATCTCCATCACAAACGTAAATATATCGCCTCCTTTCTGGCACCCAAAGCAGTGCCATGAATCGCGCGCGGGCGAGACAAAAAACGACGGCGTTTTCTCCGAATGAAACGGGCACACCGCCTTAAAATTACTACCGGCGCGGGCAAGCTTAAGGTATCCGGAGACAACATCCGTAATGGAAAGGCGCGATTTAATTTGTTCTGCGGGTGACATAGAAAAAGGGGCTCGTAACTTAATACGGCACAACTCTATACACACCATTCTATCACAGCGGGCTGCAATCTTTAAGAACTCCTGATAATATAAAACCATGACTCTAGAATTCTTGCGCGCGTTTATGATCAGCTTCGGCTGGCCGGTACTGCTGCTGGGCAGTGTGTTTATTCTTGCAAAAAGCACGCAATTTTATAAAAACGTAAAAGAATCGCCGGTGGGAAAACTGGTTCTGGCTTCCGTGGCAGGATGGCTCATTACCATGTACAGTCTCGGCATTGTGGCTACTTCTTATATGTACCGCGACATTACGGCCGTACGCGTAGTATTTCCGATTTTCCTGGCATGGTTCGCGACGTTTCTCATTATCATTTTGGTAACCATTCGCTGGAGCAAGCAGGCCGCCGCACTCCTTGTATCGTACCGTAGCATTGAAGAAGAGGTGCAGCAAAAAACAAAAGAGTTGCAACAATCATATGAACGGGATCTTGAAAACGAAAAAAGAATCCGGCATCTGCAAGATGAATTTCTCTTCATTGCCGCGCATGAACTGCGCAGCCCCGTAAACGCCATCCGGTGGGGGCTCTATGCCATACTGAAAGATGAAAAGAGTACGGCGCATCTTTCATCGGAAGCAAAACAAATTCTGAAAACTGTCTACGAGCGCAATGAACGCTTGGGAAATCTTATCGGCCGTTTGTTGGACACCGCACGACTGGAACAAGGCACGCTTGTCATAAAACAAGAACGCGTGGACCCCGCATATATAACGCGGGAAGTGTTTGGGGAAGTGCAGCATCTTGCCGCTGATCATCATGTGCGCCTTCTGAACAAATTGGACAATACGGCGCCGATGCAGGCGGATGCCACGCTGCTCAAAGAAATTGTCACGAATCTGGTAACCAACGCGATTCGCTATAACGTAAGCAATGGAAGCGTCACCGTGCGCGAGCGCCACACCGCAAGTTTAGTCACGCTCGTAGTGGAAGATACCGGCAAAGGAATTCCAAAAGAAGAGTTGCGGCATATATTTGATAAATTCCACCGTATAGAACATGGCAAATCGCCTGACAAGGAAAAAAGCGTGGGCCTGGGCCTCTATATCACTAAAGAACTGGTAACGCGCATGGGCGGCACCATCTACGCCGAGTCAACCGAAGGTAGAGGATCCTCTTTCACATTCACCCTCCCCCGCGCGTAAAATTTATTTTTTGTTGATTCTCAATAGACCTTCGAGCCGATTTTCTCGCCCTTCAATACGCGTTCCAGGTTTCCTTTTTTGAAGATGTTTACCACATGAATGGGCTTGGGATAGTTTTCCATGGCGAACCCGATGGCGGCCGCATCCATGAACTTAAGCCGCCGGTGGAACGCTTCGTCATACGTTATCTCCGGAATCAATTCGGCTTTCTCGTTTTGTGCCGGGTCTTCCGTATAGATTCCCTCCACTTTCGTCGCTTTGATAATAGCATCCGCGTGTATCTCGCTTGCCCGCAACACGGCTGCCGTATCGGTGGAAAAATGCGGGTTGCCGGTGCCGCAGGAGAAAATGACCACGCGTCCTTTTTCCAAGTGCCGCACGGCGCGGTCCCGAATAGCAGGCTCCGCAACCGCTTTTATTTCAATTGCCGTCTGCACGCGCGTGGCAACGCCTCGTTCGCGAAGCAATGAGCTTAACGCAAGCGCGTTGATAACGGTTGCCATCATGCCCATGTGATCTGCCATTACGCGGTCAATCCGTCCGTCTTTGGAAAATGCGGCTCCGCGCACCACGTTGCCGCCGCCCACCACAACGCCAAAGCCCACGCCGAGCGCGTGGGCTTTGGTGAGTTCTTCCGCAACGGATGAGACGGCATCCAAAGAAACAGCTTCCCCTTCTCCCGCGAACGATTCGCCGGTGAGCTTTATGATTACGCGGTTGTAGATTGCATTTGGCAAAGGGATCTATAAACTAAAACTTAAATCCTCCGGCAATAGAATCGCTCGTCTCGCCCGTAAGTTCATAGGAGACGCCGTTTTTAGTCATGGATAGCACGGTAAACGTCGCGGTCCCGCTTGTGCGCGTGCGGTCTGACGTAAAGCGGACAATACCCGATGAATTCGTATTTTTAGTGCTCGTACCGCTAAAGACTCCGCTCCACGTGCCCGTTACCGCTGCCCCCGCAATCGGGTTGCCGTCCGCATCAAGAGCTGTTACATCCGCATTTGCGCGCCAGAAGAAAGAGCCGGATGTTGACATGGTGATGGAAAGATACGCCGTCGGCACAGGTGGCTCCTCGTTTACTACTACCGTCGCCGTATCTGTATCCGTGAGGCCACCGTCATCAGTAACTGTAAGCGTTACGGTGTACGTGCCGGCCGCAGCATAGCTGTGCGATACGAAAACACCGGACGCTGACGCGCCATCGCCAAAGTCCCATTCATAGGAAGCAATGCCGCTATCATCTGAAGATCCACTGCCGTCAAAAGAAACACTTTCGCCCACCAAAGCCGATTTATCCGGACCGGCATTCGCCAGCGGCGGGTCATTTATATTATCAACCGTAAACGTAACGCTGTCGGTCGCGGTCTGCGATGCCGTGTCCACCGCGGTTACGGATATGGTGTAATTTCCGTCCGCGACGGCCGTAGAATCCCAAGAAATCTCATACGGAGACGTTGTATCGGAACCAACCAACACATTGTTTATGTAAAAATCCACCCGATCCACGCCATTGTCGTCGCTGGCATCTGCGGTAAGAGCGATAGTACCGCTTGCCACAGAGCCGGATGCTGGCGCCGTGAGAGAAACCGTCGGCGGATTGTCCACCGGACCCGCTGCATAATTCAAGGCCGCCGTGGCATTTACCAGTCCCCAACCGTAGAAATCGTCGCGACCGGCAGCGCCCAAATCATCCGCCGTTGATTGTAACGCATCCCGCACCATATCCGGCGTTGTTGCGTTTCCGTTCGCAATCACCAGTGCAGCCACGCCTGCAATATGCGGCGTTGCCATGGATGTCCCCTGGAAAAAGTAATACCCGAAATTTTTCACGTTGCCGCTGAATGTCTGCTGCAAAACGCCGTCGCCGTAGCCATCGCCATTTTGGTCCACATTCATGTCCCCGCCGGGAGCCATAACATCCAGACTCGCGCCATAGTTTGAATAAGGCGCGCGCTGTTCATCGTATCGCGTCGCCCCTACTGCGATTACATAATCATTGTACGCGGCCGGATACCCGACAGTACCGTTCTCATTGCCGGAAGCCGCCACTACAACCACCCCTTTGCCATACGCATAGGCAACTGCCTCTTGCAAATATGTTGCCGACGCCGATCCTCCAAGCGACAAGTTTATTACATGCGCGCCATTGTCTGCCGCCCAGCGGATGCCGTCCGCCACATCGGCATACGTGCCGCTGCCGTTTCTATCCAATACCTTGATCGGCATAAGTTTTGCATTGAATGCTACGCCGGCAACTCCTAAGGAATTGTTCGTGCTTTGCGCCACGGTACCCGCCACATGCGTACCATGACCGTTGTCATCATTCGCATGCGTGGAATTGTTTACAAAATTATAACCCGGAACGAATAGGGTGTTTGTCAAGTCCGGTGCCTTGCGGTATATGCTGTAATCTTCGTATGCGATACCGGTATCCACAACCGCAACAGTCACCCCGCTGCCCGTTGAGATATCCCATGCAGTTTCGGCGTGTATGCCGCCGTGTATATCGTTATCCATATGCCACTGATAGTTGTAATAGGTATCGTTCGGTACAAAGAAAGCCGACGCGATATAATTCGGCTCTGCATAGAGCACATCTCCCCGACCCTGGAAGCGAGCCAAGAACGTGTCCACGCGAGTACCCACCGGTACTGGCACACGGCTGAAACGCTCCATGCCTTTAAATTTGACAATAATTTCATCGGACCGATGCGGCACGGTAAGGCGCTCAACGCGCGCTCCCCTGACCTCCCGCAGCTCACCTGCGGCAAGCACGGGCAAAAAAAACGGCACAGCGCCCACCAAAAGGGAAAGCGCACCGGCTAAGAAAAAACGTATGGATATTTTCATATCTTAAAAATTATTCTAATAATAAAACATGCATTCCCCTTATCTTACTTATCTTACAAGATTATACAAAAAATGCAAGAGGGTTGTCAAACTGTAAACTTAAGTTCTAATCTGAACCGCACCAGCACATAAAAACATAAACGCCTGTGGAGTAAAATAGTCAGTAAGCAATTACCAGACTAACCACAAACGTTTATGCATAAACAGTTTAGCAAAGAAACACGTACCATGTTAGCGGATTCGCAAGTGGGCGGAAAAACTGGAAGCCCAGATGGGCTGGGCTCTCAAGCATTATGGCTGCAAATGTACACCGCCGAAATTTTTGTTTGATTAACCCTCATCTTTTACCTTTGGGAGAGTAAGCATTTACTCTCCCACCCTTTTTCAAGCATTCCAATACTGGAAAGTTTGAATAAGGTAATGGGGTCAGAAGGTAATGGTAATGGGGTAATGAGGTAATGGGGTCAGGTAATGGGGTAATGGTAATGAGGTCAGTCCCCTTTTTTTAAATAATATCAACATGTGACCTTTACTTTTAAAGTTATAGCCCCCGCAAAACAAAATGTCAGATTTCATATTTAAACTTCCTGCCATCCA
>CAYZNS010000019.1:0-21587 GCA_964479945.1 uncultured Candidatus Saccharibacteria bacterium
TGCATATACTTTAAGCATAGTGCTTAAAGTTGCACTTCTAAATTGATTTTACATTTTTAATTTTTTTATAAAATAAACATCTCCAATAAATATTGAAACAAAATATCCAAACCGCCCAAAAACACGGCAACGGCCGCCGAAATGCCGATAACCGCAAGCGTATGCTTCATGACTTCCTGCCGCGACGGCCAAACAACCCGTTTGAGTTCGGTTTTAGTGCCGCGAAGATAATCTGTGAGTTTAGTGAACATGTTAATCAAAAACCCCCTCACGGGGCTTCATAAGCCCCATCATACTCCAACCATTCTTAAAAGTCAAATATCAAAATTCTTCACTACAACAAAACTGCCCAACCATATCGTTTGATGCGTTGATATAGTTTTTTATCCGCTGTTACAAACATGCAATGAAGCTTATTTCAAGGTTTTACCGTAAAAGACAGTGTTTATCAATGTACGCTAAATATCCAAATTCTTGACCGCTTTGGCGTAGGTCTGGATGAAGGATTTGCGGGGCGCTACTTCGTTGCCCATCAGAATATCAAAGATATGGTCTGCTTCGGCGCCATCTCGGATGGAAACCTGCATGAGCATCCGGTTTGCCGGATCCATGGTAGTATCCCATAGCTGGTCCGGATTCATCTCACCCAACCCTTTATATCGCTGGATAGCAAAACCTTTATACATCTCTCCCACCCCCTGTTCTTCACTCATTGTTTCTGCATCAAGAGGAATCTCTGTAATCACTTCCTCTTTTTCTTGCGTTTTACGCTTTACGTTTTGCGCTTCACGTTTTTCCTGCATTTCCTTGAGCACTACTTCTTTCTGATGCTCCGTGTAGGCATAGCGAAATTCGCGTCCGCGGCTTATTTTATACAACGGCGGCTGTGCGATATATAAATATCCCGCTTCAATAACCGGCCGATAGTACCTATAAAAGAGCGTCAACAGCAGTGTGCGGATATGCGCGCCGTCCACATCCGCATCCGTCATAACAATAATCTTATGATACCGGATTTTATCAATACTAAACTCATCGGCAATAGCGGCGCCCAGCGCGATTACCAGCGCCTTTATTTCCTTGGAGGCGAGCATTTTATCAATACGCGCGCGCTCAACGTTCAAAATTTTCCCGCGCAAAGGCAAAATTGCCTGTGTCCTGCGATCACGCGCACCTTTAGCGCTATTGTGCACAAACACACCTGAAGCGAGAGCAAAGTTATGCGTATCGGGTACTTCTAAATCATATACATCAATTTTTTCTTCGAGTTTTACAACACTTTTTACACGATGGTTATAATTTTCAACGGCTGTCGCAAGAGCTTGTGTGTTACCATCAAAAAATCTCGTCAAAACAGTTTCATACTTTAGCAAATTCTTGTTTCTAGACTCTCTTCGCTTTTTTTCGTATTCAAAAGCATCAAGGCCTCCTCTTGTGTTAAATATTTCGAACAAAACCCCTATGGAATGTGTATAGTACGTTTTGTTATAAGCAATCTTTCGTTTTTCACGAAATTCTGGCGTCCACTGTTCTTTTGTTTTTCCACGCCGCCACTTTAAGAGTTCTGCATTATTCCACTGTTTTTCTGCTATATCGGCAAGCCACGCCTTGTGGCTGGGATTATTTTTGAAGTACTCACACACACGCTCCGCTTGTTTTTGACGATTTTCCTCATTACTCCAATATTTTTCCTGCGCCTGCGCCAACATTTTTTGAGAAGTTTCCCTGTAGTTCTCGTTTTTATGATAAAAGTCAAGGAATTTCTCTATCATAAAATTCTTATACTCTTCGTTCTCCCATTGTTTTTTTGCACGCGCACTTAATAAAGCCCGCATTTCAGGTTTTGTCATTGCTTTACGAATTTTTTCCCTAAACTCCGGAGTGCTATGAAGTTTTCGTACTTTCTCAAGCACATCCGGCCGATGCAAAGTTCGTTTTACTAATCGACGATGCTCTTCTAAATGCTCTTCGCGAGAAAGCCGTATAATATTATCGGGATTGTTGTTCAATTTATTAAAATCTTTGTGATGTCTATGGGAGCCATACGTCTGCATATATATATTTCGTTCCAAATTATACGCATCGGAAAGCAAATGCGTAAAAATCCAACGATGTTCATACGGATCAAATACCATTTCATATCCGTCAATCGTAATCTGCCCGCCAATTTTGGAAAGTTTACGATACAAAGGCATTAAAGAATCGTTTGTTGTAAGATGCCGCACTTCTTTAAATGTACCATCGCGGAGCATAAATTTATGATCCGGCGTGCAGATTATTTTTTCGCTGTTATCAAACACAACTTCAACGACCGCGACGTTTTTCTTCGTTACACGCGGATTAGCAATATCGCTAATGGCAACTGAACCATCTTCAGTAATTGTATAACAGTAATTCTTCTTTCCCTGTTGACATTCAGCAACCAAATCCTTAAATGAAAGATTCCGTCCATCAGCAAGCGCTATTTTTGTATCCCCTGAAAAACAACCGCCGGCGCTGTCGCCTTCCACCAAGAATAATTCCGACTCTTCCGCCTTGCGCGACTGGCAGTCCGCCAGTTTCCCCGGCAATGTCATGCCGTCCAGAATGCCTTTGCGAAAAATAGTGTCTTTCGCGGCTTTGGCGGCTTTGCGGGCCTTGGCAGCCAGGATCACTTTGCCTGCAATACCACGAGCGTCGGCGGGATGTTCCTCCAGATATGAACTGAATGCCTCCGCGAAAAACGACTCCACTGCCGTGCGCGCTTCCGGATTACCCAGCTTGGATTTCGTCTGTCCCTCAAACTGCGTCTCCTTGAGCCGCACCGATATAACCGTGGTCAGGCCTTCACGCACGTCTTCGCCGATCAGGTTTTCCTCATCCTGCTTTAAGTGGCCGTTCTTGCGCGCAAAGTCATTGAGTACGCGCGTTAACGCCGTACGGAAGCCGGTAATATGCATGCCACCTTCGGGCGTATAGATGTTGTTGGCAAACCCCATTTCGCGCGCCTGCAGATCGTCCGCATATTGGAGTGCGATTTCAATCTGAATGTCGTTTACCGTTTTCTCCGCGTAGAAAATAGTATCATGCACAACCGTCATATCACGGTTCAGATACTTGACATACGAGCCAATACCGCCCTCAAAATGAAACCCGTAGCTCTGCCCGCTTGTCGGGAAGCCGTGGCGTTCGTCTTTCAGGGTCATGCGGATGCCGCGCGTAAGATACGACTGTTGGCGCATACGGTCCAGCACGCGCTTCCAGCTGAATTCAATTTCCTTGAAAATCTCCGCATCCGGTTCAAACGTAATCGTAGTGCTATTCGCACCGCACGTACCCACCTTTTTTACCGCCGCTTTCGGCGCCCCGCGCCGGTATTCCTGCGCATATAAATTACCGTCTATGCATACTTCGGCTTTCATGTATACGGAAAGCGCGTTCACCACGGAAGCACCCACGCCGTGCAATCCGCCCGAAACCTTATACGCCCCGCCCCCGAATTTGCCGCCGGCATGCAGAGTGGTCATAATGGTCTCCAGCGCAGATTTTTTCGTCTGTTTGTGAATACCAACGGGAATACCGCGGCCGTCATCCGTTACCCGCACCTGGTTGCCCGGCAAAAATGTAACTTCAATATTCTTGGCGAACCCGGCCATCGCCTCGTCAATGGCATTGTCCACGATTTCCCAGACTAAGTGATGCAGCCCATCCGGCCCCGTGGAGCCGATATACATCCCCGGCCGCTTTCGTACCGGATCCAGGCCCTCAAGCACCACAATACTGTCGGCGCCATAGTCCGATCCCTTTATTGCTTTATCTAATTCTTTCGCTTTTGGCATGTTATTATTTCTTTGCTTTTCCGCCTTTTTCCTCCTTTTCTATCAGTTTATTTTTTGTAAGAAAATCCCGCACCGGCTTTCCACAGGAAATACACAACTCAAAAACACGACCGGTAAACATCTGACCGACGCCTGCAATAACAGCATCTTTTCGTCCTAAAATCTCCCGCCCACACAAATCACATTTATGTATAGTCATATATGCATACTACCACTTCTTTGCCTCACAGGCACTATTGACAATATACCTGTATTATGTATAACAGGAGTTAGATTAACAAAGGAGGTATATATCCTAAAATACGAAGAATTTCTCCTAGGAATAGTGAGATGTGCACCCATCTGGTTGCCCATCATCATTCTCGCGATTTTATTTTACTTATAGTTCTTCACCCCCAAGAACCCGCGCTCCCTTGAGCCGGGCTCTTTTTTTACAACAATCTCTTAAACTCTTCGTCGGTGAGACCTGCATCACGAATAATCCCTTTCAGTGTATAGGGGTTCAAACGCGAGTGCCGCGGTATGGTGATTTTTCTTGTGCTATTCGTCATTCCCGCGTGCTTTGCTCCACGGTGTTTGTACGACAAAAATCCAACTTTTTCAAACACTTTTATAGCACGCTTTGCAGAAACATCGGTAAAAAGCATATGTTACGCAATAGTGACCTCAACCTCGCGAACCTCCGTTCCACGTGATTCGCTCGCCTCCATCCCTAGATAAGCTGAAATAGCATCCTTAACATTTTCTAATGCCTCCGGTTCCGTATCGCCCTGGCTGTGGCACCCCGGTAAAGCGGGTACGTGAACATCATACCCATATTCACTTTTATGCAAGAGTATCAAATATTTCATGAATACATACTATCACCTGCGTCTTATATCAGCAACTTTAGCGGAGATTATATTTCTTTTTAATTTCTTTAAGCGAGAACGTTATTTTGGCAGGCGTTCGCAATAAAGGCCCTGCTCCGTGATGTGCTGAAAGGCATAATCGACTATCAATAAAAATTTTCACACCCCGCCACCCCTTAAGCCCGTGCTCCCTTGAGCCTGGCACTTTTTTTACAAAAAAGGCAAGTGTTAGTTTAGCCGCTATAGCTACTATAGAACGCACAGTATGAAATAGCACTCATTGTGCTCTGGCGACCCGACCGCCAATTGGCGTTCGGGTCGCCAGAGCGCTATTTCATACTGTGCGTTCTATAAACTAACATGTTTTTCTACAGGCTATTTCCTACCTCCGCGTTTCCCACTCCAAATTCATCTCTTCAAGCGCCTTTGTTATTTTCTGCACTATGGCGTTTACTTCTTCATCCGTAAGCGTTCTGTCGGGTGCTTGAAAGACCAGCCGGAACGCGAAATTTTTTTTGCCGTCGGGAAGTTCGGGACCCGCGTACATGTCTACTAAGTCCGTGTCAATCAGTAACTCTCCGCCGGTATTTTCTATAACATCAAGTACTTCCACCATACGCGTATCCAATGGCACTAACAATGCAATATCGCGCATTACGCTGGGATATTTTGATAGTTCTTTATAACGAAGTTCGCCCAACGCGGCCTCATACAGTTTTACAAACGAGAATTCTGCGACTCCCGCTGCGCCGCGTATCCCAAGCATATCTCTCACACGAGGATGAATTTCTCCCACTATGCCGATTGACTTGTTATTGGTATTTATTTGGGCAGATCGGAATGGGTGAAAGAGAGGAGACGAACCATGATCCGCATCGCCAAAGTACATATCATCAATACCAAGCGACTCAAACAGTGACGAGATAACTCCCTTTAACTCAAAATAGGGGCTCTTATGCGCGTCTTTTGCAAAAAACCCGAACGCAACGCGTTCTTCCTCAAGCTCGGTTGTATCATGAATATCTTTTGCCGCGTGAAAAAACACATCTCCCATTTCAAATACGCGTACCTCATCCTGCTGTTGATTTTTTACGAAGGCGGAAAGCAGAGAGCCGGCGAGATGAAAGCGCAGATATTTCATCTCGGGGCGAAGCGGATTAAGAAGCTCGAGCATATCACCGTGCCCCTTACCAAGACCTGCTTCGCGTTCTCCCGCAAATGCGTAACTATATAGTTCACTATATCCAACTGCCGCAACTCGTTCGCGTACGCGATAACGAAACTTCTCCCGTTGAGTGTCCCCCGCTTCTGCAAACATAATGCGCGGGGGAACGGGTGTAATGCGCGATAACCCATAGATACGCGCAATCTCTTCGATGAGATCTTCTTCCGCGCGCACGTCTACCCGAACCGAAGGAATACGCACTTTTATAAATTCTTTTTGTTTTGTTACCCCAAACCCAAGCCGCTTAAAAATAGAAACAATTTCTTTTTCAGACAACAGAACGCCTAGTATATTGTTTACGTTCTCTCTGCGAGTGACAATTGACCTGTCGGGCACATTTTTTCCCGTATCCACCACGCCCCGAAGCAGTGTGCCGCCCATAATCTCTTGAATAAGGGAAGCGGCTTCGTGTATGGCAGGCACGGTAAGATTAGGATCAATACCCACCCGAAAACGTATTGCCGCGTCAGTAAGCAAATGTACTTTTTTTGCCGTCAATTCAATGGCTTCAGGATCAAAATTTGCCGATTCTATTATAATATTCGCCGTCTTTTCATGAACCTCAGCCCGTTTTCCGCCTTTAATGCCCGCCAATGCCAGCACGCCATCATCATCAGCAATCACTAAATCACGCGTATCTAACATATGCATCTCTCCGTCCAAACTCGTGAATTGCTCGTCCTGTTTTGCTCTTCGCACCGTAATACCGCCTATAATCTTATCAGCGTCAAACACATGAAGCGGCTGTACCATATCCAGCATAACGTAATTTGCGGCATCGACTATATTGTTAACGGAATTGATGCCGCATGCCGCAAGGCGTTCCCGCAGCCATGCGGGCGCCTCGGCGACATGGATATCCTTTATCATGCGCGCCGTATAGCGCGAACATCCTTTTTTATCTCTTACATTTATGCGTACCGCTCCCGCGATCGGCTCGCGCGCCTCTTTAAAAGAACGCTTGGGAACCTTGCGGGGTTTTTGTAAAAGAGCGGAAAGCTCTCCCGCCACTCCCCGGTGTCCGGACGCATCGGCAATACGATTCGGAAGAACATCTATGGAGAATACGATGTCGCGCCCCTTTTTTTCAATACCCTCCACTTCAAAAGAATGCGTAAGCAACAACTCCGCAACCTTTTGGGGTGGAGGTAATGTAGAAAAATAATCTTTGAGCCAATTATACGAAAATTTCATAATTTTATACGTTTTAACCTTTCAAATATCATGCCTAAAATATATCCAAATAAAACAAATGGAATAGCATAAAGAAAATTACCCCAAAACGACAATGGATAACATACTTAAAGCTCCTGGATTATTCGGCAACAAAAACATGTAGAGATATATAAACCCTATCCCCGCACATATAACCATGAATAAAAACTTTCTTTTCATAATTAAAACTGTTTAATAAACCGCAAATCCTGCGACCTGAAAAGCCGGATATCGGGAATGCCGTATTTCATCATGGCAATACGATCCACGCCGATATCAAACGCATATCCTTGGGCGTGCTGAGGATTGTACCCTGCCGCCCCAAATACCTTTGGATGTACCATGCCGCCCGGCAGAACTTCAATCCAGCCCGTTTGCTTGCATACGGAACACCCGCGGCCTCCGCACACCAAACACGCCATATCTAATTCCACTGACGGCTCGGTAAACGGGAAGTAACTCGGGCGCAAGCGCGTCTTGACGTCGGAGCCGAATAATTTTTTCATTATGGTCTCCATCACCCACTTTAAATTCGCGAGAGACGCGTCCGGACCCACGGCAAATCCGTCCATTTGGCAAAATTCAAATTCATGCGAAGCATCGGATGCTTCACGGCGAAACACGTTGCCCGGCATAATAATTTGAAACGGCGGATTGTGAACTTCCATAAACCGCACCTGAATGGAAGTTACCTGGGTGCGCATAAGCAAGCGCGAAGAAAATTTTTTTCCGCCTTTCTTAATTACGAGAGGATCTTCCTTCAGCCACAATGTATCCTGCATATCCCGGGCTGGATGATGGGGCGGCAAATTTAAGGAATCAAAATTGTACCATTCAAGTTCAATTTCCGGTCCGCGGACAACTGAAAACCCCATATTGCAAAAAATATCCTGTATCTCGCGCTGTACCAATGTGAGCGGATGCAGACTTCCACTGCTATGTTTTCTCCCCGGCTGCGTGATATCAATGCGCTCGGAACGGAGACGCGCGTCAAATTCGGTCACCTCCAACATTTCACGGCGTTTGGCAATTTCCAACGCCAGCGCTTCTCGTATCTTGTTTGCCGCCTCCCCCACCCGCTTGCGTTCATCTTCCGGCAGATCCTTTAAGCTCCGCAATAGCAGGGTCAACTCGCCGGAACGCCCCAAAAACCGCACCTCAATGTCCCGAAGAGCCGTCAAACTCCCGGCGCTTTGTATTTTCGCAAGCGCGGATTCCCAGATTTCCCCTGCAGAACGCATACGTACTATTATATGGGATGAGCAGCGGGACGGCAAATTATTTATACCCGCACCGGATAACAAGTTTTGCAAATGCCGAGTTTTTCGAGTTTTTCCAGATACGCAATAATCGTTAAAATATACTGCACATGGCTCCAGACGAGGGGAGCTACAGAGAGGCCTTCGCCGGTGTCAGGGCGGATCTGCTCGGGAAGAATGCCTGCATGCCGCGCGTGTTTTGCTACCCATTCAAGCGTCTGTTTAGCCACCGCGAGATCTTCTTCGGATTTTGCCATTGCAATTTGATATTCCGCGTGCCACAGCGTGGTAACAAACCACGGGTTGCCCGGTCCTTCCGCCACCATGCGGTAAAAGCGGTCTCCTTCATAGCGCGCGATACCCTCTCCGTCTTTCATATCTCTTCCCAGCTGTTCCTTTGCGCGCAAAAAAGCGCTTTGCAGCCGCTCATCATCAGAAGCTATCACGCCAAACCGAAACACGCCGTATGCCGCGCTTGCATCCAAAGTGGTATCTTTTATAAATTCGCCGTTTTCTATCCACAGGGAACGGATAAAATACCCTTTGAGTTCATCATAAAAACATTCCGCAATTGCGCGGCTCATATCCTCCGCGGCCGTTTTATATAAATCCCGCTCATCCTCTTTTCCCAACAATTCCGCGAAGCGATACGCCGCCACAAGCGCCCCGTACACGGAGGCAGTCGTAAAGCAGTGAATTCCGTATCGCTCTTCCCATATATCGTAACTGGGCAAAGGAAGACCGGTCTTTTTATCGCGGTAATAAAGCAAAAAATGTCCTGCGCGCTTGATAAAGGAGTTATATATGCGTTCTATATATTCAAGGTCGCGCGTAAGCTCGTAATGCTCCCACAACAGAACAAGCGGCAATGCCGTCTCATCCTGCTGGATGGCAAGTTGCGGTTTGCCATCACGCACCCACGGATGCCAAGAGCTTCCCAGCGAGCGATCCGCATTATACTTATGAAGAAGAAATCCTTCTTCCGTGAGTGATTCGTTGCAAAATTCATAAAACCGCTCACCGACATGAAAATATCCCGCTTTGTCCAGCGCCAGTGCCGCAAACGCGCCGTCGCGGGGCCATACATAGCTGTATGTATCGCGGCCGAATTGCAGAATATCCGAGTCGCCCGATGCAATAATGCCGCCATGTTCGTCCGTATGCGCGCGGACAATGAGAAGCGATTTTTGAAACAAATCCGCCGCCGCGCCACTCAAGCCGTAAAAAACAAACTTACGCTTAGAGAGCCACGCCTTCCAATAATCAGTAGTGCTTGCGCGGATATGGTCCGGGGTGCGCTCAAGCACCGTATCGTGCAGCGCCTTCACTTCTTTTAAGGTCTCTCCTATCGTAATCCAATAGGAAATGTTTGCTTTTGCTTTGCTGGCTACGGCACAGGTGAATGCTATGGTGGAATCCACCGCGCCATGTTCAATGGCATTGCGCGAAAGCGCGCCGTCTTCGGCATCCCGCCAGGTGCCTTCCTGCCCTTCTATGCCGGCAAGGCCCACGGCATAATCGTCAAAGTAAGCATTTTTGTGCATGCCGGATACCAAAAATACGCGCCGGCCTTTGTAGTGGATAATGGCGCTTTGATCTTTAAGGGCATACACGGTATTGGCAAAATTTGTGCCATGGATGAAAAACTGCTGATTGAAGAAAATCTGCACTTCCCGCCTGTGTGCGCGCATGTTGCGGACGGCAACTTGTCGCAAGAAAATATTTTTCTCGTTATACACCGTATCGGTAAACACGAGTTCCAAGCCCAGTGCATCATTCCGTGCCGTAATGTGCGACACCATGGAATCTCTCTCATATCCTATGGTTATTGCCCACGATCCGTCATATAACCATGACAATTCTCCATCCGCGCGCACGCCGATTTTATGCGCGCTTCCGCGCCCCACATGGTTTTCATAGCCTACAAATGGGTAATAGAAATCCTTCGGCATGCCATGCTCGTCAAAGCACAAAAGGATCGTTCCGTTCCCGAGAACAAGAGTTTTGGACATTTTAAGAAATGTGCCGGGCCAATGCCTTTAACATCCCCGCGCGCGTGCGCGTGCGCTTAACCGCGCTTGCACAAGATACGTCTTCCAAGACATCTGCAACCCAACGCGCAAAGTCATTCCCCTCGCGTTTCGTGTGGTAATCAAATTGCTCGTCGGACATGGTCTGCAGCGCTTGCACCAACCCCAGCATGTCTTTTAAAATCGGACCGTCATGCACCCAAAAACACTGCTCCGCAAAAGCTTCTCCGCATGCGTGATCTTTTGAATTTTTTTTGTTTCCTTGCTTCATACCAAACAACGTAGATATTATTTTTTTCATGCTAATAATGTGTAACTGCTCATAAATTTTGGTAAGCACCGTTTCCGGATGTGCCGAGCCGGGCTGTCTCCCGGTGCAACCGTGGATAAAGCCCGGCTAGTCACAATCCTGGCGCTTACTAGAATTTATGAGCAGTTACAATAATACGCTTACTTCATAAAAAATTTCCGTATAATGCGCGCCACCATCGACCACGCGGCGCGTTTGGGAACTTGCTCAAGACGAAATTTCATATCGGCCATTGCATTCATGTAGGCGATAAATGCCTGATAGGGCGACTCGTACGGGTTAAAATATGCATGCACATCGCCGTCATGAAACCATTTGGTGCACATATAGTAAAAATGATCCGATGTCTGAAGGCGCCGCCAATCGGCGACAAGCCCTGCATCTCCCGATCGCAGTACACTATCTTCCAACGCATACACGGCGCGGAGCGCATCATGCTGCATGGGGTTTGACATCCAAGCGGAGAGATCGCGTTCAATGTCAGCCCATGAGACATACTGCGGCACATCAAGCGTATCTCTTGGAATATAACGCCTGATAGCTTCCGACGGCGTTACAAAGTCGTTATCAGGATGCCGCAATAGTTCTTGGGGCAACGCAGTAATAAATTTGAAAATACCCGTATCCGCCCATTGATGCTCGCCGAACGTCTCGTAATCCATAAACAAGTTTACTACTTCCCCGTTCCCATTGATTGACGAGACCCAATCCGCAAACTTCGGCGCCGTGAGCGGAAATTGAGCCCAGGAACGCTCGCCGAACCGGAATGCAATATCATCGGAAAGCCGATAATTTTTTAAAAGAAGTGGCAACGGAAACCGTGTGGCCGACTCGTAAAGAAAATTCGGGCTCCGCCATCCTAAAATATGATCAGCCCCCTCCGCAAGAATGCCGCGGAATCCCATCCGCTCAACTTCCCGCGCGATATCATTATTATATATCAATTCCGTGTTGCGGAACACCTCCGGAAACACGCCGAAGTTATCAAACACTTTAAACCGATGCATACGCACCTGCCGCCGAAACTCTTTCGGCGAGTGGATCGCGGCGAGCGAATGATAATATGTCTCGGCCAGCAGTTCCACCTGCCCCGTCTCCACAAGCCTTCGAAACGAAGCGAGTACTTCGGGCGCGTGCTCTTCGAGCTGATCAAGGTATACACCGCTTAACGAAAATGTTATCTTAAACTCTGGATATTTTTTAAGCAGCGCGTAGAAAACGTCATTTGCCGGAAGATAGCATTTTGCGGCCACTTTGCGCAGTACTTTTTTATTGTTAAGATTGCTCTCCCCTTCATCGTTAAAATAGGCGTGATCCTGCCCCACATCAAATACGCGGTACCGCTTGACGCGCAGCGGCTGATGGACTTGGAAATAGAAGCAGATGGAGCTCATGAAAATAGTAATCCGTAACTCGTAATCCGTAATCCGTACGGTTGAATTTTTATATATTTTCCTTTTGTACGAGTTACGAGTTACGGATTACGAGTTACTTTATTGAAATGCTAATGATTGATACGCCACCGTGCACACCTGCGCCGCTTTATCCCACGTTTGGTAATGCGCTTCTCTTCTTCCTTCGTTTGAAAGAACGCCTCGCAGCGATTTGTGCCGCAACACCGCAATAATCTGATTTGCCATTTCGTCTATATCCCAAAAATCGGCTTTCAGCGCATGGCGGAGCACTTCCGACACACCCGATTGTTTCGAGATAAGTACGGGCACGCCATGCACCAATGCTTCCAACGGCACAATACCGAACGGTTCTGATACGGATGGCATCACCAGTACATCAGCGCTCGCGAGCATGCGCCCCAACTCCGCACCGCGCAAAAAACCGGCAAACAACACGCGGTCCCCTATGCCGAGCCATGCGGCCTCCTCAATAATCTGCCGTTCCATATCACCCGAGCCGGATACCACGAACAGCGCGCGCTCGTGATCTAGAACTCGCTTAGCCACCCGCACAAAATAATCAGGTCCTTTTTGAAGCGTAATGCGCCCTAAAAAAAGGACAATTTTTGTACCCGCCTGCCTCTGCGCTTCAAGAGCGCCGGAAACAGCTGCATGCGCCAGTACTTCAGCCACGTCGACACCATTGTGCGCGACCATCACTTTTTGCGGATCAACCCCGTATTTTTCTATAAGAATATTCCGAGTAAAATTGGACACGGCAATTACGCGATCCGCCGCGTGAACACCTGCGCGTTCTATTGCATATACTTGTTCATTTATATTGCCAAACCCTGTGCGATCAAATTCTGTTGCATGAATATGTACTATCAACGGCTTCCCCGTGAGACGCTTGGCCTCCATGCCCGCCGGGATGCAGAGCCAATCGTGCGCGTGGATAATATCAAACTCTTCTTCACGGGCTACAACGCGCGCGAATGCCGCATAGCGCTCAACTTCCTGCTGGAACAACCCGCCGATCGGCAAGCAGCCCCCTTCACCTCGCAACGTCCAAGCTTCGCGTGATGTGCGATAGGGAGAGAACAAAAAAGTGGCGCAGTCGGCATATATCTCTCTGCTGCTTGCGGCAAAACGAACATGGTACGAAAGAACGGGAAGCGGTACTTTGCGCGGAAGCACAAACGTCAGCCAGATACCGCGATTGACCAGCGCCTTTGCAAGCCCCGCGCAAGCAACACCAAGCCCCCCCGCATTGTGCGGAGGTAATTCCCATCCAAACATAAGGACTTTCATAATATACAAATTAAAATAAAATGTGTTTTTATTATACATCAAATAAAAAACGGCCGCATAGCGACCGCTTGTGGAAAACTTATTCCCTCTTTCAATCCCCGCAGCCGTGATCGGTTAGCGCGAGTTCTATCTCACGGGAAATAAAGCGAATAGAATCAAACTCATGCATACCTTGTTCATATATGCCGGAATCTATCTTCCCCAAGGAATGATACAAACGAAGAAGGTAACGCAGTGTAAAAAGCGAATCCACGCCCATGCCCATCTTTTCAAGCCGCTCGCGGCCGTCTTGTTCACGATCCACCGCTACCAGCGCATGACTTTGAAATTCTTTCCGTATCATATTCCATCCCCCGCACCGGCGCATAACGCATGCATGCGCTTCCAATATGCTCCCGCCGGAAGTAAGAACATCGTCAATAAACAAAATGTGGGAAATAGGCAATCTGCCTGTAGGCGGACACTCAATGCTCTTTATACGCATCTCTCCATTGCGCTCTTCCAAACGAATGAAAGAGACTCGCTCGTCTTGCCGTTGGCTACCCCAAAATGCTTCGGCAATAGGGATACCGGCTTGCGGCACGCCGCAGACAGCATGGTAGGACATGTTCATACTACTTCGCTCTATCAATGTCCGCATTGCATAAACAATTTTATACATGTCGTCCTGCCCGAGCGGACCGGGCTTGTGATGATCCGTAGTTCTCACGTTTACATATATTGATGATGTTCCGCCCGCGCGCAACGGAAACGGTCCGCCGATTTGTACTGCACCGGCATCGAAAAGATGCAGTGCGAGCGATGGAAATTCAATTGCCATTGTGTTCATATCATCCTCCCTCAAAGAATGTTAAAGAAAAAAGTCTACTACGAATCGTAGCAGACTGTTTGGGAAAGCGTCAATGGATTTGCCAGTATAACACCTCTGTAATTTATCCCAACCAGTCGGCATCACGCGCGCGCGAGGCATGCGCTACGTAGCGGTGCGCGTAAATATTCTGCAAAATACCGATGCCGGAAAAAAGTATAAGCAAGCTTGACCCGCCATAACTCATAAACGGAAACGTAATACCGGTAATGGGTAGCAAGCCCATGTTCATGCCGGCATGTATTGCTCCCTGCACGACGATAAAAATGGAAAAGCCGATGGAAAATAATTTAGGAAAATTGGCGGGTGATGTAAATCCAATGGCGAGTACGCGCCATAAAAATACGCCAAGAAACAAAAAGAGCAGGGCAACACCGACAAACCCCCACTCCTCCGCGAATGCCGCAAAAATAAAATCGGTATGGGACTCCGGCAGAAACTGAAGCCGGCTTTGTGATCCGTAACCAACGCCTTTGCCGAATAGCTGGCCGGAACCGACCGCAATCATGGACTGTAGCGCATTGTATCCCGCTCCGCGGGGATCAGCAGCGGGATTTAAAAACGTAATAATCCGCTGGTGTTGGTAGGGTTCCAAAATATAAAGCCACGATGCGACGGCAATGGCAACACCACAAACAGCAAGCAGCATAAAATGCCGCATGCGGATGCCGGCAACCATCGTCATGCCTACCCATATAGCAAGAATAATAATGGCGGAACCCAAATCCGGCTGTAAAAGTATCAGGGCGACGGGAATTGCCGTATACAAACCAGTTACAAGAATATGGCGAAAACGCGCTATATCAATATGCCGATAAGAAAAGTACTTCGCGAGAATGAGGATGAGAACAATTTTCATGGCTTCGGCGGGCTGAAAGGACGCGGCCGAAAATGAAAACCAGCTTAATGCTCCTTTTATGCGCGTGCCGCTGATAAAAAGAAATGCGAGCAGTCCCACCAAACCCCCGTAGAGCAGTACTACGACGCCGCTGTGAGAAAATACGCGCCATTCAACGGATGCAATCATAAACATCACAAAAAACCCCACTGCGATCCATGCAATTTGCCGGTAAAAAAAGTAATCATCAGCGGCTCCTACCGCTTTGAGCGTAAGCAAACTCCAAAGTAAAAGCGGTATGATAGAGCCAATGAGGATCCAATCAAGGCGTTTGAGGAATATATTCATGGCTTCTGCCGCACAAAAAACTGCACATCCACAGGCGTCCCTTCAAACGGATGCGGCCAGGTAAACGCGACATCCGCCGTTCCGGTATCGGGCACTTGCGCCACATGCGCTTGTGCAACCGCGATCGCGTTGCCGGCGGCATCGGAAATAAGAACCGCCACATCTATATCTTTTATAGCGAACAGGGCATTGTTTGAAATGGTCGCGATAAGCCGCGGCCGGTCGCGGTTAAAGTCGCGTTCGGTGCGCGATACAATCACCGGCAGTTGTTGCTCATCCGTGAGCTGCCATATAAACGGCTCAAACCGGAACGCCAGACGCTGGGGCACGCGAATACCTGTTGGCACGTTTGCCACAAACACCACGAATTGTTTATTGGGAAGCGTATAGGTAAAATCGCGATGGGCAATAATTCTGCTGCCCTCACTATCATATAACTCAATAACATACGGCACAGTAACGGAACCGAGCGTGAGATTCACATTTTCCACCAGTGCGGCCACATCATACACACCCGGCCGCACTTCGAAAAATCGAGACCACAGAACTATTAAGCCATCGGCTGCCTCCCGGACACATGGCGCGCAATTCGGTCCGCCGCAGTCAACAAGCTCTTCATTTTGGTTTAACCGACTGTCTGTACAGGAAGGAGCCGGGAGCAATGTATAGATTGTAATCCCCGCAATAACAAGTAAAATAGCGGCAAAAAAACTAAAAAACGTGATTTTCCGCTTCGTGCGCCATTTGAGTGCCATATATTTAGTATATAGAATCTTGAATCTGGAATCTATAGAACGCACAGTATGAAATAGTGCTCATTGTGCTTTGGCGACCCGACCGCCAATTGGCGTTCGGGTCGCCAGAGCGCTATTTCATACTGTGCGTTCTATAACGAGCAAAAGAACGTGCCACATTGGCACGCTCTTTTCATCACAATTAAAACCGTGCGACTGGCGACTAGCTACTCTCCCATACGCGCGAAGCGTAAAGTACCATCGCCGCTACCGCGTTTCACTTCCGTGTTCGGAATGGGAACGGGTGGTGCCACGGCGCCGAGTCACCAGATGCACGATTTTAATTTTGTAATGAACACAAAAAAGTTTTTTAGCGGTGCCTGTATAGATCTATTAGTACTCCTCGGCTCAACGCATCGCTGCGCTTCCACCTGGAGCCTATCAACCACGTGGTCTTCGTGGGATCTTGTTCCGGCTTGCGCCGAAACGGTTCCTCATCTTGGGGTCGGCTTCCCGCTTAGATGCTTTCAGCGGTTATCCGTTCCCGACATAGCTACCCAGCGTTGCCCCGGGCGGGACAGCTGGTAGACCAGAGGTCAGTTCTTTCCGGTCCTCTCGTACTAGGAAAGACTCCCCTCAAGAACCAAGCGCCTGCTGCAGATAGGAGACCAACCTGTCTCACGCTGTTTTGCTTCGCAAAACCGCAGACCCACGCAGAATATACGCAGAATCACGCAGAAGCAAAACGTTTTCCGTTATTACTAACGGGTTGGACTATACCATCACCCCGACGCAAGGTCGGGGGACCGACGTGTTATTCAATCATTATGATTAAATCTGTCCCGTTTTATTGGACAAGTCTCTACGGGGTCAATCCAGCACTAATTTTTGATTTAGTGCTGGATGACTTCCCTCGGTATTGTCCTATAAAACCAGGTTGAAATAATTTTATAGGATTTCACCGATATGAGTCGGTTTTTCAATCGCGATTGCTCGCGAAAGCCGCCGTGCACTTGCTAACAGCAACAAGTGTTTAATTTTGACGGTCTGACAATATCTCTTCTGCTATTACTAGCAGTATTAGACTATACCTTTTCCAACCAATCCACTTGGTTGAAACTGACGTGTTAGTATTCCCATCACACGGGAACACTCTGACCCGAAGTATATCGGACCAAGTCGTTACGGGGATATACAATCTTGTAAGTCATTGAGGGATCTATAAATGGACGAACAATTTCAATAAACTTCATATAATCATCTTTCCCTATGGCGAGTTTATATTTTGTTCTGTCCTTCACTACTGTTGGGCTAATATTATAATGACTTTTAAAGAAATGTGCAATACGCAGTTGATCTTCATAAGAAAAACTATGCGTATTCATCGTAATATTATCTCCATTATTTGAGCCATCATCCATAAACCAAACAGCAATCATACGAGGAGTAAACAAATCAAAAATGTTTTCAGGAAGTATTTTCACAGAATTCTCATAGAAATACTTATAGAGAATCCCTAACTCCTCTGTGCTTCTTGTATGAAAATACCAAGAAACTTCATGAAGATTCCGTTTCGGATTATCCCATAAACTTTCTTGCGGTTCTCTCATTACAAGATTCTTGAGTATTTCATACTTCCAAAATACATAATCTTTCTGCTTTTCTCCATGATGCACACGCAACCGCGCCGTAACCGGCTGGCGAATTCCAGCCGAACGACACTCTAAGCGTGCATCTCCCAACAATGACCCCATAATCACATCAAATTGATGTGGTGGAAACAGAGATCGCAATCTTCCCACGGTATCATCCATTACTCAATTATATCATATATTGAGCATTTGGACTTCACCGTTATGAGTCAGTTTATATTCCTTCTTATTTCGGCGTAGACACGCCGCCTCGTGTGAAGGATAGCTGGGCTCATGTTTGAAGTGTTGTACACTTACCCAGCTCGCGTGCCTTTTTAATTGGCGAACAGCCAAACCCTTGGGAGCTCTTTTACGTTTCCCCACATTACTGCGGGTATCAGACTATACCATCACCATATTCTTATTGTCACCAATGAGAACGTAGGTGCAAGCCGTGTTATAGAAGCCTTCTTGCATGCTTCTATCTCGCCTCGCTACCAAAATAGCGAGGTTTAGTCGTTACGGGAGGCAACTTTCCTGGATCATTGCTACAAAGTTTTTACGCCGATTTTTGGATCGGACATTAAACCGTGACAATGCATCTGCCGTACGAGCAACTCTTAAAAGATCATGAATAGTAATTACATTTACATCAATAATCTCTAAAGCTTTTTCTGCTTGGAATTTCTTTACCCGAAGATACGGAAGTAAAGTTTGCAAAATAGTTTTAATAATTTGCTGGTCCCTTACAATCCATTCGTGTGTAGTTTTATTTTTTCTAATATAGCCAACTCGAAATGTTTGTAAAAACCACCTTATTACTGCTAACTCTTTTTGCGTAATCTTTACCATTATCCGCACTCGGAAACCAAATTTCTTTTCATGATGCTTTTCTATAGTAGCCATAATGGCACCATCAGCATCAAGAAATCCAGCAGTATATGCTCGGATAGCTTCGGAAAGATCCTTTCCCACGGGGTTAACCTTCATATTTCCATACTACCTGGGACCTGCAAATATTGCAAGTCAGGCGTAGGAATTTTACGGAGGCATTCACCGTTTTGAGCTTGTTTATTACTCTTATGTTTCCAAAAGAGAGAGAAGTTATGTTTTCTCCACCCCCAGGATAAGACGAGCCGACATCGAGGTGCCGAACCGCGCCGTCGCTATGGACGCTCGGGCGCGACCAGCCTGTTATCCCCAGAGTAGCTTTTATCCGTTGAGCTCTGCCTTGTTTCTAAAACTGGACACCGGATCACTATGTTCCGCTTTCGCGTCTGCTCGGGATGTCCCCCTTGCAGTCAAGCCGGCTTGTGGCATTGCCCTATCAGCGCGATTTCCATCCGCGCTTAGCCGACCTTAATAAACGCCTCCGTTACTTTTTAGGAGGCTGGCGCCCCACCCAAACTGCCCACCAGGCACTGTTCCCCCATGGTTTGCATGGAGGTTAGAACATGCATCACGGAAGAGCGGTATTTCACTGACGGCTCCAGTCCGACCGAAATCGAACCTTCAAAGCCTCCCGCCTATGCTACGCATCCGCAACGCATGGCCAATACCAAGTTGCAGTAAAGCTTCTGGGGTCTTTTCGTCCCGCAGCAGGTAACCGGCATCTTCACCGGTATTGCATTTTCACCGGGCTCCTCCCCGAGACAGTTTCCCAGTCGTTACGCCTTTCGTGCGCGTCTGAACTTACCAGACAAGGAATTGCGCTTAAATATGTTACAACAATATAACTTGTTGCCCCGCCCTTGGCGAAGTCTCTACATCGCTGTAGAGTTCGGACTCTATCTTATCCCGGTGTAACCAGGATTCTGGCGTATTAGTCTCTGAGGATACTAGAAACGTTCTTTTCTTCTATTCATGGAACTTATAAGCAAACGGATTTCATTCCAACCATTTTCTTGAAAATGCTTTTTCTTAATCATCATACATATAACTTTTTTAAAGATTTTAAAGTCCTCTTGTTTATATGTACGCAGTTGAAACCGCTCAAAGAATGGAATAATCTTCTCATTCAATTCAGATACTGACCTTACACAATAGCGATAAAGATGTTCGTTGTGATTATCATACCTTTTATTGATAAAGATATTACCACATCCAAAATAATCTTTAATTTCATTCAAGGCCGGTAAGCTTTTCGCCCCTTGAGTTACTACAAATTCCGGAAATATTTGTTTTCCGAACCGTGTAGTCGAATTCTTGATAAGCGCTACGGAGAAACATCCTTCTCCATCCGTAAAACCGCTTATCCAATAAGACATCTCTAATCTTTCCTGCTGATTGTCTGCACCAGATACATTTTTACTTGGCATACGAGTATAGTTTATCTATGGTCGTATTTTACCATAGTAGCACTGGATACTTAAGGATTTTATCCACAGACGTTCCAGCATATAGCCAGATTTTACTAAGGCAGCTTCAATCCTACCTTAGGACCGTTATAGTTACGGCCGACATTGACGGGGGCTTCGGACCTTAGCCGTACGAATTGCTCCGCACGACCTCAATCGTTAACCTTCCCGCATTGGTCAGGCGTCACCCCCTATACATCCTCTTACGAGTTCGCAGGGAGCTGTGTTTTTGGTAAACAGTCGCCAGGAATACTTTAGCTGCGACCCCGCTGCGGAGCAGCGGGGTAGGCCTTATCCCGAAGTTACGGCCGCTTTTTTGCCGAGTTCCTTAGGGAGGAATCACCCGTTCACCTGAGGCTACTCGCCTCGCCCACCGGAGTTGGTTTGCGGTACGGTCTCATACAGACTAACCTTAGAAGGTTTTCCCGGAGGAGCTTTCCATTTCATTTCCCCCGCCGAAGCGGAGAATTTTTACAATACATCGAGTTCCCCGGTTTTCACCGGGGAGTTCCGCGGATTTACCTACGGAACCTCTCCGTGCAATAAACACGAATCCAATAACATGCGAAATGTACGCCTCCCCGTCACTCCATCGAATCTGTACGAGGGGACGGAATATTAACCGTCTGTCCATCAGCTGCGGCTTTCGCCATCGCCTTAGGACCGCCTAACCCTTGGCTGATTGCCATCGCCAAGGAAACCTTGGGCTTACGGTGTGGCGGTTTCTCACCGCCATTGTGGTTACTTGTGCCAACATTCTCACTTCTATGCGCTCCATCCCGGCTCACGCCCAAGGACTTTACCGCGCATAGAACGCTCTCCTACCTTGCCAATGCTACGCATTGGCCGCAGAAACACGCGGACTTAACGCGGACAGTCGCAGAAACCAATACTTGCGGCAGTGCCTCAAATATCAGATTCTGCGTTTTTCTGCGTTAGTTCTGCGAAATTCTGCGGTCAGTGCGTAGCACTGACAATCGCATCTTCGGCGGCATGCTTAGCCCCGATTATTTTTGGCGCAAGGCCTCTCGACGAGTGAGCTGTTACGCACTCTTTAAAGGATGGCTGCTTCTAAGCCAACCTCCTCGCTGTTTAAGAAGCCTCACTTCCTTATGACACTTAGCATGCACTTAGGGGCCTTAGATGGCGATCTGGGCTGTTTCCCTTTTGACCAATGGAGCTTAGCCCCCATAGTCTGACTATTCCGGTAAGCTAACTTGATATTCGGAGTTTGATTGGTGCGTCGAGCTTTCGCCCTTTACGTACCATCCAGTAGCTCTACCCTCAAGCGCAACCGGAACGCTAGCCCTAAAGCTATTTCGGAGAGAACCAGCTATTACCGAGTTCGATTAGCTTTTCACTCCTTACCACAACTCATCCGAGAGTTTTGCACCACTC
>CAYZNS010000020.1:0-18643 GCA_964479945.1 uncultured Candidatus Saccharibacteria bacterium
ACACGCACATAATCATCCACCCCATCAAAACTCAAAGCGCCGTTGATCTTCCCCGCAGTCCATGTCGGGCCATTGACAAGGGTACCCGTGTTTGCATTACCTGATGAATCAGAGGCAGTGGTACCGCTTGTCTCATCAAACTTCCAGTGACCTATTAACCCCGTTACAATATCCGTTGTTTGCGCATTGGCAGATGGAATTGCAACATACTCTCTAAAGAACTTTTGAACTGAAGATTGCCAGTATTGTAATGGGGCGAGGCCGGTGGTGATGTCCTGTGCGGACACAATCGTTGGTGATATAAACACGGCTGATACAATAATAAGCGAAGAAGTTAGAATATAGAATCTAGAATTTAGTATAGGTGCTCATTTATGTGCCTATAAAAGTGCGTATATACGAGACATATTCCTTAAAATCATCTTTTTCTTTCTTGGCAGATTGTATAAGAAGGTCCGGTTTAATTTCTTCATAGCGATGCACCAGACGGTTCCGAAGACCCACGGTAGGCGCAATACGTTCCGCAAAATCAAATGGGAACACCTGAACTTCCGCAAGCGCGCGAAATGTGCTTTGAAAGTCATTGGGGGTTTTGATATCGCTATGCCGAATGATGTGCGTATTGACATCAATCATCTCATCCACGATAAGTTGAACGAGCCGTTCCAGCGTATGGAGCTTATAAAAATCGGCATTTACTTCGTCAATGGAAAAACTAAGCACTTCATCAAGCCGCTTAGCGTATTGAGCGATATACTCAAGTTTGTTTTCTAAAAATTCGCGGTTGTAAGACGATTTCATGATGTAACAAATTCCGTAAGCTTTTCTCGCCGAATTTCATAGAGTGGCCGCGCCTCTTGATAGCGTCGCAGGGCGTAGAGTTCCAGTTCCGCAAATTCCGTACCCGTATTCTCGTAGAGTATTTTCCCCTGATCAGCAATTTCTTTAAGAAGCAGGGGGTGCGCATAACGCAGATTCACTGAATCAATACGGTCGGTTTTACATATAAGCGTTAGTTCATAATTGATTTGTATTTCCTGTGGCGTGGTAAGTGGCTGTACCGGCAGGAATGCAATATCCACATCGCTTTCCTTGTGCGTCCGCCCTGTTACGTGCGAGCCAAAAAGGACTACGAGCGAGAGTCCGTACTTTTTCGCAAGTTCTGTAATTTTGTTGTGATCAATATCCATACAACCATGGTAACAAAATTCCATCAAAACTCAAAGCGCCCCCGATTTTTCCCGCAGTCCACGTCGGACCGTTGGTAAGCGTTCCCGCGTTGTTGTTTCCGCTGGAGTCCGTGGCAGTAGTTCCCGATACCTCATCAAACTTCCAGTGACCGACAAGGCCGGTGGTAATATCTGCGGTTTGCGCATTGGCGGATGGGATAGCAACATACTCTCTAAAAAACTTTTGAGCTGAAGATGGCATTGTTGAATAAATAACCACAAAAACACCAATTCTCTCACTACTTCTGCATTCTTGGTATACTGATGGTATATGAAAAAACCATCAAAACAAGCAAAAAAACAGAACAGGGGAGGGAAAAAGGCCAAGAAGCAGTACAAGGTACGGAACTGGCGGGAGTATAATCAAGCATCGCTCGTTTGTGGTTATACAACCTTACACACTAAAAGTATACGTTATCCTCATTGCGAAGTTTTTGCTCCTTATGCAATCGCTCAAGGTTATGGAGACGAATCAAGCGTTTTCTCACCTCTTCTTGAGATAGAGTTCCTACAGCCATATCTCCATGTTACCATTGTTTTACAAAGATTTTACGGAAGCTGTGGATAACGGTGTGAGGGGTTACCCTCGCAGGGCTTGACAAATATTTTATAACATGCTATACTGTCGGCAGAATTAAGAAAAGGAATGGCGAGATTATAGCAAGCAAGTGCCTCACCAAAGGGCACTTGACAAGAATAGTACAATATGCTATAATAGAGCCATATAAAGTAATAATCAAAAGGATACAGACATTTTTTAGAGGAGGTGCCCTATATCCCAAAAACGCTAATACATATCATATTTTGAGCGGTTGGGAGGCGCTTTCTCTGATAAAGAGGATGTACTTCCTAACCGCTTTTCTTTTGTGGAAAGAATGATGGACCCGCCTTCGCTAAAACTTCGGCAGGGCAAAGGAGAGTTGTAGGGAGAACGATGGAGGAGAGAGGGCAAATAGGATCGGCACTAAATATACATAAGAGGCCGTTACTCCTTACAATCGCCTTCATCGTTCTCTCTATGAAATGAGAGGAGAGAGTGGTAGTTCTTTGTTGAAATAACATAAGCGATCAATTGTTTCTGTCGTATATTCTCTGATCCCGGGAACTATATCGTACTTCCCAGTAGGATATACGGGACGGTTACCTAGGCCGGTAAGCTAAGCAAGAGGAGAGAGTAGAGACACGGGAAAGAAATGATTGCGATAGCTTACACAAAAGTGCTCTTGGTGTTCTCAACGATCCGTCGTTGAGGGCCGAGATGAGGCGGAGACAAAATTATATTAATAGTCTCCCCCTCGTCTCGGCTTATATTCGTGAAACGTGGAACGTAAAGCGTTAAAACGAATAGCCGAACAGTTCTTTGAGAAAACCCAGCGTTCGTTTTTGGAGATCGTGCGAAATATTTATCGATAGATATCTTTACGATGTCCGATGGTTGCAAATAGGGCTGTTTCGGTATCAACGAAAGCAAAAAGAACGCGCCATGAGCGTGTAACTCGAAACGAGAAAGCGGTTGACGAACCTTTCAGTTTTTTACAATGGAGGCGCGGATCTTGCCAATCAGTTCTAAATCGTTTTTCTTGGGCTTTGAACAATCTTTGAACCGGTAAAGGGAGTTTATGGAATTGCTTCCGAAATTCCTCCGCGTAAACAACGTTCATAATTTAGATGAAACGCGCCCAATTTTCCAATCTTTGAGAGCGCGCCGATAGGATGCCTTCAAACGTTCGGGGTGTTCGTAGTCGTCAAACGATTCTTCGGGGATATTGGAAGAAAGCTCATGTAAGATTTTACGCGAGAATTCCGGAAGAGAAAGACCATATTGTAATGCAAGATGTTCAAGATGTTCTTTATCTTTCTTTGGAAGATTAATGGTGAGAGTGTTCATATTTACATTGTACCGTTTCAAACGATTTTGTCAACGAATATGTATACACGATAATAAGTTGTCTGCTCGTCCGATGTGTGTCGGACCTGATGAGTCGGAAACGACGAAAGCAGAAATGAAAGTTCTTTGAAACAACTTCATAAAACTCCGAATTCTTAACGGAACCTCTTTGAAGAGTTTTTGTCTAAGATTCGGGGAGTTGCGTTTCGCAATCTATCATTGGGCAAGGATAATTGGACCTATTGGTTGCTAATCGATGGGTCACAGCTCGATGATGATCGCGATGATGGCATCCCCGAGGATGCTGCGTGGGACCGTATGTCGAGGGTTCTTGGTGAGGTGATCGAGTAGGTAAACCCGTAACCAACCCCTGCATCTTGAAAAACTTCGCAGGGGTTGGTGAATAGAATTCCAAAAGGAGAAAGAAATGGCTAAAATCGGTATTAACGCTTTGGTACTTCGGCAAACCCCAGAATCCAAGTACTCTCACTTCGACGGGTCCTTCGAGGAATTGTCGAAGTTGGTTGAGGAATGTTTTTGGGCAGCCGCACCGGGTTACCGGGACGGGGTGGTGTTGGTGCCACTCCCGCCGGAAAGGTTTTTCTCTGGTGTAGTCGAGCTTACGCCCGACACGCCGCTCAAGGCCGAATTCTCGGCCCGGCGGAAAGGGGAAGATCCCTACACCTCGGTAGTGGCGCTGGGAGGCGAAAAGCTTCCGGCGAAGGTGGTGGAGGTGGTGTGCTACAGGCGTGGCGTGCTCCTCGAGGAAGGGCCAAATGCGGCGAGTACCGAGGCGGAGTGGGAGATTGTCTCCCTGAACGCCCGCGCTACGGAGGGACCAGAACCTCTGACTCCTGTCGCCATGGCCAGAAATTTCCTTGGTCTCGCTGGTGGGACGAAAGCCGATTACTCGGCCGAGGAGTTCGCCCGAGCGATCATGTATTGGTCTAAGCGGGCGATGCGTGGGTAGTATAACCCGCCTACGTCCCGGTTTTACCGAGGACTACGGCGGGCGAAGAAGGGAGTTTTATGAAGTATTGTTGTTAGACGCCCTGGCAGGGGGCGGCGGGCTCCAGAGATGGAGTTGAAAAATGAAAAGTTCTCTGCCGGGTTTTCTGATTTACGCGCGAACCTTGGTTTCCTGAAATGGAAATCTAAAAAATCAGAAAGGGATGGGCTCCTGCAAAAAGCCCACGCTTTGCGAGAAGCGTCCCCACGCACGGGGTATAAATAACCGGACCCGGTCCGCACGGACCCTGGCCACGGTGAAAAAGGGGATAGATTCCTGCACGGAACAATCTATCTCCACTCGCACTTCAACTGTCCGATGTTCCCAAGTTTATACATGGAAGATCGGACTGAGAAGTTCTTTCACAAACGCGGAGGGGCGCGGAAATATATTCCAGCCAATAAACAAAGCCCGCCTTTGCAGACAATGTTTATCGGTACACATCTTTACGATTATCTATTTCAAAGAAAATCGCAGTGGTTTTATTTTGGAAATAAAAAAGAACCCGCCAGTTGCGAGTTACGCGAAAAGAGAGTTCATTTTCAAAACCGCGCAGTTTCTTTATGTGAAGTCGCGAATCTCTCCAGTTTTCTTTAAAACGTTGTTCTTGCACCAGATAAAGCTGTCTCGCTTCCCGCGGAAGTTTTTCGAACGATCGATCAAAGCTTTTGGTGCGGATAACATTCATCGTGATACGGGATACTGTTTGAGAGCATTTTTGAGCGAACGGCGAATTCGTTGCGGATGAGCATATTCCTCTATATCTTCAGAAGGTATCTCCGGAAAGAGTTCTGGCGCTATGGTTTCTCGAACTGTTTTAAAACGTTGCTCAATTTGTTTCAACCGCTTGTATTCAGTTTTGGGGATGGTAATTGTGGTAGTCATGCACGTATCGTAGCACAAAGAATAAGGAATTTCAACTGTCCGATGTTCCCAAGTTTATACATGGAAGATAGGACTGAGAAGTTCTTTGAATTAAAAAATTACAAATCTTCCCGGGAAAGTCCGGCTTGTTTGAGAATTTCACGCAGTGTGCCTTTTGGCATGTCTTTTGCGTGATATGCAACCACGACACGTTTCTTGGTTGTCGGGTGGTAAAACACATAATGACTGCCGGTCGTATGATCAAGAAGAAAGCCCTTCTTTTTAAGAAGAGCAATAACTTTTTTGGGGGTGAGGTTTGGCAGTTTAGACATGCGATAACGAGCGCCGCGATTGGGTATCTGAAAGACCTACCGAGGTGATGAAACTTTCGTTATCGGTAGGAATTGGGTCGTTGTGTTTTTTGAGACTTGCAAGATATGCCTTAATGGCGTCAATTGCCACCTTTTTTGCTTCAGGAAGCGTTTTGCCATATGTTATGCATCCCGGCAATGCAGGTACTGTTACCGTAAACCCTCCCTCCGGTTCCGGGCGAAAAATGATGTTGTAGCGAATAGTGCTCATACATGGCAATTATATCGTGCAGATACCGGTAAGTCAACAAAATCCTATAAGATAAGGAATTCCAACTTTCCGGTGTTCGTTAGAAAACCTAATGAAAATTGGACTGAGAAGTTCTTTGAATTAAATTTCCAATACAGTGATTTCTTTGATCTTGTGGAATTGGCGATCGCGCGTGACCAGTGGCGTGTTACGCGAGGATGCCGTAGCGGCGATTGCCGCGTCCGGCAATTTGAGATCATATGTTTTTCTATAGAAGAAACATAGAGAGCGCGTCCTTCTTGTTTCCATTCGGAAATAGCAGAAATAACCGACTCGTCGCCATTTATGAAAGCAATAAGAATGTTTGTATCAAGCGTCATCGGTCTTTTTGCGCAAGGCGTGTCTGTCGTTTGAAGCGAGTTTCCCACTCTTTCCGGATTTTATGTTGATACGCTACCGGATTTTCCAATCGTTTTCGTCCTTTCAACATACCCGCGGCTTTTTTCCAGCTTTCCGGTATGGGGTAGCGCAAGTTTTTTACATCCTCCGCGTTAATTACCGTTGCTCGTTTTGTTGTAGTTGCCATATATTTTAAGCGTAGCGCAAAGAATAAAGAATTTCAACTGTCCGATGTTCCCAAGTTTATACATGGAAGATCGGACTGAGAAGTTCTTTAAGGGAACTGTCGCCGAATAACCCCAAACCACCTTGAAAATGCTACAATGGAGGCATTAGCAGATATAGCCCCCGCAAAACAAAATGATGGATTTTACCTTTTGGCCCTTTGCCATTAAAGTGGCTTAACAAAGGCAAGTTTCCCGTTTACGAGCATACAGAGAAAACGAACATTTTGTTTTGCGCTTGCTATAATAATCCTCTCTATGCAAACGCCATCAGGGGACTGTTGCCGAATGCTGTTTTTCAAAATTTTCTTGTTGAAAAATAAGGATATTTTCGGACAAAAATCGCTAAAAATGCCATTCGGCAACAGTCCCATCAAAGTTTTTGAGGCCTGTCCGGTGCTATTTTGGTTTTAACATCTGTATAGTGCCGAGCCGAGCTATCCACAATTCCGGTTACACCGGAATGTGTAGAGCTCGGCTAGTCACACTCTGATTTATAAACCACTCTGGGCTGGAAGCCCAGAGAATTGTAGAAGCATGGAATGCTAACCTTCGACTTTAAAGTCTCCGTAACGATCATCTTTGTGTATATGATCTTCAATGTATTTTTTAATCATTTCATCAGTGACATTGCCTGTCGTTCTCCCGAAGTATCCAACTGCCCAGAAATGCCTGCCCCAATACCGTTTGCGAAGTTCGGGAAATTCTTGCTGGATTTTACGGGATGTTTTACCTTTCAGATATTGGACAAGCTTGCTGACGGATATATAGGGTGGAATGGATACATAGATGTGAAGGATCCCGACAAATGGAAAGAGATTACCGAAAATATCGTGCCGGAGCTTACACGTAAGATTTTATCCCGCGACCAATATTATTATGACCTTGGCGGCCGTCCGATGCGTTCGGTTGCCAATAACGCCGATACACCAAAGCCGCTCGAAGACAAATTTCTAAGCCACTTTTGTTATTATGGGCTGCAAGGACATCCCACCGGATCAGCTGAATTTGATAAGTTATTTCAAGAAGTGCGGAACTATGCTCTCGGGGTGTTACAGGAAGAAGAGCAGAAACCCGCTGATATACATGATAGCATCAATCAAGTAATAACCAATTACAACATACATCATCCGAACAACGAAATTTTTACGGACTTATCAGCCACCCCATCACCACATCATTCGACATGACTATATTTCACCTACACTTTCATAGGCATTACGATGTAGAAATATGACTGGTCGTCTTTCGCGCGCATCATCAATGGGCCAGATGCTGACGTAAAACAAAATAACACCTCCCCGTCTAATTGCTGAAGACCGTCCATAATATACCGGTAATTAAAGCTTATTTGCAGCGGGTCCCCGGAAATCTGGGCGGCGACCTGCGCGGTATTTTCACCAACATCCGTATTTGCGGTACGCGCTTGAAACCATTGGTTTTTAGGGTCAACCGAAAACGTAAGATCGTGCAGTTTTCCCACAAATAACCCTGCCACGCGCAACACGTCCGTAATGCCGTTTTTTTGCGCAAGCGCCTCGGTACCAAACGATACCGGCACAATGCGTTGATAATCAGGATACTGCCCCTCCGTAAGACGAGAGACAAAACGAAATCGCTTTGATAAAACCACTATCTGCCCCTTCCCAATTGATACCGAAATATCTTGTTCTTCCTTTTCCAGCAAGCGCGCCAGTTCTTGTGCACCCCGCGCAGGCAGAAGAAATGTGTGCGAGACACCATTCTCTCCAAATACTCCTTCAATTTTTTGCTCCGCCAGCCGAAAACTGTCTGTTGCCGCAATAGTAACCACGGAAGGCGCAATAGAGAAATACATACTCGCTATTTCGGGCTTTATATCAGAGACAGCAGCTGCAAACGCCACCCTATTGAGAGCATTCCGTAAAGATGGCGCCGCTATTACGAAGGCCCCCATCTCCTCTTGGCGCGGCACTAAAGGAAAATCATCCGTTGCATGCCCTCGAATCAATGTGCGTCCTTTTTGCGATGCAACTTCCACATGCGCGCCTTTGCTTAAAAACGTTACCTGCTCCCCGTTTACCAAAGACATGTAAGAACTCAGTATGCGCGCGGGAACCGCAATTTTCCCCTCACGTTCAACTTTACCTCCAACCCATACCTCCACGGCGGTTTCCAGGTTTGTTGACGTAAGCGTTATTTTCCCTTTTTCCGCGGTGCAAAGAATAGACGAGAGAACCGGGAGCGCCGCCTTTTTTCCCGTACTCTTCTCGGCAAGTAAAATGCCGTCTTTGAGATGTTCTGTTAAGGCTGTAAATTTCATTACTAGTAATTTATTTTTATAAATATATTTAGTAGTAGTAGTAAAGGGTGTGGATTTGTGGATAAGGATTAGAAAATGTTTCAGCGCAATGTGTTTTTTGATAATTTTATGTGTATAGAAGCGTTTCTTTGGTGTGAATATGGTGGGAATTATTTTTTCAGTTTTCATTGCAGGGAATGTACTACACACTCTGTTCCCGAACTATACACAACTAATTCACTCTTCATAGATTCGGTCGCGCAGCATTTTTATTTCATCCGCCAACCGCTTATTGTCCTTTATGTCCCTTACAATTTTCTCATACGCATGGATGGCGGTTGTATGGTCCCTGCCGCCAAACTTTTGTCCGATATACGGGAACGACCCGCAGAAGTCTTCGCGCAGGAGGTACATGGCAACTTGCCGCGGCTTTACAATTTCACGGCGCCTGCTGCGGTCAACTAAGAATCGCTCATTGATTTCATAAAACATACATACTTCTTTAATAATTTTTGAAGCGGTAATAACCCGTTTCGGTTTTGAGATTATCTGCTCTACCAATTCCTTCACTTCTTCTATATCCGGCACGGCGCCAAGCACGCGTGCCCGCGCAGATACAATAGTAAGGGCCCCTTCCAACTCCCGAATATTCTTTTCCACAGCGGACGCTATGTGTTCCAATATTTTCATAGGGAACGCGTATTTCTTACTTGCCGCCTTTGTTTTAAGTATTGCAAGGCGTGTTTCGTAGTCCGGCTGCGATATATCGGCAATAAGCCCCGCTTCAAACCGCGACCGAAGGCGTTCCTCGAGGTCTGGGATTGATTTTGGCGGGCGGTCAGACGAGAATATTACTTGCTTATTGGTTTCGTAGAGCGCATTGAATGTATGGAAAAATTCTTCCTGGGTACGCGCTTTGCCGGCGATAAACTGAATATCATCAATAATAAGTACGTCAAACCGTCGGTACAGGTCTTTAAAACGTTGCGGCTCATGGCTCTGGATAGCGGCAATCAGCTCATTGGTGAAGCGTTCAGATGTTATATAATGCACTTTTAACGACGGATTGTGCTGCCGCATGGCATTGCCAATAGCCTGCAATAGATGCGTTTTCCCCAAACCTACGCCGCCATAGATAAATAAGGGATTATAGAGGGATGCTATGTTTTTTACGACCGATTGGGCTGCCGCATATGCTAACTCATTGAATGATCCTACAATAAACGTATTAAAAACATACCGAGGATTAAGATTTGTCTCTTTGTCAATAGTAAGTTCCTGGAATTCCAATTGTTCTTCCTTTTGTTGCTGTTTTTTCTCAATATGCTGCTCAATTATTTGAGGAATCGCGGGCGCTGGCGTTGTGGTAATAAGGTACTCCACACTACGCACTTCAGGACAATTTGTGCGGAGTGAGCGCATAATAAGCTTATGGTATTTGTTTTCAAGCCACTCTTTCGTAAACCCATTCGGCACACACACCGTAATAACACCACGCTCATTTTGGGAAATATAGGTGTGTTTAAACCATGTGATGAAGTTTGCCCGCGAAACCGCAAGCTCTACCTCATTAAGTACGATTTGCCACAACTCTTCATTTGTCATGCAGGTATTGTAGCAGAATATGCGCAAGTAAGAAATTATCCACAATAGATGCTTTTTTGCATATATGCTGTGTATAACTTGTGAATAATATAAACAAAATTAGAGATGAAAAACTTTAAAAGTAAATCTTGACGAATAAATTAGAGGTAAAGTTGTAAATCAAGGCAGACAGTGGTATGGTGGGCATATGTCTATTACCTACCAACCTAAAAAGCGAAAACGCAAGAGAACACATGGGTTTTTGGTTCGTTCCCGCACGCCGGGAGGGCGACGGGTACTGCAAAACCGCCGGCGCAAGGGGCGCAAGCGTTTGGCAGTATAATTTCAATGGGTTGAAGTGCGAGGATTGTGGCTAACCGAGCTATCCACATCGCCCTTGCAGGGCGTGTGTAGAGCTCGGCTAGTCACTAACAATGCTTTCAAAACAATATCGTCTAAAATCTCGCGGTGACTTTACAGAAGCTTTTAAAGGCCCGTTACGGGCGCGTTCGGGGCCGTTTAGCGTTGTGTGCCGCCAAAATAACCTTATCATCAGCAGATTCGGGTTTGTGGTATCAAGCGCGGTTTCGAAAAAAGCTGTAACGCGCAACAAAATACGGCGGCAGCTGCACGATATTGTGCGATACGTGTTCCCTATCCTGCACTCGGGGTATGATTGTGTAATACGGACTTTTCCCGGAGCCACAGAATTGAAATATGAGGAAATTGAGGGATGTGTGAAAGAAATGTTGCGAGAGGCAGGGATATTTAGGAAATAAAATTATCCTAATTGCTCTAATTATTCTAATTGACCTAATGAATGCCCAAACCCCAATGTCCAATACCTAAAAGTTCGCTTTGGGAATTACTTATTTGGTAGTTGGGATTTCTTTAGAATAATTAGGTCAATTAGGGTAATTAGGTGAATTTATGGCAACTTTAAGTGTATTTCTAATAAAAGTATATCAATTTCTATTCTCTCCCGACCATGGAGTTTTGTTTCCCAACCGCGTGCGCACATGCCGGTTTTATCCATCTTGCTCAGAATATGCAGCAGAAGCATTGAAAAAGCATGGTTTTTTGCGCGGTGTGTGGTTGAGCGCCCGGCGCGTCAGCCGATGCCACCCGTGGCAGGCAGGAGGATATGACCCTGTATCTGAAACCTGAAGCCTGAAGCCTGAAACCTGTAACCTGAAACTTAAAACCAATATTTATATTCCACGATTCAGGTTTCAGGCTTCAGGCTTCAGGAAACACTATGTCTTTCATAACATCCCTTTTCAACGAAATCTTCTTCCGTCCCCTCCTAAATACTCTCGTATTCCTTACCGGCATACTTCCTTTTCACGATCTGGGGTTTGCGGTTATAATTCTTACCGTGTTGGTGCGGTTGTTGTTGTTCCCTTTTACGCATCACTCCATAAAAGCCCAGACGAAAATGCGCATGCTTGAGCCGGAAATCGCCGCTATCCGCGAGAACCATAAAAACCAAGAAGAACAGGCGCGCAAAATAATGGAGCTCTACAAGCAGCACGGCGTCAACCCATTTTCCGGCTGCCTTATGCTGCTTATACAACTTCCTTTGCTCATAGCATTATATCAGGTGTTTATGGTGGGACCTGCGGATATGGGAGCGCATCTCTATGCGTTTGTGCGCATGCCGGATACGCTGCATACCGCCTTTCTTGGCGTAATAAACCTTATGGAAGTAAGCGTATTTCTTGCCGCTGTGGCCGCCATTACGCAGTTTCTCCAAATGAAGCTCGCGGTGCCGCCGGGGAGCAAGAAACCTCTCTTACCGGCGGCGACGGATGCAAAGCCCGATATTTCCCGTATGATGACTGATCAGATGACATATGTGATGCCGGGCCTTATTTTTATCATCGGGCTTCAGTTCCCCTCGGCTGTTTCGCTATATTGGACAACAATGAATGTTTTTGCTATCATCCATGAAATGATAGTGCGTAGGAAAGCGGATCGCATCCGTGCCCAATCCAATGAACGAAACACCTCTTCAACAACATCCGGCGCATGAAGAAGCAAGGCGCGTTTTGGAAGATATATTGCGGCGCATGAATATTCCGGCTACCATTGAACAGACGGAATTACTGGAGACGCCGTGTTTTTTTGTGCGCTCACCCGATAGCGGCATGTTGATCGGCGAGAACGGCCAGCATTTACATGCGTTGTACACCATTATACGGCGCATAACGGAACGGCGGCACCGCGACGAATGTCCGCCGTTTCTTCTTGATGTAAACGATTACCAGAAGCATCGCATTGAAGAAATAAAAGAGCGCGCCCGTATGAGCGCGCAGCGCGTCCGCTATTTCAAGAAAGAAGTTATTATGCAGCCAATGAGCGGCTATAAACGACGCATTATCCACGTAACGCTCGCCGGGGACCCGGATGTGGCGACGGAGAGTATTGGTGAAGGGGAGAACCGGCGAGTAGTGATAAAACCTGTCATGGAACGTAGAACGTAAAACGTAGAAAGCAAGAAATTTTTTTTAACGTTTTACGTTACATGTTTTACGTTCTACGATTTCAGGTGGATGCTCCATAAAAGCCCATCTTTTTTGTTGGTGAAAAAGAGGAATTCTTCGTTTTCAGCAACAAATAGATTCACCGCGTCGAGTTGGTGCGCGGGCAGTAATTGCTGGCGTTCGCCTGTATCCACCGCAATGCGCCAGAGCGTGTCTTCAAACGAAACGCTTCCCTGCCACCACGCGTCCGGCAGATTGGCGCCCCGTGGAACGGATTGCGGCACTCCGCAATACAATACGCGCTGTTCTGAAGTTGGCGCCCACGCGCATTTTTCCGGCAGCGTTACAAATGGCAGCGTTATTGCGGCGTTATCCGCGAGAGAAATCACTTGCAACGAGACGCTTGTGCCTTCGTTTGTTGTTTCCATGGCGAGCAGTGTTTTGCCATCCGGCGCCCACAACACGTCAAACCCCTGTTTTTCAGCAAAAAGGCGCGTGAATGCGCCGCCGGAGGCATTGATAGTATAGAGAAAGCTTGGCGCATACGCGGAGCTTTTTGTTTTCAACCCTAGCAAGTTCGCGGCCGGCCATGTTATCTCAAAATCGGAAATTGGCGTGGAGAAAATGTTCTTAATGCCGGTATTGTCAGGCTGCGCGGTAAAGAGCGATGTTTCTCCTCCGGAAGATATCGTGTAGGCGATTCTGTCAGCAGTCTGCGAAACTGCTATTTCTTTGATATCCTTCGGTAAAAACGCGGATGTTACCGTAGAAGTGCCGCTATAACGGGAATACAAGCGGCGGATTTCCCCTTCATCATAGAAGCTGATAATCGCATATTCCTTGGAAGGCGTCCATTGCGCATTCTGCACGGCGGGAATGGTAATATTTGATACGCGTTTTTCTTCGTGTCCCGTAAACTTGTTTTCAAACAGGTGGCCGGTGGATTTTTTGAAATACCGCACATGCGTGCCGTCCGGAGCGACGGTGGCGCCCGCAACCGGCTCGTCAGAAATACGAAACAGATATTTTTTTTGTTCCGCTCCATTTTGCGCGGCGCCATTCTCTTGCAGCGAGCTTGGTGTCTGCGGCGAGGCGTCTTCGCCGAAAAGAAAGCCGAAAAATCCTCTTCCCGCTTCCGGTGGGGACGGGGTTACCTCAGAGCCGCGCAACACGAGAAATAGTATCGCGGCAACGCCGGCAATCACAACGCCGATTGTGATATATATATAGTAATTTGGAATTTTTTTGTTTCCGATGGTCATGATTTGAGCGTGATTATAATTAAAGACTCGGTGGGGGAGATGGTGAAGGAAGTCAGTTATTATCATCCAGGGGAGGTGTATTGGATTTTTGGGTGGTATTTGCCGCCGTGCCAATTGGTTTGATAGGGAGGGAAAAATCAACTAAATCGGGATTGATGGTGTTTAAAATGAGCCACGCCGCAAGCGCCAGCACAAGGCCTGCTAATGCGTTTATAATGCGATTTTTCGCGTCTCCAAGGATGCTTACATTACCGGCAGAGCCAATGTATTCCACTCCACCGACTACCAGCATTACCAATGCCAATATGGTTGCCGCAGAAAGCAAAAACCAAAACAATTGACTCATATAGGTAGTAAATCCTTGTGAATCTGCCGGCACTGCCGCCGTTCCTCCTGGAAGCGGCGCTAATAGTTTATATTCCGCGCTTTTCACGACGGGGAAAAATATTAAAAACAGAACAAAACACACAAAACAAATTTTTATTATTTTATTCATCACTCAACTTGAATAATAAATGATTTTTGCAAACGCTCAAACACAGAGAATGGATTTATGACGTTTAAAGTAACATTTTGACGCGCTGTGATTGCGGATGGGACGCGATATGTCAGCACGCGAGGCGTCTCGCCCGGATCTAAACTTTCATTCCCGATAGTCCACTCATAAGAAAGTTGCGCGGCTGGTATGCTAGAAAAGAAAGGTTCGGCGATAATTTGCGTCTCGGACGCGCTTGCCATAGCATATTCATTGCCTATCATGTGTTGGATACGAGGTCCTCGCAACGGATCAAGTTCATAAAAGATTATTCGCGGTTGTTGTATTGGTATGGTTATTCTCTTTTCCATTTTCACCGTTTTGTCCTTATTATACACAGAAACACGTATTATTTTATCAAGCCGCTCGTTGGAAGGAATACGATATTGAAGGGTATTTTTACCCATTCCTGATTCTCTGGATAAAGGAGTGTTGTCAACATGCCAATCGTAGAACGCTTCCTGCGGCTCTATGGCGCCTTCTGCCGATGAAAGAGTCGGCAGGGCGATGATAGTAAGGAGCGCGCCACTTACGGGCAGCGCTTTGCCGCGGTACCACGGTGGTGTATATGTGTTGGTTTGCCATAAGAGATCCACATGCGCAGGCCATATGGTAAGCGTCTGCTCGTAGTGTCGCGTGCTGCTGCGAGGCGTAGCCTGTACCGTAACGCGCAACGGCGTGCCGATAGGCCCCGTTTTTGCCGTGATAATGGTCTTCGCTATTCCAGATTCATCCTTCCGGCCGTTTATAAACCAAACAAACGGAGTTGTTTTTACATCAAAGCTAAATGATTGCGCCTCAATACGCACTGTTTCGTACGGGCCCGGGTATTTCGGTATGACGCGAAATTGAATGTCGCTGCTAATCGTGCCCACCTGTGCTGTCGCAACGAATGCATATAGTGCGGCAGTCAACACGGAAGCAAGGAAATAGAAAACTTGTTTCATGCCTTCTTTTTTATAATTGATGGTGATAATGCCTGTTTGTACGATCTAATAAAGAGCCACAGAAAAAAGCCAGTCCACGCGGGCAGAAAGTTAAGAATTGCGTTGCCAAAGGTGACAGAGACAAGAACAATGAATATACGCATTCCGTTCGTGGAAAGAGGCGTAACCCCTCTCATTATAAGCCAAAATGCGATCGCGCACAGCATAAGTCCGCTTGTAACAACTCCCACAACAGTGCTCGCGCCGGCTAGCGCCCAACCAATAAATGGGATTACGGCAACGAGTTGTCCAATCCACTCAAAAAAATCAAGCGCTCCGGCAGGAAGCAGCCAGAGACCTATTTCAATAGTAGGGAGATGGGAATCCGCAGTGGAACTTGTTGCGCTTTCACCTTCCTCTTGCTGGCGGCTTAATTCCTCCGCCTCCTGAAGCTGTTGCGCGCGCACGCGCTGGCGCAGAAGCCCGGCTTGATATTGTTGTTCGGTTGCGGTCATAAAAATGAATTATGGGGTTTGAATTATGAATTATGGAAAAAGAGTTATGGTTCACATTATCTAATGTGTCAGAGTCCAAGCTATCTCACGGTATAACCGTGGATAAAGCTCGACTAGTCACATTTTCCCATAATTCATAATTCCAGATTCATAATTCTGGCGGCTACGCCATCTCTTCCTTCGCTTTTTTAATGGCCAATAACTGCTGGGGGTCGGAGGTAATAATCTGATCTTCCGTGTACGACGCCACTACCTTTATGGCAACATGCTTCAACCCCGCGAAGAATATTCCCTCCCCCACGTCCGATTCCAGCAAAAGAAACTTCTCTTCGTCCGTAAGGTTAAACACTCCTTTCATTATATCAATTGTGGTGGGAGATTGCTTGAGGAGAATCTGAATGGATGAGTTGGTGATGAGCGGCTTGCCATACGGCGAGTTGATAAAATCTTCTACGTCCTGCGTTATGGTGCACACGCCCAAGAAATATTTGCGCGCGCGCTTGGCGATGCCAAAAAGAAACGACGCGCCATCCTCCGATTTCATCATCCACCATGCCTCGTCCACAATCAAGAGGCGCTTTTTGAGTTCCGTGCGGACTGCGTTCCAGATGAAGTGGGTAACAATATACATGCCAACAGGCCGCAGTTCTTCTTCCATGTCGCGCAGCGAGAAGACTGACATATGCTTGTCTATATTGATATTTGTCGGTTGATTCATAAAGCCGGACCAGCTGCCTTCCGTAAATTTCTGCAGCCGCAGGGCAATATCTTCCCCCCCTCTCATATCCGCAAGCACGAGTTGAAGGTCGGAGAGGATGGGTGGTGATATGCGGGTAAAATCCGCATCGGGCGTGATGTCTTTTGCCGCGTATGTTTCCGTTATGGCGCGGTCCATTAATGCGTCTTCCTTTGGCGTGAGCCCTCCCAACATAAGCCGGAACAAGCCCACCAAGTTTATAATATTGGACCGCAGCACATCCGCTGGCGATTCATCTTCCCGCGGAATAGGCAGGTCAAAGGGGTTCAAGTGATGGGCGGAATTGATGGAAATGTTGAAATAGCGCCCGCCGACCGACTCTGCCAGATATTCATATTCGCGCTCCGGGTCTACTACAATAACGTCGGTATCAAACATCAGCGAGCGCAAAATCTCGAGCTTCGTCATGTATGATTTCCCCGCGCCCGCCTTTGCAAAGACAACGCTGTTATAGTTTTCCAGGGTGAAGCGGTCAAACAATATCAAGCTGTTATTGTGCCGGTTTATGCCATATAAAATACCGCGGTTTGATGTGAGATCAAACGATACGAACGGAAACACGCTGGAGAGCGGAGAGGAATTCATGTACGTGTGCACTTCCAGCCGATCCAGCAACAGCGGCAGGGTGCTGGTAAAGCCCTCGCGCTGTTGAAAGAGCGCCGGTTTTGCGTAGACTAGTTTCGCTTCAAGCATGGAACGCACTTCAGATTCGGTGTCATTAAGTTCCTTTTCGGAATCGGCATATACCGTAATATAGAGTCCAATGCTAAACAGCTTTTCCTGCGCTTGCTGAAGTTTGTCGCGGAGCGCTTCCAGATCCTGATACGCGGTATCCAGCACCGGATCGCGCACCATCCCTTTTTCCTCACGGACGGAGATTTGGGATTGCACTTCCGCTACTTTTTTGCGCAGATCCCGCAGGATAAGAGCCGTATCCACGGGATGTATGTAGATAGCAATGTCAAAAATCTTATCCAGATTGATAATGGGCGCAAACCAGCTCGTTGCCAGGAACCGCGGGTACGTGTACACGTACAGGGTGCGGGTATATTTTTCCCCCAAACGCAGATTTGACGGGTTGATTTGCAGAGCCGCGGGCGCGATGGCGTCTTCCAGCTCCAAAACGCCGTGCGCGTAAATGTCGGATGGAAAGACCGAGAGAATTTCGTTTTCTCCTTGCCGTTCTTTTTTACTGAATATGTTTGAGAGGATAGACATAAAAAATGAATTATGGGGTTTGAATTATGAATTATGGAAATTGTTTTTTGAACTTTTGATAAGGCCATTAAGAAGTTTGCTTGCTATAATTGTCTGGTCGGCAGCCTTCTTAAACTGTAAAACTTTTTATTTTTTCCTTTCTTCCATAATTCATAATTCCAGATTCATAATTCTGGCGGCTACGCCGCCACCTCCGGCATCTTCGCACTTTTATCCAGCTCGCCGGGGTTATAGAGGCCATAAAACAACTCTATTAATTCTTCGGTATTCAAAGGCACCAGGCGCACTCCAAGGCGCCCTAATCCCTGCTGCACCACCTCCACGCGCTGGTAGAGCTGTAACTTATATTCCTCAAACTTTTCCTGCTTGATACCGTGCGCGCGGATTTCCCTCTCTTTCTTTTTGGCGCTGCCGGAGAAATCAGGCAGGAACGACAATGCGCCGCGCTTGATGTTTTCCTGCTGCGGGATATGCAGAGGGGTAAACGGCACGGTTACATAAAAGCTTTTTGTCATGATATTGGAGCTTTCTACAAATGCTTGTACGAAATCTATATATTCCGTGGTTTGAATTTTCATAAGCTCGTTGTATTCGCGTGTAAGGCGCTCACGCAGCATTTCCAGGTATGGCTCAATGTTTAACCCGCGCGACTGCACGAACGCTTCCACGGAAAAATCCAGCGAGTTTAAGTAATTTTGATATTGGAAAATAATAGCATCCTGCTCTTCCTGGGATTTTAAGGCAAAGTTTATGGAGGAAGCAATTAAAACTACGCGCAACGAGGTGTCTTTCAGCACCAAAACGCCGTCGCGGATTTCCTGGATTTCAACAAGTTGTTGGGCGGGTAAGGGGCGAGCCATAATCGTAACTCGTAACTCGTAACTCGTAACTCGTACAAATTGTGC
>CAYZNS010000021.1:0-18623 GCA_964479945.1 uncultured Candidatus Saccharibacteria bacterium
CACAAAAACATTAAAAAATCTTATCCACAGGTTGCACTTGTAAATTGAATGTGGGTTGTTCCAGATCGGTAATGCCAATTCGGAACATTGCCGGCATTGGTTCTTCCGCGGCATTCAGACAATTGATGGTATAGAGATGCCGGAGAGTCTTATGGATATCGTAAAAACGCCGTGGAAGCGCCATCCCAATAATAGTTTGGTCGCGTTCCATGACAATGCCGGCGTGATACGCGGATGCGAAGTAGACGTGTTTGTTCCGGAAGCGCCGGGGAAGCCGTCTTCTCTTGGAATTCGGCGCCTGCTTCAGCACATCACGGCAACAGCCGAGACGCATAACCACCCGACGCTTGTTGCGCCGTTCCCCGGCGCCGAAACCGGATCCGGCGGACGGATACGGGATAACAGGGCGTCTGGTCGCGGCGGCCTTGTGCATGCGGGGCTTGCGGGCTACTGCGTAGGTAATCTGCATATTCCCGGGTTTGTTATTCCCGGAGAACTAATTGGCGGAGAGACAAGTCCGCGGCATGCTTCACCCCTGGATATTCTCATTCAGGGCAGCAACGGCATTTCTGACTACGGAAATAAGATCGGCGAGCCGCTTATCGAGGGGTTCTGCCGGTCATTCGGTCTCATGGCGGATGGCGCGCGCCGCGAATTCCGCAAGCCGGTGCTCTACAGCGCCGGCATGGGGCGCGTACTTGACATGCATGTGGAGAAGCGCGTGCCGGAGAAGGGAATGCTTATTGTGCGGATTGGCGGCCCGGCGTATCGGATAGGCGTGGGCGGCGGCAGCGCTTCCAGCATGATTCACGGAGCGCAAGACGAAGAGCTTGATTTTAAGTCTGTACAGCGCGGAAACGCCGAGATGGAAAACCGAGTCAATCGAGTGATCCAGGCGTGCGCCGAGATGCGCGAGGATAATCCTATTGAAAGCATTCATGACCAGGGTGCCGGCGGCATCAGCAACATGCTTACGGAATTGATGGATCCCGCGGGCGGCACGATTGATATTCGCAAAGTTACCTTGGGTGACGCAACAATGTCGGCGCTTGAGATTTGGGTTGCTGAATATCAGGAAGGGTACGGCTTGCTTGTGCGTACAGAAAACATAGCAGCGCTGAGATCAGTCTGCGAGCGCGAGCGCGTGAATTGCGAAGTGCTCGGTGAAATTACCGGCGAAGGCCATGTTGTCGTACGCGATTCCGCTGATGATACAACACCGGTACATCTCCCGCTTCAGGAAATTCTGGGGGAGTTGCCGCGCAAGCGGTTTGAATCGCGTCGTCCGCATAGGGTGCGTGAGCCGCTTGTTATTCCGGGAGGGCTTACGGTTGAGGAAGCGCTTGAGATGGTGTTTCGGCTGCCTTCGGTGGGGTCAAAAGGTTTTCTGGTGCGGAAGGTTGACCGCAGCGTTACGGGTTTGGTGGCGCGGCAGCAGTGCTGCGGGCCAACCCAGGCGCCGGTTGCGGATGTCGCGGTAACCGCGGATGGCTACTTCGGCCTTACCGGAGCGGGCGCTACCCTTGGCGAGCAGCCGATCAAGATGCTTGTTAATCCAGCCGCAGGCGCTCGGATGGCGGTGGCAGAAATGATAACTAATTTGTGCAGTGCCAAGATAACCCGTCTCCAGGATATCAAATGCCGCGCAAACTGGATGTGGGCGGCCAAGAGACCAGAAGAAGGGGCGCTTTTATATGATGCCGCCGTGGCAATGCGGGACATGTGCTGCAATTGGGTATCGCTATAGATGGCGGGAAAGACAGTCTCTCCATGGCAACCAAAGTCGGCGAAACGCTTGCGGTCTCGCCCGGCGAGTTGGTTGTTATGGGTTATGCGCCGGTTCCCGATATCACGAACGTAGTAACTCCCGACCTTAAAGTCCGCAGTGGCTATGTCAATGCCGTAGGTGTTATAGATCTGGGATTCGGCAATAATCGCTTGGGCGGCTCAAGCCTAGCGCAGGCGCTCGGGCAGATCGGTAACGAGGCACCTGATATAGAAGATGTTGATCTTCTGCGCCGCGCTTTTGAGGCGGTGCAAGAACTTATTGCCGAGGGTGTCATCGTGTCCTATCACGACAGAAGCGACGGCGGCCTTATCACGGCGCTTGCGGAAATGTGCATGGCAGGGAACTGCGGTGCGCGAGTTCATCTGCCGGTAGGCGCGGATATATTCGCCGAACTTTTTACTGAGGAAGCCGGCATGTTGTTTGAGTATTCGTTTGTTGACGGATGGCTGGCGGATAGAATTCTGGAGAAGCATGGCGTACGGCGCCGGCGCGTGAGCATTGTAGCGCGCGCGGACTGGGATAGTTTGGAAGTGCGTTGCAACAATAATTTTATATTCAATGGGCAAATCAAAGAGCTCCGCGCGTTGTGGGAGGCAACAAGCACGGCGCTGGAGTTGCAGCAAACGAGCCTGGAAACGGTTGAAGCCGAGCGCAGAAGCCATGCGGACGGGGGAGTTCCTGCTTATAAACTCTCATTTGAGCCAAAAGCGCCACGCCTTGTGCGGGGTTATACGCCAAAAGTGGCGATACTGCGCGAGGAAGGAACGAACGGGGATCGGGAGATGGCCGCCGCATTTTACACAGCCGGCTTTGAGCCTTGCGACGTTGCCATGAGCGATTTATTGGATGGACGAGTAGCAACGCTGGATGATTTCCGGGGGCTTGTATTTCCCGGCAGGTTTTCATACGCGGACGTCTTCGGCAGCGCCGCGGGCTGGGCAGGCCGATATCTTATCATCCGCGCGTCAAAGAACTGTTCAGTCGCTTTTACGGGCGGCAGGAGACGTTTTCTCTTGGCGTCTGCAACGGCTTTCAGCTGATGCCGTACATAGAATGGCTGCCGTACAGTGGCATTCCGGAATCCTCACAACCCCGGCTCGTGGCAAACCTATCGGGCCGGTTCGAGTCCCGGTGGGCCGGCGTGAAAATCCTCAAAAGCCCGTCCGTCTTGCTTAATGGGATGGAAGGGTCGGTGCTCGGAATCTGGGTTGCTCATGGCAAAGGAAGATTGTTATTCCCGGATCCGCATGTTGCGGACAAAATCCGAACACAACAGCTGGTACCGCTCGTATATGTGGATCTTAAAAACGAGGCGACTGAAACATATCCGTATAATCCCAATGGCTCGCCGGAAGGGTGGGTGGCTCTGTATTCTCCGGACGGGCGACATCTCGGCATGATGCCGCATTCGGAGCGGTGTTTTCTAAAATGGCAGTGGCCGTGGCTGCCGGAGCAGTTTCGGAACCTTGAAGTTTCGCCCTGGCTGCAGATGTTCCGGAACGCGTACGAGTGGTGCCGGAAAAGTTAGGTAATGCGTTGCAGTCAGGGGTTTTACTATTTGCATAACACGCCCGATTTCCTTATAGTATATCCATGTACTATTATGCATCCGTGTTAACCGGTTTTATGGAAGGGGCTGCCGGATGGGGCCGCGCGCATGGAATTAAGATCATTGCCATTGTAATCGGCGCATGGCTTGTGCGCCGGTTTAGCAGTATTGTAATTGAAAACATTATCCGCCGTGCGGTTCCGCCGGACCATTTCCTCTCCAAGGAAGCCGAAAAAAAACGCGAGGACACGCTGATTCATATTGTAAACAGCACTGTGCGGGTGCTGGTGTGGCTTATTGCCGGCATGATGATTCTCTCCGAGGCGGGGGTGGATATTGGCCCCATGCTGGCTGCCGCTGGCATTGCGGGCATCGCGCTGGGCTTCGGTGGACAGTATTTGATACGCGACATTATCTCCGGCATATTCGTGATTTTTGAAAACCAATACCGTGTGGGCGATGTGGTATGCTTTGATACTACATGCGGATTGGTGGAGAGTGTGAGCCTGCGAATTACCGTACTACGAGATCTGGATGGCACAGTGCATCATGTGCCTCACGGGGAGATAAAAAAAGTATCCAATCTTTCCAAAAGTTACGCGCGGGTGAATTTGAACGTTGGTATCGCGTATGATTCGGATCTGGAAAAAGTTATTAAAACGGTGAACCGCGTGGGCAATGAGCTTACGGAGGATGAGGCATGGAAAGAGAAAATTATCACGCCGCCGCAGTTTTTGCGCGTGGACAAATTTGGGGATTCGGCGATAGAGATAAAAATTCTGGGCGATACCAAGCCGATTGAACAATGGGCAGTGGCGGGCGAATTGCGCAAGCGCCTGAAGATCGCGTTCGATAAAGAGGGCATTGTGATTCCGTTCCCGCAACGGGTGGTGCATATGATAAACCAGCAGTAAGTCAAAAAAAACAGCGCTTCACATACATGAGGCGCTTTGTTTTTAGGCAAGTCTTTTTAAGGAATGCTGATGGCGCGTTTACCCGCCTCCGCAGCGCCGCTCTGGCCCGCTCCGCGGATTGCGCTGAATATTGTTTCCAGATCTGTTCTGTCTGTCCAAAGCTTGTCTGGCTTGCGCACTTCTTCAAGAATGCCGTTTTGCGTGAAGATAAGATATGCTTTGGCATCCGTGCCGGCTGTTCTGAATTCCGCTCCCAGCTTTAATAGGTTGGGGCGCATTTCGGTTGGCAGATGGGCGAAAGGAATCTCAAAGATAATAGCATTGCGCACTCTCAGTATCTCTTCTTGGGAAAGACGCGCAAAGCAGGAGTAGAGAATACATGTTTTCGCGTCTCCTACCGTTATGTTAGCTACATTTACGGCGCTATAGAGATCTATGGGTTTTTCCGGATTTCGCGAGAGCTTTGCTTCAACTTCCTCCATGCTCATACCGGGCGCAATATTCTCTATTTTTTGCTGGTACTCACTGACAGTGCCGGCAATCTCATAAGGTATTAGAAGTTTGTTTGAGACGGGGATGGCGCATCCAGTCGAGAGCAAAAACAAGCAACCCAGTAAGACGATACGGCAATGTGCCATGATATGCCTCCTAGTATAGCGTTAAGCACATCCATACAATAAAAGAACATGGGCAACCGGCGCGGGACGACTCACCTCCTTACACCATTGCGTGTCTTTAAAGGAAAAATAACGTTTTACCGCGCTAACCATAGCATGTGTTTGATTCCCGTGGCAACATTTACTTGTGGCGTTGTTAGTGACGTGGTAAACTTCTGATAATTTGTTCATAGACAAGGAGGATACTATGGGTTTCTATCTTGATAAGCATGTCGTGAGCGCGGAACATTTTGATTACAACTTTCTGGAAGAGCTATTCAAAACAGCTGACCTTATTGAATCAATGCACAAGGACCCGGCGGGCCGGTGGGAACTTCGCAAAGTTCTCCGGCGCCGTTATGATGAGTATGTATGGTGGGATCCGGACGAAACACAGGATGACAGCGAGCCCTTCACGGCGCTCATTCACACCATTGATGCGCCAAGTCTCCGTACGGCGCCGGGAAGCTGGCAGGCGATGCGCATTCTTGGCGGCGACGCCATATATTATCAAGCAAGCGGGATATCTCCGTTTATGGCAGCGCGCGCACGGGATGGTGGTGTGGGGGCAAAGAAAGAGAGGTTGTTCAGCATCGCGCATACTGCACATGAATTGAAATTTGATACGCTTCTTTTACGCAGCGACAATGTGAAGGAGGAAGGCACGTTCCGGCGGTTGGCGGATTCTTGCGAAAAGGCCGGCATCCCGATTTCCATTGTGAGCATGGGAGAAGGCAACTTTGAGCATCCCTTGCAGATGCTGGCGTCTCTTGCGCTTATACGGGAACTAAAAGGAGATAAGCTTCGCGGCGGCAAGCTTAAAATTGCGCTTATCGGCGACGTGGAAAGCAGCCGCGTATTCCACTCTCTGCCGTTTGGCCTTGCTCATTACGGCGCTACGATATATTTTGTTTCTCCGGAGGGAAATGTGTTTCCGGAACATATATGGGAGCGTGTCCAGCGCCTCAATGAAGAAGTTGTCCGCGAAAAGAAGCCGCGCGATGCCGTCTCAACTTTTAGTATTGCGGATACTGGCGTGTTGCGCGGACAAAGCGTGCATGATCCGTTTGAGATTATCGGAGATATTGACGTATGCGTGTTCTCGCGTTTGCAGGAAAATCTGAAGCATGAAAAAACGCGGCGGGATATGCAGCGGCTTCAGAAAGAGTTCAAGCGCATGCACGCATCGCCGGAATTGCGCGCGGCCATGCCGAAGGAAACCCTTGTATCGCATGCGTTGCCAAGCGGCGAAGAGTTTGATGAAGAGCTTCATTTCGGCGTGGACAAGCGCTTTCAACACTGGCGCGAGGTTGAAAAGGGGTTGTACACGAAAGCTGCTGTCTTTATGTATCTTATGAAGCCCCATTATACCTTATCCCTGAATTATTATTGGAATAAAGCAAAGGATGAGATGCGGCGGCGTAAAAATGCCTGGATTGGCAGGGCGCCGCGTTGGTAAAAGTAAAAAATGTCCCGGATAACCGGGACTTTTCTTTTTTACTCATGAGCAGATACGACTACCTCCGGCAAGCGATTGCGTTCAGCTTGTTTTTGCGCATGACAGCGGCGAAGATGGGTTATCGCCGATTCCCGCTGAACATTCTCGTCGCCGGTAATAAAATCGGGAATTACGCCGCGCTGGTGTATGGTGGCGCCGTCGGCATAAAAAATTTTGCCGTCGGTAAATTTCACTTTTACTCCATTGCGCAGCGTTTTTTCAATTTGGGAGATTCCTTTCTTAAATGTTATTTCACCGACTACGTAAGCCCGCATTTGTTTTTGGAGCACGTATGCGATTATTTCCGCCGCCGAAGCGGTATTTTTGTTTACAAGGACTGCGAGGCACGCATTCGCCGCAATGCCGGGTTTGGTTGCCATAAAGCGGTTTGTCGGGTTGATCCGCTTCCTGATTTCAAAAAGAAGCTGGTCTGTTTTGTCTGAGACAGAAGCGAAATAAGAAAGAAATGCGGCCGCGCCGTATACGTACCCGCCGCGGTTGTCATTCAGATTTACAGAATATACTTCAACGCCGGCGTTGCGCATCCGTTCGAGATGCGGCAGGAAGTATTCATCCATTTCCTTGTAGCCGGGTACGTCTTTCGTCATGGTGATGCTTCCAAACGTAACGCCATCCAAGCCGGACGGCATAGCTTCTATGCGCAGAGTGGCATCAAACAGGGTTTCTTTTCCCGGCGCAGTTCCGTCGTGGCTGGTTGGTATCCGTACCCGCAGATACTTGTCTTTTCCGAAACAATTGGGGAGCAGTGTGTTGGCGCTTGCCGGGAGCAGCATGGTATTCGCCGCGCGGATTAAGACGCAATTATAAATTTCTTTTTTCTCCTCTTCGGTAAGTGGGTAATACCAGTTTTGTTCTATGACGCGGATAATCTCTTCTAGGGGCGACTCGCGTTCATCAGCGTAAACACTGGTTGTCAATGCAGAAAATATACCTACAAGCAGTAAACGGGCGAATTTCATAAAAACCTCCGGTAGGGTAGGATTTACTTTCAGTATACCGTACGGAAGCTTGTTTTCAAGCGTTTTTTGTGATATGGTAGGACGGTAATGGTGACCATGGTGTAGCGGTAGCACTATAGTTTGTGGTATCCACAGTTCATTTTGTTTACATTATTTTTCTTTTGCTGTTATAATGTAAACGTGCCAATTGTTCAGTGTAGAATTTGCAATGCCGGATTTTATGCTAAACCGTTTTGGGTAAAACGGGGTTATGGGATTTATTGCTCGGCATCTTGCCAGCATGAGGGAAGGAAAAATGGCAAGGTGGTAAATTGTTTTGCATGTAATAAAGAAGTTTACAAGCCGCTCAAGGCATTGAAGCATTCTAAAAGCAAGACATATTTTTGCACCAAGTCCTGTCAAACAAAATGGAGAAATTCCGTATTTGTAGGCCCGAAGCACGCGAACTGGAAGAACGGGGAGCATGTTGAATATAGAGAGATAATGCGGAAACATAAGATTCAGGCGGTTTGTAAGATGTGCGGATATAAGGATTTACGAGCTCTGTATGTTCATCATCGCGATAGAAACAGGGCTAATAACACAATTTCAAATTTGGTATGGTTATGTTACAACTGTCATCACATTGTTCATAATCATAAGGTTGTAGTTTAACATGGTGGGCGTAGCTCAATTGGCAGAGCACTCGGTTGTGGTCCGAGCGGTTGGCGGTTCAAATCCGCTCGCCCACCCAGAACTGGATTTTGGGAATAGATTCTCTCCAAATCCTCATATTTCATTATTAAAAAATCTAAAAATGATATGTTTGTTTGCGTATGCCAATTTTTAATATCAACAATTCAAAACTGATTTTAATAAAAGCCCACATTCAATTTACAAGTGCAACTTTTCAATAAAAAGCTTGTAAATCAATGATAATATTTTTAGCTAGCAAAAATTGGGTTTCGTGCTTTGTTTTCAACAGATTTCCTCATTTTTTGATAAGCGATTTTATCCAATAAACATTAGATATTTCCCGCAATAAGTTGCACTCCTAAATTGATTACACCAAGAGAAAAATACTAACCTTGAAAGAGATGTGCAGCGACTCACGGAAAATAATCTGGAAGCGATTTTTGGATACCAGTTTGTGAGTTCTGAATTTGCACTGCATAATTTTAGGTTTGACAGTACCGGCGTCGAGGGATAATCCTCTATCTGTGGATAAGTGGGTTTGGGAGTGTGAGGGGTTACAGCATATCTCATTACTCAACCAAACGTTCTTTATTAAGAAGATGCAGTTTTGTTTCTTCCCCACGGTTATATCCGCCCGCTATGCCATCCGTACGCACCACGCGATGGCACGGAATAGCCGGATCATAATTTTTACCAAGAATAGTTCCCACGGCGCGATACGCCCGCGGCTTGCCGGCGCGTTCCGCCACTTCCTTGTACGTAAGCGTCCCGCCTGCCGGTATGCGTTTTACCACGCTATAAACTTTTTTTGAAAACACTTCTTTTTTAATCATTCAAATCCTCCCGCAATTCCTTTTCTGCTTTTTTTACCTGCTCCTTTGAAAGATGATGTCGCGACGGATTTTCTTTCAAGTATTTCACAAGCGTATCAACTTCCTTTTTGCTCATAGATTTGCTTCCAGTGCCGAAAAACCCGCCCACTTCGCGGTCAAAATGACCATGCGCGGCATTACGAAGGTTGTTAATATCCGCATCGCTCAATCCCTGCCTGCGCAGAGATGAAAGCGCCTTTTGAAATTCTTCTTTGGATATGTTCCCCATGTGATGTCTATAAGCGCTAGATTACTATTTAATACCGACACTATGTATCATACTATGACTTTTATAATATCTTCAAATCCTTCAATACTTCCTCGGCATGAATGTCCGGTTTTACGTTCTCATAGATTTTTGCTATGACGCCTTCGGGGTTTATTAAAAATGAAGTGCGCAGCGTGCCCATATATTCGCGGCCCATCATCTTCTTTTTTGCCCATACGCCGTACGCTTCCATTACTTGTTTATCCTCGTCTGCCAGCAATATAAACGGCAGGCGATATTTTTCCGCAAACTTTTTGTGGCTTTTCAGCGAATCCTTGCTGATGCCAAATACGTGGACCTTGAGCTTCTTAAAATTTGGAAACGCATCACGAATGCCGCACGCTTCTTTGGTACAGCCGGGCGTGTCGTCTTTCGGATAGAAATATAACAAAACCCATGTTCCATTGTATGAGGAAAGCTTGTGCTTATTGCCGGTTTGATCCGGAAGCGTGAAAATCGGAGCTTTTTGGCCAATTTTGAGGTTCATGTATTCATTTGCTTAACCCGCGCAATCTCTTAACCCGTTCCTCCACCGGCGGGTGCGTCATGAACAGCTTTGCAAACCAGTGCGTTTTACCATCCTTGCCCTTTACGGGATCAGCAAGCCAGAGATGGTTAGTGGCGTTATTCGCCGCGTGCAGTGGCGTGTGGTCGCGTGATATTTTCTCCAACGCCCGCGCCAGCCCCTCCGGGTAGCGCGTGAGCAAAGCGCCGGAGGCATCTGCCAGAAACTCCCGCTTGCGGGATATGGCGAGCTGCATAAGCGTTGCAATAACCGGCGACAAAATCGCAAGCACAATGCCTACTAATAAAAGCGCTCCGCCTGCGCGATTGTCCCGGTCGCGGCCGCCACCCATAGCGCCCCAAAACATGGAACGTAGAAACCAATCTGAAATAAGGGCGATAAATCCCACCAGTACCACCACAACCGTATTTACCAGCATGTCGCGGTTGCCAATGTGCGAGAGCTCATGCGCCAACACGCCCTCCAGCTCGCTGCGGTCCAGGCGTTCCAGCAAGCCCTCCGTTACCGCGACCACCGCGTGTTCCGGATTGCGTCCGGTGGCGAACGCGTTCGGCGCGCGCTCGGGTATAATATAAATCCTCGGCACTGGCAGGCCCGCGGTTATAGTTAAATTCTCTACAATATTGTAAAGCTCCCGGGCATTCTCGCGCGTGACAGGTTTCGCGCGCGACATGGCAAGCACGATTTTATGCGACCACCAGTAACTCACAAAACTCATCACCGTGCTGAAAATAACCGCGATTACCAGCAAAGACGGATCGCCGTAGATTTGCGAGAATACCCAGCCTATGCTGATTACCACAGTCAAAAACACCGTGAACAACAGCCACGTCTTACGAATGTTTGAATCTTTATGAGTATATAATGTTGCCATATTAAAACGCCACTTTCACCGGCTCCTTCTCCTCGGAGCTTTCCACTTCAAAAAATTCCATCTGCTTGAAATTGAAGAAATTAGCAATTATGTTCGTGGGAACCGTCTCAATGCGGGTATTCAAATCGCGGACGTTTGCGTTGTAAAACCGGCGGGCGGACTGGATCTTGTTCTCTGTGTCGGAGAGTTCGCGCTGCAGCTCAAGGAAATTCGCATTTGCTTTCAAGTCCGGATAATTTTCCGCAACGGCAAACAGCGTCTTTAATGTCTGCGAGAGCACATTCTCGGACTCAGCACGGTCTTTGAGCGACCCTCCAGCTGCCACCCGCGCCCGCGCCTCCGTTACTTTCTCAAACACAGACGTCTCATGCGCCGCATACCCTTTCACCGTGTTCACCAAATTCGGCACCAAGTCAAACCGGCGTTTGAGTTGTACGTCAATGTCCGAAAAGGCCTCCTGCGCACGGTTGCGGAACCGTACCAACCCGTTATAGGCAAGCACCGCCCACACCACCAGCGCGCCGATAATAAGCAAAAGAATTGTTGTGAATCCCATATACTAATATTTAAAACCAATAATATATGCATTGTATAAAGAAAAAACCCAAACGACAAGGAATATGCCGTTCGGGCGCCAACGTGTTAGTTAATTTGAAATTTTTTCAATGCATCTATTCCGTCCTGTTCCGACATAAAGAGAAGCGGCATTACTCTCTTTTCTCCGCATTGAGAACATTGTTTCTCTTCGTCGGCGGCTACCATAAACGTTCTGTCTTCATTCCGAGCAACAATATAGTAAGCGCCTGTGTCAAGCACAAGGCTGCATCTCTTGCAATTCACTATAATGCCGCGCTCGTCTTCGTGAAGTTCTAACTTCACTTGATTCCGGCTTTCATGAGACATGGTTCCTCCTATGCCTCCGGCGGAGGCTCCATACTATCAAGATATTCCGTCGTAACTCGCTCAAGAAACGAGCGTGGATTACCAGACGTGTACAACTTGGTACCGATCTGTACCGCGCTTGCGCCTGCCTGCACGTAGTCATCGACATCATGGCCGTTAGATATACCGCCGGCACCGACGACGATTATGCGAGCCGGCAACGCTGCCCGCCATCGCCGTACTTCTTCAAGACAAACCTCCATGACAATCTTCCCGGCAAGCCCGCCGCAGCCGCTCGGCACATCAGGGCTGTTGATTGCCGGCTTGCCGTCTTCTGCTTCTGCGTGTGCATTCGGTACTGTGTTGCATGCGATAACATGCGAGACGCCGAATTGCGCGATAACGGAAGCAACTTCTTCAAACACGGCGATCCCGGGCGGCTCCATGTGAATCTCTATGCCGAACATCTGGAAATAATCCGTGTCCCACACGAACGGTGAAACTTTCACGCCGACCCGTTCCATCCGGGAAGAACCGATTGCTTTCTCTACCTTTTCAAGAACTTCCCGCAGAGATTGCGGGTGATAGGAAAGTATGGGCTTCTGCTTCCCCTCGATATAGAGATTGGGGCAACCCGCATTTATTTCCAAAACATCAGCACCGCAATCCAAGACGCAGGCTCCCGCTGCATATTCTTCCGGTGAGAAACCAGCCCAGCTTACCACAAGCGGCTTTCCCTCTTTATGAGCAACTTCTGCCTTTATTGGCAATTCCTTTTTGAGAACATGTAGCCCCACCGAAGGAATCCCTAAAGAATTTACTGAACAAAGCTGTTCTCGGTCTTCCCAAAATACGCGCGGACCCGCATTGCCATTGCGTTGCGGAACAGTATGGGAACCATCCCGGCATACGCCTGACAAAGAATGCGCAAGGTCGTAAATCTGCTTTACGGTTTTGGCCGTCCCTGCCGCATTGGAAATGAGCGATGGGTAATATACCCCGCCAATCGTAACGGATAAATCCATGGAAACCTCCTCTGTAATATGTTTAGTCGCATCATATCACAAAAATCGCAAAATACAAGAATCTTCCCTTTTATTCATGGTTATGGTATATCAATCTATGAAAACGCTTACTTGAAAAGGAAAGGAGACGCGATGAAACTGCAAAAAACTAGGGTGGAAGTTGATGCGATGGTAAATCCCCATTCGCATTTGCGGGAGGGATACATAATGAAACATCTTATCTGGCGTGCGTTGGAAGGCGGCGTTGACGTATTGGGACCACAGCCAAATACAGAGAACGGGTTGTGTGGAGCAGATGACGCAACTTCGTATATAGATTACGCAAAAGCATGCGTGCCGGAGGAAAGCGCGCTTGAATTCATACCATTTCTAATGCTTACTGAAAAAACAACGGCGCGGGAGATTGAGCTATGTACGGATTGCGGAATCTTCGACGCAAAAATATACCCACAATTCCGGACAACACTTTCTGGAAAAGGCATACGGTATTATCACCATCTCCTGGAAAAAGTCAGATACGCCGCCACATACGGTATGCGGATACATCTTCATCCAGAACATCCATGGCCGTTGATCCCCAATCGGGATGCTGAATATCAATTCTTATCCATAGCGGAGATGCTTCTGCAGACCGACGCCACTCTTTTCTGGGAACACGGATCAGATGCGCGATGTATCCCGTTTTGGAAAGAGATGGCAAAAACGGGGCGATTCTATCTGACGCTGACCGCCCATCACTTGGCAACAAACGAAGACGCCGCCTACGGCGACGTTGGCGCTGTATGCAAACCGCCCTACAAAACACCGTGGGATCAAACAAATCTGGTGCAGCTCGTATGTGAAGACCATCCATGGGTTATGGCAATTGGTGACGATGCGCCCCATGACATGAAAACAAAGCACGTAACGGGGCCCTGTGCCTGCGGCGCCTACACCGCCCCCTTTCTCTTGCCGATCTTTGCACATACATTATCGGATCTTCTCATGTCGCAAAAAGGATCAGAGACATTCGTCAATTTCACCAGCCGCAACGCAAGAAGAATATTTAAACTTCCGCCTGCTTCCCACACGCGCATGCTTATTTACAAACCGTTTCTGATTCCCATGTCATATGAAATTGGCCCCTGGACCGTAGAACCCTTCTGGGCTGGAAAAACGCTGGATTGGAGTTTGGAATAAAGGAGTAGCGGTGGAGATTACAAATATGCGCGCCTGTAAATGTCAAACACTTAGTGTCTGACACTAAGTGTTTGACAACAAAGACCCGATTCTCGGCAACGCCGGAACTGGGTCTTTTTTATCATTCCCGACTTCCGCACCCCTCTTGTAAGCAACCAAATTATGGCTTAACCACGTTCAAAAATTCATAAACTGGGTGTCCCAATGATACAATGGGGTCATGTTTGTACGGAAGAAAAAGAACAAAAGTGGAACCGTAAGCGTGCAGATAATCGACAAATCTCACGGGAAGTATAAAGTCATCCAAACAATCGGATCAGCGAAAGATCCTGACGAAGTAGAGCAGTTGATACAACAAGGCGTTCTGTTAGCACAAAACAATCTCGGCGCACAACGGCGTTTGGTGGGTGTGAAAACTCAGGATGATCATGCCATTGGCCCGGAACTTATCTTCGGCGCCCTATTCGATAGTATTGGTTTTAATATCATAAAAGAGCAGCTTTTTCGTCATCTCGTTATCGCACGCCTTGCGTATCCGACCAGTAAATTGAAAACGGTAGATTATCTGTATCGGTATCGCGGAGTACGCCTGCTACCAGATTCGATCTACCGTTTCCTTGATAAACTCGCCAAGAAACACAAAGAAACAGTTAAGCGCATTGCGTACGAACACACAAAGAAAACACTCGGTGGCATAATTTCCGTTGTTTTCTACGATATGACTACTTTGTACTTTGAGGCGGAGGACGAAGATGATTTGCGCAAAATCGGCTTTAGCAAGGATGGCAAATTTCAGTGCCCACAGATCATGCTTGGTCTTCTGGTTGGCAAGGGAGGATTTCCTATCGGCTATGATATCTTTGAGGGTAATACATTTGAAGGGCATACCTTACTGCCTACGCTTCAAAAGATTCAGGGAACATACGGTTTTGGGAAACCAACAGTAGTTGCTGACGCGGCTTTGCTGTCAAAAAAGAACCTTGAGAATCTGGGAAACGCCGAATATCGCTTTATCATAGGCGCGCGGATTAAGAACGAAACTGACAAGGTAACAGCAGAAATACTCGAACGATCAAAAAGCATGAAAGACAAGGAAAGCTTCACGGTCAAAAAGAAAGATGGGACACGGCTTATCGTAACGTATACCGACAAGCGAGCGCGCAAGGACGCATACAATCGAGAGAAAGGAATCAAGAAACTCCGTGCACAGGTAAGATCCGGGAAGCTTACGAAGGAGCATATCAATAATCGTGGCTACAACAAGTTCCTCGCACTTGATGGCGAGATCGTTGTTGCAATAGATGAAAACAACATAGAAGCGGATACGCATTGGGATGGCCTGAAGGGATATATCACCAATACGCAGCTTTCCCCGAGAAAAATTGTTGAGCAGTACGGCCATCTGTGGCAGATTGAGCGGGCATTCCGCATTTCCAAGACTGATCTACGGGTGCGGTCCATCTTCCATTACCGCAAACGGCGTATTGAAGCTCACATCTGCATTGCGTTTGCGGCGTATACGATTTACAAAGAATTGGAACGATTGCTTACAAAACAGAATATTAAAATGAGTGGAAAACGGGCGGCGGAATTAACACACAATATGTATCAGCTTGAATATACACTACCACGATCAAGGTATACTGAGAATATTATTCTGAAAATGGATGCTGAACAGCAAGCGCTTTATGATAGTATTCACCGCTAACTGTTTACAACGGTGTCCCAACGCGGAAGTCAGGAATCTTGTGGCGAGCATTTTGCATACCAAGGAAGTTTATAGGAATAAAGGTGTTTTTGACTGGCTACGCGGGGATACCGGCATGCGGCTGCGCGTGGATGCGTACTTCACGGAACACAAATTGGTAGTGGAATATCATGGGAAGCAGCATTTTAAGCCGAGCAATTTTATGGATAGGCGTCCCGGTCGCGCAGAACAACGGAGGAGATATACGGTATTGCGAAGAAAGCTGATCCCACGCCATGGATTGAAGCTATTGGAAATTCGGTATGATGAGCCATTAACGAAAGAATACATTACCAAAAAGTTAAAGGAAATGGGTTTAACGTATAAATAATATTTTCTTGAAGAGATAAGACAGCTAATTCATGTCCGAAAACAAAAACTACAAAAGTTTTATAGCAGATGCGCTTAAGGATTTAAACACGGGCGACGGGGCGGATAATTTTAAGCGCAAAGGAATTGGTGAAGCCCTTATTGCTTTAACGATGGTCATAGGGGATATAGGATCTAAGATGGACGAAAGCAACAAGAATTCGCAGAAAAACACGGAGCAGTTAAAGTTGTTGAATAAAAACCTTTCTGAGTTTAATGCAAAATCCGGCATTCTCACAAAATGGCTAATTTTGCGGAGGATTAACAAGTTAGTATACAGCTCACAGAGCGGAAAAGATAAATATAAAGAAATTGCACGAATTATAAATGAAGTACCTGGCGTGTATGCAAAGATTACGGAACCATGGAGGCAAGAAAACTTTGTAATGGCAATATCAGTCATGTATTTTTTACACGACAAAGAATATCAACCTGATTTTCTGTTCCCATGGTTGTATCAATTACTCCAACACCCAAGCGGCGTTATTCGCTATGCTGCCGTAAGAATGTTTCAAATAGAACTTGGTCCTCTCACCGTTCATATGCGGTATCCAACCGAAAGGCCAGGTATTTCAGGAAGATTAAAACCAGAAATAGCCGATAGAATTGTGAATACGCTTATACTGAATTTGAATAACCTGCTCGCAGATTTGTGGAAACTAGCGTACAAGAGATACAAGTACATCAATTCCTTACCAGCGAGTCCTTATAAATCAGTTCAGATGGTTTTGGCAAACTTGGAAGAACTATGCGAGCGTGGAGAATGAAGCTTTAACAGTGACGTTGACATTCCACAGCAATAAGAGTATGTTGTCCACAAAAGTCAGCTCACTGAAAAAGGAGGCACGTATGCTGAAATATCGCACGCAGGTGCGGGATCTCGTGCATGGATATATCGGCTTTACCAATCTGGAACGCAATGTTATAGATCATCCGCTATTCCAGCGGTTGCGCAATGTTAGACAGGCGGATGTCGCATATTTTGTGTATCCGTCAAGCAACATTTCGCGGTTTGAACATCTGCTCGGCGCATGTCATGTGGCTGGCGGTATGGCGGAGAATCTTACCGGAAGCCCGCAGTGGAACGCATACGTCCGTAACCTCAAAAACGAAACAGATGTTAGAACTAAGGAACAGTTTGTGCAGGTTGCCCGGCTGTATGCGCTTTTGCATGACATCGGCCACTTGCCGTTAAGTCATCTCTTTGAACGCTCTTTGGAAGCGTATGCCGATGCGAATAAGATACCGATGGAAATACTGGTACAGGAGTGGTTTGGCGAAAGCGGCTTTACCAAGCCGCACGAGGCGTTTGGCGCGAAATTGGTGGATCGTATTGCGCAGGATGTTTCTATGGAAGATCCCATTCGCAGTACGTTATTGCGCTTGATGAAAGAGAAAGACTTCCCGTCTGCAAGTCCACTCAATCCCCTGAAGCTGCTTGTGGATTCCAACGTTGACGCAGACCGCATTGACTTCATACGACGAGACGGCCTGCTTGCTGGCGGGGAATATGGCAACTACGACATTAGGCGTCTTACGACGTCCACCTATCTCTATCAAGACAAAGATAGAAAGGAACGGGTATGGGAGGTGGTGTATTCCGAACGCGCCCTTAATTCGTTGGAAGCGTTGCTGTTTGACCGTTATCGCACATACGCGTATATCAATTTTCACCATCGCGTTGTTACCACAAAACTTCTCACGCGCTTTCTTATCCGCGTACTCATTGAAAGGGGAATCGTAACCAAAGCGTCATTTGAGGGAGATAATCGTACGCTTTCATTGCGAAACGACTTGTGGCTTTGGAGTCTCATCTACGCGCTGGATACGCGCGGCGACAGGGTACTCTCTTGGGTGAAAGAAGCCTTGCTACAGCGGCGTAAAAATATCACGCTTACGCTGTGGAAGAATCGGCCGCGGTATGAAAATCTCGTAATGAATGCCATGCGTTCCGCCGGGCTTACTGCGTTGCGTTACAAGGAAGATTTGCTGGAAGAAGCATACGGCCGGTATCTTTCCGAACGGCTTGGCATCAAAACACTCGTGTTCTACACTGATTTTTCTCCTCTTGGGCGTACGGCCATAAAGCTCTATAATGAGCAGGAACAGAAGCTCTTCACCCAAAGCTTGTTTGACGTCTCGGAGCTTGTTTCCAACTTAAACGCCATTTGGCTGCGAGAGCCGCAGTTTTATGTGGCGCTTTTGGGGGATGTTGGTAAAAAGGCATTGAAGGTTTGGCAACATGACTGGCACGAAGTCACGGTTGATTGGTTACGGAATAAACGTTAACAAAAAAGGAGAATTCGTATGCGAAAGAAACCCGGTAATTTGAAGAAACCAAGGCTGGAATACGTGTATTACGCAAATCACGACAAGCGGTACGCGCATCTTTCAAGAGAGGAGCGTGATGAATATCCCGACGCGATTATTCTTCACGATCCGGAGGAGGGTCCGGTGAAGTTCCGGCGGAGATACACGGCCAGTGAGTTAGATAAAATGTGCGAGCGGAGCGGGTGGCAAGAATTTTGGGAAGCAGTTGGCCATCGTAATTTTGAGCTGATCGGCAAGCACGGAATTGAGATAACTATTTTTGACAAGGATACTCCCATGAACAAGGTTATAAAAGATACCCATGAGCGCAGGAGGCGTTTTGCAAAGCCGATTACGATTCCATCCTGACAGGAAAACAACCGAGTGCACGCATAAGGTTACACAGTAGTAATATATGGCTCTAACAATTCCGTTAGAGCCTTTTCTTTTGGAAAGAGTGATAGGCCGGGTATGTTATACTTACGATCATCCATATGAACACTGAATCAA
>CAYZNS010000022.1:0-17874 GCA_964479945.1 uncultured Candidatus Saccharibacteria bacterium
AGCGAAGCAAAAAGCAATATGGGCGATAATTCTTTCCGTGCCGCCTGTCATACTTGCGATGTTTGCCATTGATCTGCCTTTTCGTGTTGCCGGTTATAACTTAAGCATTTGGATACAGGCCGTATTAAGCATTTTGGTGGTTATTGGTTTGGGGTGGGAGTTCCATATCGGAATGATCAAGCAGGCGAAAATGAAATCTGCCAACATGGATACCCTTATTTCTTTGGGAACTCTTGCGGCTGTTTTCTATAGCATCTGGGCAATGGCTGTTCATGAAATGCACCTCTATTTTGAGACGGGCGCGGTTATTGCGGCCCTTATCTTACTTGGCCGCTATTTCGAAGCAAAGAGCCGCGGACAGGCCAGCGAAGCAATTGAGAAGCTCTTGCAACTTGGCGCAAAAACAGCCCGCCTTATTTCCGCCAAAGGCGGATCCGCCTCTGGCGGAGAGGGTAATCAAGAGCGCGAAGTGCTGGTTGAACAGGTGGCCGTAGGCAATATACTTCTCGTAAAGCCGGGTGAGAAAGTTCCTGTTGACGGGAAAATTGTCAAAGGAAGCACAAATGTTGATGAGTCAATGCTCACAGGCGAGAGCATGCCGGTAGGTAAACATGTCGATGATTCTGTGTTCGGCGCAACAATTAATATCAACGGGGCTGTTCAAATTGAAGCCACAAAAGTCGGACAAGATACCGTACTCGCACAGATCGTAAAAATGGTGGCGGAGGCGCAAGTTAAAAAAGCTCCCATCCAAAAGCTCGCAGATAAAATATCTGGCATATTCGTGCCAATTGTGCTAGGAATAGCAGCCGTCACTGCAATCGGTTGGTATGTTGTAACTGGCGATTGGGCTCAAAGCATTATTCCCGCGGTTGCTGTTCTTGTTATTGCCTGTCCCTGCTCTTTGGGTCTCGCAACGCCAACGGCCATTATGGTCGGCACGGGACTCGGGGCAAAGCGAGGAATTCTCATTAAAAATGGCGAGGCGTTGGAAAAGGGCAAGAAAATTGATGCTGTGATATTTGATAAAACAGGGACACTCACCGAAGGCAAGCCCAGAGTGACTGACGTGGTGCCGTGCGCTCCAAGTATTACCGCAGAACAGATTTTGTATTTAAGCGCGAGCCTTGAGAAGCTTTCTGAGCATCCATTAGCGCAAGCGGTGGTCAATGAAGCTAAAAATAAAAGTATACTTCTTGAAGAAGCTCACGAATTTGAGAATCTTGCCGGCAGAGGGGTCAAGGGAAGGATCAGTAACGATGTAGTTCTTATAGGTAGCTCTCGTCTTATGAAAGAATTCGGGATTTCCACAGAAGCATGCACAAGAAAAATAGAGAAGTTGGAAAATCAGGCTAAGACCGTTATAGCTGTCTCGAAAAATGACATAATAATTGGTATTCTTGCTATAGCCGACACGCTTAAAGAAGATGCGAAAGAAGCAATAGAAAAACTTCGTCTTGCCGGTATAGAGACAAGCATGATCACTGGCGATAACAAGCGAACTGCCGAAGCAATTGCGAAACAAGTTGGCATCGGAAAGGTATTCGCAGAGGTTTTGCCGCAAGATAAAGCAGAGAAGGTAAAAATTCTGCAACGCGAAGGGCTCAAAGTTGCTTTTGTGGGAGATGGTATCAATGACGCGCCTGCGCTTGTTCAGGCCGATTTGGGCATCGCAATCGGCACAGGCACTGATATTGCCATTGAAGCCGGCAACATCGTTCTCGTAAAAGGCCACCCCCTTAAAGTTGTAGAAGCACTGGCACTTGCAAGAATAACCTTCAAAACGATTAAGCAAAATATGTTCTGGGCGTTTTTCTACAATGTGGCCGCGTTGCCGCTTGCCGCGTTTGGATTGCTTAATCCAATGATTGCGGCTGGAGCTATGGCTTTTTCCAGCGTCAGTGTTGTGGGAAACAGCTTGCGGATTAAAAGACAGAAAACGATATGAAAAAATTAATCATTTTATTTCTGGTGATGACTTTTATTTTTCCTGCCTTATCTTTAGCAAATGGCGGCGATCAAAGAGTTGTTGAACATACATATTTGATTAATTTGTCGCGCGCTCCTTTTACACCGAGAGTTGGCGTAAAAACTTCCTTTTTGGCATCGTTCGTAGATATTCAAAAGAATAAGCTGATAAGCGAAGACCTTATAGTTCGGCTTCGTATAGCAAAGTTAGGAGATGCGCCAAAAGGTACTTTCATTCTTGACCAAGAAAATATCGTGGTCAAAGGAGGAGTTTTAGAATTTCCATATACCTTCAGCGAGGCGGTATTGCATGAGATATTTTTTGACTTTGCTTTCGCGTCTCATCCGGAAAAAGTTTATAACGCCCCCGATTTTCTGATTGATGTTCAGCCAAGTCGAAGTTCAGAAAAATCAAACAAATCACTTTTGTTTTTCTCCGGATTGGGAATTGCTATTGCTTTTTTGATCGGATTATTTGTTGGCAAAAAAATAAAAGTTACCGCGGGCGCATGAGCGGAAATAATATTATTTCCCGGATGTTGCGCGTATCGGTCAGCAGCATGGCAAGGCGGTCTATACTGATAGCGTTGCCCGCCGCGGGAGGCATGCCGTATTCCAGCGCCTCCACAAAATCTTCATCCATTTCATGCATTTCAATATCTCCCCTCTTGCGCAACTCTTCCTGAACTTCAAACCGCGCGCGCTGGTCCAGCGGATCATTTAATTCCGCAAACCCGTTCGTAAGCTCCAATCCGTTTATAATGAGTTGCAACCGCCGTACTTCTGTAGAATTTTCCTTGCGTTCTTTTGCAAGCGGCGATATATCCTTCGGATGGTTACTAATGAATGTCGGCTCTGAAATTTTAGGGCGGCATACCTTCTTAAAAATCTCATCGGCAATTTTCCCCTTACTCGCGCTCTTGTCGGCTTCTACGCCAAGCTGTAATGCCCGCACGGCAAGCGAATCCTGCGTTTCTGCATCGTAGTCAACAATAAGCGCGTATCGTTTTAATGCTTCCGCAACAGACAAACGCGCGAACTTTTTTGCCGGTAGCATTTCCGATTTATCCGCAGTTTTGAAAATATACCGAGTGCATCGTTCAAGGAATTCCAACAATTCTTCTTCGTCCCAATACGCCGCATAGTGCTCAATGGTGGTAAATTCCGGATTATGCGTGGCGTCAATGCCTTCGTTGCGAAAATTTTTACCGATTTCATACACGCGCTCAAACCCGCCGACAAGCAAGCGCTTTAAGTACAATTCCGGCGCCACGCGCAAGTACAAATCCATATCAAGCGCATTATGATGAGTTTTGAACGGTTTCGCCAAAGCGCCTCCGGGGATAGGGTGAAGCATTGGGGTTTCCACCTCTAAAAATCCTTCCTTGTCAAAAAACGCGCGGATGGCGGTTACAATCCGGGAACGCATTACAAAACGATCCCGAACTTCCACGTTCATTAGTAAGTCCAGGTACCGCTTCCGAAAGCGCTCTTCCATATCTTGTAATCCGTGCCATTTTTCCGGCAGCGGCAGGATGCTTTTGGCAAGCATGCGCCAGTCAGCCGCTTCAAGCGTCTCTTCACTTTTCTTGGTTGTAAAAAACGTGCCGGAGCATTCTATTATATCACCCACATCAATTACGGATAGAAAAAAATCGTAGGCCTTCGCTCCCACGGTATCTTTCTTGAAATATACCTGTATCGCTCCGGTCCCATCCTCCAGAGTGGCAAAGGTAGATCCCCCATGTTCCCGCAGAGACTGCACTCTGCCGGCAACATATACGCGCGCGCCGGCTTGGGCCAAGGAAGCGAATGCCGCATGAGCCGCCCCTGCGGTATGCGTGCGCGCGGTATCGGCCGGATAGGGATCCATGCCCGCTTGCCGGAGCATTTGCAATTTATGAAGCCTGGTTTTACGAATTTCCTCGAGAGACATAGGAAATAATGCAAAATGCAAAGTTCAAAATGTAAAGTTTTGGTGTCCCGCTTTCAGCGAGACGGATTATATACATGTCGCGCAGCGACACAGTAACTTTGCACTTTGCATTTTTAACTTTTAACTTATCTCTACTATAACATAAGAAGTCTCACCGCGGGGCGTGGTAACCAGCACATTCTCTCCTTTCTTACGCCCCAGAAATGCACGGCCGAGCGGAGACTCGTGAGAAATATAGCCGCCAAGCGGATCTGCTTCCTCCGACGAGCCAACAATGGTATATGTTTCCGCCGCGTCAGACGCGCCTACCCGCACCGAAATAGTAGAGCCGATACCCACGGTGGAAGAAGGCGCGCTTTTGGCGACTACGGTCGCACGGCTTAATAAGTTTTCCAGTTCGCTGATTCGCATTTCATTGAGCATCTGCTCTTCCTTAGCCGCGTCAAATTCAGCGTTCTCGGAGAGATCACCTAAGCTCTTTGCATATTCTAAGCGCTCTGCTATGCGCAAGCGCTCTTCGGTTTTTAACACCGCAAGTTCTGCTCGAAGTTTCTCGTATCCTACCTTGCTGATGTATTCAACATTCTGGGACATATCGTCTAAATGGTCTTCCTCGTTTTGGTTGGGACTCATACGTTTGAGCGTAAATTTAATTGTATATTTTAATATTATTTTATGCGATTATTTTGAAACTGGTTCATAGTACCCGTACAGGATACTATCCTATATGTTTTGCCAATATCTGTCAACAAATACCTGTGGACAGTAATTCAAATCTATTTTGAATTACGAAATGTCGCGGGAACGAAATTTTGAAAATTGCTTAACCCCAATCCCGCTTTCAGCGGGATTGGCACGCCCCCGCCTACAATTTTCAAAATTTGTTCCCACGCCTCTTATTTTGTAATTCAAAAAAATCTACTCATTTCCAAACACAGTTCCCCTCCCGCCGTCCGCATACCACCGCAGTATCTCATGCGCTACAGCAGTGGCGCCCACGAGGTTGCTCGCCGAGCCATTCTCCAAATTAATGGCGAGCACCAGCTCAGGATCTTGCCATGGCAAAAATCCTATAAACCACGAATGCACGCGGCCTGTTTTCCCAACTTCGGCCGTGCCGGTTTTCGCCGCTACCGGAATTGGTATGCTTGCCACGCCGCTTGCCGTTCCCCGTATAACCGCCTCGCGCATGCCCTCCCGCGCTACCGCAAGCGCTTCCGGGGATGCTGCCGCATGCCCGACAATCTGCGGCGTGCCATACGTTTCGCGAGACCCGTCATTGCGCGCAATCTCTTTTACCAGATAGGGCTGCATAAGTTCGCCATTGCGCGCAACGGCAGCCATTGCGCGCGCCATCTGCAGCGGTGTCGCGATCATGCCGCCCTGCCCGATGCTTATGTTATACGTATCTCCCAAGCGCCATATCGGATCCTCGGGATACCGCTGCGCCTTCCACGCTTCATCCGGCATAATTCCACTCTCCTCTCCTTGTATATCTATGCCGGTGGCTGCCGCGCCAATGCCGAAACTTTTTAGATAAGAGGATATGCGGCTCTGACCCAACCCGCGGTACTGATCAGACCCGCCACCCAAAATATAAAAATATACGTCGGATGAAACCGCGATGGCAGAGAGCATGTTGACGGTGCCGTGATTTTTCCAATCCCGGAAAATGGCTGGATTTTGCGGATTATACGGGTTCGGTATCACTAAACGCCCGTCCGTATAGACTGGAGTTTTAGGATCTATAATACCTTCCGTAACCGCAGCAGCAGCCAGAAACGGCTTTATTGTGGATGCGGGCGGATACAAGCCGGCAATGGCACGGAAAAAGAGCAGGTTTCGCTCCCCCGTAAGAATTCGCGCTATTTCTTCGGCGGGCGCCCCGGCCGTAAGCATGTTCAGATTATACCCCGGGTAGCTCACCAAACTCATCACCTCCGCAGTCCTCGCATCGAGTATCACGGCTGATCCTCCCGTAAAGCCGCGTTCTTCCACAATACGTCCGATAGCCTCATACGCAACTCTCTGCATATCTGCGGAGATACTCAATGTAATACTCTTCCCCCGCTCTTCTTCCTGGTATATGCCTTCCGATAAAACGGTACCGTCGGAATCTGTCTCCACTATCCGTACCCCCAACTTGCCGCGCAGTACATCGTCATATGCCCGCTCAATGCCAGATCTGCCTATCTCACCCCATGCCAGAAGCGAAGAATTTTTTTCTACGTCCCCTTGCGTCACGCGGCCCATATAGCCGACCAGATGTGAAAAAGCGGGATGCGGGTCATACGCGCGCAATGGCGTGGGCTCTATACGAATGGCATTCATATTCTTAAAGTGCGCTATAAGCCGGTTTGCCGTATCCCACTCGCGGATAAACGCAACGACAACCTCGCCATTTTGCCCGCCTTTCTTCACCAACGCCGCCATTTCATCCGCTTGGACACCCAGCAAATCGGCAAGTTCCGCTACAACGAGTGAGAGTGTTGCCGAATCTGCGGCGCGCGTATCAACAACTACCCGAAACCCCGGCATGTTAAATGCAAGCGGCATACCGTTCCGATCGTACATAACGCCGCGTTCCGGCACCAAAGCAATAGAACGCATGTGATTCTCTTGGGACCGCATGGCATAGACGCCCCCCCGCACCAGCGTAAGATACGCCGCGCGCCCGGCAAGGATAAGCCCTGCCGCCATAAATACAACTCCAGCCAGTAAAAAAACCCGCGTCTGTATGGGGCGCTCCAATGTTCCCTCAAACCGCGCCGTATCAAAACCCGGCAAGTTTCGGGAATCCACAAACGTCTCCTCGGGATTTACAAGGGGATGCGTTCTTCGATGTTTTCGGAACGAGAAAAATTTCATGAAACGAAATATAAAATCCTTCGTAATTCATAGTAAAATCCATCCTATAGTGGCAAGAATACCAAATATAACCAATGCCAGAACCGCACGCGTACCTATACGCCGCTCGTCAAGAAAGCGCATGCCAAACGCGGCTGCCGCCATGCTGCTCCCCATACTCATCGCATAGGCGCCAAACGGCAACGGCGAGAAACTGTCCAACGCGCTTCCGAATACCACGCCCATAAAAGCCGCATACGGTACGGAAAGAAACGTAGCCGCGTAGAGCGCTGCCGCCGGAAAAAAGAAAATACCGGGCGCCGCGCGGGAGACGGCAAATTGCAGAAAGAACGCGATTAGCAAGAGTATGCCGATGCGAAATGTTGCAAATACATTGCTCATATTCTTTGTATTAATTCACAATTCCTTACTTCACAATATAAACTCGTCTTAAATCCGTAATGGACACCGGATGGCTTGTCCGCAACACCTGAAACGGCCCCGCGTCCGACTTCTCTACTTTTTCAACGTATCCGATCAGAAAATCTTGCGGCCCAACCGCTAAAACCGGATCACCCTGCCGAACCGCGATACTAGCAGGCACTTGTATCTCAAGCGCACCCGCGCCTTTGCCTTGCGCCACCGAAGAAACTTCGGCCGTAGGTATATACACCTCAACTTTTTCACCCGCGTGGGAAAGTAAGCGTACGGAAGAACTATGCGACGTTACTTGTACAATGGCGCCAATGAGCACGGATTCTCCCGCAAGGACCGGCATACCAACCTCAACACCTTCCTCTATGCCGGCGTCCAGCACAACGTAGCCATCGAGAAGATAGGGCGATACAGCCGCAATGCGCGCAAATATAAATTGCACGGTTTGCGTCTCGCGGCCGAGCATATTTTTTAGTTCCCGGTTCTCGCGTCCAATATCTTCCAACTCGGTGATGCGCGCGTTGAGCATGGCATTTTCAATGCGCAGCGCGCGGACTTCTTCCGCGCGGCGGGGACTCTGCAGCACAATAGTTCCAATGACGGCAATGCGCTGGCCCAGTTCGTCCGCATATCCTACAACCGGCTGCAACACGCCTGCTAACGCGCGGCTCACTCCTTCCCGAACATAGAATACGCCTGCTGCAACTATGCCAAGCGCCAGTATGCCGATCCCCCATTTACCCCACAATTTCGCCTTCATATTCCAACAACACGTTACGCAATATATCGAGATCTTCCAATATCACGCCGGTCCCCCGCACAACTGCCACCAAGGGGTCGTCCGCAAGGCGCACCGGCATGCGGGTCTCGCGCTCAATAACATTTGTCAGGCCCCGCAGAAGCGCGCCGCCACCTACCAACACGATGCCGCGATGCATAATATCCGCAACCAGCTCCGGCGGCGTATCCTCTATGGTAGCTTTAACGGAGCTTACAATATGCTTTACCGAACGCGCCATGGCTTCTCGTATATCCGCGCTGGATACGATAATCTCCCGGGGAAGGCCGGTGATAAGATCCCGCCCGCGCATGGGCACTTCCAGCTCTTCGTCTCCCTCCCATACCGAACCAATGGCAATTTTAATGTCCTCGGCCGTACGCTCGCCGATAAGCATCTTAAATTCATCGCGCGCAAAATGCGTTATGTCTTCGTTTAGTTTGTCGCCCGCCGTTTTAATATTACGGGAGGCAACAATGCCGCCCAGAGAAATAACGGCGATATCGGTAGTGCCGCCGCCGATATCCACTATCATATTCCCTACCGGCTCCTGTACGGGCATGCGTATGCCAACGGCCGCGGCCATCGGTTCTTCCACCAAATACACCTCGCGCGCGCCGGCATTTATAGCGGCGTCCCGTACCGCGCGCCGCTCCACTTCCGTGGTAGCGGATGGGATCCCCACCACTACCCGCGGCCGCGCCAAAAAACTGTACCGCGAATCATGCACCTTGCGGATAAAATATTTCATCATCTCTTCCGTAACCTCAAAATCAGAAATCACGCCTTCCACCAGTGGCCGTATCGCCACAATATGCGCCGGCGTGCGCCCCACCATGCGCCGGGCTTCGTTGCCAACCGCCACTACCTGATTGGTTTTTTGGTTAATCGCCACCACAGACGGCTCGTTTATCACAACGCCCGTTCCACGCACGTACACCAAGGTATTGGCCGTGCCAAGGTCAATGCCTATGTCCTTTGAAAATAATCTGAATATCCTGTCGAACATAAAAAATGCAAAATGTAAAAATCAAAATGTAAAATTTTGGTGTCCCGACCCGGGTCGGGACGATTTTAAAATTTTATATTGTCATTTTGCATTTTGATTTTTACATTTTGCACTTCTATCAAAGATGAATCTTTTGATATCCGCTGTTTTATTTCCACCATCCCCTTCTCCACTGTCCGCTTACTCACCACGATCCGCCACGGTATGCCAATTAAATCCGCGTCTGCGAATTTCTCGCCCGCCTGCTTTTCCAGCCGGTCATCATACAGTGCGTCAATACCTTCCTGTTCCAGACGCGCGATAAGATCCTCCGCCTCCCGTTCTTTGCTGTCCAGCATTATCACATGCGCATCATACGGCGCTATCGCCGCGGGCCACCTAATACCCCGCTCATCGTGGCGCAACTCCACCGCCGTACCGATTACGCGCCCGGGTCCTATGCCGTAACTCCCCATTATCACAGGCCGCTTATCCCCCTTCTCATCCGCATACAAAAGTTCCAGTGGTTCGGAAAATCTCGTTCCCAGCGAAAAAATATTGCCTACTTCTATGGCTTTAGCTTCCCGAAGATTCTCACGTTTTAAGCCCAGTTCGCGCAGTACGTCATCCGACGCCACTTCTTTGTTTACGGCAACGCGCCGCTCTTCCTCAATATAAATAATATCCTCACCCGCTTCGCACACGGTCTGAAATTCGTGGCTGAACGCGCTGAATGTTCCGCCGCTTGCGTACGTAATATACGTACTCTCGCCGATGCCGACGCGATCAAATATGGTACGGTACGCATCCTTCGCTTTTTCATAAAACGCTTCATGCTCTTGCGCCGTGCGCGAGAACGAATACAAATCTTTCATCATAAACTCCCGCGCGCGCAGAAGCCCGCTTTTCGCCCGCGGCTCATTGCGGAATTTTGTCTGGAACTGGTACGCCGAGAACGGGAGATCCTTATACGATGCTATGTGATGCGTCAGCATCCGCGTCAGCGGTTCTTCGTGCGTGTTGGCAAGCCCTACCACCACATCCCCCGACTGCGTCTTAAACCAGATATCAATCGCCTCATCGCTCCACCGCCCCGTCTTTTTCCACGGCGCGGGGTCCTGCAGCGCGGTCAGCAGCAATTCCTGCGCGCCCAGCGCATTCATCTCTTCGCGTATAATACCCTCTATCTTTTTGAGCACCCGCAGCCCCAGCGGCAAATACGCGTACACCCCCGCCATTACTTTGTGCACAAAACCGCCCCGAACCAAAAGCCGGGCATTCGCCGCGACTTCATCCGCAGAAACTTCTTTAAGCGTCCGGGTAAACAATTGGGACATCCTTTGCATGCAGCCAGTATACGGCATTCCCTGCGAAGAATCAAAAAATTGACGCAAAACGAATTACATGGTATAAATGCTTTTGGAACAAAGTACTTTTCAAGGAGGAGTTATGGCTATGGCGTTATATCAGGCCAGGTACGTATTTGAGGAAATAGAGCCGATCCGGCAGCAGATATGCGCGATTGGCAGTGAGCCGCGCGGGATGTATTTTTTTACCGATGAAATTGTAAACAGCAACGACGATCTAAACATGCACCTTCTGCGGCTCCGTTGTTATCAGATAAACATCATGCTCAAGAGTAAAGTCGAGCTCACCGAAAAAACAATGAGATGGAAAGATTTCTTCAAAGTCGATACCATACACTATCAAAAAGATTTCGTTAATTTTACGGATGCCGTACTGCATGCCGAAGACCGCTTTGGCAGCTACGTTCCCGTAGTTTCATTTGCACGCCAAGGCTGGGCATACTGTCTGGACGGCATGCATTTGTTTCTGGAGTACATTGATACTCTAGGGCCGTCGCTGGGAATAGAAGGAGACTGTACGCGCTGTATTATTAATCTTGCAAAGCAGCTTCGTCTGAGTGACCCTGCACGCAGCTCCGTCCCGAAACTCGTACAAAACGCCACTCGGAACGTATTACATTAGCATAATCTCCTTCGTAGTAAAAACCGCTTCCGGAGCATCCACGCCGGCAGCGGTGTTTTTTTTAGAGCCTATCTCAAAAATAACCGTGTAAATAAAACAAATTCTGGCACTTGAGGGCTGAAATCCTTAAAATTTTGCAATTTTCGCGACGAATTTTAAGAATTTCATCTCCTCATTATTTTTGAGATAGGCTCTACTTTTTTTCTTCCTTCTCTAACTCAAGGCAAACCGAATTGATGCAATATCTCTTTCCTCCTTTTTCCTGGGAACCATCGTCAAACACGTGACCCAAATGTGCTCCGCAGTTTTTACAGATAATTTCGGTGCGGATCATGCCGCCGCTTGCATCTTCCCGTAGTTCAACATGTGTTACGTTAGCGGGTTCGGTAAAACTGGGCCATCCGGTTTCAGAATCAAACTTTGCGTCCGATGAAAAAAGTTCCGCGCCGCATACTGCGCACTTATACATGCCCTTTTCATGGCTCGCCCAATACTTCCCCGTAAACGGCATCTCCGTGCCGCCTTCGCGGGCAACTCTGCGTAATTCCGGCGAGAGGTCATTAGTATTTTTTATCTCATCCATACCGACAGCATACCACAGAAAATAAAAAGCATCGCGTCTTCAAAAGAATCGCAATGCCTATTGAGCTTTCATAAACAGCTTAACATAGTTGTCTTCTCAAAAATGCTTTAGAATGAGCATTTTGCTGGACATGCGTTTATTAAGTGAATAGTGAAAGGTCAATAATTCAAAATTTCCAAGCTGATCCATCCTACCTATGAAAGATCCTTTTCCCGGCACCTCTACCCGCTCTTTAACATATAGTTGTTACACTATCATATGGCAATTTTTACGGCAATGCGCTATACTGTCTATAAGTACTTTGAGGCAAGGAGGTATTTTATGAGTTATTTGTATGTCCCGGACAGTTACGAGGAACTCATTCATTGCGCAAGACCGTCCGTGGGCCTGTATGCCATTGTGTGCATAGATAACACAACGCTGGGAATTGCCTGTGGTGGGACTCGTTGTTATCCCTATACCACTTACGCCGACGCAGAACTGGACACCCGCCGACTGGCGCACGCTATGACGCATAAAGGGGCTATGCTATGGCCAGATTATCATGTCGGCGGCGGGAAGGCCGTTATTATGGGGGATCCGGCCACGGTAAAAACGCCGGAGCTTTTGAGAGAATATGGCGCATTCATAGACAGTCTTGCCGGCAAGTTTCTTACCGGAGAAGACATGGGATTCTATGTCGCGGATGTGGAAGGGATGCATAGCAAATACGTGTTTGGCAAAAGCGTCTCCCACGGCGGCGGCGGCAACCCGGCGTCTATGACAGCGCTCGGATGCTTATATGGCATGCGCGCCGCTCTGCAACTGTATTTCGGATCGCGCAAGTTTGCGCCCCGCTTCAGACCGCCGCTTACGCTCGTGTTCCAGGGAATGGGAGCGGTAGGATACGAGTTGGCAAAACTGGCGCATGAAAACGGCGCGCGGCTTGTAGTATGCGACCCGGATCCGGAAAAAGTTGCGCGTGCGCAGAGGGAATTTGGCGCAGAGAAGGCGGAGCCGGAAACAATATATGAGACGCCCGGAGATATCTTCGTGCCATGCGCGCGGGGAGGCGTATTGAACGAAGCAACCATACCGCGCTTACAGTGCCACATTGTGGCCGGATCCGCAAACAATCAATTTGCCGATCCCGAAAAGGACAGCTTGCTGCTGCATCGGCGCGGCATTGTGCATATTCCGGACTATGTGATAAACGCCGGCGGCCTTATTAGCATCACGGAGGAAGCGGAGCCCGGCGGATATAACGAAACGCGGGCGCAGCGCAATACCAGAAAGATCTATGACCGCGTGTTTGCCATCCTCACCATTTCCCGTGATGAGGATGTGCCGCCGCAATTTGTAGCTGACGCAATAGTGCGGTATCGCGTGGCGCACATAGCACAACATAAAACACTGTGCTATGATTTTGACACCTTGAAGCTTTACCTGTAAAAACGCAACGCGGCGAGTGCGCACTCGCCGTTTTTTGTTTCAATCCTGCTTTACATATGGTTTTTGCAATTTTTGCAGATGCCATAAAACTCCACGGAATGAATATATGGCGCGCCAATGCGGTTCCAAAAGTTCCGTATGCAATGAAGGATGACGGATATTTTGAGTAAACAAGTGTGATACTTTTCCCCATTTTTTAACAAGCTTGTACTTATGGAGAACGTCTTTAAGATCACTTCTGATGGGATATATTTCCATGCCGTTTGCCGTAAGAGGATTTCCGAAGGCCTTCTTCTAAATCCGCAATAAACCCACGCGAGTAGATTCCCGTATCTTTAAAATCTTTGACCGTGTCCTCAACCGGATCATACACAGCATCCTCAAAAATACGCAAGACAAAACAGCGATAAGCTGTAGCCTGCCGCTTGAGCTTTGTGTATTCTTCTTTTGATATTGTCACAGTCGTCATAGCATCATCATACTACAAAATTACAAAAATTCAAGTTGACTTGGCAGATTTCTTCAAAAACCACACCGCGAGCAAGGTGGCAATCGGTACGGTAAGCACCAGCCCTATGCTTCCTACCAGCGTGCGGATAATTTCGGTGGCGAATATCTCGCGGTTTATTATTGCGGTAAACCCGCTTGCCGACTGCGAAAAGAGAAGCAAGAACGGCAATGCCGCGCCGGTGTACGCGAGCACCAGCGTATTTACCAGCGCTCCCACATGCTCTTTGCCTACCCGCATTGCTTTCGCGTACGCTTGTTTTTTGGTAAGCGTTTCATCCGCCTCGTAGAGTTCCCGCACCACGGCAACCTGCGTTACGGCTATATCATCCAGCACGCCCAAAGCGCCTATAATAATGGCCGCCAAGAGAAGCCCCGCCAAATCCAGCTCCCCGCCCGTGCCGAGATTCAGATACAGCGCTTCCTCCGAAGCAAACCCGCTCAATCGCGCCACGTGCACAAATACATACGCAAGCACGCCGGTGAGGACCACCGCGATAATGGTACCCGCGTACGCAATGGCGGATCTTCTGTTGAACCCATGCGTCAAAAAAATCGCAAAAAAGAGAATAATGCCGGCTACCGCGGAACTTGTCAAAACCGGCGAATATCCTTTCACCAACGCCGGCAGCAGCACGTAGATAACAACGAACAAACTGCCGGCAAGCGAAAACAACGAGCACAACCCCTGCTTGCCTCCCAGCACGAAGATCAAAAGCCCGAAGAGCGCGGCTAAAGCAAAAAGCGTACCGCGGCGGTCCACCTCGCGTACGGAATAGATCTCGTCGCCGTCAATGGTAAAAAAATAGTTGAGGTAAAACGTGTCGCCTTCTTCAAGACGAATAAAATCATTGGCGAATGTCACCGTCTCCCCTTTCCGCTCCCCTTCCAAAAACCGCGCCTCCAATGTCTGCACGGTGTTCGCAACATCCGTGCCCGCTACTGTTTCTATGCGCTCATCCAATACCCGCACTACCTCAGCCAGCCAGACTCCACGCAGATCCTCGTACAATTCCTGCGCGAAAACAACCGATGAAAGGGCAACAAGAAAAAATAGGGCAAAGAATACTATCAGTCGTGTCATACATGTATTATCTATGAATTATGAAATTAGTGAAGTCAGACTTCACTAATTTCGGCGGGCCCGGGTACGGTCCGCTTCGGACAGATACTGCTTGCGCAGGCGCACCGATGACGGCGCAATCTCAAGATATTCATCCTCCGCCATCACTTCAAGCCCGCGTTCAATGGTCAACGCGAATGGCGGTATCAAATCAATCGCCTCGTCCGAGCCCGACGCGCGCACGTTGGTAAGCTGCTTGCCTTTTGTTGGATTTACCATCATCTCCTCGCCTTTTGCCGTATTGCCAATTACCATTCCTTCATATACGTCAACATTGGGACCTATATAGAGTATGCCGCGATCCTGCAGATTCCACAGCGCGTACCCAAGCGCCTTCCCGCTCGCCATGGAAACCATGGATCCCTGCGCGCGTTTGCGTATTTCTCCCGCGTAGGGCTTAAACCCTATGACCCGCGAAGACAAAATTCCTTCCCCTTTCGTATCAATAACAAACTGGCTGCGATACCCCAAAAACCCGCGCGTCGGCCCTGAAAACATCAAGCGCATAGTCTCGCCCATGTTCTTCATATCCTGCATTACAAACCCGCGCGTTCCCAACCGTTCTATTACGGCCCCCTGAAATTCCGCTGGAATATCCGCTATCACTTCTTCAAACGGCTCCATTTTTTTGCCGTTTTCCTCGCGGATGATCACCTGCGGCTGGGATACTTGCAGCTCATATCCCTCACGCCGCATATTCTCCAGCAAAATTGCAATGTGAAGTTCGCCCCGGCCGAACACGCGGAAAATGTCCGACGCGGAAAAATCTACGCGCAGCCCTACATTTATTTCCCGTTCCTTTTGCAGTCGCTCGCGAATCTGGCGCGACGTTACGAATTTTCCCTCCCGGCCGGCGAACGGCGAGTTGTTTGGCAGAAAAGTCAGGGCAATAGTCGGTTCATCCACGGCTATCGCCGGCATTGCTTCCGCCGTTTTATCCGCGGTAATCGTCTCGCCGATATCAATATCCGGTATTCCGGCGACAAGCGCCAAATCCCCCGCTGCCGCTGACAAAGTCTCTACGCGCTCCAAGCCCCGAAACGTATAGAGTTTCGTAATTTTTCCGGCGCGCGCTTCCGTACCCCCTTTCTTGATAAACACCTGCTGCGTGTGCGCAAGTATTCCTTCATATATGCGGCATACCGCAAGACGCCCCAAAAAATTGTCGTATCCTAAATTAAACACCTGCGCGCGCAAGGGCTTCTTTGCGGCTTCCGGCGGCACGGCAGGCACATGCTCAAGAATGGCGTCCAGCAGCGGCGTTAGGTCGGACGATTCATCATCCACGGCGCGTTTTGCAATGCCAAGCCGCCCGATTGTATATACCACGGGAAAATCCGTCTGCTCATCATGCGCGCCCAACTCCAGAAATAATTCAAACACTTCCTCCTCGCATCGCCGAGGATCCGCCGCGGGCTTGTCTATTTTGTTAATTACCACGATCGGCTGTAAGCCAAGCTCAAGCGATTTTTTCAATACAAACCGCGTCTGCGGCATTGGCCCTTCCTGCGCGTCCACTACCAGAAGCACCGAATCAATGGAGCGCAGCACGCGCTCTACCTCCGACCCGAAATCCGTATGCCCCGGCGTATCCACAATATTTATTTTAGTACCCTTGTATTCCAGCGAAGCGTTTTTCGCATAAATGGTAATGCCGCGCTCCACTTCAAGCGCGTTAGAATCCATGGATACCTCATTACCCGCGGCACCCGTCTGGCGCAGCAGCGCGTCCGTGAGCGTGGTTTTCCCGTGGTCTACGTGTGCTATGATTGCAATATTTCTAATTTCCATACAAAAAGCCCGGCAATCCGAGCCTGTGTATAACAATATAACAAAAAAACTTGCCTTCGTCAAGTAATTTTGAGAGCGCCGATATGGGTAATGCCCCACACTATTTGAAGATTTATACCATGCCGCCGCTCACCAAAAGGAAGATGGTAGCGGCAAGAAGAATAAGATCAAATTCCCAGCCGGTTTTATCCGCAGCCGTAAACGGCACGCCCCATTTCATGGTCTTATAATAAATCGCTCCGATCATTACCATCGAAAGAAGTAGAGCGGCAATCTGGATATACACGCCGAATATCAGTCCGATGGACGCGGTAAATTCGACCGCGCCGAGCAGTAAAACCATCACTGCCGGCATACCCATTGCCTGCGACATCATCTTGGCGCCGCGCAGTTTCGGCAATGCATGGTAGATAAAAATAGCGGCGATCACGAAACGCAGCAGTAAAAAAGCGGAAGCGCTGTATTGATTGAGTTCAAATAGCATATGGTTAAAATTAATTTATAATATTTTCATTATATACTATGCAATGCTTCATGAAAATACATTACACCGACTGTTTGTACCGCCAGACGGCGAGCGGAATGAAAACTGCCAAAAGCCATGTAACCAAGACAACGTATTGCCACATATATTGAAAAAATCGAGAACATCGCTACGGACGTTTTCGACAATCTCATTCCGTTTATCAGGAGTTAGAGCTTGTTCAAAATCTAACCGCTAAAAACAAGTATACAGAAGCTTATAAACCGTGCCAATGGAAGATCGCGTATTTTTGCTTCTTTTGATGACTACAAAGAATTTGAATCAATTCTTGCGGAAGCAAAAGAAGAACATCCCATGCGCATCCTTGCCTATTGCATTATGTCCAACCACTGGCACATGGTACTATATCCTAAAGAAGACGGCGATCTCTCCCGCTTTATGCAATGGATTACCTTAACCCACACCCAACGGTACCGTTCCCGATCAAAAAGCAGAGGATACGGCCACCTCTATCAAGGTCGGTACAAATCATTTTTGGTTGCCGAAGATTCGTATTTTCTCCAACTCTGCCGCTATGTAGAACAAAACCCTCTACGTGCCAAACTTGTCAAAAAAGCAGAGAATTGGCAGTGGTCCAGTGCATGGCGCAGAACACATGGCACGAAAGAACAACAAGCCCTTTTATCTTCTTGGCCTGTTGAAAAACCGTACGACTACGAACTATGGCTTAACACCAAAGATAAGAACGATGATGAGCAGCTTACCAGTATCCGCGAATCAATCCGCAGAGGCAGACCCTATGGAGATGAATCCTGGGTGGCGCGGATGGTGGATACATTTAATTTGGAGTTAACAAGACGCAATCATGGCCGGCCAAGAAAAGGTACCTGACACCATTATCCTGACACCATTATCCCCATTATCCTGCCAATATTGTTTACGTACAAACGTTTTATACGTTTCGCGTTGGCTGATTTTACGGGGACTGACCCCATTCCCTGACCCCATTCCCTG
>CAYZNS010000023.1:0-15215 GCA_964479945.1 uncultured Candidatus Saccharibacteria bacterium
GTTCGATTAGCTTTTCACTCCTTACCACAACTCATCCGAGAGTTTTGCACCACTCAACGGTTCGGGCCTCCTCCTGGTGTTACCCAGAATTCACCCTGGTCATGGCAAGCTCACCCGGCTTCGGGTCTATGTTGTACTCCTGCCAATGCTGCGCATTGGCCGCAGAAACACGCGGACTAAACGCAGATGAAGCAACAAGTTGCTTCCGCAGAAACACGCGGACTTAACGCGGACAGTCGCAGAAATAAATTCTGCGTTGTTCTGCGTCGTGTCTGCGTAATTCCGCGCTGATGCCAAAGGCATCAGATTCTGCGTTAGTTCTACGAAGTTCCGCGGTCAGTGCGAAGCACTGGCATGCGCGCTATTAACACTTGGTTTCCCTGCGCCTCCGGGCCAAAGCCCTTAGACAAGGAATACAACATAACTCGTTGGCTCATTCTTCAATAGGCACCCGGTCACCGACGCTCTGCATCGGAATTTCTAATTTCTAATTATTCTAATTTCTAATAAAATCTCAATTTTTAAATGCCCAATGACTAAAACAATTTTTAGACATTAGACATTTTTGCATTGGTCATTAATTAGAGTAATTAGGTTAATTAGAGCAATTAGACATTTCCCGATGCAAAGCATCGGCTCCCAGTCCTTGTAAGCATATGGTTTCAGGTACTATTTCACCGCCCTCACCGGGCTGCTTTTCACCTTTCCCTCACGGTACTAGTTCACTATCGGTCTTTGAGAGTATTTAGCCTTAGCGGTTAGTTCCGCTTGCTTCCCCCGACGCAATCGTTTGTCGGGGTACTCAGGATACGCATCAAGAAGCGCTGCATTGTTTTCGCGTACAGGGCCATTACCTTCTATGGCGAAGCTTTCCAGCTTCTTCCGCTAACAATACAAACTTATAAACTTCCTTCGTTAAGAACGATGCGTCCTACAACCCCGTGCCTCGCTTCCGCTCGCCACTCCCCTACGAAATACGAACAAAAACGAAATTACGAAAGCTTTTCGATTGCGTTTTCGTATTTTCGTATAGTTCGTACGTTCGTAGGAGCTGTGCTGAACGAAAGTGAGGCACGGTTTGGGCTCTTCCCGTTTCGCTCGCCGCTACTAAGGGAATAAAATATTTTTCTCTTTTCCTCCAGGTACTGAGATGTTTCACTTCCCTGGGTTTGCCGCTCCGACGCAAAGTCAGAGCTAATCGCGTTTTACGCGATTGAGTTTCCTCATTCGGAGATCTCCGGATCAAAGGTTGCTAGACACCTCCCCGAAGCTTATCGCAGTCACGCCACGCCCTTCATCGCCTCTCAAAGCCTAGGCATCCACCATATGCTCTTTGTTGGCACCACTAAAAAACTTTTTTGTGTTCACTACTGCCAATGCTACGCATTGGCCGCGGAATTACGCAGACGAAACGCAGACTTTCGCAGAAAGAAAATTTCTTTTTTCTTCTGCGTATTTCTGCGTCAGTTCTGCGATATTCTGCGGTCAGTGCGCAGCACTGACATCACCTGCATTCGCCTTGGTACCGACGAAAAGACCAATAAAGTACCAAGGCGGCTTGATTTTTTTAAATTTTCAATGTTCTATCCTTTCTAATCCGCCTCTAGCGCAAAAAATCCCGATATTCACCGGGACACTACTCTCTTTGAAGAGGCGCAAAAACCGCTATGTCCCGGTTTGAGATTTTAAATGCAGTCGTACCATGTATTCCTCCATTATATACATCGGGAAATTAATGTCAATGACACGTAAAGGGAATGTGAATAACATGTGAAAAACACCAAAAACCCCGCTTTTTACGGGGTTTTTTAACTTGCAACTTACAACTTTGAACTTACTACTTATTAATATCACTCCGCAGGCGGTCGAGAAAGCGCGCCGCGGCATCTTTGCCGCCCAAGCCGAAAGCAAGGCCGCCGGCAATGGAGACCATCGCCACAAAGCCGGTAAACAACGTCTGCACAAGAGGACCCGCAACGCCAAGCTGGTACAACGCCGCCAAAATGGCAAACACCCAGATGGCCCATTTGGTAATGCCGCCCAGGAACGACGCCGACGGCAAATGCGCCGCTTGCGCCGATCCGCGGGCCACGCGCTGCGCTACATCCGCCAAAAGCGCTGCCGCCACCAGAATTACCGCGGCCACTATTACATTCGGAATATACAGCAATACGATTTCGCGCAGGAAGGCCGTCACTTCTTGAAGCCCCAGTACATCAACCGCAGCCATAAGGAACACAATTATGAAAAACCAGCGCACCAGCCCACCAATAAAGGCGCCCGAATCCATCTTAAAACCGGCGCGGCTTACCAATTCTTTTGCACCCAGGCTCTCCAGCGCCATATCCACCTTAAGCGCACGCACCATCTGCGCCACCAATCTGCCTATCGCCACCGCAATTACCCACCCAAAAATTATTATCACCAACGCGACAATAAATTGCGGCAGAAAATTCATCACGCCGCCCCACAGCACGGCAAATGAGGTAATGAGCAGCTCGCCGCCCGTTTGAACAAAATTTTCGTTCATATAGCTTTTGTTAGTTATTAAGAAATAATAAAAGAATCAGACCTTTAGAGATAGTTTTAAGGATATATTTTTCATTATAACAAAAAACAAAACAATTATTCGCCAACTCCTGTGGATATCTTTAAATTTCAGATTTCAGATTTAAATCAATACATTGTCATTCTGAGCGAAGCGAAGAACCTATTTCTTCGTTTGTCTACTTGCAATGTCCGAGTTCTTTCGCTGTGTTCATGGTACTGAGATTATTTTTCAAATCTGAAATTTGAAATTTTAAATCTTTTTTGGCTCATATCCTTCCGGCGCTTTGGCAAGATATTCCTCCAGTTGCGCGCGCGCAAGAAGCCCTTTCTGCGCGCCGACATATTGCACAACAGACATGGAGTTTATAGGCGCGCGCTTGAGCGCTTCCTCTACGCTCATCCCCAATGCCAAAAACGCGCTGAAGGTGGATGAAAACGCATCCCCAGCGCCGGTGCGGTCATACGGCGGCTTGGGATCAGGGTACAGCCCCATATGCAAAAATTCCTTGCCATCAAATGTGTAAGCGCCCTTTTTGCCGTCCGTAAGCACCACCAGTTTCGGCCCCAGCGTATGCATCATGCGCATCAGTTCCTGCACATCGCCCTCGGTGGATTCCAAAATGCGCTGGTATTCTTCTTTATTGGCCGCGAAAAAATCCGCGCGCCGGTATATCCGCGCGAGCGCTTCCTTGCCGAATTTAATCTGATACGTACCTGGCTGAAACGCAAGTTTTATATCTTTGTGTTTTTCCAGATAATCCGCAAGCGCCACATGAAAATCCAGCGAATTGCCGCCCATGGAAGAGAGATATACCCATTTGGGCTCCCCGATATCCGGTAAGGCATACGTATATTCTTCATGCTTTACTAAAATAGTGCGGTCGTCCTGAAACCAAAGCACGTAATGGTAATTTGTTTTCTGCCCTTCATGCCGGCGGATAAACCGCGTGTCAATATCTTCTGCGGTCAACGTATCAATACATTCTTTTCCCCAATCATCCGCGCCCAATTCCGTAACAAATGCCGTTTTGAGGCCAAGGCGCGCGGCGGATACGGCGGCATTGGCGCTGTTGCCTACGGCAGGAACTATAATTACTTCTTTGTAGGGAATCTTGTCTTTAAACCGCATACAGAGCATGTTTTTGCCCGTATCCACTATGGCATCTTCCAGACGAATGAATGCGTCAGTTACCGTGTCACCTATGGCAATAAAATCAATTTGCTCGTTTGGCATATTCGCTTCTCTCAAATTTAAAGTTCAAAGTTGAAAGTTCAAAATTTTTAAATTTTTTACTCCAATACCACATCCTCCATTCCTTCCGCCGAAATGGTTGCAATCGCCGCGATGTTCTTTCCTGTTGTAATACCACGCAGCTCAAAATATCTTGTCTCCCCAGCCGGGATCACCAGAGATGTGGTCTTGTCAGAAATCAATAGAACAGCCGTCTCCCCGCTTGGCATAATGCCATTACGCTTTCCTACCGGATTAATACCGTACGCTTTTGTATAAAAAAGATCGTCCGTAAAGGCAAATACTTCAAGGTCTTTGATGGTAATATCGGCGTACGTTATCGTATACGCGACCGATGGAATAGTCTCGTCTTCGGACCCCGCTGTTACGGAAAAGCGGTATAAAATGGCAAGACCTTCGGAAAGAAACGTACTTGGCAGCGATACAAATTCCCACATAGGCTTGGCGGAAACCACAGCGTCTGTCCCGATTTCCGGCGTACGTACCACCACATCATAGGTTTCTGCCAAATCCTCTTGAGACTCCTCCGGCAGTACGGCGGGTGCCTCTTCAAATTGTTCCTCCTGCGGTTCCGGCACTATGATGGTTCCCAGCAATAATTCCGCAATACGCAATTGTATTTGCTCAATAGCCGCTGCTATTTCCTGAATTTGCCGCTGTATGCTCTCCAACACGGTCGCTTTTTGATACTGCCCTACCCCCGAAGAAAGCGGCACGGACAACGCCACCACCAGCCCTGCGGCTACAACTAAAAGAACAAATGCGTAAGGAAATTTTTTCATGCTATCTCCTTTTTATCACTTTTTTAACTACTTCTACAATGGAAGATATCCCCATGCCGAATTTTTCAATTAATTCTTTGGGATCCCCTGATTCTCCGAAGCGGTTTTGCACGCCCACGAATTCCATCGGTACCGGATAATTCTTTGCTAATACTTCCGCAACGGCCGAGCCCATGCCACCCATTACCTGATGTTCTTCCACAGTTACAACTGCTCCCGCTTCTTGTGCCGCTTTTATAATAGCATTCTCATCCATCGGCTTTATGGTGTGGTTGTTGATAACCACAACGGCAATGCCTTCTTTTTCTAATTCCGCGGCCGCAAGTAACGCGTTATGCGCTAGCGGCCCGCAAGCGATTACGGCCGCTTGTGGCTTGTTATCGGAACGAAACAACTCGTATGCTTTCCCTATCGCAAACGGCGTCTCTGCCGTAGTGAAGACAGGCGTTTTTTCACGCGCCAGGCGGATATACACGGGCCCCGGCAATGAAGCCGCGGCAACCGTTGCTTTTCGCGCTTCGTGCATATCCGCGGGAGCAAGTACCGTCATGTTGGCAATGGGCCGCGTAATGGCAATGTCCTCAATTGCCTGGTGAGTGGCGCCATCGGGGCCAACAGAAACGCCCGCGTGCGATCCCGCTATAACAACATGCCGCTCGTTGTAGCAAATAGTAGTGCGTATCTGCTCCCAATTGCGGCCCGGGCTAAACATCGCGTAGGAAGATATAAAAGGAACTTTGCCGGCCGCCGCCATGCCAGATGCCACCGCCGCCAAGTTTTGTTCAGCCACGCCGATTTGGACAAAGCGGTTTGGATATTTTTTGGCAAACGGCTCCATGCGCGTGGACTCGGTAAGATCCGCGCAAAGCCCCACCACGTTGGGATCTACATCTGCCGCCTCAACCAAACCAATCCCAAACCCCTCGCGGATTGGTTTTTGGTCCAGCGATTTTAGATCAAGGATGTTAGGAACAAAATGTAAATCGGGGTTGATGGGCATACTTCTAGAATCAAGAATTATGAATTAAGAATCAAGGGAAAAATAAATCAACATTCCCGCGCAAGATGGAATCCAATTTTTTACTCAATAAATCTGAAGGTGGAGAGGATTTGATCCAATACAGTAATTCCTGCAGCGCCTTTATAGCCAGTCTCAAATATGATTATCTGCACATTATTAGTTGTGGAGAGCAACTCTACAACCCCAGCCATATTACCGTCACACCCTTCACATCTATAATTTTTAAAAAGATAGGCGTTGGTCCCAGCGCCAGTTTTAATTATATCTTCAATTAGTGTTTGTTCCGCTCCAACAACTAAATTATTATTTTTGATTTCTACTTTATGTATATAGTCTCCTATTACTCCTCCACGACCCCATGAACAGTCATTAAAATCGGTAGATTGGGCACCAAATCCAATACGAGAATTTTTGGAAAAGGAACCTCCAATCCAAACGCCCATCACAGCACATCCCGGATATGGATAACTATTATCTGGCATTCCCGTCGAAAACTCGACATCTCCCCAATCTATAGGATATTCAAACTCAAACCCGTACTCCTCGTTGCGGTAGGTGTGCCAATCGGAAGTGTCAGTTTCATTTTGTGCAATGCTCGGCTTTGCACATTCTGCAAACGCGCAATTGGGGCCGATGCGGCTCACGTACGATCCGTCCGGGCAGAGTTTTGCTTCTTGGGTACATGCTTGCGGATACGGCGGCGCATTGCGTTTTTTGGCGGGAATACCATGATATTGCGCAACCGCAATAAACTGCACGGCAATCAGAAGGAAGCCGACTGCTACTATGTGGCTTAGTTTTTCTTTTTCAAGCATGTTTTTTGCGCAAGGAAGTTAATGTTTTTGCCGTTGCATGTATTTTCGCCCATTTTTGGAGATAGCGCCAGTCAAGTTTTTTTTGGAATTTCATAATAGACGCCACATCTCGCAATTGGAGTTCGGATTCTGTATCTTTACTCCACAGCAACTTGCTTAGAATGAGATCTTCGGAAGACAGAAAAAATACTTTTTTGCCTCCTATTGATTTTGCTATACGCCTTTTTAACCGCAATGCGGAGAATGGTTCATCTTTCAGAACAAAAAAATCAACTTTGATACCGGACTCAATGTGTATGAAATTAAACTCCCCCTTTCTATCCACTGCCCGCATCATCATATGTTCATCAATATACGTAAGTTCTGAAATTCGCTTAAGCGCAAGCGCCAATGCATGTACCTTCGAGTGCGGAAATTCTATTATCACATCCACATCAAATGTAGAACGAGGCCTGCCCCATACGGAAACTGCATATCCTCCGGTAATGGCATATGGTATTTTAAGCGTATCAAGTATTTTGACGACCGCGACGATAAGTTTTTCGAAGTCCATTATTTTTACCTAATTTGTTAAGCCGAAGGAGAAACATGGAAAAACCGGAGGCTAACCGCAACTTCTTTTGAGGAGTCATCTTCCGAAAAATATCGTCCTGCATCTCTTGGACTGATTTTGTAGTTGCTGATGACATATACGAAATATTGCATTTTATTCAATGAATTTAAAGGTGGAGAGGATTTGCTGGAAAATTTCATATTCTTTACTTTTTTTCATTTCTTCATCTGCAAAAAAGTAAGAAACATTATGATCCAACTGAAAGACCACTCCTTCATGCGTTAGAAATATTGAGCGCCCAACACCGCCAGGATTTGCATATTGCCAATCAAGCGCAGGTTCGCCATCAACCTTCGTTTTGAAAATTACATAATAATAAGGGCCGGCCGGCCGGCCTTCCGTGTTTCTGTTGCCCCTATAAACGTCTTCTTGATATGAATCAAAATCATCACGCATCTTTTGCAATTCGCCATTCAACCATTCTGGCCAAGTCGGCAGCTCACTGCGAAAAGTAATCAATATGTTTTGGAATTGAATGCCGGATTGCAATCCTTTCACTTCCAAATCTGCCGGATACTTCACCTCAAACCCATACTCCTCATTACGATAGGTTTGCCAATCATTTATGTCATTTTGTGCAATGCTTAGCTTTGCACATTCTGCAAACGCGCAATTGGGGCCGATGCGGCTCACGTACGATCCGTCCGGGCAGAGTTTTGCTTCTTGGGTACATGCTTGCGGATACGGCGGCGCATTGCGTTTTTTGGCGGGAATACCATGATATTGCGCAACCGCAATAAACTGCACGGCAATCAGAAGGAAGCCGACTGCTACTATGTGAGAAAGTTTTTCTTTTTCAAGCATAGTACTATTATCCCAACTTCTTCAGATTATCTTTTAATACAGGAATATCTTCCTGTATTGTCTTCCAGATTATTTCAGGATCAATACCAAAATATTCATGTATCACCTTGTTGCGCATTCCGACCATAGCGCTCCACGGCACAAACGAGTATTGTTCTTTGAAATCTTCCGGCAATCGAGCGGCAGCTTCGCCCAATATTTCAAAATTCCGCACAACTGCATCAATTGTTTTTGCGTCATGTAAGAAATCTTCAAATGAAAGCCCCTCTGTATACTGTTCAATATGAGCAATAGATTGGAATATATCGTCAAGATACAGCTGTGCTTCGCGTTTAGACATATACCGTCTCATTAAGGACTTGTTCTTTGATGGCGGGTTTAAGCGCATGAACGGTAACAACCTCAACTGTTTCCTGAAAAAGTGAACGCAGGAAATTCTCCAGCGCTAAGTAGTGGAAAAAACCAACCGGCTCTGAAAATTCCACCAGAATATCAACATCGCTTCCCGCATGGTCATCCCCGCGCGCAACGGAGCCAAAAACACCAATTTTCTCCACTTTGTATTCGGCGGTTAACTCTTCCCTATGCTCCCGCAGGAGTTTTTGTATTGTTTGAAGCTTATTTTGCATGTTTAAATACTACCATACTATCAACCTGCCTTGCTACCGCGAATAGGTATTTTATTCAATAAATCTGAAGGTGGAGTGAATTTCTTCATATATCTTTAGGTGTTTCTCCATCATTGGATCGTTAGGATTAGATTCGTAAAACGATACTATATAGATATAATCTTTATGACCTGCGACAACGATACGTTCATAGCCATCAAACACAAACCTAGACGCAATAATTGCCAATTCGTTACCAAGCATTCCTTCTCCCATCTGTCGTGGGAACATTCTGTCACCCTCCGGATTGATGGGGGCGTTGTCTAATAGCCATGCAGATACATCTATCGCTTCAGGCACAAAGTATCCTTCTGCAGAATACACTGAAATATCTACACGAGCGGGCCATATACCCCCATCCTGTATCATACTTAACCGAAAAAGAGTATTGCCAAGCAAATATGGCTGTCCTTGTGCTGTTTCTGTATACCAATAATATAATGGGCCAGGATACCTTACCTCAAACCCAAACTCGTCGTTGCGGTAGGTTTGCCAATCGGATGTATTAATTTCATCCTGTGCAATGTCCGACTTTGCACATTCTGCAAACTCGCAATCGGGGCCGGTGCGGCCGACTGTGGTGCCGTCCGGGCAGAGCTTAGCTTTCTGGGTACATGCTTGCGGATACGGCGGTGGATTGCGCTTTTGGGCGGGAATGCTGTAATATTGCGCAACCGCAATAAACTCCACGGCAATGAGCAACAAACCAACCGCTGCTATGTGGCTTAGTTTTTCTTTTTCAAGCATACTCTACGACAAAACCTCAATATTTTTGTATGTACGAAACATCTTGTCAAAAGACGCGATCTGCTTAATACCGTATGTTTCCATAATAGCGATGTTGCTCGCATCAACAAAACTAATATTTTTTGAAGATGCTGATCGCATAACTTCAAGCGCTCGCAATTCCAACGTTTCATCAAGCCGCACTATATCTACCTCATGGTTGTTATCAAAGTAGATACTCTGAGCAAAATAGAGAGCGTCCTGCTTATGCGATCGATACGACAATACCGTAACAACTTCACTGACAATGAAATGAGAAAGAACTACGCGATACTGTCTTTCCTGAAGTTTTTTCCAAAGAGCAACTGATCTCTCGTGCAAAGCATCATGCGCATTGAGAATTCCAATAAAAACATTGGAGTCAACAAATACGCTATCCATGCTTCTTGGCACCGTATACTATTTCATCAACACAGGATGCAAGCGTGTTGTCACCCATATCGGCAGCAAGCTTTGGCAGATCCCATATGGAAATTATTTTTCTGCTTTGTTTGCCTTTTGGCACATCCCCATGCACATGCGCGCGAATTAACTCGCGCACAATAAACCCCACGCTTTTGTCCCGCCGAAGTGCTTCCTGCTTCAATGCTCGCAAATGCCGTTTGGGCAAGCGGACGTTTGTAGTTGTAAGTTTTTCCGTTTCTGTTTTCATAATACAATTGTATTATTATATGGTTGAAGAGTCAAGAAAATTATGAACCAAGGGAAAACCGGGTTTGTCATTCCTTCGACCCAGGTCGGAGAATCCAGTTTTTTACTCGAAAAACCGAAACGTGGAGAGAATTTGATCAAACAATTCTTGCCCCTCTTCAATCTTTGCTTCGCTAATGGTATTCGGGGCAAACGTCAGTCCATAGATGAATGTAGAATCTTTCGAGAAGAAAAACACAGAGTTTACATGCTCGGACCCCGCGCGAGGTAGCGGCTGAATTGCTTCCTGACCACCTACTTTCACAGTTTTTACGGTATAGGGTGTATCTACATAATAATCTTGCAAATTTTCATAAGGCAATCCCGTAAGCTGGTTGTAATTTCCGGTAACCGACAAGGAAAGTGTGTATTCGTTGAAATTGTCCTGAAACTCTTGAGTAAAGCCGCTGCCCCGTAGGAGGAATTCGTCCTCGCTCCAACCGGCGGGAAATTCCATCTCGAAACCAAACTCCTCATTCCGGTAGGTGTGCCAATTACTCATGTCATTTTGTGCAATGCTTAGCTTTGCACATTCTGCAAACTCGCAATCGGGGCCGGTGCGGCTGACGTACGATCCGTCCAGGCATTGTTTCACTTCTTGGGTGCATGCTTGCGAATACTGCGGCGGGACGCGTTTTTTGGCGGGAATACCATAAAACTGCGCTACCACGATAAACTGCACGGCAATTAAAAGAAAGCCGACTGCTACTATGTGAGAAAGTTTTTCTTTTTCAAGCATACATTATTCAGAAACACTATTTTATAATCTCGGATTTCAATTTTTTCGCCTCTTCCATAAAAAATGTTCTCCACTCCCGTGGATCGGTTTTTACAATCATACGGGGAAAATCCTGCGCACTCTCCGCTTTTATAAATTGCGTACCAAGCTGCAAAGGATCAATGTGCCAATCAAATTTTATTTTTGCCTTTTTGATTAACTCATCAATTGCATACTTCTTTTCGCGGCAAATATGATAGAGATCAATGTAATCACGCGCCGCCGTTCTTTGATAAATAGTAAAAAGCTTGTTGACAGCGATATCAAAAATGCTGTCCACTGATATCCCGTACTCAATTCTCCCTGTTTCAATGCGCCCAAAAGGAAAATACGTAAATTCCGTTTTCAGCACTTCATCGCCGAAATGGATAAAAAAGATGTTTCTGTTAAAACTCCTCTGAAAATCAATGGCGCCGGCTCTTACTTTTTTTTGAATTGTTCGCACCGCCACTTCCAGCGCCCCCATATCGCTTATTTCTTGTTCAGAAAAAAAATCAAGGTCTTCCGAATAACGATGTCCGAGGTAAAACGCCGCCAATGGCGTACCGCCCGTCAGATAAAAACGTTCCGTGAACAAGGGTGACTTGCCAATCGCGGTTAAAAAAGCAATCTGATTCTTAGTGAGGATATCCATCAATATCAAGTACCAGCTCCAAATATCTTTTTCGCGAAGGCTCAAGATGCAGTTTATCCCAATATTTTCGCAATTGAACCTCGCTGATTTTCTCGCCGTTCAACCCAAAATTAATCATCTGCTCAAGCCGCCACTTTTCATACTCTTCCGGATCAGCTTTTTTGAACGCTTTTTCATCTACTGACCAATTATACATATGCTTATTATAGCATATTTTGATACGGAATTCAATTAAGAACCAAGAGAAACACAACCACGCGACGGGTTCCAATGCTTATCGGATGGACACTGGCATGGCAAACATACTCCCGCATTAGGAGATGGATTTTCGGGGCAATATGTCCAATTCCCTCCCGTTACTTCACATATTTCTTCACTTGATAGATCTTGTTCAATAAATCTGAAGGTGGAGAGGATTTGATTTTCAATGGGGGTGTAACTACAAGAAACAGTAAATAAGTCTCCAGATCTCCTTTCGGATAAAAGTTTATAATGACATCCTTGTTTACTGGAATCAACAATCAATGCTGGTATTTCGTTAATATTTGTTATCACAACATCATTTCCAGCTCTAATTTCCGAAACACGGATTTCATCCAAACTGTACAAAAGTCCGTGTAATATTTGAACAAAAAATGAATCTCGAACTCTGTCTTCTTTTATCGGTCCGTCAAATATAAAATTAGATGCTGCTCTACCGTAATCTTCTTCAATACTCCAATTATCCGGATATTTCACCTCAAACCCAAACTCGTCGTTGCGGTAGGTTTGCCAATCGGAAGTGTCGAGAGGAATAGTATCTTGCGTTTGGGGCTGCGGCGATGGCACGGGTGGCGTGTGTGAAACCCGGTTTCGCATAACTCCTTGCAACAACAAAATGCCGGCGACGGCGAGGACAACCGACACGGCGGCGACAATGAAGAATAGTTTAATTTCTGGTTTAAAGTTGTGAAGTGGATTTATAGCTTCTAGTCTATGCACAAAATGCCATACCCTGCTTTAAAATTCTCTATCGTTGCGTAACAGCCGAAAAAGTCAGTATCTTGCTCACAAATTCCTTTGCCGCGTTCGGCCTGATTGTAGTCATAGACGACACAGGAGCCTTCGCACTCATCAGAGTTTTTGCATTCTTTGCCGCCGTCTGCATACGTAAATATACAACTATATGCCCGCGAAGCGCCAACTTGCCGCCAATCTCCCATTTTTTCCATGCAGCTTGTTTCGTTTGTGGGGATTTCTTCTGGAATAGTAGTAGTTTTCTGATCCACAAACCGAAACGTGGAGAGGATTTGGTCAACGGTCTCACGCTCAACTGCTGCAACGTCTTGAATGTAAAAAAGGGCGTATTCCCTTTCCCCAAAGATTAAAATACTTATACCAGAACCGGCCCCGATGTAACGTTCATCATCGTACAAACGTATCGGGATTTCCGCCAAGAGAGCCGGCATTCCGCTGATAGTAGTTTCGGCTGCTGGCACCGCTGCTCCCGCCCCACTCCCGGTCGAGAGATAGTTCGCGTCCCCTAATCCATCCATACCGTCGAGAGGCAAATCATCGTTACGGATAGCCTCCTCTCTTGTTTGAAAACCAGCTTCATGAATTGCTTCTTCTCTAGAAATATCCCTCAACACTCTCACTGCAATGGAATGTCCGGCAATTTTGAATTTTGAAGGTTTGAACCCAACGTATCCTTCATACTCCTGCATCGTCCATCCTTCCGGATACCTCACCTCAAACCCATACTCCTCATTGCGGTAGGTTTGCCAATCATTCATGTCATTTTGTGCAATGCTCGGCTTTGCACATTCTTCAAACTCGCAATTGGGCCCGGTGCGGCTGACGTATGATCCGTCCGGGCATTGTTTTGCTTCTTGGGTGCATGCTTGCGGATACGGCGACGGCGCGCGTTTTTTGGCAGAGATGCCGTAAAACTGCGCGACCGCAATAAACTGCACGGCAATTAAAAGAAAGCCGACTGCTACTATGTGGCTTAGTTTTTCTTTTTCAAGCACGTCTCCTGAATTCTTTTAATTACGCACAACGGTAACAAAAAATATCGTGGCGACCGCGAGCAGCATCAGCACCACGGCAACCCAGTGGATAGTTTTTTCGTTTTCTATCATAGAAATTATTAGCCAATAATGCTTATTTAATTGTACTATGTATGCGCTCTATATTCTCAAGATTGGATATAACCTGGTTTGCTTTATATATAATAAACACCGTAACCGTTAAACCGAATATCATCAGTATTGCAAAATGAACCAGTGAGTTATTGCCATACCGCAATTTACTCATGTTCGCTTATTATCTTGCCGCCTAACGTGCGCAACTCCGCCAAAAACCGCTTTCCCTGCTCCTCTTTGGGAATTTTATCATCCGGCCCTTTGCCCGGCGCGCTGCCATGCCAGCGGTAATCAAACTCAATTTCAGGGATACCTTTGCCTGGAATGGTATGCGCAATAATGCATACGGGCCGCTCAAATATGGCACGCGCCTCTTCGCAAGCATTTATAATCTCACGGAAATTGTGCCCGTTGATTTCCAGCACATGCCAGTTGAATGCTTCATATTTTGCGCGCAACGGCTCCAGCGGCATTATGTCTTCCGTCATGCCGTCTATCTGGATATTATTACGGTCTATAATGCAGGTAAGATTGTCCAGCTTATGCTTGCCGGCAAGCAGCGCCGCCTCCCAGGTGTTGCCGGCATCATGCTCGCCGTCTGACATAAGGCAGTATACCTGATTCGGCTTGCTGTCAATTTTAAGCGCAATCGCCATGCCCGTTGCCTGCGAGAGGCCGGATCCCAACGGGCCTGACGTAGTCTCCAACCCGGGTAACGCCGTGCGATGTGGATGCCCCTGTAAGCGCGTGCCGAGCTTGCGCAATGTTTGCAGCTCTTCCAACGGAAAGTATTCCGCGTGCGCAAGCGTAGCATACTGCACGGGACAGATGTGGCCGTTGGAAAGCACTAGACGGTCACGCTCTTCCCATTCCGGATTCTGCGGATTGTGCTGTAACACGTGGAAATACATGGCGGTAAACACGTCCGCCATGCCCAAAGGCCCGGCCGTATGCCCGCTGCCAGCCGGAATGAGCATTTCAATGATGGAGATGCGGATTTCGTTGGCTTTTTGTTCCAGGAATTTTAGTTTTTCGTCGTCTAACATGAGAGCATTAGGTTATAGAGCATTAGAGCATTAGAAAAGTTTACGTATTAAAACGTTCAACATACTCATAACTTCTTGTAACAAAGCATCAATTTTTGAATAATCAAGATTTTTCCCAAAAGGCAACATCTTGGCCACCTCAATTTGTGTTTCAACTTCTGCGCCCGAACCAAATGCATTCGTAAGAAAATGACGATAATCACGTTTCGTCCCTCGCGCCTTACCTTCTGCAATATTTGATTGTATGGAAATAGCTGCACGGCGTAACTGTGACGTTAAACCATACAACTCTGATTTTGGAAATTGGTCCGTTAGCTCATACATGACCACAACAAGTTACATAGACTTTTGCCAGACAACCAAATCACGATAAGAAACAATTTGCATAACCTAATGCTCTAAAACCTAATACTCTAACGCTCTACTCTATCTCCGGCTGGTAATATTCATTCATTTTCACCGGAATGGGAATTACGGCTGCTATGGTGTTTTCGCCGTCAAATTCTATTTTAAGCATCAGTCCTTCCATAGTTGCCGCGGAGAAATTCTGGTCAAAAATAAAGTTGCCCAAGCTGTACGCAATAACGCCGTTGCCGTATTCTTCCACGCTCTGCACTACATGCGGATGATGACCCGCTACCACGCGCGCG
>CAYZNS010000024.1:0-11628 GCA_964479945.1 uncultured Candidatus Saccharibacteria bacterium
CTTCCAGCTTTCCCAATCACAACGAACCGATGCTCTTCTCCCGCAAGGCGCCCTATGGATGCCCAACACCGTTCATGCACTTTTCGTATTTCTTTTGACGGAAACTTCAAGAGAACGTGCGGCGCATCATGCGCTACTACCTCGGCGCCCACGCCGGCGGCGCGGACAAGCTTTCCGCCTGCATCAGGATGTAGTTCCACATTATAGACAAATGTGCCGGAAGGTATGCGGGAAAGCGGCAAGCGATTGCCCGGCTGAATAGGAGCGTTTTCTGACGCGATTATTTCCGCATGTTCCCCAAGCTCCTGCGGCAGCAGAACATACCCTTTCTCCCCATCGCGATATGCAATGAGAGCCACAAATGATGTACGATTCGGATCATATTCTTGGGAGATCACACGCGCGGGAACATCGCGCTTCTCTTGCCGAAAGTCCACAAAACGGTAGAGCCGCTTATGGCCGCCGCCTTTATGCCGCGTGGTAATGCGGCCTTGGTTGTTGCGCCCGACTGCGCGCTTATACCCCTTCACGAGGCGTTTATGGGGCCGTGTGCGGGAAAGGGAGTCCTTGGACTTTATAGTCATACCGCGGCGGCCTGGTGTTATTGGTTTATATTGACGCATATTATTTTCTTTTATGCAAGTTCATGAGCTTGCATGAAAACCTCATTCCGGCTCAAAACACTGTGGATTTCAGCGAAAGCTTTGCTGAAAATTTCTTGGATTAGCGATGCTAGTCCTTCAAAATTTTCATCAAAGCCTCGCCAAGAAACCACGGCGTTTTGCCTCGAAAGCAGGTTTTCAAGCAAGCTCTATCTTCTGCCCGGCGCGCAATGTTACCAATGCTTTTTTGCGCGCCGTCGTCCAGCCGCGCGTTGTTCCTCTTCGCACACGCTTGGCACGGCCCGGAATGGTGCGCACCGCAACAACGTCCACGCCGAAACGCGCCGCTATCTCACGCGCCACGACACCTTTGTTGGCGCGGGGAGACACAAAAAACGCATACGTGCCGTGCTCGCTTAAACGCGTTGCTTTCTCGCTGATAACGGGTTGTTTGATGGTTTGGTATGACATAGGAGCATTAGAGCATTAGAGCATTAGAGCATTAGGAATAAAATCATTCCAAAACCTAATGCTCTAACACCTAATGCTCTATAACCTTTTTTTGCTTTTAACAAACCTCTCTAATACCGGTAACGCCGCCTTCGGAAACACAAGATACTTGGCGGCAAGCACCTGCCGCGCCGTTAAATTCCGCGCCTCCGCGGCAGATACATATGGCAGATTGCGCAACGCGCGGGTAGATTCTCCGTTGGCATCCGCAAGCGCAACAAGCGCCGAACCACCCTTTCTGCCAATACCAGTAACGCCGCTGGATGCCAACGCATGAAATACGCCTGAGGCGTACCGCGTGCGCCCTTCCGGAATTACCAAGTCTTGCAACAACACCACTTCGCCGTCGCGCGCCTTACCCGAAAGAGACACCAGCAAGGCTTTGCGGCGCGCTTGTTTATTAATCTTCTTGTCATACACGCGCTCGTTGCGCGGCCCGTGCGTCACGCCGCCGCCGATCCAAATGGGCGAACGGGAAGATCCATGCCGCGCGCGACCCGTCCCTTTCTGCCGCCATGGTTTTTTGCCGCCGCCGGATACTTCGCTGCGATCTTTCGCATGCGCGGTGTTGGCGCGCGCATTCGTACGCTCCGCATCCAGTACCTGCTGCACCAATGCGGCGTTCCAGGGCAAACCAAACACCATATCAGGTAAATTTGTGGTTCCTGTTTTCTCGCCTGCCATATTGTATACAGTGACTTCCATACAAATAATTCAAAATTCAAAGTTCAAAATGCAAAATTGTTGTATTCGCTGCGCTCATGATTTATATAAATCGTCCCGACCCGGGTCAGGACACCTAAACTTTTCACTTTGCACTTTTAACTTTTAATTTCTACAAGGCTTCCCCTGCTTCCCGGTATGCCACCCTTTAACGCGATAATATTCGTCTCCTCATATACTTTCACCACCTTCACGCCCCGCGAGGTAACTCTATCTCCGCCCATATGACCGGCCATGCGCTGGCCTTTCAATACGCGCTGTACGCCGCCCGCGCCAATAGACCCCGGCTGCCGATGCGCGTGCTTTACCCCATGCGTCTTCGGCGCGCCATGGAATCCGTGCCGCTTCATGCCGCCCTGGAACCCTTTTCCTTTCGAGATGCTTGACACCACAACTTTGTCTCCTTCCGCGAATTGCGCAAGGGAGAGAGACGAGCCCAATTCATGATCTGCCGCCTTTGCATTATGAAGCCGATACTCGCGCCGCGTCTTGCCGCGGCGCACTTGCACGGCATCGTACCCGTCCTTTTCTTTCGTGCGCACAAGCGATACTTCCACCGGCTCGGCGCGCACCAACGTTACCGGCTCCACTTTGCCGGTTTCCCCGAACATCTGCGTCATCTCTTGTTTTGTGCCAAAAATGTATTTCATAATCGCTTCGCTTAAATGTAAAATTCAAAAATCAAAATGCAAAATTTTGGTGTTCGCTTCGCTCACGGATTTATATGATCATCCCGACCCGGGTCGGGATACATTAATTTTGCATTTTTTAAAAATACCGAAACGATGTCCGGCATTTCCGCTTCCTTTTTTTGATCCATTCGTTGATTCTTATCCCATCTTAATCTCAATGTCCACCCCGGCCGGCAATGTCAAGTTCGTCAACGCATCAATAATTTTCGGCACGGGGTTCATGATATCCACCAGCCGCTTATGCACGCGCATTTCAAACTGTTCCCGCGCGTTTTTGTGCACAAAGGTGGACCGGTTTACCGTATATTTGCGAATTTCCGTCGGCAGGGGCAAAGGACCCACAATTTCCGCCCCGTATCTCATCACCGTCTCTACAATCTGCCGCACGCTTGAGTCAATTATTTTGTGATCATAGCCGCGAATGCGTATGCGAAGCCGCTGCTGTTTTTCTTCTTCTTTCTTTTTCGTTGCCATTGGTTTACTTAGCAATCTTTGTTACCACGCCTGCGCCTACCGTATGCCCTCCTTCCCGAATAGCAAACCGCTGACGCTCTTCCAATGCAATAGGCGAGATAAGTTTCACCTGGAATGTAATTGTATCGCCCGGCATAACCATTTCCGTTCCCTGCGGCAGCGTTACATCGCCGGTAACATCCGTGGTACGGATATAAAACTGCGGTTTATAGCCGCTAAAGAACGGCGTATGGCGCCCGCCTTCCTCTTTGGTAAGGATATACACTTCCGCATCAAACTCCGTGTGCGGCGTGATGGTTCCCGGCTTAGCTAGCACCTGTCCGCGCTCCACATCCTCTTTTTTAAGACCGCGCAACAGCAAGCCGGCATTATCCCCCGCAATGCCTTCATCCAGCGATTTATTGAACATTTCAATGCCTGTTACTACCGTTTTCTGCGTCTCACGGATGCCGACAATTGCAATTTCCTCGTTTACTTTAATCACGCCGCGCTCAATACGACCAGTAACCACGGTGCCGCGGCCCTCAATGGAAAACACGTCTTCCACCGGCATAAGGAACGGCTTGTCCTTCTCGCGAACGGGTTCGGGAATATATTCATCAAGCGTTTTGATAAGTTCCAATACGTTCTTCACATAGTCATCTTCTACAGAAGTCGCTTCAAGCGCTTTTAAGCCGGATCCGCGGATAATCGGCGTAGTATCACCCGGAAATTCATATTTAGAGAGTAATTCACGCACTTCCGCTTCCACCAAGTCTATCAGTTCCGGATCGGATACCATATCCACTTTGTTCAAGAACACCACAATTGCCGGCACGCCCACCTGCCGCGCCAAGAGAATGTGTTCACGGGTTTGCGGCATAGGGCCGTCCACCGCGGATACCACCAAAATGGCGCCATCCATCTGGGCCGCTCCGGTAATCATGTTTTTGATGTAATCAGCATGCCCTGGCGCGTCGATGTGCGCGTAGTGGCGCTTCTCCGACTCATACTCCGAATGATGCAGCGCAATGGTAATACCGCGCTTGCGCTCTTCCGGCGCTTTGTCTATTTCGTCAACCTTTTCCAGCCGCACCTTCTGCCCCGCCAAATTCAGCGAATGCAAAATAGCCGCGGTCAGCGTGGTTTTGCCGTGGTCAACATGTCCGATAGTGCCCACGTTCACGTGAGGCTTTGAGCGTTCAAATTTTTCTGCCGCCATATAATTTATTTATAGAGCTAATAATAAATAACAAAAAAGACCATAAAAACGCTTTTGTAGCATAGCATATATACAAAGAATGCGTCAACTCCCGCCCTTTATAGCGGAAGGTTCTCCACTCCTATTTCCTCCTCCAGCGTGAGATGAGCAAGCGCAGAAACCCCCTCTGCTTCTCTATGCTCATTCATCTCTGTTGCTTTGTTACCCTTGGTATCGAAATTCCCTTGCTCTGCCTTATTCACTACCGTATCAAATACTTCAAGCGTTGGCAACATATCGGCGTCAATCCCCGTGAGCACAGTATAATCCCGCGCAGGCATTACCACAAATTCCTCCCCGCTTGCGGCGGCATACCGCACCGGCTTTGTGATTTTTTGTTGTTCCAAATATGCTCCCAGTTTTGCAAACATAATTTTTAATGATACAAAGTATGCGAAATGATGGCAATATCACGTTATTGGCGGGAGGAAGAAACCGCCGCGCTATGCGCGGCGACCTTCTATTATTTGCTGTGCTACGTGCGCGGGCACTTCCTCGTAATGACTGAATTCCATAGTATAACTAGCGCGGCCTTCGGACATGGAGCGCAAGTTCGTTACATAGCCGAACATTTCGGCAAGCGGCACTTTTGCCGTAATTACCTTGATGTTCATACGGTCGCCCATCTCTTCAATACGCCCGCGCTTGGAATTTAAGTCCCCCGTAACGTCGCCCATAAATTTGTCCGGCGTCAAAACCTCCACTTTCATGATGGGTTCCAACAGTATGGGTGTGGCGCGCTTGGCTACTTCCTGAAACGCCATGGAGCCCGCAATCTTAAAGGCGCCCTCCGAAGAATCCACTTCGTGATACGAGCCATCGTAGAGCGTTACTTTGGCATCAATAAACGGAAATCCCGCCACCACGCCTTTATCGGCCGCTTCCTTGACGCCCTTTTCCACGGCAGGGATAAACTCTTTTGGAATGACCCCGCCTTTGATAACATCCTCAAATTCCAGCCCTTGGCCGCGCTCTTTGGGCTCAATCCGCAGCCGCACATGCCCGTACTGCCCGCGGCCTCCCGACTGCCGGATATATTTACCTTCCGCCTCTGCCTTGGCTTTTATCGTCTCTTTATAGGCAACCTGCGGGCGGCCGATGTTCGCTTCCACCTTAAACTCGCGCTTCATGCGGTCTACCAAAATTTCCAAATGCAGCTCGCCCATACCCGCGATAATGGTCTCTAACGTCTCGGGGTCGGACTTAATACGAAATGTGGGGTCTTCATCCGACAAGCGCTTTAATGCCAGGCTCATTTTTTCCTGGTCCGCCTTGGTCTTGGGTTCAATGCGCATGGCAACCACCGGCTCGGGGAACACGATTTTTTCTAATATAATGGGGTGATCCGGATCGCAAAGCGTGTCCCCCGTGGACGTGTTTTTCAAGCCCACGATGGCGCCTATCTCGCCCGCGAAAATTTCTTTTACTTCCTCGCGGTCGTTCGCGTGCATGCGCAAAATGCGGCCGATGCGCTCTTTATCGCCCTTCGTGGCGTTCAAGACATAGGAACCCGCCGCGAGCATGCCGGAATACACGCGGAAATACGTAAGCTGGCCTACATAGGGGTCCGTCTGCAATTTAAACGCCAGCGATGAAAATGGCGCTTCGTCGGTACTGGGGCGCGTAATTTCTTCGTCTGTCTTTGGATCGTGCCCCGTTACCGGCGGCACATCAGTAGGCGCGGGCAGAAAATCTATAACGGCGTCCAGCAATATCTGCACGCCTTTGTTTTTTAAGGCAGAGCCGCAAAATACGGGTACCAGACGGTACGCCAGCGTTGCATTGCGCAAGGCCGCGCGCAGCTCATCTTCCGTAACATCCTTGCCTTCCAGATATTTTTCCATCAGGGCGTCGTCCGTCTCGGATATTTTTTCCACCATCGTGGCGCGCCACGTTGCCGCCTCTTCCTGCATGGCAGCGGGAATTTCCGCTTCCGAGACGCGCTCGCCCCGTTCGCCCGAAAACTCAATCTGCTTCATGCGCAGCAAATCAATAATACCGGCAAAATCCGCCTCCAGGCCGATAGGAATGGTAACCGCAACCGCGTTGGGCGTAAGCCGGTGAAGGATAGACTGAAAGCTCTTCTCAAAACTCGCCCCCATGCGGTCCAGCTTGTTAATGAAACAAATCCGCGGCACTTTGTATTTGTCAGCCTGGCGCCAGACGGTCTCCGACTGCGGCTCCACGCCTGCCACGCCATCAAACACAACCACGCCGCCGTCCAGTACGCGCAGCGAGCGTTCCACTTCCGCGGTAAAATCCACGTGCCCGGGAGTATCTATTATATTAAACCGAAACTCGCCCGCGTCCGGCGCGTAGGTGCGCTTCCAGAAGCAGGTGGTGGCGGCGGACGTGATGGTGATGCCGCGCTCGCGCTCCTGCTCCATCCAGTCCATTATGGCCTGCCCCTCATGCACTTCGCCTATTTTGTGCGAGACGCCCGCGTAGAACAAAATACGCTCGGAGACAGTGGTCTTGCCGGCGTCAATGTGGGCGATAATGCCAAAGTCGCGAGTTTGTTCTATGGGGTATGCTCTAGGCATAATTCAAAATTCAAAAATCAAAATGCAAAATTACAATGCAAAATTAAAAATGAGACTATTTTTTTAGTTCTTCAAGCGCATCTTCCCATAATTTTTCGTACGAATCACTCTTTGAAATAAAAACCGCAGAACCATCTTTCTTCATACCATACACTTCCAATCCTCTCCGTATCAACGCCATATCTTTCTGTAAAGCAAGTAAAATTGCCTGCTCTTTTGACTTTTGGTGATCATCCCCTCTTTCCATTTTTTATTTTGAATTGTAATTTTGATTTTTGCACTTTACATTTTACACTTGAGCAAAGCGAACTCACCAGGCAAAATGCGCAAACGCTTTGTTCGCATCCGCCATGCGGTGGGTGTCCTGCTTCTTTTTGATGGCAGATCCCTCGTTTTTGGAGGCCGCGATAATCTCTTCCGCCAGACGTTCCGCCATAGGGGATCCTTTCTTAGTCCGCGCTGCTCCAATAATCCAGCGCATGGTAAGTGCCATTTTGCGCGGGCCGCGCACTTCAACCGGCACCTGGTAATTAGCACCCCCCACCCGCCGCGAGCGCACCTCCACCGACGGGGCCACGTTATCCAGCGCCATATCAAATACCGTTACCGGATTATCCACGTTCGCTTTTTTTGCAATTACGTCCAACGCCGTATACATAACATCTTCCGCCACGGACTTCTTGCCCGCATACATCACCATATTAATAAACTTGGCAACCCGCGGGGAGTTCCATTTATAGTCTGGAGCAATATGCCGTTTTGTTGCTTGTTTTCTTCGCATAAAAAGTAATCCGTAATCCGTAATCCGTAATCCGTACAACGTAATATTTGTACGAGTTACGAGTTACGGATTACGAGTTACGCTTTAGGTTTTTTCGCCCCATACTTGCTTCTTCCCTGCTTGCGGCCTTCCACGCCGCCGCTGTCCATCACGCCGCGCACGATGTGATACCGCACGCCCGGCAAGTCCTTTACGCGGCCGCCGCGCAATACTACTACCGAGTGCTCCTGCAAATTGTGCCCTTCGCCTGGAATATAGGCGGTTACTTCCATGCCATTAGTCAGTCGCACACGCGCGATTTTGCGCAGCGCGGAATTCGGCTTTTTCGGGGTGGTAGTGCGCACCGCCACGCATACGCCGCGTTTAAACGGAGATGGATACAGCGCCGGACGGTTTTGGATGGCATTAAACCCGCGCCGCAGGGCAGGCGCCTTGGGCTTTGCGCGGAATATCTTGCGCGGCTTGCGGACTAATTGGTTGATAGTTGGCATAGGTAATAAAGGAAAGGATATCAGACAATGACGTTCGCGTCAATGGAGGAAGAAGGTTTTGCATGTTTCATAACTCCCATAACTCCAAGCCGGGAATATGCTCAAAATCTTTTTTATTGAGGGTGTAGATTGCCGCGCCATTCACCAAAGCAGTCGCCGCTATCGCCGCATCAGCAAGTTCAATGGGACGCCTGATGTCCCGCGCCAACATTCCCGCACAGTGCGCAACTTCGTAGATATACGGCATTATGCGAAGCGGCGTGATAGTAGCAAGCAGGTGTTCTTCTTTGTGACGATCTTTTGTGCTTCGTCCCTCGTAAAGTTCCTGGACAGAAATTACCGAGAGAGCAAGGTTCTCCTTTGAAACCGTCTCCGCAACCCGCACAAGCGCCGTCTTGCCGCTTCCTATGCGCCGAAGATGATCAATAATAATACTCGTATCCAGAATTACCATGCGCGCTTTCTCCTGCGGGATGCGACTTTTTCAATATTTCCTCTCTTTTTTCTAATCGTGCTCCAATCTTCCGTCCATGAACCCTGCGTTTTTTCAAGAATCTTGAGATAAGACCCTTCCACGGCCCTTTTTTCTATAATACCGTCCACGGGATACATGTGAATGCCGTCTTCTCCCAATGTAACATGAAGAGAAGTTTTCGGCGTAATGCCAAGTTTATCCCTCATCTCCTTAGGAATAACAACCTGGCCCTTCGTATTTGGCTTTGTAATTGCATCTATTGCCATAAGTAATATTTTATTACCGAAGAAAGGCGAAGTCAAGCGGCAATGCCTTATAAACTAATCCCCGTAAACAGCCGGAACAGGACGCCGATAACCGGAAACAGCGCTTGAAAGAAAAAGAAAATAAAAATAAGGAGCAGGAAAAAGCCGTATTGTTCCAAGAACTGCTGAATATGATTCATGCGGTACGGCAACAGCGTAAACAACACTTTGGAGCCGTCCAGCGGCGGGATGGGTACAAAGTTAAATACGGCAAGAACAATATTCAGCAATACCACAATAATGGCAATTTCAATAAACGCGGCTGGTACGGCAAATGGCAACACGCCGGAAAACCGAATAATAAAGCCGAACACCAGCGCCACAAAAATATTAGCAAGCGGCCCCACCGCCGCCACCAGTCCCGGCCCCCATTTCTGATTACTCAAGTTATACGGGTTATACGGCACCGGCTTCGCCCAGCCAAAAATAAGCCCGCCGGGCAATAACGCGAGAATAAGCGGCAATAGTATGGAACCAAACGGGTCAATATGCGGGATGGGGTTTAAGGTAAGGCGTCCGGCGTACTTGGCGGTCGGGTCGCCAAGCGAGTAAGCCATAAAACCGTGAGAGACTTCGTGAATAACCACGGACATAATTAAGATAGCAATCTGAAAAATAAAATCTATAGCCTGCGCTTCCATAAAACTAGCATACTATAAGTCCCGGCAAATTAAAAATGTAAAATGCAAAGTGCAAAATTACAATGCAAAATTAAAAATTTTAAACTTTAAACTGCAACTTTGCATTTTGAACTTTGCACTTTTAATTACCCCTTGATCTAATAACGATATTTTGTTATAAATTCATATATGGCTAAATCGTGTCCTATATGTTCAAAATCATCAAGAATGGGCGGCGAACGCTCGCTACTGCGCGCGCATTACAACCCCGTGCTCTGGAAACGGCATTATCCCAACCTGCAATGGGCTACGTTGCCAACTGGCAAACGCATCAAGATCTGCGCCCGGTGTCTTAAAGGCAACAAGCATCTCGATTCAGCCGGAAAAGTATGATACCCTACGCATAGCGAAGGGTATTTTTACGGGCTGTAGTGTAACGGCAGCACGAGTCCATGGGGGCAAAACGTAAACGTATTTACGTTTTGCGGGAGTTTACAATAAATTATTATCAGTATTCTCGGGGTGGAGTATGCCGGTAGTACGCGTCCATGGGGTGGATGTAGACCGGGTTCGATTCCCGGCACCCCGAGAATGCTGATATAAAATCATAAACTCCCTGGAGGATTTAGTTCGAGTTCAAATCTCGGCAGCCCGAGAGTGTTGATAGGAAAATTAAAAATCCCCTGGAGGATGTAGACCGGGTTTGATTCCTGGCAGCCCGACCAAAGGTTACGGGGTTACGGGGTCTGGGTTACGTGACCCCCTTGTTAGGGTTACGGGTCTGGTTACGGGTTACGGGGTTACGGTTACGGGGTCTGGGTTACGGGGTCTGGTTACGGGTTACGTGTTACGGGGTCTGACCCCCTTATCCGTGTTACGGGGTCTGCGTGTTACGGGGTCTGACCCCCTTATCCTGACCCCCTTATCCCCTTATCGAGAACGAATCATTAACTATCAATACAAAAGATATTATCAAAAATTGCGATGTCGTTTTTGCTGAAGTTACTTTTCCGGCAACTGGATTAGGAATAGAACTCGGCTGGGCTGATACCTGCACTGTTCCGATTGTTTGTTTTAGTAAAACTGGTGAGAAAATATCTGGTTCGCTAAAATTTATTACAAAAAACTTTATTGAGTATTCCGACTCAAATGATTTGGTAAATAAAATTGAATCATTTTTAACTACGCCAGATATTCAAGTCAGCCCAGCCGAGAAAAAATCTCGAGGAATGGCAATTCCCTTCGTTGGTGGGATAATCGAGAGAAATAATAATGGCGAGACTGAAATCCTTATACAAACTCGCTGGAAGCCAAATCGCGATCCGGTGTATTCTGGCACTTTGGAATTTCCAGCTGGAGTTTTAGACGAGCCATACGAAAACGTATATGATGCGTTGAAGCGCGAAATAAAAGAAGAATGTGGTTTAACACTAAAAAATATCCACGGCGATTCTCAAACCAAAAGATACACACCAAAAGGAAATGATGAGTCATTTGGTTTTCGTCCTTATTGTTGTGTTCAACAACTCAAAAATGGAAAGCCATGGATAGGATTTATTTTTATTTGCGAAGTTGAAAGTGGTGAAGCCAAGGCGCAGGCAAGTGAAGTTAAAGATGTTCAGTGGATGAAAGTTAGCGAAATAAAAAGAATTTTTGAGAGTGAGCCAGAAAAGTTGTTTACGCTTGAAATCAGTGCGTGGGAGTTTTATTTTAAAGAATTTACCGAAAAATAATTATGGACATCAAACAAAAAACAGCAGAAACATACGACAAAATTGCTTCGGGCTACAGCACGGGACATTTTGCTCATTTCTGGATTGAGGAATTTGATTTTTACAAAAACATTATCAATGGCAAAAAAGTTATTGATCTCGGTTGCGGAGCCGGACGAGACGCCGCCGTTTTTGTAGAAAATGGTTTTGATTACACTGGCATAGATGCTTCGGAGGGAATGTTGAAGGTAGCAAGTGAGAGAGTACCAAAGGGAAAATTTCAAAAAATGGATTTCAGCAAAACCATTTTCAAAGACGGAGAATTTGATGGATTTTGGGCGGCCGCCAGTTTTCTACATATTCCCAAAAAAGATGTTCCCGAAGTTTTACAGGAAGCAAAAAGAATAACCAAAAACGGCGGCGTTGGTTTTATCTCGGTCAAAGAGAAAAACGGAATGGA
>CAYZNS010000025.1:0-9628 GCA_964479945.1 uncultured Candidatus Saccharibacteria bacterium
GTGCATATACTTTAAGCATAGTGCTTAAAGTTGCACTTCTAAATTGATTTTACATATCTCGCAAAAGCGAGATAATTCACAATGTTCATATTACTATATTTTCAGCTCTTTGACTATCCTGTTAAACGCCCTCCCGCGCTCTTTATAATTTTCAAATTGGTCAAAACTGGTGGCTCCGGGCGAAAAGATAATATTCCACTGTTCCTGTCCTTTTTGTTGTTTTGAACAATACCGCCATGCCATTTCCACCGCTTTATCGAGCAAAGGCTGAATGGTAAGGGGCACTCCTGCTTTAGAAAATATTTTTTCGAGTATTTTTGCATTCTCGCCAACCGCAACAACATGCCGAAGATGAGATTTCACTGCCACTTTCGCAAGAACGTCATACGGAAAGCCCTTATCGCGCCCGCCGGCAATAAGAATGCTTGGCGTTTCAAATGACATTATCGCGGCAGCAGTCGCATGCGGATTGGTGGCCGCGGAATCGTTATAAAATGAAACAGTATTGACTGAGCGAACGCGCTGCAGCCGGTATGGCAAGCCCTTGAAACTGTGTGCTTCCTTTTTTACCCGTACTGGATCGCACCCAAGATACAGCGCCACGGAAGCCGCCATAACGGCATTGCGGTAATTATGCGCCCCCGGCATTTTTAAATCCCGCGCCTTAAAGAGCCGGAATGCTTCCGGGTCTATGGCAAGATGTTTCCCTTTGCTCTGCCGCGCGATAGCCTCGGCCTCGGCGCTTCCTTCAAAAAAGAACACCGCGTCGTTTTTCGTTTGATTTTCCACAATTCCCTTCTTCGCCGCCACGTACTCCTTGTATGAAGCATGCGCGTCCAGATGATCCGGAAAGATATCTAGCACCACGGCAATCCGCGGAGAAAACAGAAGATGCTCCAGCTGGAAACTGGAAAGCTCCAGAACCGTAATGGACTCTTCATGCAGATTCGGCAGGATATCCAGCATGGACAACCCGATATTGCCGGCAAGACATGTATCTTTTTTGCATGCCGCGAGCATCTTGTGGAGCAGCGTTGCCGTAGTGCCCTTGCCCTTGGTGCCCGTAATGCCGATTATAAGCCCCTGCGCGTGGTCAAAAAAAAGAGCGGTCGCACTCGTAAAAAGCGCCCCGCTCGCACGCGCTTTCGCCACTTCCGGCAATGTAAACGGCACGCCGGGCGATTTGACTATTAAATCAAACGCGTCTAGATGCGCAAGATACCGTTCATCGCGCTTTTTGTCCAAAATGGAAATGTCCGCCCCGTTATACCGCGGAGATTTTTTAAGAAACCGAAAAACTGATTTTCCCTCTTTCCCAAAACCGAGTATGGCGATCTTCATATACTATACGGTACCGCATCGGAAGCAAAGAAAAAAGCCCCACTCCAGCAAGGCAATCTCGTTGTTACGCTTTTCTCAAAAACCGGATAAGCTCCCGCGGGGCGCGTATTCTCCTGCGCAAATCTTTTATATTTCCCGCATGGCGCTTTCTGATGCGTTCTTTTCGTCTAAGAATCTCCATTGCATCTATCCGATCCAACCGCTTGTAATCCGTGGAAACGCCGTAGCGGTCCCACATTCTCCGCGTGCCAGCCGCAAGCGAGGCGCATACAGCCGTTATAATCAGATCAAGCATAGTATCAACACTGTCAATCTGGGCAACAGTCCGCCAGTCAAGCGTGGATCCGAAACGGTCCCGTATAAACTCGCCGATTTCCCAAAATAATCCTGCCCAAAGAAATGTTAATGCGATAACAAGCGCATCAAGCTCCCATCGCTCGTCAGGATCATAAAACTTGCGCGACCGCGTTTGCGCCACAAGATATGCTAGTAATGCAAACACAAAGCTATACAACGCATGACCCGCTTCATCCAGCCACCACGCCGCGCCGCGCAACGTCTCGGAATCTTCCCATCCCCATAACCCCCATACATATAAAAACCATATATGGAAACCTGCGGAAAAGCGCGTAATGCGGGATGCGTCCTTTTTTATAACGCAAACGCCATCATACCCCGCAATAAAGCTTATGCACCAATAGGCAAGCCACAGGGGATCCCGAAACCCTATTTCCATCCAATCTACAGCGCCTCGCATCCAAAAAAGAAGGAATGCGGAACACGCCGCAAACGCGAAGCGCGCCACAGGAGAATACATGGCTTCTTTTAAATACATCCTTACGATACTCCTTTTTCAAGAAACTCACTAACACTTTACCGAAAACACAAACAACTTGCAAGATAAGCTATAATAGTATATACACCACCTATGCCGATAACCTTTCAAAACGTGCGAAACGAAATTCCACTCACGCCCGGCGTGTATTTTTTCCGCGATGCGCGCGGCGGCATTCTCTATATCGGCAAAGCCGCCAACTTGCGCGTGCGGCTATCTTCCTATTTCTTAAAGAGTTCGGCGCTGGATGCCGCAAAACGCCGCATGCTCCGTGAAGCGGATCGCATCACCTGGCAGGAAACGGATTCCGAAATTGAAGCGCTGCTTCTGGAAGCTTCCCTCATTAAAAAACACTTGCCGCCGTATAACATCGTAATGCGTGATGACAAGCAGTATCTGTTTGTGGGGTTCACGAAAGAGCCGTTTCCGCGGCTTGTTTTTACGCATCAACCAGTCGCTTTCGCTCAAACTCAAAATTCAAAAGTTAAAACTGAATTTGTAGGGCCGTTTACGGAAGGATACGCGGTAAAACGGTTACTGCGGTCTCTCCGGAAAATGTTTCCGTACTGCCGGTGTAAAGAACTGCATGCGCGTCCCTGCCAGCAGGCAGAACTGGGGCTTTGCTTCGACTTCTGCTGTCTAAAATCTTACGAGGTTGAACCTCGTAAGATTTCCGAGTATAAAAAAATATACCAAAAAAATATCCGGTACATCAAAAACATCCTTGCTGGGCGCCAACAACGACTTCTCACGCATCTCAAAATAGATATGCGCCGCGCAAGCAAACGGCAGGATTTTGAGGCGGCCGCGCGCCTGCGTGACCAGGCCTACATATTGGAACGTATATTCGCGCACCGGCATATTTTGAAAAAAGACTATGCAACGGAAAACCAAAAGGGCCTGCGCGAGCTCAAGATGATCCTTGGTCTCCAAAAAATACCGGAACGCATAGAAGGATACGACATCTCAAACATTCAAGGAGAATTTGCCGTAGGATCCATGGTTGTTTTTGCTGATGGTGTTGCGGATAAAAATGCGTACCGGAAATTCCGCATACGCACGGTTCACGGCGCCAATGATACAGCCATGATGCGGGAAGTGCTGTCGCGCCGCTTAAAACACCCGGAATGGCCTCTGCCGGATATTATGTTGATTGACGGCGGCAAGCATCAGCTCAATGCCGCCCTTCAAGCTCTCAACACATCCAACTTGGCGTCCGCTAAAAGCAACACCGTTGCTTTTAGCCCAAGTATAATTTCTATTGCAAAACGGGAAGAGGAGTTGTACGTTCCCAATAAAAAAACGCCGTTTCAGCTCAAACAAATGCCAACGGCGCTGTTATACTTGTTGCAACAGATAAGAAACGAAGCCCACCGCTTCGCGATTTTGTATTACCGCAAGCGGCACCGCAATGAAAGTATATAAAAAAGTTTTGTGCTCATCCGTAACAATTGCAATACAGGTCATTGTGTATACCTCCTGATTATCAGATTTTGTCAACAAGGGATTTTGCTCTCAAGGAACATTTGTTCAATTCGTACTATATCCGTTAAATATCCGTCAAATCGTATTCTATCAATTTAACGCAATTGCGTTAAATTGATAACACAGTACAAACATTGCTGCGCTCGTATACTATCGCGCCGCTTTCTTTACTGATGAGCTATTGCTGTGCCAAACTCTTCAAGAAAGTGATTTGTTCCTGGTACGTTTCCACTTTGGCGAGTACTTGGGTTGCATATGAGCGGCCCAAATAGGAATCCCAGTTGCCGCCGGCGAAGTATTTTGCCGCGGCTTTGAACTCCGCGTCCCGGCCGCCAACGGCTCCGTTATCGCGCAACAACAACCCGGATGCCACGAATGCGTCGCGCGGGATCCATGGATTGGCTGGGTTACTTCCGGTTATGTTGGTAACCGCGTCTTTGTACAACACCCATGTGGAAGGAATGAACTGAGCGGGACCCATGGCACCTCCCCACCCTACCTGATTGCCGTTGGAATCCCGCATGGGGCAGGACAGCGGCATGGAACCGGCATCAAGCCCCAGCGATTTTACCACTTCCAGGTATGGCGCGTGGTCACGGCTCGGCTTCATAATATTATCCCATTTGTATTTTGGTGGGTCCTCCGGAAGGTTGCATTGGCCAATATTGCGCCCCAACTCCGATTCCTGCGCGATAATGCCCAAGATAAACGCCGGACGCACGCCCGTTTTGGAAGACGAGAATTCCGCATACGTAAGCGCTTCTTCAAACGGAATGGCGGGAGACCCCTGCAACAAGAACAGCTCGCTGCGGATGGAAGCGGCACGTGCGCGCCGGACATCGGCGAGCTGCTTGTAATTCGCTTCTTCTCCTTTCGTAGCATCAAGAATCCTTTGTTTTTCGCGTTCTTTCGCCTCTTCGCGGCGCTTTTCAATTTCCTGCAGCGCCTTGAGCTCCGTCTGCTCCTGTTTTTCTGTGTTCAGATTCTCCCGCGCCCGCGCCGTCAATTCAATATCGGTGCGCAGTTCTTCAAATGACGCCTGAATCGCCTTCTGCAGCGAATCTATGGTATCGGCTTCCACAAAAAAATCCGAAAGGTTCTCGTACCCCAGCAGAAGCTCCACGAGCGACGTATCGTCGTATTCATACATCGTCCGCAAAGATTCCGCCAGAGACGTGCGCTCGCGGTCAATTTTGTCAGACATCTCTTGAATGGAGAGAGATTGTTTTTCAATGGAGCCGGCGAGCTCGGATATCGCGAGATTCCGCCGGCGGATTTCCAACTGCGCGCGCTTTACTTCCGCGTCAATGATGGCGATATCCCGCTCCAGGGAAGCGGCCTCGCCCTGTTTTTGTGTAATGAGAACATCAAAACCCGCTATCTGCTGCTCCAAATTAGTAAGCTCCTGCTTCAGCTGCGCGCGGCGCGTTTCTACCGCATCGCTCGCTTCCTGGGCATACGCAACGCCAGCCGCAATGCATAAAGCGGATCCCGCAAAAATAACACTGATTTTTTTAAAGGCAGACAAGTTTTAAAACATATACATTATTCTTTCTTTCCGGCACCTTCAGGTTCTTCACCTTCCGCTCTTTCTTCCTCCTTTTCCTTCTTGCCGGCAACCTCAATGCCTTCCAGTGAAACTTCAGCCGGCTGTTCCATAGCTTGAAGTTCTTCCTCCGTCCGCGGCGGCTCCACCAGCGCTATTACTTGCTCAAGTTCCGCCAGCGCCTCCACGCCTTTCGGGAACGCTACATTTCTTACAAAAAGTTGATCGTCAAACGTACGCAGCGACGCGATATCAATTTCAATTTCATGCGGCAGATCTTTCGGCAGCGCGCGGATCTCAAGCTCGTGAACCACTTTTACCAATACGCCGCCCAGCGCTTTCACCGCTTCCGCCTCTCCTGTAAATACCAGCGGCACGCTGGCTTCAATCGGCCTGTCCATGCGCACGGCATAAAAATCAACATGCTCCGTAACCCCCTTGAGCACATTACGCGCCACATCGTGAATAAGCACGTTTTGCTGTTTGCCGCCCTCTATTTGAAGCATAACCAGAGATGATTCTCCCGCCTCCTTCAGCACTTTCTCAAACGCGCGATGCTCCACCTGAATAGGCACGGACTCCACGCCGTATCCATACAAAACAGCCGGAATATGGCCGGTTTTACGGATGCGCTTCGCCTGCTTGCCAAGCTCGTGCCGAGGTTTTGCCATGAGTTCCGCCATGCTTCCCAGTCTATCATATAGGGCGAATTTTTGGAAGAGGACGCATCAAATCATCTAAAATGACGCCGAGAGGCATGGAAACACTACGTCCGCCTTTTATCTTGCCACCGCTGCCAGGTTACCAGAAGTGGACTGGCAAGAAAAATAGACGAATATGTGCCGGCTATGGTACCTACCGCAAGCGCCAGGGTAAAATACCGCGTTGATTCACTGCCGAATACAAAAAGCGTTCCCAACACGAACAGCAGCGTCAGCGACGTGTTGATAGAACGGACGATATTTTCCTGCACGCTTCGTTCTACAACTTCTTCAAACAATACGCCTTTGTAACGCTGGAGATTCTCGCGGACCCTGTCAAAGATTACAATCGTGTCATGCACGGAAAACCCCAACACGGTCAGCAGCGCCGTTACAAACAGCGCGTCTATCTCCACGCCGCGCGACGCCCCAAGATAGGAAAAAAGGCCGCTTGGAATTATTACATCATGTAGAAGCGCTGCAATTGCCACCAGACCGTACTTCCAGCTTGCGACCGGTTTTGAAACATGCCGGAATGCCCACGCGATGTAGAGAACGATCATCACCACAACCAGCGACAGCGCAATGACGGCTTTTTGCTTAAGCTCGCTGCCAATCACGGGTCCGATAGAAACGAAGCGCTTTTCCGTAAACTCAAGATCCGCGCCGCGAAGCGCAGACAGCACGCGCTGATGCGCCTCTTCATCAAGATCGCGTGTGCGTATAAGGATACCGTTCCCGCCAGTCTGCTGAATGGCGGAAATGGCAATTTCTTCCCGTTGGAATGTTTCCCGTATGGCATCGGACGGCGCCGCAGTTCCCATAAACTCAAGCTCCATGAGAGAGCCGCCGGCAAAATCGATGCCAAAATGAAAACCCCATACGGCAAGCGCGCCGATGCTTGCGGCTACCAATACGGCGGAGATGGCATACCAATATGTGCGTAATCCTATGATAGACATAAAATACACAGATTCATCATGACTTCGTAACCCCGAATACCATATTTACAATCCGTCCTTCGCGCATAGAAAGCGCGCGCAGAAACGTACGCGTTATTACTATGGCGGAGAGCATACTGACCGCGATGCCAATTGCCAGCGTAAGCGCGAATCCGCGGATTAAGCTGGAGCCGAACCAATATAAAATAACAGCCGTAATAAAGCTGGACATGTTGGAATCCCGTATTGATGTCCACGCGCGGGCAAAGCCTTCCTCAATGGCAGTGTCATACCTCTTGCCGGCGCGCACTTCTTCATAAAACCGCTCAAAGATAAGAATATTTGCATCCACCGCCATGCCGAGTGAAAGAATAAACCCCGCGATACCGGCTGCCGTAAGCGTTACCGGAACAAGTTTGAATAGCGTAAGTATGAGCGCCACATATATAAGAAGCGCTGCAACCGCAAGCACGCCCGGCAGGCGATACCAAATTATCATAAATAGTGCCACCGCAATAAGGCCGTAAACGCCCGCATTAACGCCGCGCGCAAGGGCTTCGGCGCCTAGAGACGCCTCCACGCTCTGTTGGCTCAAAAGCGCAATAGGCACCGGTAACGCCCCCGCGTTGAGCCGGCGCACCAGATCGCGCGCTTCTTCAATGGTAAAATTTCCCGTAATCTGCGCCTGCCCGCCCGTAATTTTCTGCTGCACTACGGGTGCGGATATCAGAAACCCGTCCAGATAAATCGCAAGCTGCTTGCCCACGTTTCTGTCTGTAAGCTCCTCAAACAGGCGCGCTCCTTCTTCGTTAAAGGTAAGAGTTACATACGTCTGAATGCCCGTCTGCGCAAATTGAACGTCGGCGCGCTTCAAGTATTTTCCCGTAAGCTCCGTTGGTACGAAAAACGCGTCTTCGCCTAAACGCTCTCCTTGCGCCTGCGCTTCCAACACTTCCTGCCGTTCTGCTTCAGGGCGCTCCGCGCGGAATTCCAGGAACGGCGTCTCGCCGATAAGGCGGATCGCCTCGCGGATATCGCGCACGCCTGCAAGTTCCACAATAAGCCGCCGTTCCTCCCCTGCTTCTTCTACCTGTACAACCGGTTCCGAGACGCCAAATGTATTTACTCTTTCTTCAATAACATCGCGCAACCCTTCCATGGATTCGCTTGCTTCATGCGATGGAATGTTTGAGACGTCCGCATGATATACCAAATGCGTGCCGCCTTGCAGGTCCAGTCCCAAACGGTACGGAATGTCCGGCAGAAACGGAATGGTACCGGGTAAAGCGAAAATGCCGGCAAGTATTCCGGCAAGCAGTAAGAGCAACGCGATAAATCGGGCTTTTATTTGAGACATAGAAGATGGCAAATTAAAAATTCAAAATGCAAAGTTAAAAATTTTGGTGTCGCTTCGCGACATGTATAACAATCGCGCGAAGCGCGATACCGCCACTTTGCACTTTGAACTTTGCACTTTTAACTTACTTCAATTCCCATACTCCGCGCCGTTCCTTCAATAATTTTACTTGCGGCATCCACATCGTACGCGTTCAAATCTTCCATCTTCGTCCCAGCGATTTCTTTTACCTTTGCGCGCGAAACTCTTCCCACTTTATTGCGCAGTGGGTTGCCGGAACCTTTTTCCACACCTGCCGCCTTGCGCAACAAATCGGACGCCGGCGGCGTTTTGAGCTTAAAATCAAACGTGCGGTCCTGATAGATTGTAATCTCGGCAGGAATAATGGAATCTCCCTTATCAGCCGTCTGCTGGTTGAACTTGTTTACAAAATCCCCGATGTTGATGCCATGCGGCCCCAATGCCGTGCCAACCGGCGGAGCGGGCGTCGCTTTGCCGGCAGGAAGCTGCAATTTAAGTATTGTCTTTATTGGTTTATTGTTTGCCATAGTAGAGCAAATAAACTGACTGTATCCCTATGATAAAATTATTCTAATTCCTAATTGCTCTAATTATTCTAATAAAATCCCAAATCCCAATGCCTCAAATTTATTTGGGTGTTGGTGCTTGGACATTCCTTAGATTAATTAGGTTAATTTATATCATTAATTAAATCTTACTTACTTGTAAAAAGTCCAATTCTACCGGCGTTTCCCGTCCAAACAGCGAAACCAGCACTTTCGCCTTGCCGCGCTCTTCATCCACTTCAGACACACGGCCTTCGTATTCCTTAAACGGCCCGTCCGTAATTTTTACCGCATCTCCTGCCGTTAAGTCAACCTTGTGCCGCGGCTCGTCCTGATTCATGCGCTTCAATAATATCTCCATTTCATCCGGCGACAAAGGGGTAGGAGTAGTGCCGGAACCCACGAAACCTGTAACGCGCGGCGTGTTGCGGATAACGTACCAGGAATCGTCCGTCACGATCATCTCCACCAGCACATAGCCGGGATAAATTTTCTCCTCCACCGTGCGCCGTTTGCCGCCTTTTATTTTTATTTTCTTCTCGGTGGGCACCAGAACGGTAAAAATTTTGTCCTCCATGCCCATAGAGTCAATGCGCTGGCGCAAATTGCGGGCTACCGCGTCTTCGTAGCCAGAATAGGTATGCACCGCATACCAGTTTTTGCCAAATTCTGCTGTTTGTTTTGCCATAATCGCTTCGCTCAAATGCAAAGTGTAAAGTTCAAAGTGAAAAATGAATGAGGAAATGTTTTTGCGCCGCAAAAACATTTCTTTCCATAATTTTGCATTTTGATTTTTGAATTTCCCACATTCAATTTACAAGTGCAACCTGTGGATAAGATTTTTTAATGTTTTTGT
>CAYZNS010000026.1:0-7280 GCA_964479945.1 uncultured Candidatus Saccharibacteria bacterium
TTGTATATTTATTACAAATGATTATTTTTGAGATAGACTCTACTTACCTATAGTGTTGTAGTTGCAGTTTCTTTTAAGTATTGTTCTTGTTCAAATTCCGGCAGCTGCAAATCTTCTTCGCTTTCTTCCGCGGCGCTGCCGGTTTTACCGTCTCCGCCCTCTGGATCTGTCACGCCTTCTTCATCTTCAGATTCAGAGAAAACCGCTGATGCGGTAGGGCCTTCCTCGCGCGCAACACCAAGTTCCTTTTCAATTTCCTGCCGAATTTCTGAAACGCTGGCAGCTTTTTCCCGAACTGTTTCCAGTATCACCTGAAGCTGCGAGCCTATATCTGCCCGATCCTGCGCAACCTGCATAAGCGTCCGCTCGTGTAAGCGCAGGGAAGATTCAAGCTGGGAGCTTGTATGTACCGCGGCGTTCTTTTGTTCCGTCTTTAAGCGCGCAATGTCGGCATTCGCCTGCGTTGCCTGCTCCTCAAACCGCGCGGTTACTTCCCGTCGTCTCTTTTCATTCAACCGCCCCGCAACTACTAACTGTTCCATTTCTTGAAGCCGGCGTGTCGCGCGCGCCACAGACCACTCCGCCTGCGCTTCGTAGGATACCGCCGTAAATCCCCACAGCCGCTCATTTACTTCAATTTTCACCGGATATAATACATCGCCCGGCAGCGCGCTCTCCGCTCCATATACAATGCCCCCTGCGGCAAAGATGACTCCAAAAAGCGCTCCAGCGGCTAATCGGAGTTGATAGAATATACGAGTAAAAGCAAATGGTTCTTTGTATTCTTGCTGCAGGGAACGAATACCGGTTAAAACGCGCGCGCGCAATTCCGTTTTTTCTGCAGCTGATAGCATACATGCCTGCCGGGCAGACGTAAACCCCGACGCCATGGCCTCATCCCGCCGTAATGCGGATTGTGCATGATTTTTACTCATAATGGGTAGAGTTAATTTCTCCGTTGTTCCATAACCGCCGGGCTTTTTTTACGGCTCTGTGCAAGCGGACTGAGACGGCATTTTCTGTCTCTCCAAGCACCGTCGCGATCTCGCGCGGCATCATATCATCAATAAACCGCATAACTACTACGGTGCGATAGGGATCCTCCAGCCGATCCAACATACACAAAACTTCCTTACCTGCCGTAATATCGCCTATGCGGGCCGCGGAGCTTTCATCGCGCGGATCAAACCCCTTTTCAAAAAGAGTATCCAACGACAGGGGCGCGCGCTTACGCATCCGGTCAATTACCACGTTGTTCGCCACGCGATAGAGGAAGGCCCGCATGTTGTCAATATGATGCCCGGCCGCAGTATATTCCCACGCGCGCACAAACGTATCTTGCACCGCATCTTTTGCCGATTCCCGGTCGTAAAGCCGAAAATAGCAGTGCCGAAACAGCGGCTCCGCATATATATCATAGGCGGAGAGAATCGCCTGCTCTTGTTCCTGTGCGCTTGCCATAGAGGACGGTTACCTATATAAATTCTTACTGTTCTATTTATCATCCCGATGAAAACCGGGGGGTCATTACCTTTACAGAAAATGCAAAGTTCAAAGTTAAAAGTTCAAAGTGATGGTATCGCGCTTCGCGCGATTATATAATATGTCGCGAAGCGACACCTTAATTTTGCACTTTGCACTTTGAATTTTAAATTGTCTTTATAAACTGGCTTCCTATAACAATGCCGGGGCAAGCGTATCTGCATACTTTAGGCCCGCAAGCGATATCCTATGCGAAAGAGATACCACGCCAAAACTCCCAATACCACAAGCGACGCCAGGATAACCGCAATACCAACGGTTCCGTTCGCTTCTCGCACGCCGATCATGGAATACCGGATGCCATCTATAAAATAGAAAAACGGGTTGAATTTCGTGAAGGCCTGGAGCCATGGCGGCAGCATAGTAATAGAGTTGAACATGCCGCCCAAAAAACTCAACGGCATTATAATAAACGTATTGAATATATTGAGCTGCTCAAAACCCTGCGCCCAAAGACCGATGAGAAGACCTATAAACGAGAACAGAATTGCCACTGATAAGGCATAAAATATAAAAAGGCCCATATGCGCAAAATTCGCCGCGCCGAAAAATATTGCAATACCGTAAATACCAATCCCGACCACCACCGCCCGTGCTACGCCGCCTATGGTGGTTCCCAATATCATCTCCCAGTAGGCAAAGGGCGCTACCAGCACTTCCTCAATATGCCGCGCAAACCGCTGGAAATAAAGCGAAAACGCCGTCTGTGAAAAAGCCGCCATGATAATGTTCATCATAAGGATACCGGGCAGCACGAACTCTATATAGGCAACACCCCCAATAGTGTCTATGCGGGATCCTACAATTCTGCCGAATACAAAAATATAAAGAACCGCGCTTACCCAGGGCGTAATGAGGGTTTGAAGCGCGACGCGAGAGAAGCGTCCCATCTCCCGTTTAATAAGTATCCAAAGGCCGATTGTGTTCATAATTAGGAAATAGTCTACTGTCAAACACTAAGTGTCTGACAAGCTTGTCAGACACTTAGTGTTTGACAAATGATATATTGTCGGATTCTATTGACTCCTTCTTCGTAAGCTCCAAATACATATGTTCCAACCGCTTGCCGTCTTTTAAAAACTCGCTTTTGTCGCCGATCGCCACTATTTTGCCATTAGTAATAATAGCAATACTGTTGCATAGAAGCTCTACTTCTTCCAAGTAATGCGATGTAAGCAAAATAGTTTTGCCTTCCGCGTTGAGCTCCCGCAAATAATCCCATAGTTGATGCCGCAGCTCAACGTCAACGCCGGCCGTCGGCTCGTCTAGTATTAATAACGGCGGATTGTGCACCATGGCGCGCGCAAGCATCACTCTTCGCTTCAACCCGCCCGAGAGCTCCTGGAATTTCTTTTTCGCGTGTGATGTCAGGTCAAATCGCTTCAAGAGCTTTTCTATGCGCTCGCCGCGCGCTGCTTTGCGCATACCGTAAAACCCGCCCACATAATCCAAACTATCACAAACGCGCGCAAAAATATCTATATTGAACTCCTGCGGCGCCAGGCCAACCAGTTGGCGCGCCTGGCGGTAGCCGGCAACCACGTCATGCCCGAACACGCGGATTGTCCCCGACGTAATGTTTGCAATGCCCGTAATACAGTGAATGGTTGTTGACTTGCCGGCGCCGTTCGGCCCCAAAAATCCGAAAAACTCTCCCTGCTGTACGGAGAAAGAAATGCCATCCACCGCTATTGTAGAAGAACTATAAACCTTGCGTAGATTTTTGATTTCTAAAGCTGGTGGCATAGTTAAACATGAATTATGAATCTGGAATTATGAATTATGGAAAATAAAATCCATAATTCCTACTTCATGATTCATAATTCAAGAATCTATAGATAAACGAAATAAAAATTTCCAGTTTTTGTCATTGCGAGCGTAGCGAAGCAATCTCGAAAATTACTTACAAATGACGGGATTGCCGCGGGCTTTCAGCCCTCGCAATAACAACTAATCCTGAAACTTCTATTTCGTTTTCCTATAGATTCATAGTTTCGATATATCTCTCGGAAGAAAAGTGTTTAGCGTCCATTCCAGCGCTGTGCGCAATTTCGCGCGCCATCCGACTATTTTAACCAAATACGCGCCCCGATACAATACCCATGCAATAGGCCCGCTGAATTGCACGCCGAACATCTCCGCAAGCGCTCCTCCTTTGCCCAATGATACGATAAAGCCGGTATCCCGCCAGAAAAATTCTTTAAGCGGCTTTTTGCGCATCATGCGCATAATGTTTTCTGCGGCAACCATGCCCTCCTGCATGGCAAATTGCGCGCGCATGGGATAAATCTGGCCACCCTCTTTCCGATGAATCCACGCCTGATCCCCCGCTACAAACAGGCGGGAATAGCCGCCCATCTGAAGAAACTCGTTTACTTTAACGCGGTTTGACGCTTTATCGCGCGAGATTCGTTTTTTGGCTTCTATGGGTATATCCCTTGCCCTTACTCCAGCGGTCCAGATAACGGTGCCGGCCGGAATACGTTCTTTGCCGATACGAATACCATCCGCCATTACTTCGGAAACCGGCATGCCGCAAAACACCTGCACGCGCTTTTTGCCGGAAAGAATCTCATGCGCCCGTTCCCCGAACCATTCATCGGCATTGCACATAAACCTCTGCTTCCCTTCGTACAAGCGTATCTCCGCAAACGGATACACGCGCGGGAACGCTTTCTTGAGCTCGCCGTACACCAAGTCCGATATCTCGCCTGCAAGCTCCACGCCTGTAGCGCCTCCGCCGATAATCACAAACCGCAACAACCGGCGCCGCTCTGCTTCATCCTCTGTAATTTGAGCTTGTTCAAAACTTTCTATAATGCGGTTTTTTATGTTCCGCGCATCCTCCAAATTCTTGAGCGTTAGCGTATATTCTCTAGCACCCGGCACCCCGAAGAAATTCGTGTCGGACCCCAGCGCTACAATGCTGTAATCAAACGGGATGCATTCTTTGTCGTTCGTATGAATGCCCGCTCCCGGCCGCGGCGCGCCGGGGTTTAGATGCTGCACCAGCGCTTCCCGCGTATCGGCATTCACCGCAAGAACCCGGCCTTCCACAAACCGGTTAATGCAGCACTGCGGCAGCGCGCGGAGCGATTGCGTAATACTAAACGGCAACAGCGTTCCGGTTGCCACCTCGTGTATCATGGGAATAAACGTAAACGCATCCTTTTCGCTTACCAGCGTAATTTCTTTCCCGGGATCGTCATGCAGTTTCTTGTGAAGATGCAAATACGCGTAGATGCCGGCAAACCCGGCGCCTAAAATGAGAATGCGCGTCCGCTTTGCATTTTTCTTCGCCATTCATTTTATAGTACATCACAGATTGCGAATTGCGAAATAAACCATCTGTCATTCCCGCGAAGGCGGGAATCCAGTTTAAGGGACTGTCGCCGAATGTCATCCTGAGCGAATCGAAGGAACTCCACGACGTGTAGCGCCTTGAAAAAGAAAGAGATTCTTCGCTACGCTCAGAATGACAAACCTTATATTTCTCACAGAATTGTCAGAGCCGGCGCATCCGTATCCTGTCGCGTGCCCGGCACCATGCCCCGGCCGGAAGATACGCCCGTGCCGACGGTAAGGTTGAAATTACCGTCGCTGCCATTGAAGTTCACAGCAACTGTATCCCCCGCCTGTACATGCCCGCCCGCAACAACGGGGGCGAGATCAATGGTAACGCGCAACGGCTTATGGCTGTCTTTTGGAATGATGAACGAGTCAGTAAAATTTGCTTTAAATACCGTATCGCCCGTTAACTCGCCGCCGCCTACTTGCCGCTCGCCATCCCAAAGAGAGTAGGCGCTTATCGCTTTGTGATTTCCATCAATTTGCAGAGCTAACGCGGTAAGTTCCACATCTTCACCCCCCGCATACAAATCAAATACCGTTGCAAGTTCCCCTGCGGAACCGTTTGCCACGCTCCGCGCCGCGGGTGATTCATCCGCCAGCTCAACCGAAAAACTTCCTTCGCGAATCAACAGTATCTTCTTGCCGGACGTTGCGCCAAGCCGCCACGTATAGGTAGCAGGACCTTCCGGATTCTGCGTTACATCACACGCTATAGAAAGCATTTTTGATGTTCCTTTGGGAAGAACGATATTGGTATTGAATGCAAACACTACGCCGGCGCTGTCATTTTTTGACGGAACCGGATTTACGCTTGCCGTAGAGCTTTCTAAACCATCTAAAAGCCGGCAGCGGGAAAGTCCTTTTTGGCTAAAATCTTCCGGTGCGTCAAGCGTGAGCGTTATGGAAGAATGCTTCATTTCCTGATCAGCGGCATGCAGTGCAAGATGCGCAAAAACAGCGTCTTTTGAACCAGCGACCACTGTTGACGCGCCAAAACCCGGCGCTATATATGCACCCGTGTTATATTGATCAGCCATTACCCGAACTTTCTGCTCAAGCTCGTCTAGTACCATGCGTATGTGGTTAATCTGGGCTTGCAATTCCGCCAGCGTCGGCTGTTGTGCCAAAGCAATAAAAGGTACCAAAGCAGCCGCCCCCGTTGCCAGCGCTCTATATATTCGTTGAATATCCATTATGCTTATTTTACGATATGTTTAAAAATTTACAACATGTCCTCTACTAAACCTTACCATGGCTCCATGTATGGGGCCTTTGTTTTTTTCATTTTTGCGAAGAAGCGATCGTATGGTATGGTAAAAGTGGAATAAGAATATATCTTAAAAGGTCGTTTATTTGTAGCATACAATTTAATATATTTTCCATGGAAGATACAACATGTAAAAAATGCAGCGGTGAAACCGAAGGGTTCAAGTGCGACATGTGCGGCACCGAAGCAAGCACACATGATCCACAACATTCTTGCGGCGGGGACCATTGCATGCCGAAATGCAAGGGCTGCAATGAAGCAGAAGAAAAATGTCCCTGCGGCGCATAGTAGAAAGAACAAAAATCCGGGTCTATGCCGGATTTTTGTTTGCGCGCTTATTTTGGGACTACCCACATTTTCTAAGGGGTCTGTTGCAGAGCGCCGCGGGTTGTTGCAAACAAGCCATGCTTTTCCTAAATACTAGGAGGCGCGCAAACATTGTTTATACAGGTGAAGCCGGGATCACTACAATCGCTATTAGTTTGACAACTTCCAATTATAGGAATGCATTCCTTGAGTAGCGGGTCACAATATTCGCCGCTTGAACAACTGCTATCAGATGTGCAACCACTACCACCTGTAGTACCTCCAGTGGTACCTCCAGTAGTACCGCCTGTAGTACCACCTGTAGTACCTCCAGTTTGTTGAGGACCTTCGGGAATGGGTGTTGGCGTAGAACTATCAGTCTCAAGGATAAATTCCAGGAACACATTTACAAATCCCCATACCGCCACCATGATGGCAAGAAAGATAATGCCCCATATTATCATATTCCGCGCTTCCGCGGTTTTTTCTTCATCCCCGCCTGCCGTGATGTACCTGACAATACCCCACAGGAAAATCACGGTCGCCAGGAGGATAAGGAAGGTAATAATGATATTAAGGAAGCCGGAGAGGTCGCGAAAGATCTCTTCAATTGATCTCTGCGCGGATGCAGCAAGGGGAGCTAGAGCAAAACTTGCGGCAATGATTGTTCGTATGAATGAACTTTTCATAATGTATGCGATTAAGTTAATAATAGCGCTCGTTTTTTATAATTTTCACAAACGAAACCCAAACATTTCATCTCCTCATTTTTAAGCGTATCATGGTTACATCTTGTCAACAACATACTCACCCG
>CAYZNS010000026.1:7290-8967 GCA_964479945.1 uncultured Candidatus Saccharibacteria bacterium
GATGTCCATAGTTATCCACAGGTTTTTTTTATTATCCATTATTATTTGCTATAATTACGTACACAATGTTATTAGCGTAATTAAATTAATAGTGCATCTATGAAAAGCGCAAAAAAATTGTCCTTCGCAGCGTTTAGTAGCGTGGCGTTCATATTGTTGCTGTCTTTGTTTGCCGTAAACGTGAACGGCATTTTTGCTCAATATTACCAGAAGGATGAAGTTCCCGCTCCTTACACCGATGTGCGGGGCGCTTTGTGCGCGCGGTTTAGCAAGTCCACTCCGGTTCCAACGCAATACGGACCGGCATATAATGTTTTTTCCGCCAATAAGGAAACAATAGTTGAAATTTTATGCGGGCCAGGCATTCCTATTGGGATTGTGGGAAGGGTGTCAACAAATCCGGTAGCGACATGGGGACAAGCATGGAAGTATTCGTTTAAAGACAGAAAATGGCAAAGTATCACCGTTGAAGGAACGCCATTCGTTCCATCGGCAACAGGATCTCAAAGATGGCTGAAGGGACCGGGCACATTTGCCGTTCCGCAAAGTTCTATAGAAGACGGTCAAAATTATATTGCCACATGGCAAGCTCTTTATGTTAACGGATCATGGAAAAGTGGATGTGTAAACACGAGTTGTTCCCAACAAGCGTGGACTATACAATCATTTGACGATGAAGAACTGGTGTATGATTACACCAAGAATCTGGCGACGGATACGGCGTGTGGGGTGAATTTTCTCAAGCCCAATGGATGTTCATGTGAATTAAACAATGAATGCAATTCTCTTCAGTGCTCCTCCGGCAAATGCGTGCAGGGCAAGTATAATGCAGATTTGGTTGTCGGGTCAATTCCCTCGCTTATGCAAGAGTGGTGGCGCGATCAAGCAAGGAATGATGACTTCGTTTGGGATCAGAACTACTGTTATGGTGGTTGTTCCGGAGGATTGGTATGCTACAGAAGCATGTTAGGAGCAAGCTTTTGCGTGGATCCTGTTGATGCGTGCCTTGCTGAGACTGGCGGCGACAGAAACTGTGATCCGGATTATGTGCAAACAAGGTGTATAGGATCAACTAATCTAGAGGTAGGTTGTGTATGCAGTAGCACAAGTCAGTGTTCATCGGGTACCGTTTGTGATGTAGCGCGCTCTAATGGCGTTCCTATAATAGGAGAACCATCGGCATGTTATCCCTATGATCCTAATTATCCGGATGCGTCGGGCGGCAACGGGGGCCTCCACGGCCAGCCGTGCATTCCAGGTACAGATACCTGCCTATCTGGTCGGTGTCCCGCATCAGGCGTATGCACAAGTTATGCTTTGAACCAGCCTGGAGAATCATGCACGGGCGGCAGTTTTGATAACTTTTATCAGGATGACTGCGCCATGGATTCCGAATGTAAAAATGGTACTTGTTCGCCATATCCAGCAATTCCGTCCAATAACGATCCAGTTGGATCAAGTGGATCGAGTCCATACTGCGCCTATTATGGCACCGAATGCAGAGACCTTCCTGACGATACAAATAATGTGAATTGTTATAACTCATCAGGTGACTATTTATGCGGGGATCAGCCAGATCAACAATCAACCCCTTCAACTTGTTATGTGAATTCTAGCGGAGTTCTAATTTGTACTTACTAATACAACGTTGTCCAAAGCCGGGCTTTTCCTTCTATC
>CAYZNS010000027.1:0-6745 GCA_964479945.1 uncultured Candidatus Saccharibacteria bacterium
ACGAGATCATGCCTAGTCTCGTGGGCTCGGAGATGTGTATAAGAGACAGGTTTATATACATCCAGATGATCCATCGCTTCTCCCGTGCCCCGCGCCACACAGAGCGCCGCATCCTTCGCTATGTGCGCAGGCACGCCCGTTGAACGGAAAATCAGCTCGTCAATGTTGCGCAACAGCGATCCGCCGCCCGTCATGATAATGCCATGATCAATAACATCGGCCGCCAATTCCGGCGGCGTCTCCTGCAACACCGTCTTTATAGTGCGCACCATCTCCTGCAGCCGCTCCGCTATCGCGTCAGCGACGTCGTTTGTGGAAAGCTCGGCTGTGCGCGGAAGTCCGGTCAAGAAATCGCGTCCGCGGATTTCATAACTCATCTCATCCTCCACCGGCACGGCGGATCCTATGGCAACTTTAATCTCTTCGGCGGTGCGATCACCGATGGCGAGGTTCATATGCTTTTTTATGTAATCGGCTATGGCTTGGTCAATTTTGTTGCCGGCAACTTTTGCGGAAGCGGCCGCCACGATCCCTCCAAGCGAGAGTACGGCTACATCGGTAGTGCCCCCGCCGATATCAACCACCATATACCCGGATGCGTCGTAAATGGGGATGCCCGCCCCAATAGCGGCAAGGATGGGTTCTTTTACTACATAGGCAGCTTTCGCTCCGGCCTTAACCGCAGCCTCTATCACGGACCGCCGCTCCGTAGACGTAACGCCAGCGGGTACCGATACTAAAACCTCTGGCTTAAAAATCTGAAACCGACCGCGCGCTTTTCCTATAAAATACCGCAGCATCGCCTCCGTTACGCGATAGTCAGCAATCGCGCCGTCGCGCATGGGCTGGTAGGCGATAATATGTTCCGGCGTGCGGCCGATCATAACTTTCGCTTCGTTGCCAACGGCAAGTATCTTGTTATCAATGACGGAAACGGCAACTACCGATGGTTCATTCAACACAATACCGCGGCCGGGAACAAACACCAGCGTATTCGCGGTGCCCAAATCTATGCCGAGTTTTGTAATGAAGCCGTTGAACATTTTATCTGTCATCCCGGTGAAAACCGAGAGCCATTACCTTACATTCAAAACTCTAAACTCTAAACTCTAAACAAGTTTCAAGTTCAAAGCTCCAAACACAAAACTTTTTGAACTTTGAGTTTACATTTTTTACCGCGGGAATGACACTAGAAAGAAGCTATCTCCTCGCTGCTGAACTCAAACCGGCTGCCGCGCTGGAGCGATCCATCTAGCAGCTTGCGGGCTATAATCTGCTCCACGCGGTCCGCTATGGCGCGGCGCATGGGACGCGCGCCCATTGCAGGATCATACCCGATTTCCACCACTTTTGCCACCAGCGCGTCCGTAATAACCAGTTCTATATCTTGGGCATGGAGCCGCCGCGCAAGTTCGGCGAGAAGCAGCCGCGCCACGCGCGCGAGCATTTCCTTATCCAGCGGTTGATACACCACAATCGCGTCAAAACGGTTCAAAATTTCTGGCGCGAACACGCCCTCCCGCCGAATCGCGTCAACCATTTCCTTTTGCATAGCTGACGGATCTTTCCCCTCCCGTACCATATCCCAGATGAGATTGCTGCCGGCGTTTGAGGTGGTGATAATAATCGTATCCCGCGCGGAGACCCGCTTGCCGCGCGCGTCCGTAAAAAATCCCTCTTCCAGAATCTGCAAAAAAAGATTAATCACATCGCGGGAAGATTTTTCAAACTCGTCGAACAAGAGCAAGCTAAACGGCCGGGCACGCAGCGCGTTCGCCAAGGCGCCCGGCTCGCGCGCGTCGTACGATCCGATTAATTTATTCACCCCTTCCGCTCCTTGGAATTCGGACATATCAAACCGCGTCATGGCGTCTTCCGAGCCGAAATATACTTCCGCGAGCGCCTTGGCGGTCTCCGTTTTTCCCACGCCGGTAGGTCCCAAAAAGAGGAACGATCCGACCGGTCGCTTGCCCGCATGCAAGCCCGAGCGTGCTCTGCGCAACGCGTTGGCAACCGCCGTCACGGCGGCATCCTGGCCGATGATGCGCTTATGCAATTCCTCCTCCATCTCTAACAACTGCTGCGCTTCCTCTCCTTTTGCTTGCCGCACGGGAATATGGGTGCGCTCTTCAACCGCCTGCTCCATATAGCTTTTTACCACCAATGTCTCCCCGCTTGCTGCCGCGGCGGTAACTCCCCGCTCCAGCACGTCTATAGCTTTTTCCGGCATTGCGCCATCTGCAATGTAGCGATCCGCAAGCTCTACGGCCGCTTTGAGCGCGGGATAGGTTATGACAACCGGAAAACGCTTCTCCAGATCAAACGCAATTTCTTCCAATACATACACGGCCGTCTCCCCCTGTGGCTCTACAAGTTCCACTTTTTCAAATAATTTTGTAATGTTGGGGTTCGTCTCCAACACGCGATGGTACTGGTCGGCATCCGAAAGCGCTACTACCTGCAGTTCGGTTCCCTCCAAATACGGCCCCAGCAAAGAGACGGCATTTACTCCTAGATACGCGGCCGACTCCATAAACTCCGCGAAATTGTTCAGTATAAGCACCACATTGCCGGCAGTTGCCGCCTCGTTCATAACTTTAATCACCAATGCTTCCAAATCCCCTTTGTTCTTTGTAGTCGCCGTCAACGAGACGGTATCAAGCGCCACCAGCCGCTTCTCCCAAAGCGCAGGCGGAGCGGTGCCTTCCAGAATAAGCCGCGCTAACTGTTCCAGCATAGCCATCTTGCCGCTCCCGGGATCTCCCACCAGGATAACGTTTGCCTGCCCCGCGCGCGCCAGAATCTGCGCCAATTCATCTAATTCTCGTTCATGCGTGAATCCGCGCGGCACGATGGATCCCTGATTCCCCGCGCTCACATCGCGCGCGAATTTATCCAGCGTATAGGTGTAGCCGAACAGCAGTACTGCGCCGAACGTAGGCATACGGCCCAATATCGCCTTCTCCCACCAGCGCATCCGCATGTGCGCCGTTTCTACCAGAGCTGACACCCAATCGGCGGCGCCAAGCACATCGGGTTTGCGGATTTCATACCGGAATAAAAATTCTTCAAAATCCTTGTCCACGTCAAACAGCAGCAGCATGAATTCCCGGGCGGTGATGGTCTCGGATCCGGACTCATGCGCTTCATATACGAGCGTCTGAAAGAAAAGATCACGGGATAACGGAAGCTGCTTTTGCTTGCCTTCCACAAACTGTCGTACGTTTTCGAACGGAATGCCGAGCCGCAGGAAAAACTGTTTTGTGAATTTGTCCTCCAAAAATGCTAGGTACAACAGCGCGATATCAACCTCATCGGCGCGCAATGCGTTGAGCTGCCACAAGCGGCGAGCCGCGCCGTAATTGCAAAAAAATATCTTCTCGCCGTCTGGCAACTTGGCGCTCCATAACGGCTCCGCGCGCGAAGTGGTAAGAAAATAAAACTCGGCTATGAGAAGAAAGAGAAAGGGCGCGGCTGCCAGCAGCAGCATGCCGCCTACCAATTGTACCGCGCTCTCCGCCGCCGCTTCCGACAGCAGCATGCCGCCCGCAAGCGCGGCTATCAGTAAAAATGCAAAAAGTAAAATGGCAAGAAAAAACGATGCAGCAAGCATATTGCGCCGCAGAGCGCGCGGGAGAGCTGCTTCCAATCGCACCGCGCGGAATATGCCAGGGCGGGTTGTGAGCAGCTGCACTGATTGTTGGGATGGAGTTGTCATGATGCCGCTCTTTTGTCATCCCGGTGAAAACCGAGAGCCATTACCTTACATTCAAACTCAAAGGTTAAAACTCAAAGTTCAAAAAGTTTTGTGTTTGGAGCTTTGAGTTTACATTCTGCATTATTGACTGGATTCCTCCGACCTGGGTCGGAGGAATGACAAGGTTAAAGGTTATATGCATTATCATAAAATCGCAGAAAACATAAGAATAATGCCCACTACTATACTCGCCGGTACGGCAACAGGAGCTAGTATAAACACGAGCGCGAAAAACGCGCCGACTCCCGCCGCCGCCGCTTGCAAGAGCAACGCTACACCCAGAAGCGTCACTTTTACCACCATTCCCACGAGGCGCGTCACCATATTGACCATGAATGTTTGCGCAATAGTTGAGGGATCAAAACCGCGTTTGTAAGATTCCCCCGTGCGCCGAAAGGGCGCGAACAGCGTGCGCAACAGCAGCGGCACGGAAAATGCGCGCCATAAAAACCAGTGGATGTTCCGCCACGCCAGAAGATATTCATTGACGCCATCCCCATACTGCCAGGCAAGGTATTCAAAAAAAACTATAATGGGCATATATTTAGTATAAAACTCAAAACTCAAAAATCAAAACGCAAAACTGAAACTCAAAACTTTAAACTTTCTTAGTTTTGATTCTTAAGTTTAAGTTTTGACTTTTGCGTTTTGAATTTTGAGTTCTATTTCAGTATATTCGCAATATATCTCACCACTTCCTGCGGGGGCAGTGGACCCAGCGTGAGCGTCTGAACTCCCATTTGATGCAGAATGCGCTGATCTTCCCCTTCAATCAGAGAGCCTATGTATAAAATAGGAGTTGCCTCAAATTCTTTATCCTTGCGCAATTCCTGCACAAACCGCGTAACATCGTCCCAATACCGTGGCAGAAGAAACACCACCGCATCCGGCTGTACTATTTTCACCGTCTCCAGCGTAAGATTCATCTTCAAAACTTCAGTCGTGTTAATGTCATAATGAACAAATAACGGCCGAAATTCACTAAGCAGCTGCGAATCCCCTACGATGATTATATGTTTTTGCAATGGCATATCGAAAATTATGTATACAACTCATCATGTGTTCCGATATCAGTGCACAAAACACCTTTTGTGTTCATAAACACAAAAGTAATTCTGTAAGAATAATCTACCGAGAACGCCCACTCTGATTCCTGTTTTCCATGCAGTTTGTGAACTTTGAGACGCGGATCGAGACCATTGCTTTCACGAAATAGGTTTAATCGCTGCACTGTTTTTTTCTGCATGGAAGATTCAAGTTTGCGGAACGATTTCTGAAACCGAGAAGAAAGCTTAATCTCCATGAAATCTAGTTCTTCCGTAAAAAATCATCAAGGCATATAGACTTACCGAGCGCGTGTTCCTGCTTTGCTTTCCGCACCCGCCGATCCAATCGTTGTGCCGCTTTTTTTTGAAGCTGTATGACAGGAAAGGCACGAGATTGCAAATCTTCGTACTCCTTTCGAGAGAGAATAACTAATTCTTCTTTACCTGTAACACTGCGTGGAATTGTGGTTATAGTTTGCTGCATGATAGTAATAATAAATTTATCGAAAAATAAAGTCAAATTTTGGTGGGCGTACCTGGACTCGAACCAGGAACCTTTGCAATGTGAATGCAACGCTCTAACCAATTGAGCTATACGCCCATCTACCGCACCATTCCTATTTTATCAATTATAATCTCATGCGGGTAGTCAAATACGTCACGGATGAATTTGTCATTCATGCCGAGGCGGTATTTAAAGTCGCTTGTTTCCAGTATCACGTATGCAAGTTCTTTGCCAACTTCCGATTCTATCAGCCGCAGCGTGCGGTCAAGCTGGCCTTTCTTTAAGTTGTCTCCCACAATCAGCATATCAATGCGCGAGTCCCCGCGCTTCAAAAAAATACCCGAGAGCGCAACCAACTTCACGCGCCCTACGCGCTTTAGGCGGTTGGATAATTCTTTTACAGATACGGGGGCTACGGTAAGTACCAAATCACGCAGCTCTTCTACCAGCTGGAACGATGTATCAAGCGCGTAGCCGGAAATTTTTTTCTTGCGGGGCTTTGTTCCTTCCTCCTCCGCCGGCTCTACAATCATCCGGTTCGCCAGCCGAATAAACCCGATATCCTGAAGCATCCGAAGTTCCCTGCGTACCGTTGTTGTATCCGTATGCGTACGCACCGCCACATCCCGCGCCGGAAATACCTGTTCGGGATTTAGATAAAAGAGTTTGAGCATCTTTATCCGCGCGTGGGAACCGAATAGTTTTTCTAGTAAGCCCATAGAAATAACATGCTCTAAAAAACAATAACGCAGATACTATAGCATATGTATGCCTAAAATTCAAAGTGCAAAGTTGCAGTTCAAAGTTTAAAATTTTGAATTTTGCACTTTTAATTTTGCAGTATGTTTGCATCACCCTAAACAACAAAAGCGGGGCTTACTATACCCTGCTTCTTGCTTTTATAAGTTACTTTAACTCCACCGTTGCTCCCGCCGCCTCCAGTTTTCCTTTGAGTTCATCAGCTTCTTCTTTGGAAGCGTTTTCCTTTACTACTTTGGGCGCGGCATCCACGAGATCCTTCGCCTCTTTGAGGCCCAAGCCGGTTACTTCGCGAAGAACTTTGATAACCTGTATCTTTTGGCCGCCGGCCTCTTTTATTTCGACGTTAAAGCTGGTTTTCACAGCCGCCTCGCCGCCGCCTTCGCCGCCCGTTGCCGCCGCTAAAGGCATGGCCATCATGGGCATGGCAGATGAGACGCCAAATTTCTCTTCCAGCACTTTAACAAGCTCCGAGAGGTCTAAGACGCTCATCTTTTCTATTTCAGAGACAAGATCCTTGAATTTCTCCGGAACTTCTCCGCCAGCTGGCGGATTTTTATTTTCGTCTGACATAATAATTATTTAATTCTATACGGATATATGATTCGACCATAATTTAAAATGCAAAAATCAAAATGAAAAATGACAATTCAAAATTTAAAATTCAGCATTTTTTAT
>CAYZNS010000028.1:0-6681 GCA_964479945.1 uncultured Candidatus Saccharibacteria bacterium
TGCTCATCCACCCCACCCAGAAACCCTTGTATAACAGCGATCTTCTCAAGATTAAGATATCTACTACGGTCATAGGACAGGACAAGCGGCCGCCAATTTTGAAGCACGTACGAAGCATAGGAAAGCGCCGGCGGACGCCCCAGCTTTTTTGCCACGTAGCACAGCGGCACCGCCACGCTTTGCGGTATTTTCGCAATCGGCTTCTCGCCCGGAGCACCCCACACATACCCGTGCGCAAAAAACGATAACCACCGCATGGCCCACTCCGGATCGCTGCGTGCGATTTGTTCAAACCATGCGAGAGGCATCTGATCAATCCAGTTTCGGAACGTACCCGCCGCAAGCAGATGCGGCATTTCGCGCGCTATCGAATCCCATGGGTTTAACCAGCTGTCGTCCAAAATCTGCGGGTCTTTCTCCGGCAAAAACCCGCGCATAGGTGAAACATCAAAACGACTCAAGTATGAATCCACATTAAACGTAACCGTCATTACACACCTCTCAAGGAAAGATTACCGTCAATGTTATACCGTTGCGTCATGCCTGTCAACCATAAACTGACTAGACACCGGGTGTTTAGTCAGTTGAATTCGTATCTTGTCGGGTTGCGTAAATTCCTATTGACACCAGAGAGATAAAGGCACATTATTAAATATATGCAGCTTACCGATAATCAGCTGGATCTGCTTTCTAAATATTTTTCTGATATATCAAAGATTCTTGTGGCCTCTACTGTCATTGGGTTCTTTGTTCCTGTTGCAGACGTTACGGTGAGTACTGCCACGTTTATCACGGGCGCATTCATGGCTCTTGTTTTTCTTTCTCTCAGCCTTCGCCTTGTAAAATTTTAGCAACCATTATGGATATCAACCAAAAACTTACCATCGCCTATCTTGTTATTGGAGCCGTTGGCCTGATCATATTTTGGTGGGCAAAACGGCATAGCAAATAAATATGAATATATCGCTTTTTGAAGCAATCACGATCCTGCTCGCGCTCGCAATGCTTGCTATCGCGCTCTTTTACGAACCACACAAACGCAACCATTGATTTTTATACTCTTATACAGCTTTCCAATACTCCTCCTGCCGGCATAGCAGGTCTTTTGCCTGCTCGGGATGCGCCATAATCTCTTCCACCGCGCGCTCCATGCGCATGGATTGCGATCCTTTCACCAACAGTACATCCCCTGGCTCCGCCAGTTCTTGTAAAAATTTCCCTGCTTCCGTGGAATTCGTGAATTCATGGATACCGCTTGCTTTCATGCCGCGCTCGCGCGCTTCACGCGCAATGAATTTCGCGCGCGGGCCTACGGTAACGAGCACATCAGCGAATGCGCGTACCAACTCCCCCATTGCCTGATGCGCCGGAATGGTAAATTTTCCGATTTCCAGCATATCGGCGAGTACGGCAATGCGGCGGTTTGCAGGCATATCGCGCAGCGCATCAAGCGCGGCATGCATGGCGGTGGGAGAGGCGTTATAGGTATCATCCAAAATGAGAGAGTCTTTGATGCCTTCCAGCAGGCGAAGCCGGCCGGGAAGAGGACGATACGCTTGCAAGGCCGCCACCGCATCCACCATATGCACTCCTAAACAGGAACCGGCGCCAATCGCGGCCGCGGCAACGTATAACTGCTGCTTGCCAAGCGCCCCTTGGAGCCGCAACGGTACGCTGGAACCTTGATAATCAACTTTGCAGTGCACGCCGGCAGGGACATCAACGCCGTGGACATTGCGCTCTGTTGAAAGCGCGTAATGGGATACATGTATGTCAGCGCCCTTGCCGAACCCGAACGTTACCACGCGCCCGCGCGCTTCATTGCGCATGTCATACACCACATCATCGTCCGCATTGAGAACAACGCATCCTTGAGCCGCCGTTTTGCGCACGATTTTTCCCTTTTCAAACGCAAGCTCTTTGGGCCCCGAGAAAAATTCCACATGCACGGGCATCTCGCCTATGGCGGTAACAACGCTTACCTGCGGCTGTATAAGAGAGAGGATTGCGTCCATGTCGCCCGGCCGGTCAACGCCCGCTTCCAGTATCAGAACTTCGGGATACGAGTTATGAAACCGCGCCATAAACCCGTGTATAAGTACGGCAATCCACCCGAACGCCGAACCCCACCCGGTTTCCAACCCCAACACCGTAAGCGGTACGCCGAATGCGCTATTGTAGCTCTTGGGGCTTTTGCGTACCTTGAATTTCGAACTCAATACGCAGGCAATTGCTTCTTTGGTGGAAGATTTGCCGACGCTGCCGGTTACCGCCACAATTTTTGGGTTGAATTTCTTCAGCACCACGCGCGCCTCCCACCGAAGAATTGTCTGGACTAATTTTTTTAACATATTTTTACGAGTTACGGATTACGAGCACCTTTTCTATCCGGCGGTATTTCATAGTAACTAATCATAAATTCCGTAAGTTTCCGGAAGGGTTCGGATAGTGTCTGCGACGCATACGGCATGCCCTGCGGCTGTTCCATATATAGCAATATAAGAAACTGCGGGTCAAATGCGGGCGCGTATCCGAAAAACGCATGCAAGTATGCATCGGAATAACCGCTCGCGCCCTTTTTGGGGATTTGCGCCGTTCCAGTTTTGGCGGCAATATGATACCCTGGTATCGCCACCGCACCCCCTGCTAATGTCTTATCCACTACGTTTGAAAGCATGCGCGAAACCGCCTCGGACGACTCTTCTTTGAGCACGCGCCGGCGCACTACCGGCTTTGTTTCCTCAATAACGGTATCTCCCTCCTGTATGCGCTGCATAACATACGGCCGCATCAATTCCCCGCCATTCGCTACGGCGGCAAGAGCCGAGGCAAGGCCTACGGGAGTAACGGCAATGCCCTGCCCGAACGATGCCGTTGCATATTCAACTTCCCTGCCTGTGTCCAAATTCCTTAAGTTTCCGGCAATCTCCTGTGGCAAATCAATGCCGGTATTGCTTCCTAACCCGAAACGATCCATATAATCGCGAAATGCGCGGGTACCGAGCTGCTGCATAATAAATACGGTGCCGGTATTGAGGGATTGATCCAAAATATCGTACATTTTTTGCTGGCCGCGGCCTTTGCCGTCGTAATTGCCTATCGTCGCATCCCCCATCTTGAGCGTGCCTGCATCGTAATACGTAGTCTCCTCGGTAATCGCGCGCGCGTCCAGACCGGCCGCCATGGTAAGCGGCTTTACGATAGAGCCCATCTCAAACACCTTCTGCGTAAACGGATTCAAAAACACCTCGTAATCCTTGACGTCGCCATAGGCATTCGGATTGAAGGCAGGCAGGCTTTCCATGGCGCGAATGGCGCCTGTTTGAGGATCTAGTACTAAAATACCAACCGATACCGCTTGCCAGCGCTCCATCAAATCTGCCGCAATAGTGTTTGCCAATGATTGTACATGCGGATCTATAGTGAGTATCAAGTCCCGTCCGTCTTCTTTTTTTGTAGTCAGCTTGCGTGATCGTTCTCCCGCGTACTTTCCGCTTGTTCCGCGCAATAAACCATCATACTGTTGCTCAACGCCGTATCTGCCCGCCCGCGCGTCATGTACGAATCCTACAAAACCCAGTGCATGGCTTGCCGTGGCACCTTCCGGGTATGAACGGCGATCTTCACCGCTCAGCCAAATCCCCGGAATCTCATGCTGCGCTATCGTCGCCGCCGCATCGCGTGAAATATCGCGCGCAAATACGACATATGTACTGTCTGCCGCGGCCTGCGCTATAAATTTATCCTGTTCCAGCAAGAGAAACTCGGAGAGTATGTCATACGCTCTTTGGGGATTCTCCATGCGCCGGGGGTTGCCTTCCAGTATAAATGTCTGCCGCGTGATGGCAGCAGGGATAAGGACGCCCTCCTTATCTTCAAAAAAGATATTGCCGCGCTTCGGCAACGAGAGATATTGAACCGCGTGCTGCTGTGCTGCCGCCGTTCGGTATTCATCCGCGCGCGATACCTGAAGAAAAAAAAGGCGCACCGTCACAATGCCTGCAAGTACCGCTAGTATGCCTGCTACAATACCGAGCCGTCCCATGGTATAAATTAAAAATTAAAAGTGCAAAATGTAAAGTTATGGTATCCCGACCCTGGTCGGGATGTTTATATAATCGTGAGCGAAGCAAATACAAAAATTTTGAACTTTGCACTTTGAACTTATTTTCTTGCAACTGATGCGTCCTGCCGAGGCACAAAATGCACAGGCCCTGCCGCGTATAAATTCTGCTCCTGGGCCCGCTGTTCCAGCCAGGAGCCAACCGTCATATGCGCACGCTCCACCTCCAACATGCGCACTTCTTCTTGCGCGCGCGTGATGCGCTTACGCCCTTCTTCTATGGCAAGCGTATGAACAGCAGCCGCGTTTACACCATAAATATAGAGCGCACCGGCCGCCAAAAAACCGGCACACAGTACGCCTGCCCAAATATATGCCTTCCATATTTTTTTTGCTTGATAGGTCATCTGCGAAGGAACTCGTAACTCGTAATCCGTACATTGGAAATTATAAAATTTATTCTTTTTGTACAAATTAAAATTACGGATTACGAGTTACTGATTACTGATTTTCTCCGCGACGCGGAGTTTTGCCGGCCGCGCGCGCGGATTCGCATTACATTCTTCTTTTGTGGCGCGCGCTACGCGTTTCGTAATGCGCTTTATACTTGATTCCCGTTCCAATTCACGGAACAGGGTTTTGACGATTCTATCTTCACCAGAGTGAAACGAGATAACCGCAATGCGCCCGCCCGGCTTCAAGCACGCACACGCATCCTTGATTCCCTTCGCAATATGTTCCAATTCATCATTGACGCGCATGCGCAATGCCTGAAATGTTCGCGTTGCGAAATGGATGCGTCCTCTGCGGTACGGCGGGGGTACTGCCTTGCGTATCGCCTCTACCAAATCCCCCGTGCGCCGCAGGGGAGAACGTTCGCGCTCCCGCGTAATACTTCGCGCAATGCGCCGCGCATAGCGCTCTTCGCCCAGCGTGAATAGCAATGCCTGCAGTTCTTCTTGCGTATAGGTATTTACTATCTCGCTTGCCGGGCTGCCTTCTTGCCGGTTGTACCGCATATCCAGCGGCTCATCGCGTTGAAACGAAAACCCGCGCCCTGCTTCCTCTATGTGAAAAGAACTAAATCCAAGATCAAATACAATGCCGTCTGCGTTTGTGAAATTATGCTCTTGTGCTATCTGCCGAATGTTGGCGAAGGTGGAGCATACAAGCTTAAATCCTGAAACCTGAAACCTGAAACCTGAAACATTCAAATGCTCTACAAGCTCACAGTCGCGGTCTATGCCGAGAAGTTTGCCGCTCTTTCCAATCCGTTCAGCAATCGCCTGCGAATGGCCTCCGCCATTGATAGTCGCATCAATGAACACGCCTCCCGTCTGCGGATTTAAGTATTCCAGAACTTCATTAAGCAATACCGGTTTGTGCATATAAATAATTCAAAATTCAAAGTGCAAAATGCAAAGTTATGGTATCCCGACCCGGGTCGGGATGATTATATAATCGTGAGCGAAGCGAACACAAAAATTTTGAACTTTGAACTTTGCATTTTTAATTTTTAAAACGCTCCTACTTCCCCCAGTTTCTCGGCGAGCTTGTCGGCATCCCGCTCAACTTTTTTCTTGTATGCGTCCCACGTATTCTCATCCCATATCTCAAGCCGGTTATAGACGCCGGTAATAACAACCTGCGCGCCCAACTTTGCAAAAGTACGCAGGTGATCCGGTATCAAAACCCGCCCGAGCGCATCCAGCGCCACTTCCTCCGCGCCCGCCAGCATCAGCCGCACGAATCCGCGCATGTCCGCTTGTCCGGCAGGAAGTTCGCTCAATTTTTCCGCAATCTTCTGCCATTCCCGTTTGGTATACAAGAACAGCGATTGGTCAAGCCCGCGCGTCAATACCACGCTGCCGCCCAATTCCCGCCGAAACTTTGACGGAACGGAAAGCCGCTTTTTTGCATCTATGGAGTGATGATATTCTCCGAGAAACATTTTTATTTTTTAATATCCCACTTTCTCCCACTTTCATATTCTACCATACCACTCTACCCTATGTAACACCACATATATCCAAATGGTACCCTGTGTATAAAAAAATGGCTTATAGTAAGCCATTTTTTGTGATTTCCACGAAAAATCCCCCGTATAATACACAGTATTTCCACAGGTTTACCAATAAAGTAAGAAACATTTGGAAGGGTGGGTCAAATCTCGCCATCCTTGCGCGATTATCTGCATGATTCTTGCGCGATTGTTTGTCTATGGTACCATGGAATATATGTTCACCCCGTTAGAAATATAATTACTAACAATGGGTGAAATATTAAATTCACAACTAGCAACATTATGAATAAGTCATCTGCCAAAAAGAGAAAATTTCTAATGGGGTTCAAACCGCAGTATAAACTCACAGACAAAATCGTAGGCATACTCACTGCCATTGCCGAAGCAAGAGCGGCAATTGATCGTGCCAAACTTCTGCCGAAACAGGAGTTGCGTCTCCGCCGACAGGCATTAATTCGGATGACGCACAGCTCTACTCATATAGAAGGCAACCAGCTCAATCTCCATCAGGTAGAAGCGGTTTATGCCCATAAAAAGGTGGATGCCCCGAACCGCGATATTTATGAAGTGCAGAATTATCTCAAAGCCCTTCGAT
>CAYZNS010000029.1:0-6640 GCA_964479945.1 uncultured Candidatus Saccharibacteria bacterium
TTCTCACCTTATTATTGTATCATGAAAACGAATATTTTGTTTTGCGGGGGCTATAGAACAAAAGTCGTTACACAAAAACATTAAAAAATCTTATCCACAGGTTGCACTTGTAAATTGAATGTGGGCAACACACAAAAGAAAAAGTTGATAAGACGTTGGAACTTTCCGAACGCACGTTTAATTTTTGCGCATACGCACGGGAACATTTCGCAAGCGGCGACTTACATGCAAAAAAGGAGATATTTTCGTCTATTGGCTCGAACCTAACGCTCAAAGACGGAAAACTGTTGATTGACTTGCTCCATCCGTATTTGCTTATAGAAAAAGAGCTTGCGGGTGTGAAGAGCGGGGCAGTTTGGTTAGAACCTATAAAACGTGTTGAAAACAAAAGAGAAAAGGCGGTTTTGGCTACCTCATCTCCAAGCTGGCTGCCGGGCTAGGATTCGAACCTAGATTACAAGGGCCAGAACCTTGCGTGCTACCATTACACTACCCGGCAATAAAAGCAAAACGCGCTTGTGCGCACTTTTTATACTACCGCATTTCGTTCAAAATTTCCAGCGGACGCGCTACGCCCGCAGGTAGCGGCGGATGGCGATAGAGCTTGAGAATATGCCGATTATAACGCCTACCAGAAACAGCACCAGAAAAAATTCAAGCGCGTGCGTTGCGTAATAGACGTACAAATCCGGACCGCCGAAAAAGAGTTCCGCTTTCGGGCCCAACCAGAACGTTGCGGGGAAGAACATGAGCAGCGCAATAAGGCTTGCAAATAAACCATGCAGAAACCCTTCCACCAGAAACGGCCCGCGCGTGTACCAATTGGATGCGCCTACCAGCTTCATTATTTTTATCTCCTCGCGGCTGGTATATATGGCCATGCGGATGGTATTAAACGCCACCAGAAACGCAATGCCAGCGAGCAACATGCTGGCTGCAATGCCGATTTTGCGCGACGTGCGCAAAATGGAGGAGAGCCGTTCTATAACAAGTTCATTTTGCCGGTAGTTTACTTTATCCAATATGCCGCCGAACGCGCTTGCTTCCAGATAATTGCTGATGGCCGCATAATGCGAAGGATCGGTTGCATGAACCTGCAGGCTCGCTCCCAGCGGGTTATCCCCCAATTCATCCAGCGACTGCGTGATCAGCGCGTTTTCCTGATGCCGCTCGCGGAAGCGCACCAACGCTTCTTCGCGCGAGACATACTGTACCTCTTCTACTTCGCCGAGATTCGCCAGAGAATCGCGCATTGCAAAAATTTCCTCTTCCGGCGCGTCAAGCTGGAAATAGACCGTAATATCAACTTTGTCTTCCAGCGAGGCAAGTACGGACGTCAGAATAACATTGCCCAACAGCAGACTTCCCAAAACAAACAGCGTAAGCACCATAACCAGCACGGTGGCAAACGAAATCCAGCCATTCCGCCAAAAGTTTACCGTTCCTGCTTTTATAATACGACGAAAATTGATTAACATGTTTATCTGCTTAGTTTGCCCCGTACGAGTTACGAGTTACGGATTACGAGTCCCTATTTCAACACATAGCGCCCTTTCTTTTCATCCCGCACAACTTTTCCTTTCTCCAACGTAACCACGCGCTTGCCGATGGCATTGATAATATCGCGGTTGTGTGTGGCAAGCACTACTATGGTACCCAATTCATTTATTTTCGCAAGCAACTTGATAATTTCCCATGTGTTTACCGGGTCCAAGTTCCCCGTCGGCTCGTCGGCAATAACCACATCCGGCCGGTTTACAATGGCACGCGCAATGGCAACACGCTGTTTTTCGCCGCCCGAGAGTTCATGCGGGAAATTCCACGCCTTATCTACCAGCCCCACCAATTCCAATACTTGTGGCACATCCGCCGCTATAATGCCATCATCATGGCCAGCAACTTCCATGGCAAACGCTATATTTTCGTATGCGTTTTTGTGCGAAAGAAGGCGGAAATCCTGAAACACGGTGCCAATTCGGCGGCGTATATGCATAAGCTCTCTTCGCGGCAAATCTTGCAGTGCGACGGAATCAAAAAACACCGTCCCCTCCGAGGGCTGCTCTTCCACAAGCAGCAAGCGCAGCAACGTACTTTTACCCGCGCCCGACTGCCCCACCACCGAAATAAACTCCTGCGGCTCAATGGTAAGCGTAACGCCCTCCAGCGCTACGGAGTTGCTATTGTATATTTTAGAAACGTTGTCGAAAAATATCATTTACTAGCTTGTAGGAGTTAGGAGATAGCTTGTAGGAACTGAACATATGCCTACAAGCTACAAGCTAATTCCTATTTCCTAATCGTAATTCCGCTTCAATAAACTCATCCAGATCTCCATCCAAAACTTTATCAACTTGCGAAGTTTCCACACCGGTGCGATGATCTTTCACCATCTGATACGGGTGAAATACATACGAGCGGATCTGGTTGCCCCATTCTATAGAAACCTTGCCGCTTTTTAATTCATCTATCTCTTTTTTATGCGACCGCTCGCGCAATTGATACAACTTCGCTTTCAACATACGCATCGCCCGTTCCCGATTCTGCGCCTGCGAACGCTCCGACTCCACGCGTATTGCAATACCGGTTGGCTTGTGCGTTATGCGCACGGCAGTCTCGCGCTTGTTCACGTTCTGTCCGCCCTTGCCGCCCGCGCGCATGGTATCAAACTCAATATCTTCTGCGGGAATTTCAATATCGGGCGCGTCCCCGATATCCGGCAGCGCTTCCACGAACACAAACGACGTATGCCGCAGTTTTTTCGCTGAAAACGGCGATATCCGCACCAGGCGGTGCACACCCTGTTCTCTTTTCAGATATCCATATGCCTTCTTCCCTTGCACCTCGAATGTAACGTTCTTGATGCCGCCTGTTTCATTTTCATGCCGGTGAAGTTCTCCGAGCTGCCATCTGTGATTTTCGCAATATCGCTGATACATCCGCAGCAGAATCCGTGCCCAATCCTCGGCGTCCTGTCCGCCCGCCCCTCCATAGAGAGAGACGATGGCGTTCCCTTTATCATACCGTCCGGAAAAGAGAAGCGATGTTTCGGCAGCCGCGTACCGTTTTTCCAAATCTGCTGTTTTCTGCTCCATCTCACTCTGTAACGCATCATCGTCTCCAACCACTACAAGAAGCTCTTCCAGCTCGCGAATTTCGCCTAAAAGACCGCCCCAAAGCTTCACTTCTTCTTTTAAATCCGCAATGCGGCTCGTTGTTTCGGCAGCTTTCTGCTGGTCGTCCCAAAAACCAGCTTGCTGCGTCTCGTGTTCCAGGCGCAGAATTTCCTCTTTTTTTGCAGCAATGTCAAAGACGGTCCCGTATCTGCGGGACCGCATCCACCAACCTCTGGATCCGCTCCTGAAGGTCGTTCATGCATACAAGTATACCATACTGCAAAAAAATGTGCTAATCTCCATATATTAAAATGCCATCTTAGCTCAGCTGGTAGACCTGCCCGCCACAGCCTAAGCCCATGTAGCTCAATTGGTAGAGCAACGGTATCGTAAACCGTAGGTTGTCGGTTCAACTCCGACCGTGGGCTCAGGCGTTGGCAGGCGGGGCAGTGCTTTTCCGCCAAAGGCGGATAAACTCCGAGCAAAGGTCCCCGGTTCGAATCCGGGAGGTGGCTCCAAAAAAGACTAGGCGCAGATGCCTAGTCGGATCATGATAAATGTTTTTATGTATGTATTACTTCGTTGTCATACGCGAGATACGTTGACCCGTATTCCGCTTTCACTTCCCGAAGCGCCACCGTGTCCTCCTCAAAAAATGGACCCGGCTCGTCTACCAGATAATGGACATGCGTGAGTACAACCTTGCGAGGTTGTATCCGTTTCAGTATCGGCACAAGAAGCACCGGAGAAGTGTGTCCCGTTTCATATGCAATTTCGCTGTGGCGATTGGCGAAATTGCATTCGACAATAAAAAGATCAATTGGACGGTTTTCATCTTCTAAGGACTTTACAAACCGCTCAACCGCTTCATTCTTTAAACAAAGCGTGGTGTCGGTCACAAAAACAATCCGCTTGTAAAATTCGCCGTTTTGCTTATAAAACGAAACATCGTATGCCATGGATCCGCCGGACGGATGCGGTAATGTAAACGACGTCACGCAATACATCCTCCAGTCCGTAGGCGCGGGATCTGGCACTCGCCACAGCATATGCCCAGGACTCATAAGTTCTTCCATTTCACGGATCACCAGTGACTTCAACCGTAACAGTTGTGCCACGCGCTGTACATCAAGTGGAAATTGCCAATCATGATGTAAAATGTTTTCTATAAAAAATTTCACGCCGCGACGGCCAAAAATTTCCACTTTTTGCATCTGTTTACCACCGAGGATCCCCAACAGGTAACGAAACCCATCTACATGATCGCCATGCAAATGAGATAAAAACACGTCAACATGTCGTGTACAGATGTGGTTGCGAAGACGGAACGCGCCCGTACCGATATCAAACACGATACCGGCATCACCGATCACTGCACAACTGGTATGCCGCGCTTCGCTTGGCATCCAGCCGCTTGTGCCCAAAAACGTAATTTTCATCGCTGTACTCCTTTGCATTACATTTGCCGAAACTGTATCACACAACCCAAGCTGTTGCAATATGATAAAACATTATAAATCCGCACCATGTACAACATAATTCGTCATCCCGCACTTGATATGGATCTATTACCCTTGAAAGTATATAAGTTTTTTTAGCCGGAGGCTGATCCGCCTCGGGCGGACAACTGGATTCCTCCGACTGGGGTCAGATGAATGACATAGTGCGTTATCGGGATGTGGTGTCTATAGAAAGCATTATTTTATTGTCCCAAATTTGGGAGTAATACCCTGCGCTTCCAGCGCATCGTTTCAACATGATAGTATTTCAGAATGGCACAGTAGTACAGAAAGACAAGCCATACCATAGGAGATTACACCTATCACATTGTATGGATTACAAAATACCGTTATCCAGTATTAGTGGGAGACATCGCAGAACGAACCCGTGACCTCATACGGCAGATATGTATGGAAAATCAAGTAGAAATAATCCGAGGTAGTGTAGCGCGAGATTATGTCCATATCTACGTATCCATTCCACCCTATATATCCGTCAGCAAGCTTGTCCAATATTTGAAAGGTAAAACATCACGCAAAATCCAGCAAGAATTTCCCGAACTTCGCAAACGGTATTGGGGCAGGCATTTCTGGGCAGTTGGATACTTCGGGAGAACGACAGGCAATGTCACTGATGAAATGATTAAAAAATACATTGAAGATCATATACACAAAGATGATCGTTACGGAGACTTTAAAGTCGAAGGTTAGCATTCCATGCTTCTGCAATTCTCTGGGCTTCCAGCCCGGAGTGGTTTAATTAAAAAAAGGGGACTGACCCCATTTCCCATTTCCATTTCCCTCAGTTGCTATAGTTGAAAATATGTGATACAATGTGGATAAAGTCGAGTCCATAAAAATTAACGATTTGGTACAATAAGTCATATGAACAAAAAAATTATCGCGGTCGCTATACTGGGAGTGTTTTTGTTCTCCGGTGTGGCGAGTGCGCAAACGGATGATGCCTTGCCGTCGGCTGGCCTAACTCCCGAAAGTAATTTTTATTTCCTTGATAAGTTAGGAGAGGCGTTGCGAGAGTTTTTCACTTTTAATCCCGAGGCAAAAGCTCGTCTTAATGTCGCCTTTGCGGCGGAGCGAGTAGCTGAGATTAAAGTAATCCTTGAAACCAAAGGCGTGGAAGCCAAAGGACTATCGGTCGCTCAAGCCCGCCTTGAAGCTAACGCCGCAAAAGCTGCAGATTTAGTTGAGAAGGAAAAAGCGAGGGGCAAAGATGTAAGTAAGCTTGCGGGTGAGATAGTGGACAATTTCCATATTCAGCGGAAAGCCGCCAAGCAAGTATTTGATGACGCAAAGCAGGAGTTCTTCACAAAAAAACGGGAACTTCACAATCAGTTGCTTGCCGCTATTGAGGCGGGAGATACCGCGGCACAGGAACGAATAAGGGCAGAACTTGCAGTGATAGAGGCGGCGAAAGACGAGGCCGAGACCAAGAAGGACGCCGCCATTGCCGCTCTTGAATCGGAAAAGGATCGTCTTCAAGATGAATTGGAAGAGAAAAAACGAGAAGAGGATCAGGCCCGAGACGAAGCAGAGCGAGCAGATGAGGAACGGAAAAGAGCTGAAGAAAGACAGCAAGAACTAGAAGAGAAAATACGCGAGGAAGAAGCAAAGAGGCAGGAAAAATTGAAAGAAGCCCAAGAGAGACAGGACGAGAGCTCGAAAAGAGAAGCTGAAAAAGAAGCTGAACGACTAGAAAAGTCACGGGAACAGTTGGAAAAAGAGCAAGAGCAAGCCTTAGAAGCACGAAATAAAGCTGAAGAAAAACAGCGTGAAGCCGACGAGAAAGCTCAAGAAGCGGCTCGCGAAGCCATGGAAGTTGAGAATAAGGAACAGGATTGATATTTTTGAGCACTTATTGTTTTACTCAAGGTAAATTGGGCTTTTAGAATTTGTCGCCAAAGAAAAACTTGAAATCATCCTTTCCGCTCCGGTTCAACGCGAGGCGGGCGGAAGGGGGATCCGCTATGTCAATTTTTCCTGTGGATAACTCGGGATTTTATATTCAGT
>CAYZNS010000030.1:0-4815 GCA_964479945.1 uncultured Candidatus Saccharibacteria bacterium
ACATGCGGATGATGACCCGCTACCACGCGCGCGCCCGCATCAATTGCCGCGCGCGCAAGAGCCCGTTGGCGCGCATTCGGCGTTTCCTCGTACTCTTCGCCAAAATGAAACGATACTACCAGTATATCAACTTTCTTTGATGCCTGTAAGACAACCTTTTCCACAACCCCTATTCCCGCCGCTCCGGGAGGAAGTACGGCCACGCCGCTTAGCGCTTCTCCGGCTTCAAACCAGCGCGGACCCGTATCGCTGAACGCCAAAAAACCGACGCGTTTGCCGCGCGCTTCCAGAACTGTCGGCGTATATGCCTCAACGCTATTCCACCCCGTACCCGCATACGCAACTTGCGCCCGATGCAAGCGGCGCATGGTGTCTTCCAGAGCTTCACGCCCCCAATCGCCGATATGATTGTTCGCGAGCGAAACAATATCAAACCCCGCGCGCGCAAGCGTATCCGGCACGTGCGGGTCCATACGGAACGAATATATACTGCCGACATTTTCTCCTTTATCTGAAACCGGCCCCTCCAAATTGCCGAATGTAATGTCCGCGCGCTTGAGCGTATCGCCCGTATAGGCAAAAGGAAACATCCAATCACCCGCGCCGTGCTTGGCAATCACAGACTCCACGCCGCGATTGAGCATAATGTCTCCCGTTAAAAGAATAGAAAGCGAGGAACTGGAATCGGGTAAATCCCGTGCGGCATATTCCACGCGCTGGCTTTCCAGCGGAGAACGCAAGTCATACGCAAAATTGTTTTTCACCCATAACCGCAGACGCTCCACGTCGGATTGGATATTATCCGACCCCAACACCACCATTGCGATAGGGCGCTCGTTGAACTCGCCGAACGGCATGGAAAAAACGGAAATAACCGTCTTTTTCGCCTCGGGAATATAGCCAGTCTTGCCGCCCGCGAATGCGTCTTTAGAAACAAACGGATGGATATTGCGCCATGTTTTAAAACTCCTCTTTTCCGTCATCTCAATAATAGATTGCTTGCCAAGCCATAGGTGCTGCAAAAAGCGGAACATATCAAGCGCTGATGACTTATTTCCCGGGTCCAGGCCCGATGGCTCTACAAATGTCGTCTGGGTTAAACCCAAACTTGCGGCCTTTTCATTCATAAGTCGCATAAATTTGCTTATGCCTATCTGGCGGGCGATAGCATACGCCGCATCGTTGGAAGAAGAAAGCAGCAACGGCCACAAAAGCTCGCCTGCTTCAAGCTCGTCCCCTTCCTGTAAGCCGCCAGAGTCGCCATATACTTCCACGTCTTCCGCGCTGATCGAAACCATGCGGAATTGGTTTATAGCTTCCACCGAAACAAGTGCGGTCATTAATTTGGAGAGAGACGCGATCGAGCGCACTTCTTCCGGATTTTTTTCAAAAAAAAGAAAACCGCTTTCCAAATTTCCCACTACCGCGGCCCGACCGGAAATTATAGGCGGCGGCACAAACGCCTCAACCGCGCGGTATCCAAACTGTCCTTCCTCCGCGTTATCCGTTGCCGCCAGCACCGCAGGATCGGCGCCATTGGCAACAAAAACCGGCGTGCCGATTTCAAGCTTGGAAAAGAGATCTGCGGCATCTTCCGCCGAGAGCCGGATACAGCCGCCAGAAAACCCTTCCGGCACGGGACTGCCGTCGGCATAATGCGGCCAGCCGTGAATAAAAAAATTGCCAAAAAACTGCATGCTGTGCGGCATCCACACCTCGCCGATAGTTGAGAAATGATTTTCTTCTTTTGTCTTTATGGAATAGACACCTGTGGGCGTCTCCCATAAAGACCCTGGTTTCCCTTTTGACGCTATTGAGTATTCGGCCTGCAAAGAGCCGTCGCGATATACACGCAGCATCATCTCCGCCAAATCCGCAAACACCGCGCTGCCCGTTTGCGGAACGGTAAATGACGGGCGGGAAAGCACGCGGGTATTGTATATATCGCGCTGATCGCGCATAAGAAACGTATTCGCGACCGTAACTATATCCCCACCAGGAGAGAACGGAACGTCCGCGGCTTCGAATGAAAACACCGAAGGCACGATCGCAAGACGCGCGAGAATAACAGGGGCGGCAAAAAAGGCGCCGCCTATGCCAAGTACGCTGATGCTCCAAAATATGTAGGAAAATATACTATGTTGTCTCGGCATGACGACGTAATTCTTCTATAGCTTTTGCGATATCCGTAGCACTGTAAATGGCAGCTCCTGCAACCAACAAGGAAGCGCCTGCTTTTACAACTTGCGGCGCCGTTGCATTGTTTACGCCTCCGTCCACCTCAACGGGGCATGTAGAACATGCGCCGCGCAGTGCGGCAATTTTAGGAAGCGTGCTCGGATGAAGCAGCTGACCGGAAGGACCCGGCATAACAGCCAGCGTTTGCACCAAGTCCACTTTTGAAAGATATGGCACTACCGCTTCCACTGGCGTATCGGGCCGGATGGCGATGCCCGCCTGTATGTCAGACGCGCGGCATGCCTCAATAACGGCATCAGGATTTTTGGATGCTTCTCGGTGAAAAATTACCCGCCGCACAATCGGCTCCAGCCATTCTTGAACACGCTCGTCAATGCGGCCCAGCATAAGATGCACTTCAATAAAAAGCGGCGTGCGCAAATTGAGCAGATCGCCCGGATTGTGCCAGAGCGTTATATCCGTAAACGATCCATCCGCCACATCCAGATGCACCCATGAAACATAAGGTTCCACCATCTTTACTTTCCGCTGTACTTCCTTAAATGCGGCTGCATTAACAGCGGGAATTATTTCTATTTCGCGCATACCCCGTTAGAAATTTACTTTTATTATCTTCATAAAAAAATTTTACACGATTGATTTTTGCACCGTTGTCTCATGCACACACATTTCTAACGGGGCATACAGGAAGTATAAAGGAAAAAACAAAAGAGTAAAAGAAAAGGCATCGCTTTTGCGACACCTACAGAGTTCCCTACTGTTCAACATCCCTGTCGGCACGCCCCCCCGTAACGAGCGCTGAGTAACCAATTACAACCAATACTACAACTAATAATAGAACGACTGCACCAAGGATAATCGAAAATGTGCTGAGCATAATCCCTCCTTAAGAAATCTTTTTTTATTTAATCAAATCTAATCAATTTTGTCAATACGACGCTGATGGCGCGGGTCGTGGGAAAACAGCGTCTCCAACCACAGTTTAATAGCGCGCTTTGTTTCTTCCGTACTTACAAACCGCGCACCCACAGAAAGGATGTTAGCATCATTGTGCTCACGGGAGAGCGTTACAATGCGATCGTTCTTACCGTACCACACTGCCGCCCGCACGCCCGGTACACGATTCGCTGCCATCGCTTCCCCCTGCCCCGAGCCGCCGAATACAATGCCGAACGATCCTTCTTCGTTGGCAACGCGTTCGGCAACCGGCCGCACAAAGTCAGGATAGTCATCATCATTCGTTTTACGATTCGCGCCAAAATCAACAACATCATGTCCCTGTTCAACCAAAAAACGCCGAATCTCTTCTTTGAGATCGAAACCGGCATGGTCAGAAGCAAGATAGATTTTCATAAATTTTGAATTATGAATCTGGAATTATGAATTACGGAAAAAGAAAGAGAATGACATCACACCATGTTCTTTTTTCCATGATTCATAATTCATGCCTCATGATTCTTTTTTATATAAGGAATTGAGGGAAAGATAGAGACAATGTCAAAGCAAATTTTCAAGCGATTGAACATGTTTAAGTAGCATCGCTCCATATCCCCATTCATTATCATACCAGCTCATTATTTTCACAAGATCGCCGTCCACCACGCGGGTAAGCTCCAAATCCACAATGGAACCGTATGGCATACCGAGTATATCGGAGGAAACTAACGAATCTTCGGCAATGGTAAGAATTCCCTGCCATTCCGGCTTCTGCGATGCCGCGCGAAAAATTTCATTTATCTCTTCGGCGGACGTTACACGCTCTGCCAGAAATGTAAAATCTATAATGGACCCCGCCACTATCGGCACCCGCAGTGCAATGCCGTCAAACAAGCCCTTGAACCGCGGGATGGCGCGTTCCACCGCGTCCGCCGCGCCGGTACTGGAAGGCACGATGTTCTGGGCAGCCGCGCGGCCCCGGCGGTAATCTTTTGCGTCGGGCGCGTCCACCAGCGCCTGCGTTGCGGTATACCCGTGCACGGTAGAGAGCATGGCTTTTTTAATGCCGGGGTTCTCCGCCATAATAGCGACTACGGGCGTGGTCGCGTTCGTAGTGCAAGAAGCGTTTGATGTTATTTTATCCAACGTAAGAAATTCCGTCCCCACGTTTGGCGTGGAAGTGGGCGTCTCTTCATCCTTCGCGGGCGCCGATATAACCACGCGCTTGGCGCCCGCTTTCAAGTGCGCGCCCGCTTTCTCTTTGGTGGCAAACACGCCGGTGGATTCCACCACTACATCAATATCCATATCACCCCATGGCAGTTTCGCGGGATCCTTTTCCTGTAAAAAAGCAACACCCTTTCCGTCCACCACAATCTTTCCTTCCTCCGCGCGCACATCATGATCCCATGTGCGATAGACGGAATCGTGCTTTAAAAGATACGCGAGATTCGCCTCATCTCCCAGATCGTTAATGGCAACAATCTCAATATCCGGCTTCTCCCCCTTCGCTAAAGCTTTGGAGGACAAGGCGAATGCCTGCCGGAAGAATACGCGGCCGATGCGGCCGAAACCATTGATTGCGATCCTCATAATTAAAAATGTAAAAATCAAAATGAAAAATGACAATCCAAAATGCTGTCTCTTATACACATCTCCGAGCCCACGAGACTAGGCATG
>CAYZNS010000031.1:0-4509 GCA_964479945.1 uncultured Candidatus Saccharibacteria bacterium
TTCCTACGACAGACAAACATCATTTCGGGCTCATCTCTTGATTGGAAAATACTGGGAGAGCGCGGATTGTCATACCACATGGCTACTCGGCGCACTCCATGCGTACCGCGTTTATTACGACGGCACTCGACAACGGGGCGAGTTTGGAAGATGTGCAGATAGTAGCTGGGCATGCTGACCCGTCCACTACGAAGCTCTATGATCGGCGGGGGTATACGGGGAGGTCGGCGAGGTTTTTGGGGGGTATTGAGGTGCCAGAGAAAAGGGTTGACATGCTGATGATTCTGCGATTTGATTGAAGCAGTACAAATAACATGCCCTGGTCAGCAATGCGGCCAAGGCCATTTTTGCTCATTGACTATAGAACATCAATCAATTCGATAACCAAAACGTTGTCAATCACTAACGGTACGTATCCGGGCGAGAGAGAGAAAGGTCTCTCGCTGGAGGGGCTTGATTTAAGAAGAATCTGGATTCCCGCTTTCGCGGGAATGACATAGTTGAGTAATTTCGTAATTCACAGCTAGGAGAGATCGCAGAATACGCCATGCCCACATTATCAATCCCTATTTCAAGCTTTTCATGACACGTTCCAAGTGAGCCTTATTTCGGGCTCATTTTGCGTTGGAATCTGGTTCTATTTCAGTATCATCTTGTATTGTACAAGACTATAACGTTGACTTGAAAAATTATGGTAATTTTGATATGTTAGCAATAATGTTATAGGTGAAAATTTAATCTCTTTGCAAACCTATTCGGGCGTATGGTCTTTTTGGCGCTTGCCGCTAAATCGCCGAGCTGTCCGGATATTTTTTTATATTATGGATGTGACGCGCGCATATCGGGATAAGCTGTCTCGCAAAAACGGAATATTTTTCGCAAGCATTGCGTTTGCTCTCACGGGCGCGCTGTTATTTTTTTCCGCAACCTCTGTGTTTGCGGCTCGCGGCATAAACTCCTTTACGCTCAACGGAGGTTCAAGTGTAACAGTATTTCCCAATGATAACATAGCCGGCGTTTTGAACGTGACAACAACGGGAACGACCGGCGAAACTGACGATTGGGAATCTACAAGATGGAGAATTTCCGATAACCCTTCTTCGGGCGGTAAAACTGGCTGTGATAGTACTCCAAACGTTACTTCAGCAACCACTACGGAAGATTCAATAACATTGAATGCTCCGAGTGCGCCAGGAACCTATAATGTCTATATAACACTCTATAGTAATAACAGTTGCGGGGGGCAAAGCGACGGTCCCATGACATACATCGGTGCGGTAACAGTCTCTGACCCCGACCTTGTGGTAACAAAATCTAACAATGTTTCCGGTATCGCGGTGATCGGCGTATCATTTAATTGGATTCTTACGATAACGAATAGCGGAGTGTTACCGGCAAATTTCGGAAATAATGAAAAAATAGTAACCGACCAGCTTCCCACGAGCAATGCTACGTATGGCACGCCTACGTTTGTTTTTGGCGGAGGGGCGGCCGGAAGCGATACGACATGTTCCATCAGTAGCGGCAAGATGCTTACCTGCACCTCTCATAGCTTGAATAACGTGAGTATTCCCGCCGGAGGAACTATGACCATCATTATTCCAGTAACGCCGACCGCTATTGGTACCGGAGTATTAGTAAATCCGAAAAGCGGAGGAACATGTAAAGTAGATCCTGATACTAATATAGGCGAGATTGATGAAAATAATAATAATTGCAACATTAATTCGGTAACCGTGAGCAACCCCGGACACATTGTTATAGATAAAATTACTAATCCGTCCGGCGATTCACAATCATTTAATTTTGACGCAACAGGTGGTATGTATGCTGATTTTACATTGACTGATACGGATGTTCCCAATGACCAAACACTTGCTCCCGGCAACTATTCCGTTTCTGAAACTGTTCCTAATGACTGGGTGCAATCAAGCGCTGCCTGCATAAGCAGTATCGGGGACTCTGAAACTATTGGCGCGATTGAACTTGATTCAAACGAAACCGTTACGTGCACCTTCACGAATACCAAACGGGGATCTCTTACGATCAATAAAGTCATTGTACCGGCAGACGATACAGGCTTGTTTAATTTGCAAATTGACGGGACCACCGCCGGAACCGGAACCAATGTGGGCAACGGCAGCACCACCGGTGCGGTATGGGTATCTCCAAATATAGAACACACGGTAGGGGAAACCAGCGGGACTGGCACCGATCTTTCCGATTATACTGCGGTCATCGGCGGAGACTGCGATGCGCAAGGACATATCACGATGAGTCCGGGCGAAAGCAAGACATGCACCATTACCAATACAAAAAAAGCTACTCTTATTATCAAAAAAGTAATGGAAGGCGGGACTGCTACGTTTAATTTTACCGGCACGCCATCGGGAAATATTTCTACAGACAATGGAACAATCACAACAAGCGTTATTTCGGGTGAATATACTGCGACAGAAACCGCCATATCCGGCTGGGATTTGACGTCTGTTTCCTGCGACGACGGCGACAGCATAGGCAGCATTGTGAATCACAACGCGGTATTTCATGCCACAGCAGGCGAGACAATTATCTGCGCGTTTACCAATACAAAACGCGCAACATTAAACATACAAAAAATTTCTGATCCCGAAACCGGAAGTTTTCAATTTGATCTGTCGGGCCCCGCACAGACCGGCATGCCGGCAACGCACACGTTTACGCCGGGCGGGACATGGAATGTAGCGGATCTTTTGCATGGCCTATATTCCCTTACCGAGACCATTCTCGCGCCGGAAAATTGGACCGGATCGCAACATATCGCCTGTAATGGCAACGGAGACAATGATCCGTCAGGTTCTATTGCAAGTCCTTTTGCGCTCGCGCTCAACCCGGGCGAGGATATGAGCTGTACTATCAACAACACGCAGGATGCCATTATTACCGGCAAAAAATTTGAAGACAGTAATGCGGATGGCATTGCAGGAGAAGATGCCGGACTTTCCGGCTGGACCATTACTGCCGAGCGCGAGGATGATCCCGAGACCGAGGAGGTAGAGAGCGGCAGCTCCCAGACAACAACAGACGAGGGAGGAAATTATACGCTGCGGCTTTCTCCTGGCACGTACAAAATTTGCGAAACATTGCAAAGCGGCTGGTATCAATCCTACCCGATTGAAAGCACGGAACATTCTGTTTCTTGTGCCGATACCAAGGGGTATGAATTAAGTGTCGCGGCAGCAGATAACATAAATGGCATTGACTTTGGCAATTATCAAAAGGGATCAATATCGGGCGTTAAGTTTGAAGATAAAAACGGCAATACCGTCAAAGACGAGGATGAGCCGGGGCTTGAGGGATGGACTATTGATATTTCCGATGGCGTGTCCACAACTACCGCAGAGACGAATGAAGACGGCATGTATACATTTGAAAATCTGATACCCGGATCCTATACCGTGAGTGAGGAGCAGCAAACCGGCTGGATGCAGACCACCGCAAATCCCGCAGCTATTTCTATCCAGTCAGGAACAGCGGTGGAACATATTGATTTTGGAAATTTTAAATTAGTCACCATTACCGGATTTAAATGGGATGATAAAAACGGGGACGGCGTATGGCAGAAAAATGATGAAACAAATCCCGAGCCGGGATTGCAAGATGTTACCATTGCGCTTGGGCGCGTGAGCGGTACCGCGCGCGAAGAAAACGGACATGAGACGGTGCCCATAGAAATTATTGCCATGAGTTTGACGGGTACTGATGGCAGTTTTGCGATTCACGATGTGGGTCCCGGGCGCTATAAACTTTTTGAAGAGCAAAACAGCGGATGGCAGCCGACAAGTCCGGCGGCGCACGCGGATTCATTTTTTGACATCACGTATCGTATTGATTTAGAACCGCAGCAAAAACCCCTTGTTCATGATTCTTTCTTTGATGTTTTTGTAGAAGTAAGCGGGCAAAACGTGAATCAACGCGAGCCGACAACAGGCGAGGGAACAATCATCTCAGTTCCGGGCGTTGCGCTTGAATTTGGCAATCACAAACTTCTGGTGATTTCCGAAGATACAGAATCTGATGTAGGAGAAACTTCTCTTGTGGTTCAATGGACTACGGATCGCCCGGGCACAAGCCGCGTAGTGTATGACACCGTATCACATCCGACGCTTGGATCCGCGCCAAACTATGGCTATGCGTCCTCCACTGCAGAACAAGACCTTGATCCAAAAGTAACTGCGCACGCGCTCACCATCACCGGACTTACGGCAGGCACTACATATTATTACCGCGTCCGGGCCAGGAATTCCCGAGGCATCACTACCGCGTCCAACACGGTAGTCACGACTACTCTGATGCCACTTCCACCCGCACCCACCGCAATTGTGGCCGAAAGCTTATCGGGAACCTCCGTGAAGCTGACTTGGATTGATAACAGCTCGGGTACTTCCGGGTTCAAAATTGAGCGATCCATTTCTAGTACGGGTCCATTTTCGGAAATTCGCACAATGCAGCCGGGAAATGTGACTGTGG
>CAYZNS010000032.1:0-4005 GCA_964479945.1 uncultured Candidatus Saccharibacteria bacterium
TTAAATATTGAGACAAAAATAAACTCGACTTTTGCTCTTATTTTAGCACTATTTCTTGGTTAGCTTTAGACCACCTTAAATTATAACAACTCTTTGCCCACTCCTATCTCGTTTACGAGTTACGAATTACGAGTTTATCATATCATTTATGCGTAGAAAAATAATTCCTCTTTTTATCGGGTTATCGGTCATTGTTCCGTTTGTGGCGTTTGCCCAAACTGATATGTCAGCGTTCATCCAGCAGTTGCGGCAGCAGATTGTTGCTCTGCAGCAGCAGTTGGATACGCTTCAGCAACAACAGAGCATGGAAACGCAGAGCCAGTCCGCCGCATCGGGTGAAGTAAGCGGCGATGGTTCTATTGTCCAAGCCCCCTCCACGTTTAACCGCGATCTCTATTATGGCATGCGAAACAAACCAGACGTATCGCGCCTCCAGCAGTTTCTGATGGATCAGGGTTTGTACATGGATGAAATCACGGGCAATTTCTTGCAGAACACGCGCAAGGCAGTCCAAGCATTTCAAAAAGCGCATGGTATTGTGCCGCCCAGTGGATACTTCGGACCACAAACCCGTGCAGTTGCCAATGGCATTTTGGCAGAAGAAGGCGGGAGAGGGGGTATAATCCCGCCGCATTACAAGTTAGAAGAATCGCTTTCTATTGAACCGTCATCTGCAACCATCAAAGTCGGAGAGATGGTAAGAGTGAAAGCGATGTTTACCGATCCGCAACCAAAATGTTCTTCTCGTCCCTCACTCTGTAAATTGTATGAAGTAAACGCCTCGTTTACTTCGAGTAATCCATCCATTGCTGATATTAAGGTTATTGTTCCCACTTGCGCTCCGCCTCCGCCCGGATTTCTGCAACAATGTCCCCACCCCATATCTTATGTGTACGGCGTCTCCCCCGGAACTGCCACGATTAAAGCAGTGTACATAAAAGACGGAGGAACATTTACCGCGACTATGCAGGTGACGGTTGTGGGCACATCCAATCCTCTTCAACCCATCACTGTCCTCTCTCCCAACGGCGGGGAAACGTGGACTAAGGGCACGACGCAAAAGATTACATGGAAAACAAATGCTTCAAAAGTTCCGGCCAATGTCAAGGTTGATATAGACCTTGTGCAGTACCAACCACCTTGTACCTTGTTGCAACCCTGTCCATTATTGCCCATAGCTCTCTACTCAATAGCTCGCGGCACGGAAAATGATGGGGTATTTGAGTGGATAGGGAGCGTATCAGATCTTGTAGATCCGCCCATTGGCAAATATCTCGTGCGCGTAAGTTCGTCGGATAATCAAGGCGTCCTTATTTTAGATACCAGCGACGCGCCGTTTGGTATTGTTTCTCCTACAACAGCTGCGCCCTCACTCAAAGTCCTCTACCCCAACGGGGGAGAACGCTTCTCAAGCGGCATGTATGTGAATATTAAATGGCTTGCGTCTAACTTCCCCACCGAATCCAAGGTATATCTGGAGCTCCGGCCGACAGGAACCGATACTCGTGGAGTCGTTACCAAAATCGCAGTTGTTTCTCCGTCAACCGACTATTATTACTGGGGCATACCCAACACCATCGCAACAGGCCAATATATCATTGCAGTATACAAAGCCGACTCTCTGGGAAATGTCAGCCCGTCTGAAACAGTAAAGGATGTAAGCGACGCGCCGTTCTATATTACAGGATCAACTGTCGGAGTTTCTTCACCCGAGACGGAACTTGCAAGCGTGCTCACGGCGCTCCAAGCCCAGCTTGGCACACTCGCCGCGGCGGTGAACGCACTGACGCGATAAATAGTTCGCAGGCGGAAGAGGTTCTCCACGCATAAAAAAACCGTCCCGGCACGCCGGGACGGTTTTTTTATACCAACCCATTCAACTTTTTCAGCTCCGCAATTCCGTCTTCAAATGCCACCTTTGGTTGCCATCCGAGCAATTCTTTTGCGCGCGTATTGTCTGCCAGTGTCTCGCGCGTCTCGCCAAGACGCGGCGGAGCAAACTCCCATATGCCGCCGATCATCTCCGCCACTTGCAGCACGCTATAATTTGTGCCAGTGCCGATATTGATGATCTCTCCTTTGCCTACGTTTGGCGATTCCATGGCAAGAAGATTTGCGCGAGCCGTATCGTATACATGAGTGAAATCGCGCTTTTGCGTTCCGTCGGGCACCACAGTCATGGGCTCGCCATTCTTTGCCTGTTCAAGAAAAATGCCAATCACCGTCGCATACGGCCCATCTTTTGCTGTGGTCTGGCGCGGGCCATAGACATTGAAATAACGAATTGCCACGGTTTCAAGTCCGTAGAAACGCGCAACCATCTCGCAGTACTGCTCGCCTACACGCTTCTGTATCGCATAAGGAATTACCGGACGCGCTTCCATGTCTTCGCGAAGCGGCATGGGGTGGCTTGTGCCATACGCAGATGATGACGCCGAGTATACTACGCGCTTCACGCCTGCATCGCGCGCCGCCAAAAGCACATTGAGCGTGCCCGTGATATTGATGTCATTGGTCAGCTGCGGCTCCTGAATAGAGTACTGCATCCGCGGCTGCGCCGCCAAATGAAACACGCCCGCCATTCCTTTGAAAATGGGGACAAGTTTTTTAAAGTCGCGAATATCAACTTCATGAAGCATGGCTTTAGGATGAAGCCGCTCACGCTTGCCGCTCAAAAAAATATCCACTACGTGGACTTCATCGCCTCGCGCGATAAGCTGATCAACCACATGCGATCCGATAAATCCGGCTCCGCCGGTTACGATATATTTCATAAGAAATGGAAAATGAGATTGTAAAAAAATCCTCCAAGACGTCATTCTGAGTCCCTTGCTGGGATAGACTCCGCGAAGAATCTCATCCATTGAGACGAAACAAAACATGATGGATCCTTCGCTGCGCTCAGGATGACGATATACGTTTATTTTTTAACTTATTCGCGATCCATTCGTTATCATGCACGCTGACATCTTCTATCGTAAGCCCTTGTGATTCAAGAAGTTTTTTATTAAATTCCCAATCGCTGCGCAAAAGTTCTGCCCCGTCTTGTTCCCCGCGCTGCTGCATATGCACCATGAGCGCATTGGTATCTTTGGGAAAACAATACCCGCCAAATCCCCGATACCCGCCGTGCGCAACATCCAAATGCGAATCGCCGATACGATAATCCGCCGCCATGCCAAGCCGTATATTTTCGTAATTCACGCCATGATTTTTGGCGAGTGCCGCAAGCGCATTGGCAAACGTAATCTTGCGCGAAAAATATACATTGCCGCCGTATTTGATAATTTCTGCTTCAGTTGCCGTAATTTTAGTCGGGCGATACGTATTGATCCCCCACGGCGACATAAAAGGAGCTTTGGGCAGAAGCGACAGCACCGCATGCGCGGCATCAATGCTTGTATCCGTAAATCCGACAATCTGACGATCCGGTTTGGTGAAATCTTCCCATGCGTTGCGTTCGGTCAAAAATTCCGGATTAAACAACACTTTATGTTGCGGATATTTTTTTTGGAAATATTCCGTGGTACCCGGCGGAACCGTGGATTTAATAACTACAATTTTATTCCCCGCCAGACGGCCAAATGCATCTTCCACCGCGGTAATCTTTGCCGCTCCGTCCTCGCCGCGCGGCGTAGGCACAGAAATAAAAATAACATCTGCCTTGTTGATGTTATCATCAAAACCTTTTTTTGGATCAAGGTCAAACAAAAAAAGCGTCTCTCCACGCACAAATCCGCGGCGTTCCTCAAAATACCGCATCAATGGCGTCCCTACCATCCCTACCCCGATAATGCCCACTTTTAGGTGTAGTTCTGACATGGTGTTATCTATAACGTTTACCGCTGTATACTGGTTACTGGCCTAACTGCTGCAAAAATCCTTGTGCGTCGCGCGCAAACGACGGATCAAGTTTTATCGTGATTGCTGCCTCGCGCCGCGCCTCATCAAATTTGCCCGCATTCGCAAGAAGTGCTGCTGTCTCTTATACACATCTGACGCTGC
>CAYZNS010000033.1:0-3816 GCA_964479945.1 uncultured Candidatus Saccharibacteria bacterium
CGGCCCAGTAGGATTGTTGTATCTTCTCCTCAAATCAAAAATCCCCTTTTCGGGGATTTTTGATTTGAGATTGAGAACCTCGGACTAAACGCTTACGCGTGGTCCGGAAGAATTACCAGCGGTCTCTGCGACCTCCGCCAAATCCTCCTCCGCCGTTGCCTCCGCGATCTCCATAGCCACCACCTGAACGACGTGCCGGTCGCTCACCCAAAGGGCGGGCTTCGTTCACGGTCAAAGTGCGGCCATCAAGTTCTTTGCCATTCCACATGTCAATCGCGTTCTTCGCTTCCTCATCGCTGGACATTTCTACGAATCCGAAACCGCGTGAGCGGCCGGTCATTTTGTCCATGATGATGGATGCAGAAGTTACGCTTCCTGCGCTGGAAAAGGCGTCTCTCAAGGCATCTTCGGTGGTGTTGTAAGACAATCCACCTATGTAAAGCTTTGTAGCCATTGTATATAAACATTACTCTAATACACTTGTAAGCGACCTTAGAATCCATGGGATTCCTTGCTTCTCTTCGTTGATTCTCCCCGATAGATGCCGAGAAAGAAACCTGTTGAGAATCTTACAATATCCCCATTATACACCCTTTCGCAAAAAAAAGCAAATGCCGATTCTTTTACGCCATAAAAGCCATCTCAAGCGAGATGGCTTTTATGAGGCAATTTGTGATTACGATGCAGGTATCTTTGTATTTCTTGTTGGCGTATCCTGATAACGGCGATACATAATACCTATGATCAGCAGGAGAAGGATAAGGAGAGGCAGGAGAAAAAGCGCGATGATCAATGCAAGGAGCCAATTATTTCCTAACAGTGAAGCAAGGCCAGGATTTTGTTTTAGCGCAGTTTGAATAGAAGCGCTCTCTGTCCCCGGGACGCCGGAAGGATCGCGATAATTCAGATTTGCGACTGTGGTGAAAAGTCCGCTTCCATCGCCTGATCTGCGTACCGTTGTGCTCAATACGGCATATCCGCTCTCCCCGGCCATAAGATTCCCAATGTGGAGCATTACTTGTGCGCCATTCACAGAAACATTGTTTTCAGCGCCTGTTTGCGTAATAAGCATTTGATCATACGAAAGTTCCGGAGGAAGGGTGACGGCAAGCATACCATTGTTAAGATTAACATTGCTCATATTTTTATACGTGATTCTGAATATGGCCTTCTCCCCCACTGCATACGATTGTTTTTCAGTTGAAAGCGACAATGACACCGGCGATGCGGATCCTATGCCCTGATTTTGATTAAAGATGAGCGTTACCGGATTGGATTGCTTGCTTATGCCGTCTGCAATTACACGCGCCACGGTATCCACGGTAAATCCTTGCGCAAAGTTATGCGTGCGTACATTTACCGTAACTGCCGTTACTCGCTGCGGGATCAGCGAGGGAAGATTCCAGCTCACTTCGCGAGTATTGGGATTAAAAAGTCCGTTATCGGATGAGGTAATGTAATCAACATAGGGAGAGATCGGAAGGGCGATTGTTCCTCCTTGCAGATCAAGAGTGCCGGTATTTTTGATGTGCACGGTGTACTGAACCGTGTCGCCTCCGGATGCGTACGCCAATATGCCTTGAGTATTGGGATTGGTGGGATTATAAATACTTTCCGTGATGGTCAGATTTTTGAATCCACGGGGCTGCGGAATGGGTTGGGGTGGAACCGGTTCGGGCAGTACAAAGATTTGTTGGGTGCGGAAATTGATAATAGATCCGCGGCTTATGCCATTGGCGTTTTGCGCAACCGCGCGATAGAAATACGTTGTATTTGGCTGAAGGCCGTTGATTGAATCCGTAAGATTGGCAGAGCTTATCGCGCCGAGATTGCGCCGGTTTGTTTGCTGTCCCAGTAATGGCGAATATCCCCACTCAAACCAGCCGTCGGTGCTGACATTGCTATCGGCAATCACAGATCCATTCAATACCGCCGTGGTTTGGGCAACAAATGTGGGCGTGTTCGTAATCGCGATAGGCGCTGCATTTTGACGGAATGTGGAAAAGGTCATAATGCTTCCCCGCACGATTCCGGCAGAATTTTGCGCAACTGCCCGGTAATAATAAGTGGTATTTTGGTTAAGTCCTGAAATGGCCTGGCTGAAATTGCCGGCAGAATATCCCTGATTGAATTGTGGTGTTGACTGGGAAAGCGCGGGAGTAGGTCCAAATTCAAACCAGCGGGTGGTGTCCCCCGTGCCATTGGGATTCACATAACCGTTGAGCGTAGCGGTGGAATCATTTACCGAAGAAGGAGATTGCGTGGTGACCGAAGGAATTTGAGAGTATTGCTGCTGATTGTCAGTAGTAAAGGTAAGCGTTGATCCCCGCACAATCCCGGCGGAGTTTTGTGCCACTGCGCGGAAATAATATGTCATGCCTTGCTGAAGGCCGGAGATATAGGCATAATAATTGCTCGCGCCCGATCCATGCGTAATGATGCCGGTTGATTGCCCGAATGAATTTGTTTGTCCGTATTCAAACCACCGTACCGTATCATTGGTACCGTTGGGATTTACATAGCCATTGAGCGTGGCATTGGTTTGGCTGATGCCGGTTGCAGAATTTGTGGTTATTGACGGAAGCTGTGCTTGAGTTGATCCATTGCCGGTGGTAAATGAGAGTGTGCTTCCCCGTACGATTCCGGCGGAGTTTTGGGCAACTGCGCGGAAATAATAGGTGGTGTTTGATTGCAGGCCTGATATGTATTCACTGAAATTTCCGGCATTTGATCCCTGATTGATTTGATTTGTTGATTGTCCAAATGAATTCGTCTGTCCATATTCAAACCACCGTACCGTATCATTGGTGCCATTGGGATTTACATAGCCATTGAGCGTGGCATTGGTTTGGCTGATGCCGGTTGCAGAATTTGTGGTGGCAGATGCTAATATTGCCGTTGGTTGATTCACGGAAATAGTTTTACTGGCGAATCCGCTGGCGCTTCCGTTGCTGCAGGTAAGCGTGTAGGTGGAGGTGGAACCCGGACTCACTGTTTGCGATCCGCTGGTCGCTTTTGTTCCCGACCATGCTCCCGATGCATAACAAAAAGTTGCGCCCGAAGAAGTCCATGAAAGCGTTGCCGAATCTCCTGCGGTGATTGACGCGGGTGATGCCAAGAGAGTTACTGAGGGAGCAGAGGAGGTACATGCGCTTTGGTCCATGGTTATGTGAAGTTTGTAGAGCAACCCTGCGGGATTGCTCAGCGCATCAGAATTTTCCAGCCCCCAATTTTTTACCGTAAAAGAAATAGAATTTGTTCCGGCATGAAGATAGGAGGCGACATTATAGGTGTGCTCGGTGCCGGCCATATAATTCACTTCGGTATTCTCTGCGCCGACTATCGTATTGTTTATCCGCGCAACATAGGAATTATCCGCAGCCATACGAAGGGTTGCGCTGGTGGGATTGGATGGCAGGGAAAAACTTTTGGTAAACGATGTTGTTTCGTCCTGAAGCGGATGCTGCACATAGTAAGTTTTCCAAATCCATGTAGCGCCCGGAACCGAGGCGGTCCATCGAGAATTACCATTGTAGGTGGCGACTGCGTGCGTCGTGTCTTGCCCCATAGTGGCATAATCACTTGTATTGGAGTAAATATCCTGCTGACACCCGGAGGATGCATACGCATATTGGATTGTTGGAAAAACGAATGGCGCGCTGGTGTATGATATTGATCCAATTTCCGAGGTATTATATGCGTAAGAGGAATTATTATAAGTATTATTATAGGAATTAGAGGTGTTGTTATAGGTATTAAAGGAATTATTAATAGAATTATTAATAGAGCTGTTAACAGAATTGCTGATAGAATTGT
>CAYZNS010000034.1:0-3493 GCA_964479945.1 uncultured Candidatus Saccharibacteria bacterium
ACTTCTCTACATTCTAATACAAGAGAGCTCCCTTAAGAATTCTCTCATACTGGGGAAGGGGGGAGGAGCCGCACAAAAATGCAAAGGAAACGGCGCGGGATGCGGGCGACCGAGGTGAGCGGAGGCGTCTCGTCAGAGCGCCGGAGCGAGCCGAGGCGCATTGCTTCGCATCACCACGCAATCGGAGCGTACGATTTAGTTTCGAGCTGGCACGCGCTCGGCGCGTGCGAAGTGGGTTCGCGCAAAGTGTATAATCTCACCGCATAAAAATTCCACTTCGTGAAATTTTTGAGTACTTAGTAATTAGTATACTATGAATAACGAAACCCCCTAAAAATCACACTATCATAATCACTTATGCATTAAGCAAATCAAAAACGCCTCTGGTATTCCAGAATTTGGTACACGTGAATGTGGAAGGTACGAACTCGACACACACAAATAATAATGAGAGAATAAGTATGCCATCACATACGCACACAATGCGTAGAAGTAATTGGCGAAGTAACCGCGAGGAGAACGAGGAAGACTTGTAACAAGGTTGTACTATCGTTTGAGAATGAGGAAATGTTTTTCCACCAGCATTCTCGTTCCATATAATAATCCTTGAAGTTTCGTTGCGAGCTTCCTCATGTGGTAGTGTAAATATTGAGCTTTTATAAACAGCTTAACATGGTCGTCTTCTCAAAAATGCTTTAAAATAGGCATTTTACGGGGCATGCGCCAAGAAATAATAGTTTCCGTAACAGACTGCTCACCCGCGAGATATGCAATGACAATATTGGTGTCTATAGTCATGTTACTTGGAACTGCGACTCCATTCTTTGCGCACAGTTTGCAGATGCTGTTCAAGCGCTTTGCGTTTTGCACGCATAAGCCCTGCTGCCTTTTGCAGACTTTCCGGTAATTGTCGTTGCTGTATTTTCAAAGGCGGTAGCGTCTGCATATTTTTTATTTTCGTCGAGACTGGCGACATGCGCCTAGATTATCACGGTTTTTATGGATGTACAAGAGAAACAATTTCCATCAAAGTTTTCGAATGTGAATTGCGCAGTGTGCAAAGCCGACGGAATGTCTTACTTTCTGCTGTCAGTTTTTCGATGGTGTCTCCTTAAATCAGCGTGTCTATGATTTTTTCCTCGGGGACGGGCGGACCGCCGCGCTGCTCCTTTGCAAGTTCTATCTGCCGGCCGATAAGCTCGTTTGCTTGTTCGCGCGTGGGAGCCATAATGCGGGGCCGTTCTGAAAAAGATTCCATGGAATGTGGTATTCGTTCGTTCATGCAGGCATTATAGCAAGATAGAGACAATTCGGCTACCGGCGGCTTTATCGGCATATATTGCTATTTCTGCTATTATTGAGGCAAATACCGACAAGGAGCCTTTATGCTAAAAACAATCTGTCGATGGTATGTGCATGGCATCGCGCCCGTCATACTGGGCGTCATTGTATGGTATGCCGTATATTTTTTTGTATCCCTTCAGGATGCATATTGGTATGAGAATGTATTTTCCCCGCGCATGGGGCAAATACCGCTGCTCGGGTTTATGCTTTCCACCGCGTTATTTTGCGTCTTGGGAGCAGTTCGTGAAGTTTTGTACGGCACGATACTATATCGCGCCTTCTATCGCATGTCTCCTTCTCTTGCCGGTTTTCTTTTTGTAAATAAGCGCGTTGCCTCGTTTGATCTCTTGGAGCCAAAATGCGTTTTGGTACAATTGCATTCTCTTCATCATTGGCGCGCAGCAAAAGTTACGGCGCCCCGGCGGTGCCATGATGGAACATATATGGTTTGCATGATTTCTTGCACGGCGCCGCCTAGCACGGACACATTTGATGACAACGTGATTGTTTTGGCTGAACGCATGGAAGACGGACAGGGAAACGTATATCCGCGCATGATGCCGTTATCGCGCGGTATCCAGATAGAATTTACGGCGGGGACAATGTTGCCGGAGGATGCTCTCTCCGGATGCGATTTCTTTTTACTGCGGGACGTGCTTATTGCGGAAGGATACGTGCCTGTTGACGCTGGCGTGCGTCAAAGCAAGCTGCGCCGGGCTCCCTATCGCTTAATGTAGTCCGGATAAGGCGGTCTCTTGCAAAAGAGCCGCCTTTTTTGTATAAATATTAGGTATGCAGGCAGCTATTATAGAAACACCAGTTAATATAGATGAACGCAAAGCTCTGGATATGCGAGCCGGGGATACCGTGCGCGTGCACCAGCGTATTACGGAAGGGGACAAAACACGCCTTCAGATGTTTGAGGGGCTGGTTATTGCGCGCAAGCATGGCCGTGAAGCGGGCGCTACGTTTACCGTCCGCAAGATATCCGGAGGTATTGGCGTAGAGCGTATTTTCCCGCTGTACTCGCCGGTTATAGAGAAAATTGAAGTGGTAAAACGCACTAAAGTACGCCGCGCGAAGCTCTATTATGTGCGCGATAAGGCGGTGAAAGAACTTCGCAAGCGCCAGAAGCAGGTAGTTATGGAGACGGTACAGCGCGTGGGGTTTGCTGAAGACAAGAAAGAGGAACCCGCCGAGGAGAAACCGGAAGCGGATACACAAGAGGAAAGCGTAAAAAGCGAAGAGTAAAAACCATTGAGAAATTCAATGGTTTTTGTATACTTACAATTGGTAGACGCTATCAGCTTGAGCAATGGAAGTAAATTTTATATGATAGAGAAGTGGCCGGCATTAAACCAAAAGAGAAAGTAAAAATTGAATGGTCATCCGATTTTGCATATGCTATTGGGCTTTTAGTTACAGATGGGAGTTTGTCCAAAGATGGGAGGCATATAAGTTTCACCTCAAAAGATCGGCAGTTAATAAAAGCATTTTTGAAGTCGCTTAAGATTGATTGTCATGTTGGTAAAAAGGCGAGCGGTTCCAATAGAGAGAAAAAATATTTTGTAGTTCAAATTGGGGATGTCATTTTTTATCGTTTTTTGGTAAGTATAGGACTAATGCCAAATAAGACCAAGATTATAGGAGAAGTTCAAGTGCCACATACATATTTTATGGACTTCTTGAGGGGTCATCTAGATGGAGATGGAACATTTTATTCCTATTGGGACCCCAGATGGAAATCAAGCTATATGTTTTATACTGCATTTGTTTCTGCTAGCACGGAACATATTTTATGGCTTCAGAGAGCTTTGAATGAAAAAATAGGTATAAGGGGGCATATTAGCGCGGCAAAAGGAAAATCTTGGTCTCAGTTAAAATATGCCAAGCGAGAATCTTTAAAGCTTCTAAAGTATATATACTATTCTGATTCCGTAGTGTGTTTAGAAAGAAAAAGGTTGAAAATTAATAAAGCATTGCGTACAATTGGGGTTGTAATAAAAAATTAAGCGCGGGTGGAGAAATTGGTAAACTCGCCAGCTTGAGGGGCTGGTGCCTGCAAAGGCTTGGAGGTTCGAGTCCTCTCCCGCGCACCAATATCAAACTTTCCGATTTTTGCCCGATCGATTCGGCCGCGCGAAGCGCG
>CAYZNS010000035.1:0-2660 GCA_964479945.1 uncultured Candidatus Saccharibacteria bacterium
GTGAGGAGAAACCGATCATATGTCAGGCGTATTGGCAGGGATACGTGTTTGACGCATCCATAAAAGCATGCCGCCAGGAGGGAACAAGCGGATGTTCTGATCCTTTTGTGTATCACACGAAAGAGGAATGCGAGAGGGGCAATAAACCGACGATATGCCCGGCGATGCCCACAGTGACAAGTTGCCCGGCAGGGCAGAGAATGGTGGTTACGTTTAGTTCCCCTGCGTGCGGCACATATTACGGGTGCGAAAGCGGCACTACTACGTTTACCTGCAATAATAATAAGGTCTGCGAAGCGAATGAAAATTATACTTCGTGTCCGGGAGATTGCGGGGGAACGGGAGGCGGAACCAATTGGGTAGAACACATTTGGAAATTCAGCGACGGTGTAACGGAGAAATCATTTATTTTGAATCGCACGGACGCGGAATATTCTGACTATATCGCGAAGATTCACGCGCAGTGCCTTACGATCCCTAAGAGTAAATTTGCGTGGAAGCCGGGCGCGGGCAATGATGATCCGGCAAACTGGCAGAATTTCGGGATTCCGGATTGTTCGGGAACCGCGGTCAATTATGTCTGCGGCAATCATATCTGTGATCCGGGAGAGACAGGCGCTAGCTGCGCGATGGATTGCGGAGGAACGACGGTAAAACCTCAATGCTCCGACGGCATTGATAACGACAACGATGGATTCATTGATTATCCAAAGGATACCGGATGTGTGGATAATTTTGATGACTCTGAAAGTATAGGAGCCGGAACAGGCACCACTCATTGTACAACTTATGTTACTGAAGCAACCTGCCATGCGGCGGAGCGGTGCGTATGGAGTACATCTTCAAGCACATGCAGTAAAACGACATACGATGGCGATGCTTATGCGTGCCCAGGATTTTCTTACAGCAAATACGACAGTACCGGCGCGCGGTATTGCCAATTGAACAACGAGACAAAATGTGAATTTTTCCATCCAGCCTATTTGACGGTTGCGAACTACACCGCGGGAGAATGTCCTATAACCACTACGGCCATTAAACTTCAATGTTCCGATGGTAAAGATAATGACGGTGATACCTTAATTGATTATCCAGCAGATACCGGCTGCTACGGCGCTGATGACAATGATGAAGAGTATGCGGCTACCACATGCAGCCCCGAGACCTGCTATGACGCCGTTTATTGCGCGGACGGCAAAGACAATGACGGCGATGGATTTATTGATATGGCTGATCCGGGTTGCGGAGGCGGTAGCAGCACTAGCTCATGTGATGGAACGGCTGACAGCAGCCAAGCAAATTGTACAGCGGTTTCTGGCTGCACATGGAATGCCACGGGGAATTATTGTTACCCGACGAGCGGAGGTGGTACAACATCTGGCTCATGCTCAAGCCCTAGTACGTGTTATACCTCAACATCATGTGCTGGCGCCGGATACTATTGGTGCGCGAGTAATAGTCTTTGTTACTCAAGTTCTTCGTCTTGCCCCACAAGCAACTATTGCGGAGACCATATATGTAGTTCAAACGAAACTTCCACCTCGTGCTGGTCTGACTGCGGCGGTGGAAGCACCACCGCATGCAACAATAACGGTATCTGTGATTCCGGAGAATCGTCTGGTTCTTGTCCGGCTGATTGCAGTACCGTCACTTCCGGGTATTGTGGCGACCATGTATGCAGCGGCAGTGAAACTGCCACATCATGTTCCATGGATTGTGGAGGCGGCACTACTTCCACCACATGCGCATCGGGTTACTATTGGGATACCGCAACACAGATGTGCAAACCCACAAGCACCACCGATTGTCCTTCCGGGCAAATATGGGACGAAGCAACTCATATGTGCAAATCGTCTACCACGGGCGCAAGTCTCTTCACGCCATTCTTGAAACTTTTTGGATTTTAGTTTAAAACAAATTCAGAAGTTGTTGCGATAAATTTTTGGGAAGATTATATTGAACGTATGGCTGAACAGGCAACAAAAAAGGATTTCAAAGAACTCTCCGTTTCCATTGGAAAGGCCATGGATAAACGTTTGGATGGTTTTGGGCGTTCATTTGATAAACGCTTATCTTCTTTTGAAAAAAGAAATGACGGGCGATTCCAGAAAATTGACACGCGGTTTGAGAAAATTGACGCGCGGTTTGAGAAAATTGACACGCGGTTTGAGAAAATTGACACGCAGTTTCAAACTTTTGAGCATTCAATAATACAAACGGTTGGCAAGCAATTGCAAGACTTTGAACAAAGGAATGACGCGCGATTTCAGAAAATAGAAGGACAGCTTTGGGAGGTGCGCAATGAGATGAGCGAACTTCGCGCGCAGATTCAGCAACTTACCGTTACGTTGGATCATTTTCTCAAACGCTTCATCGATTTTGACGATGAATTTACTATTCTTAAAGCAGAGGTTGATCTGATCAAAGATATATTAAAAGAAAAACTCGGCGTGGAAGTCGCCTTGCAAAAATAATAATCAAACATCATGCACGAAAAAATAAACGAAAAATCCCATCGCGTGATGAGATTCCTCGTATGGACCGAGGGGGAGTCGAACCCCAAAAAGCGGGTTGACGAGTCCGCTCCCGGAACCCTCCGGACCCGGCCCTCGCGTCCACAAAATAATAATATCAATAGATTCGCAAAGAGAAAAGCTCCC
>CAYZNS010000036.1:0-2110 GCA_964479945.1 uncultured Candidatus Saccharibacteria bacterium
GCGGGTGAAGAGCAAGCTCCAATCGACGTTATCAAAAAAGGCGTCGAGGTCTGCATCTACCACCCATTGATACCCCTCATCCCGGTACTGCCGCACCTTAAAGAGGGCTTGTTCAACCGAACGGCCACGGCGGTAGCCGAAGCTGACGTCCTCGAACTCGGCTTCCAGAAGAGGGGTGATGACCAGTGACACGGCGGTCTGCGCTACTCGATCGCGCACGGTGGGAATTGCTAACGCGCGGATTCCACCCTGAGGCTTAGTGACCGTGACGCGCAGCAACGGTTGTGGGCGATAGGCATGATCTCGCAGGTCACTTTGCAGACGTGAGAGTTCCTCTTCTAGGGCCAGGCCGAAGACGTCCACCGAGATGCCATCCACGCCTGGCGCGCCGGCGTTCTCCTCCACCTTCTCCCAGGCGGCGAGGAGGTTGGTGCTGTCGATGACAGCAGGAAAGAGGGCTGTGCCGGGCGCTTGGCTTGTCATAGCATTAGCTTTCAGCTCTCAGCTCTCAGCCAAAACAACACGGGACAAGAAACCGTCCATTAAGGCTAATAGGAAGAGGTACAAAATCTATCATTTGTCCTTGTCTGGTTGACGGTTGACCGCTGATGGCTGATAGCTTTCCTTGTCTGGCTGATTGCTGATAGCTGATGGCTGACTGCTGGTCTAGATCTATCCCAACGATTAGGGCACAGAAGACATAATGGATGCTTTACTGATCCCTATAGCGATGGTCGTGCTCTTCTTCGGGGTCATGGCCTACCTCGCCTGGCGGCAAGATCATCCGAAGCGCTGATGCGAATTTGCGTTGTGGGATGCCCTTTAGTTGTTCCCGCCTTGCTGACTGCTGAGTGCTATTCAATTTTTCCTGCCTTGCTGACCGCTGACGGCTGATAGCTTCTCTCAAAACAGATCGTGATCAAAGATGACGATATCGCCCGTCACCGGCGAGCGGTAGATGAGTTTCTTCGCCTTGCCGCCGACAGAGCGAGCTTGGCCATCTCGCCGTAGAAGTCTCTGAAGTCACTGCGGCTCATTCCTTCCTCCTTCAGGCTCCTCCTGCGTCTCGATGCGGGCTTGCACGGCCTCAATGACTATGCGGGCCATCTCGATGGCTTGCTCAGCGTCCTTATTACTGTAGAAGACCGCCGGAATGACATCTTCCATGGCATTTGGGTAGCGGGCTTCAACGTAATAAAAATCGAGCAGCTTCACCTGCTCTCGGATCTCCACAAAGGCAGGATCATACCGCGTGGCCAGCTCACAAAGGCGGAAGATCGCATGGGTGAAGAGCAATTCCTCGCCCTGATGGAAGAGGTAAGCTTTAAGTGCCTTTTCGGCCGTCTGCTGGGCGAGGAAACAACAAATATCGTACTTCCCAGCTTGTCGCGCTACGTCCAAGAAAGCAAAATCCGATTGGGCCTGCTGGAGCCACCGTTGGGCCTCTTGTTTAGGCTGCTTCATACAGCACCTTCCCATAGGAAAGGATGTGTCGGAAAAAGGGCCGCTCTTTAAGCGTCTCCATTGCCTGACAACTATAAGCCAGGATGTCCACCGCCTCCCGAGCATCCACCTGCTGATAGACAGCGCGAGTCAGCTCGCGAGACGGCTTATCCTGGTCAAACAGGACCAGGAGGTCAATATCACTGAAGAGGGACAGCTCCCCTCGCGCCAGGGAGCCGAAAAGAACAATTTTCCTTGCTCCCATCATTTTCAATTGTTCTACTAAGTGAGCAGTCTCTTGCTCCAGCCTGATACGGTCTTGGACAGTGGCTTTCATGATCAGGTACTCCGACAGCTTCGTTCCTGTCTTTTTTTCTTGAGCTGACTGCTGAATGCTGATAGCTGATCGCTCTCATTAAAATGGATCATGATCAAAGATGACGACGTCGCTAGCGTTTCTCTCGAAGTTGTCGCAGGATTTCCACCGAATCACTGGTCTGAGGAAGTTGCGCCCGGACCTGGCGGGCTTCCTGCAACCACGCTTTCAAGGACATAGGATGCTGCGTGCCGTTGATCATCACCGGCTGCTCAGGGATGACACTGACGCGCGTGCCTTCGGGGAGAGTCGCTTCGCCTTCCAACGTGACCACTTTTCCCTTCACAATGC
>CAYZNS010000036.1:2120-2609 GCA_964479945.1 uncultured Candidatus Saccharibacteria bacterium
TCACAATGCCTTTATAGATCATGGCAATACCCTCTTGTGTTTTCGTGTCGTTCATTTGCTATCTTTGCCAGTCTTTGCTCTTCTTTCCATTGCTGACCGCTGACGGCTGACTCTTCTTTCATGATCAAAGATGACCACATCGCCGGTCACGGGTGAGCGGTAGATGAGTTTCTTCGCCTTGCCGTGCAGGGCATGAGCGATCTTGAGGTAGAGTCACGCCGCTGGAGTTCATGGAACCTCCGAGACTTCGACCCTTCCGATCATGAACCCTCCATCCTTAGGGACCTCCTGACCCTCTTCCCGTAAGCCTTCGAGATGCAGCTCGATAGCTTCTCGAACATTCACGAGAGCTTCATCGATAGTCTCTCCTTGTGAGAGACATCCCGGCAGCACTAGAACCTTTACCCAATACCCCCCCTCCTCGGCTGTATGAATGATGACAGTGTATTCCATGATCCTCTTCTTATCGGAGATCGAGAAACTCTTGTT
>CAYZNS010000037.1:0-2502 GCA_964479945.1 uncultured Candidatus Saccharibacteria bacterium
GTCCTACGGTGCGCGGATCTGCCATGAATCCGGTTGATCATCCGTATGGCGGCGGCGAGGGCCGGGCGCTTCGCGGTACGCGGCGGCCCAAGAATAAATGGGGGAAAGGCACGCGCGGCGTCAAGACGCGAAATAAGAAGAAATATTCGAATAATTTTATTGTGGAGAGAAGGAAGTAAGCGCAAAACGTGTAACGTAGAACGTGTAACGCGAGAACTTTATTTTCTCGCGCTCTACGCTCTACGTTACACGCTCTACGTTACACGTTTCATGAGCAGAAGTTCAAAAAAAGGTCCATACATAGACGTGAAGCTTGCGAAGAAGCTTTCTCGCTTACAGCCGGGGAGCAAGGCGGTTATTAAGACGTGGGCGCGCAGTTCCACGATAAGCCCGGACATGGTTGGGTTTACCATCGGCGTACACAATGGCAAAGATCATATTCCAGTAGTTGTGCATGAAGATATGATCGGCCATCGCCTGGGCGAATTCAGTCCTACGCGGAAATTTGTGCGCCACGGCGGCAAGATGCAGAAGGAACAGGAACAAAAGGCAAAAACAGCCACAAAATAGGCGATAGAACATTAGGTTGGGAAGCGAGTTTCTTTTCCTAATGCTCTAACGCCCCAATACTCTAATGCTCTAGAAAATGAAAACCGCAACCGCAAAACTAAATTATGCGCGCATATCTCCACAAAAAGTCCGGCGGGTTGCCGATACTATCCGTGGTGTGTCGATACGGATTGCCGAGACGCAGCTTGCCGCGCTTCCCCAGCGGCCGGCGCCTGTGTTAAAAAAGCTACTGGCGTCGGCGGTGGCAAACGCGAAACAACTTGGATTGCCGGAACATACCCTCGTTATTCATTCCCTTACCGTAGATGAAGGCGCGGTGTTTAAGAGATTTATGCCACGCGCGCGGGGACGGGCAACTACCATCCGCAAACGGACAAGCCATATAACAATAGTGATAGGAGAAAATTAAAAATTCAAAGTGCAAAGTGCAAAGTGCAAAGTTTTGGTGTCCCGACCAGGGTCGGGACGAATTTTATAAGATAAAAAGCACGAAGTGCTATACCAAAATTTTGAATTTTTAATTTTAAACTTTGCATTTGAGCGAAGCGATTATGACACATACAGCACACCCGTACGGGGTACGCATTGGAATATTACGAAACTGGCGATCACGCTGGTTTGACACGCGCGGGTATCGGCAATTGCTAAAAATAGACACGCTTCTGCGAGCGTATTTATGGCAGGAGTTGCGTAATATTTTAATCCAGGATATTGAAATTGAACGTTCCCCCCGCGCGGTTACCATTGTGATAAAAACAAGCCAACCCGGTATTTTAATAGGCAGAGGCGGCGAGGGCGCTGAAAAACTCAAAGAAAAAATCCACGGCTTTGTGACTCATCTTGAACGTCAGCCGGCAACCGCCGGCATCATAGCGCCGGAAGGCGGCGTTGAAGGGCGCGGAAGGCTGGATATTCGTTTGAATATTGAAGAGGTGCGCATGCCGGAGACGCATGCGAACATCTTGGCACAGATGATAGCGCAAGATCTCGGGCGCCGGTTGCCGTTCCGGCGTGTCCTTAAAAATAATATTGAAAAGGCGCATGCCAACAAAGACGTGCAGGGTGTAAAGGTGGCGCTCAAAGGAAGGCTTGACGGCGCGGAGATGGGGCGGTATGAATGGTTGCGAAGGGGCCGCATTCCTTTGCAAACCTTGCGGGCTGATGTGGATTACGCGCAACAAGAGGCGCAATTGCCGTATGGCACGATCGGTATAAAAGTTTGGATTTATAAGGGGGAGAAATTTGAAAAAGAGAAATAATAGAGCGTTAGGTATTAGAGCATTAGGTTTCGGAATGATTTCTTTAATTCTAATGCTCTAATGCTCTAATGCTCTAATGCACTATGTTAGTTCCCAAAAAAGTAAAACATAGAAAATGGCAGCGCGGCCGGAGCCGCGGCATGGAAACGCGGGGCACTACGCTGGCGTTTGGCGCGTTCGGCTTGCAAGCGCTGGAGGCGCGCTGGGTTGATTCGCGGCAAATTGAGGCCGCACGCCGCGCCATGACACGCTATATTCAGCGGGGCGGCAAGATCTGGATACGCATTTTTCCCGACAAGCCCATAACAAAACGTCCCCCCGAGACAACGCTGGGCGGCGGAAAAGGAGCGCCGGATAAGTATGTGTTTCCGGTGCGACCTGGGCGCATAATGTTCGAGATGGATGGCGTCACGGAACATATTGCGCGCGAGGCCCTTCGCCGCGCGGGGGCAAAACTGCCGATGAAAGTTAAGGTTGTTACCCGCTCATAATGGAATAGATATGAAAATACTCGAATTACGAGAAAAAACAGAAACAGAGCTTGAGGCTGCGCTTCATGCGGTGCACCAGCGCTTGAGCAGTTTGCACTTTGATCTGGCGGCAGGCAGAGTAAAAAACGTAAAGGAAGTAGCTTCCCTGCGCCGTGAAGCAGCGCGCATAAAGACGGTGCTTC
>CAYZNS010000038.1:0-490 GCA_964479945.1 uncultured Candidatus Saccharibacteria bacterium
TGTATAAGAGACAGGGCTCCGACGATGTCTCCGTGCTGCTGGGCCGTGGCGACGGCACCTTCGCGGTCGAGTTGCGCTTTGCCGTGGGGGCTGCCCCCGCGTCCGTGGCGGTGGGCAATTTCAACGGCGACGACCGCCCGGACCTGGTGACCGCCAACAGAAACTCCGACGATGTCTCCGTGCTGCTGGGCCGTGGCGCCGGCACCTTCGCGGCCGAGTTGCGCTTTGCCGTGGGGGCTGCCCCCGCGTCCGTGGCGCTGGACGATCTCAACGGTGACGGCCGTCTGGACCTGGTGACCGCCAACGCGGGCTCCGGCGATGTCTCCGTGCTGCTGGGCCGCAGCGATGGCACCTTTGCCCCCCAGCAGCGCTTTGCCGTGGGCCTTGGCCCCGCGTCCGTAGCGGTGGCCGATTTCAACGGTGACGACATTCTGGACCTGGTAACAGCCAACAGGGGTAGCTTTTTCGTGTTCTCCACCGATGTGTCGGT
>CAYZNS010000038.1:590-2392 GCA_964479945.1 uncultured Candidatus Saccharibacteria bacterium
ATTGCTCGGCCGTGGCGACGGCACCTTTGCCCCCCAGCAGCGCTTTGCCGTGGGCTTTGGCCCCGCGTCCGTAGCGGTGGCCGATCTGAACCACGACGGTCGCCCGGACCTGGTCACGGCCAACCGTGGCGGCTTTGAGGGGCTCTCCACCGATGTGTCGGTATTGCTCGGCCGTGGCGACGGCACCTTTGCCCCCCAGCAGCGCTTTGCCGTGGGCCTTGGCCCCTTGTCCGTGGCAGTGGGCGACCTCAATGGCGACGGCCACCCAGACCTGGTGACCGCCAACGTGGGCTCCCACGATGTGTCGGTGCTGCTGGGTCGTGGCGACGGCACCTTTGTCCCCCAGCAGCGCTTTGCCGTGGGCGCTTCCGCTGCCCCGGCGTCCGTGGTAGTGGGTGATCTCAACGGCAACGGCATCCCGGACCTGGTGACCGCCAACCTACAGTTTGGCGATGTGTCGGTGCTGTTGGGCCGCGGCGACGGCACCTTTGCGGCTGCACAGCGCTTTGCTGTGGGCGCTTCCCCCCGGTCCGTGGCGGTGGGCGATCTGAACGGCGACGGTATCCCGGACCTGGTGACCGCCAACGAATTCTCCGACGATGTGTCGGTGCTGCTGGGCCGCGGCGACGGCACCTTTGCGGCTGAGCAGCGCTTTGCCGTGGGCGGTGGCCCCGTGTCTGTGGCGATGGCCGACTTCAACAACGATATCACCCCGGACCTGGTGACGGCCAACGCGGGCTTCTCCGCGGTGTCGATACTGCTGGGCCGCGGCGACGGTACCTTTGTCAAGCTCCAACTCGCACCACCGTGAGGCGACCCAGAACGACGGTCCCACTCGGAACTGCTCAGCGGGTAGGCGGGGTGTACAGCAGGCCAGAGGAGCCGGGCGCATGGGGGAGGGGAGATCTCTGGCTGGTGGGCTTGGACGCCGGGCTGGTCCATGTGGTCGATAGATGGCGGGATGGACAATGCCCCACTGGGGCCACGACGGTCCGGTATGACCCGATCCGGCGGCGCGAAGACGGGCGGCCGCCGGCCAAGACAGTGCCGGCCCTCGTGGTAGAAACAGATGCGGCGCTGGGGTGGGTAAGGACGCTGGGGCTGCGTCGCCTCCAGGACGACCAGGCGACGATGTGCCATGCGCGCCGGGGCTGTCCTTTCGGGGGTGACCCGGCGACGCTGGAGGCGTTTTTTTCAAGCCGTGGCGTAGGCGCTGAGAGGGGTGATCCTATATGCAGCCGATGACACGGGAATGGGTTGAGAAAGCCGCAGGCGATGCCAATGGCCCTGTGGGACGACGGGCATGAGGATCCGTGGCTGACATAGGCGCCAGGTTAAGCGCGAAGGGCTTGTTACAGCGGGACTTGGCTCCGTTCCCTCTCCCTCCGGGAGAGAGTGCCAGGGGCTCTCCCTGCTTCTTGTGTGCAGGAGGTATATCAGCCATGCAAACTACACCGCTTAGACGTATGCTCCTGGTCCTCGTCGCCAGTCTCGTGGGCCTGGCCCTGGACCTCTCCCTGGCGGTAGCCCAGAGCACCGTCCCCCGCCTCGGCCTGAGCCTGAATGCGACGAGCTTCCGGCCCGGCGAGACCCTCGTCCTGAGCGCCACGGTCACGCCCGGCTCTACCCCGGTTCAGGTCGATGCCTACGTGGCCGTCGAGCTGCCCGATGGCAGTCTCCTGTTCTTCCAGGGCAACAACCGCTTCACCCCGGTCCTCCAGCCCATTGCGACGGGCGTCACCCCCGTCCCCTTCACGGGGGAGATTTTTCGCTACCCGTTCACGGGCGCAGAGCCCGTGGGA
>CAYZNS010000039.1:0-2343 GCA_964479945.1 uncultured Candidatus Saccharibacteria bacterium
CACCAATATCAAACTTTCCGATTTTTGCCCGATCGATTCGGCCGCGCGAAGCGCGGAAATGTGAGGATTCACTGGCTCGCCGCCAATCCAATTGCGACAATTGAACGATTAGCTGATGCGCTTGATGTATCTGCTAATGTACTATTAAAAAATCAATGAAACTCATTGGATTTCAAAATTAATGTAAAATCAATTTAGAAGTGCAACTTTAAGCACTATGCTTAAAGTATATGCACAGCAGAATATATAAGCAATTGGCTCTAAAAGAGCGCGAAAAGATTTATCAACTAAAGAAGAAAGGCCTTACAAACAGCGATATTGCACAAAAACTTGTCAGAGATAAATCCACCATTGGCAGGGAGCTGCGAAGGAACCAGCATCTGAAACTGAAACAGTATCTTCCTGATACCGCAGAACGAAAAGCGCAGAAACGAAGAGAGAAAGGGCGCAAGGTGGATAACGTATACTTTTACTGTGTAAGGTTGTATAACCACAAACGAGCGATGCGGTATAATAGAAAATGAAAATGAAAATGAAAATGGGGTCAGTCCCCAAAATGGGGTCAGTCCCCATTAATTCTGTTGCAGAGCTTTGTTAATAATTCCGCATCCTCATAAAGGCACACGCATGCTAACTTTAAAAGTAAAGGTCACATGTTGATATTATTTAAAAAAAGGGGACTGACCCCATTACCATTACCTGACCCCATTACCCATTACCCATTACCATTACCCATTACCAATTTTCCTGCTTCTTTGTTTCGCTTTTTTTCTTCGCTCAAGATATTTTTTGTGGGCAGAAGAGCCGCGATATACTTCGTCTTCATCTCTATTTCGCGCGATTTCTTTTGTGATCGCCGACTTATCAAACCCGAGTACCTCGGCACATTTTTTTGGTGACTCTTGTGCTCGAAGCAAAACCGCTAACATGGTACGTGTTTCTTTGCTAAACTGTTTATGCATAAACGTTTGTGGTTAGTCTGGTAATTGCTTACTGACTATTTTACTCCACAGGCGTTTATGTTTTTATGTGCTGGTGCGGTTCAGATTAGAACTTAAGATAGGTCTTTGTCCGCCCAGTAGGAATCGAACCTACAACCTTGGGATTAAGAGTCCCCTGCTCTGCCAGTTGAGCTATGGGCGGTTATGTTGTATTGCTCTGCCTCCGCCGGCTGGCGGATGAGCTATGGGTGTTTGGTTTCGCATTTTATTATACAAAACTTCCTAAAAAACAAAAAGGTTCGCGGTCTCCCGGCGAACCTGCTTATAAGCTATGCTTTTTGCAATTCCAGCCGCACCAGCATTTCATAGCTTACAAGCGAGATGACGGTTTGATTATCCTGCTCGGCCGGAAATTCTGCCCATACATGCATGTGATACTCCTGAAATCGCGGGCAATAGTACACTTTTGCACCTGCCTGTATGCCGCTATACTGATTTCCTCTCCAGTCAAACTCCTCAAAATAGAAACCATATGCTAATTCGCATCCGCACAGGAAACAAAATCGCTTTCCCATTTCTTGTTCATCAAAAACGACTGGAATCACCACATAGATACCCGTCGTGGGAAACGAATGTTCCCTGAATTCGCACACGCAGGTATTGCATCGATAATAGCCGCCGGTCTGCAAGTTATACGCCATGCCAAGGCAATAGTACTCCAACACTGCTCCACACAAAGGACAATAGCGGACAATATCTACCAGAGCCATATAATTACCCCTTTCGCGGAACAGGTTTCAATGTTATTATTCCTATACTATCACGCTCCCATGCGATCAGCCATAAATTTGTACCAACTGCTCAAGGAACGCCGCGCAGCACGGCGGTCTGAACCAATTCTTGATAAATTTATCTATGTAATCGGCATCGGCGGGCCCTCTATGACTATCCCGCAAGTCATTAAAATCTGGAGCGAGAAAAACGCGGGCGGCATATCCATCATCGCATGGAGCGGCTACACGTTTTTTGCCATTCTTTGGATGCTGTATGGCATCAATCACAACCAAAAACCGATTATTGTGACGAATCTGACCATAATTATTCTCAATTCGCTTGTTATTGCCGGCGCATTTTTGTACGGATAAGACACGTCCTCGTAGCTCAATGGATAGAGCAGATCCGTCCTAAGGATACGATGCGGGTTCAATTCCTGCCGAGGACACCACAATCTGACTTTCCGCAACAACGCCAATTTTTTCTGTGGCGGCACGAAGTGCCGCCCAAGCGTTTTGCCCCGACAAATCCTCTCCGCTCGGCGCGGTAAGCCGTGCCTCGCGGTTGGCCAAAACGAGGTTCGAGCCAAAGATTTCTTTGGCAGCAACCTTTTTGGCAAAAAGGTTGC
>CAYZNS010000040.1:0-1846 GCA_964479945.1 uncultured Candidatus Saccharibacteria bacterium
GAACCTGGAGCGAGTCTCGCCCCGCAAGGTGCCCGTCCGCTGGTTCAAGGGGCTGACGCGCTCGGTCCACCGCCACGGCTACCGCTGCGACGCCTGCCGCTGGCGCTTCTTTGACGTCCGTGCGCTGGCCCCGAAGAAACCCTCACCTCCCCCCTCCGGTGTCGAAACCCCCGCCGCCGGCGGCGGCTAGTGTCCTGTCCCGGCTAAGAGTTGACAATGATTTGTGGGGCAGTCCTCCAGGACTGCGCCGGACCTCCAGGTCCGGCCTTGGCGGGACGTGGACGTCCCGCGCGGGCGTGGACGCCCGCCCCACACGGAATGGCAGGTGCTGTCAAAGTTTATCCGGGACAGGAGACTAGCTAAAGGCTGTTGCAAAACCCCCTTCGTCGGTGGCGGGCCTCGCTGCGACCCGCATGGGCCGTAGGGGATGGGAACGGTCCTGTTGCTTTGGGCTGCCGGCCTTGCCGGCAGCCTTTGCAGTCACGAAGGCCCGTTCGCGGTTGCCCGGTGGCCCTCGGGTGTCCAACGACGGTGGACGGACGTCGCGCTCCGTCAAGAGTACACGCTGGTCAGCGAGGGATGCGAGCAGTTCAGCGCGAGCCTGGCCTAATGGTGGGCCTCTGACGGCCAGCGCGGCGGTGGGTGAGGCCTGTGTTGGTTCCACAAACGGGTGAAGGGGGCGCGCACCAAAGGCCAGGAACGGTTGGCTGTGCACGGCAGGCACGGCCTGCTGCGGACACAGACCTACCAACAGACACACGACAGCCACCGCCGCGAGAGTCACGATCAGCCACCGCCTCATCGCGCGTGGGGCTCCCGAGCGCGCCGCAGGTTGCGTTGCTTGTTCCACTCCGCCAGTTCCCTCAAACATTGCTGCATTCGTTGCCAGGCAGCCACCCCTTCCCGCGTGGCCTGCTGGGCGGCTTTCGGTACGTAGTAGCCCGTGGTCTTGCCCTGCTCGCCCCGGTAACTCACATGTAGGTGCGGGCCGTGCTTGGGTCCCGGCCCGTGGCAATGGCAGCCCGGGTGACCGCAGGTGCGATAACTCTCCGACAGCGTCCCGAAGAGGGCCACCTGGGCCAGACGCTGCATCTCGCGGAGGAGCTTGCGTCGCTGGCTGGGGGAGTCAAGCTTGCTGGCCATCGGCTCTCCTGCGCACCAGCCAGCGGGCCATCGAAAACAGATTCTTGGTTAGGATCGACCATCCCACGTAGCGCTGGAATCCACGGTCCCCTTGGTAGGTGGCGCGCAACATCGAAAACGGATGCTTCAGCGTGCTGATGTCGGCTTCGATGCCGGCCCGCCAGCGCAGCGCCCGCTGGAACCAGCGCTGCTTCTGGTGCCGGGCGCGGGCCTGCGACAGACGCCCGCGGGCCGGCAGCGCCACCTTCTCGACGCCCAGCGCTTGCGCGGCGCGCTCGTTGGCCGCCGAAAAATAACCTCGGTCGGCGGTGGCCATCTGCGGCGGCCGCCCGAACTGCGCCTGGTGTGCGGCCAGGGCCGGTTGCCAAGCGTTGCTGTCCGCGGGGTTGCCCTCCAGAACTTCGTAGTGGCTCACGATGCCGTTTTCCACCTCGTCGATCCGCACCAGCCTACCAAACTCGGTGGGCTTATGGGCCTTCCCTTTGCGGATGGCTTGGGTGTGCGGCTCGAACAGGCTCAGCACTTTGCCCACCACGTGGCGGTTCCCCTCCCAGACCCGCTCCTGGGTCTGCGCGATCACCTTCTGGACCAAGGGCAGGAAGCGCCGCAACTGGCCGATCTGCGTCTCCACGCGCAGCAGATCGCCCGCCACCTTCAGCCGCCCCGCTTGCAGATTTTCCAGCACTGCGCTGGCCTGCCGCAC
>CAYZNS010000040.1:1856-2289 GCA_964479945.1 uncultured Candidatus Saccharibacteria bacterium
CGGCTTCGGTGCCCGCCGCCAGCGCAGCGCCCGCTGGAACCAGCCCGCGGCGGGCTTCCGGTGGCGGGCGCGGGCCTGCGACAGCCGTCCGCGGGCCGTTCAACCGCCCCACTGCCAGCCCCTCCAGCACCCCGCTGGCCTGCACCACGCCCCGGGTCAGCACCACCAGCTTCCGGTAGCCCTCCTGCAGCCGCTGCTGGCCGGCCTCGGTGAGGGACTTGGCCGCGCGGCTGATCTCCAACAGCCGATGCTTCACCGCTCGCGCATGATCCACCACCACCACCGCACCGGAGTCGCACTCGCTGGCGACTCGTTCCAGACAGCGGCTGAGCACCCGGATCCCATCACCCAGTAGCGTGCTGTCGGTCGGGTAGTGCAGGTTGCTCTCCACCACCGTGGTGTCGCTGCGCAGCTTGCGCCCCGGCGCCACGCC